>NZ_CP048263.1:0-601123 GCF_019469165.1 Gilliamella sp. ESL0443 | reverse complement strand
AATCTATTGCGAGCTATTTTTGTCTCCCTATCATATTTGTGCCATGGAAAGCGAAGGTAAAATAGTTTGGGATCAAGAAAGATTTAAACAAACGCTTAATCAAATGGATAAAGCGATTATTGATGTTCAAAAAGAACATAATATTACTGTAAGATACCATGTGATTGGCGTACGCCATCTGGGTGCCGATGTGGTATACGATACACTGCAATTTATTGAGAATAACCCCCACCCATTTATTACCGGATTTAATATCGCAGGTAATGAAAAAGCAGGTCATTTTGATGATTTTGAAAAAGCCCATCAACTTGCTTCTAAATTGAATTTAAAAAAATCTTATCATGCTGGTGAAATTGATTCTGCTGAAAGTATTATCCAAGCGCTTAAACATGGCGCGAATCGTATTGGACATGGTATCGCCGCCATTGAAGATGATAAGTTGATTGAGAATTTAATTGATAACAAGATCACTTTAGAAATAGCGCTTACTAGTAATCGTATTTTAGTCAATAAGTTAAATGGTGATATTCTTAATCACCCAATTCGACAACTTTATGATAGAGGGGTCAGAATAACGCTTAATACCGATGACGCAGGCATATTTGGCACCGATATAGAGAAAGAATATCAGCTCGCTGAGCATTTTTTTCATTTTTCTCGATTGGAACTGTTTGATATTACACTTTGTGGAATTGATGCTGCATTTATTGAACCAACCGAAAAATCACGTTTGTTTAATGACGTTTTAGCCTTTTTTACTAGTAATGATAAGCAATGTCTACAACAGGCAATCAACGATCAGCAATATCACCCGGCTATTATTGAACGATTTAAGAATTATCTCGTTTTATTATATGTTAATGATTAACAACATCAGAGAAATAGGAGATTGATATGAATAAAACCCGATTAAGCCTACTAACCCTATTAATATCTGGTTCACTTCAAGCAGCAACAGTAGATTTAAGAATTATCGAAACTACCGATTTGCACGGTAATATGATGAATTATGACTATTTCAAAGATCAGTACATTGATACTTTTGGTTTAGCTAAAACAGCTAATTTAATTCATCAAGCACGAAAAGAGGTAAAAAACAGTGTTTTAGTTGATAACGGCGATTTGATTCAAGGCAGTCCAATGGCTGATTATGCTTTGAATAAAGGTCTAAACAAAGGTGAGACTCATCCTGTTTATAAAGCACTTAATACGCTAGATTATGTAGTTGGTAACATCGGTAATCATGAGTTCAATTTTGGTTTAGATTTTTTACAAAAAAGTCTAGCTGGTGCTAATTTTCCTTATGTTAATGCTAATGTTTTTGATGCGAAAACAAATAAACCTTACTTTAGGCAATATATTATTTTAGATAAACCGGTCGTTGATAGAGAAGGTAAACAACACACTATTAAAATCGGTTATATTGGTTTTGTGCCACCACAAATTATGCAGTGGGATAAACTTAATTTGGAAGGTAAGGTAATTGTTAAAGATATCACTGAAACCGCGAAACAATTAGTGCCTGAAATGAAAAAGCAAGGTGCAAATATCATTGTTGCAATTCCGCATTCAGGTGTTTCTGCCGAACCATATAAGGCTTTAGCTGAAAATTCAGTCTATTATTTAAGCCAAGTTGAAGGTATTAATGCTATTATGTTTGGTCATTCTCATGGGGTCTTTCCTAGCGAGGATTTTAAATCATTGCCTAATACTGATATTAGCACCGGAAATATCAATCATGTGCCCGCAGTAATGCCTGGACAATGGGGAAGTCATTTAGGTGTAGTTGATTTAGTTATTGAAGGTGATAAAGCTAATTGGAAAGTCATTTCTGGTAAATCAGAAGCTCGCCCGATCTTTGATATTAAAAATAAAAAAGCATTAGTTGAATCAGATAAAAATATTACGAATGCGTTAAGAGACGACCACGAAGGTACCCGTGAATTTGTTGGTAAACCAATTGGCAAGGTTTCAACCGATATCAATAGTTATTTAGCATTAGTCGAAGATACTTCTGCTTTGCAAATTATTAGTGATACGCAAATTGATTATGTGAAACAGTTTGTTCAAGGTGATCCAGATCTGGATGGATTACCCATTTTATCGGCAATTGCGCCATTTAAAGCTGGTGGTCGTAAAAACGATCCTTCAGCTTATGTTGATGTTAAAAAAGGTGATTTAACTTTTAGAAATGCAGCTGATATCTATCTTTATCCTAATATTTTATCTGCGGTAAAAATAACGGGTAAAGATGTTAAAGAGTGGTTGGAATGCTCAGCAGGTGTTTATAATCAAATTGATATCAATTCGTCACAACCACAATATTTGATTAATTGGGATAAATTTAGAACTTATAATTTTGATACCATTGATGGTGTGAGTTATCAAATTGATATTACTAAACCTGCACGTTATGATGGAAATTGTCAGTTAATTAATCCTGATTCAGAACGTATCGTAAACTTAACTTATCAACAAAAACCTATTGCTTCCAATCAAGCATTTTTAATTGCCACCAATAACTATCGTGCTTATACCGGAACATTCCCTGGTACTGGTGGTAAAAATGTTAAATTTAATTCTCCGGATGATTTAAGGGTCATTCTTTCAGCCTATATTACTAATCACACTAAAAAACAAGGTGAAGTGAATGTGAAGGTTGATAATAACTGGCGAATTGCACCAATTACCAGCAAAATTAATTTGGATATTCGCTTTGAATCTTCCCCTACTGAAGAAGCCAAAGCCTATATTGAAAAACATTCATTGTACCCAATTAAGTTTATTGAAAAAGATAATTTAGGCTTTGGTGTATATCAACTTAATTTACAAGCACCAACAAAATCGCAAAACTAAAAATCTATTGATGATAACAAGGATTATGAATATGAAGATTGAAAAACTAATTGAACTAGCTAAAACAGCACGCTCAAAAGCTTATGTACCCTATTCTAAATTTCAAGTAGGTGCAGTATTAATTACCGAAGATGACGAAGCTATTTTAGGATGCAATATTGAAAATGCCTCATATGGCCTAGCCAACTGTGCTGAACGAACTGCGATTTTTAAGGCGGTATCAGAAGGTAAAACAAAATTTAAAAAATTAGTTGTGATTGGCGATACTGATGGACCAATTTCACCTTGTGGAGCTTGTCGCCAAGTCATTAGTGAATTTTGCGCCAAAGATATGCCAGTTATTTTGACAAATATGCATGGTAAAATCCAAGAAACCAATGTCGGTGAATTGTTGCCTTGGTCTTTTTCACCTAGTGATTTAGATTAGTATTATTTCTGAATAAGAAAATTTTAACTATCAAAAAATTTGATAGAAAATAATAAAAGAGAGTGATGAAGCTAAGATCAGAATTATCATCAATCCATATAATGGATGAAAAAATATAATCCTAATTTGATTTATTGATATTAAGAGAGAAGTGTAATGAGATTTGTAGATATTATTGAAAAAAAACGTGATGGACATGCCTTAACTACCGAAGAAATTCAATTTTTTATTACCAATTATACTAATGGTACGATTCCTGACTACCAAGTAAGTGCTTTACTTATGGCTATTTATTATCAAGGTATGACTTCGAAAGAATGTGCTGATTTAACTAGTGCTATGATGTATTCCGGTGATACTGTTGATCTATCATCAATTAAAGGTATTAAAGTAGATAAACATTCAACCGGAGGTGTGGGTGATACAACCACTTTAGTATTAGCACCATTAGTTGCTGCTTTAGATATTCCTGTTGCCAAGATGTCAGGTCGAGGATTAGGCCATACTGGTGGAACAACCGATAAATTTGAAACTATTCCCGGCTTTAAAATCGAATTAGGTAAGCAAGAGTTTATCGATCAGGTTAACCAAAAAGGTGTTGCGGTTATTGGTCAATCAGGTAACTTAACCCCAGCTGATAAAAAACTTTATTCATTACGTGATGTAACCGGCACGGTTAACTCTATTCCGCTGATTGCCAGTTCAATCATGAGTAAAAAACTGGCTGCGGGTGCTGACGCTATTGTGTTGGATGTCAAAACCGGTGACGGTGCTTTAATGAAAACGATGGAAGACTCTGAGAAATTAGCACATGAAATGGTTAATATTGGTAATCAAATTGGTCGTAGAACCATGGCGATTATCTCAGATATGTCTCAACCTTTAGGTTATGCTATTGGTAATGCCTTAGAAGTTAAAGAAGCCATTGATACATTAAATGGTCATGGTCCTGCTGATTTAACTGAGTTAGTTTTAACGCTTGGTAGTCAAATGGTTGTATTAGCCAATAAAGCTAAGACATTAGAGGAAGCAAGAGAAAAACTTCAAGAAGTCATTAAAAATGGTAAAGCGATAGAGAAATTTAAAACGTTAATTGAAGCTCAAGGTGGAGATAGCTCTGTTGTTGATCATCCTGAAAAATTAGCCAACGCCCCTTACCAAATCGATCTACCTGCACAAAAATCAGGTTATGTATCACGCATTATTGCCGACCAAATTGGTATTGCGGCGATGCAATTAGGCGCTGGACGTGCAACTAAAGAAGATGTTATTGATCCAGCTGTTGGTATTGTTTTACATAAAAAAGTGGGTGATAAAGTTGAAGTGGGTGAACCATTATTAACTATTCATTCAAGTAGCGATAAGATTGATGCAATTAAACAAAAATTGTATGACAATATTACTATCAGTGATAGTGCTAAACAACCACAATTGATTTTCAAAGTAATTACGGAATAGCTCTAATAAGGATTTGGGAGATGCCATGTATTGTTTTAAATTTAAACTGTCACTAGTTATTATTTTAGGTCTGTTCTCAGTTAATTCATTCGCAGCAGTTGCAACCAAGCAATCTACTGCACCTACTTGGGAAAAAGATAAGCCCTATTCTTTTACTATTTTGCATACTAATGACCATCATGGCCATTTTTGGCAAAATGACATTGGTGAATATGGTTTAGCTGCTCAAAAAACTGTAGTTGACCAAATTAGAAAAGAAGTATCCGAAAAAGGTGGGAAATTACTTCTGCTATCTGGCGGTGACATTAATACAGGCGTTCCTGAATCCGATGTTTTACAAGCTAAACCCGATTTTATGGGTATGAACAGTATTGGTTATGATGCAATGGCTGTTGGTAACCATGAGTTTGATCATCCTTTAGCAGTTATTCGTGAACAACAAAAATGGGCTCACTTTCCATTTTTATCAGCAAATACTTACTTCAAAAATACTGATAATCGCGTTTTCGATGCTTATAAAATGTTTGATTTAAATGGCATTAGAGTTGCGGTATTTGGTTTAACTACTGATGATACAATTTTCCTTGCTTCACCTAAAAATACTGACGGTGTTGAGTTTCGCAAAACCTTGCCTGAAGCAGAGAAGGTGATAAGTCAAATTAAAAATAATGAGCGCCCAGATATGATTATTGCGGTTACTCATATGGGACATTATGAAAATGGTGAACATGGTTCAATGGCACCGGGTGATGTTGAGTTAGCACGGGGATTGAAACCAGGTGATTTAAATATGATTGTAGGTGGTCACTCTCAAAACCCTGTATGTATGGCTAGCCCTAACAAACGTATTACTGAGTATGTTCCTGGCACGCCATGTGCACCCGATCAACAAAATGGAACTTGGATTGTTCAAGCTCATGAATGGGGTAAATATGTTGGTCGTGCCGACTTTGTCTTTTTAAACGGTAAAATTACACTGGAAAATTATCAGTTAATTCCTATCAACTTGAAAAAAGAAGTCGACAATGGCAACGATACTAAACGTCTTGAATACTACACTAGTGAAATAGAACAAGATAAAAAATTGTTAGAAACACTTAAACCTTATCAAGATCAAGGTAAACAGCAATTACTCACTAAAACAGGTGAATTAATCGGTCGTTTAGAAGGTGATCGTAGTGTAGTAAGATATCAACAAAGCAATATGGGACAGCTGTTACTCAGTGCCTTTATTGAAAAAACGAATGCTGATGTTGGCATTATGGCTGGCGGTATGATTCGTGATTCACTTATTGAAGGAAATATTACTTATCGTGATATTTTGAAAGTTGAGCCTTTTGGTAATACAGTTGTTTACTTTGAGTTAACCGGCCGTGAATTGGTGGAATATCTTAAAGTTGCATTAAGTAAAAAACAAGGTTCTGGTGGTTATACTCACTTAAAAAATATCACGCTAGCTGGCAATACGATTAGCGATATTAAAATTAATAATGAGCCAATTGATTTGCAAAAATCTTATCGTATTACCACGTTAGATTATTTAGCGGCTGGTGGAGATGGTTATCCCGTTACCAATACTTCACCAACTTATGTCGATACAGGTTACCGAGACGCGGATGTGATAAGAGAATATATTGAAGCGCACTCACCAATTAATGCGGCAGATTATGAACCGGTTAATTTCATTTTGGAAAAATAACGGTTTTAAAAAAGAAATGTAGAATATAAATGGCACGGGTAAAATTGGTATTATAAATTAGCCATTAAATTTAATTTTTTGCTTTCAACATATAGGTAATATAGAGGTATTTATGAACATGACAGAATTTCAAAAAAATTGTTACGATATTGTGACCGATCCCAATCTGTCACCTAAACAAAAAGCGAACCTTCTCGCTTTAGCAGCGGAAAATAATTTACCTTATGTTGATTTGGATAGTGAAACTAAGCAAGCCTTAGATGAGCGTGTAATTTGTGACATGTACGAAGGTCATGCACCGTATAAACCTCGTTATGTGTTACCAGATTATGCAAAATTCCTTAAACAAGGATCTGAGTATTTAGAGCTTGAGCCTGCAAAAAATTTTGATGATGCCATAAATATGCTGACAATTGCTTATCATCATGTTCCTTCGGTCACTGGTATGCCTGTTTATTTGGGTTGTTTAGATAAAGTGTTACTACCTTATGTTGGCAATTTAACAGAAGAAGAGCTTTATCAGCGATTAAAACGTTTTTGGATTATGCTTGATCGCAATCTTCCTGATGCATTTATGCACGCCAATATTGGTCCAACTGACAATGTGATCTGTCGAGTAATTTTACGTGTTGATCGTGAACTCAAACAAGTTGCGCCTAATTTAACATTTATTTATGATGAAGATATCACCCCAGAATCTTTACTAAATACAGCAATTGAGAATATCTGCCAAACAGCAAAACCACATATCGCTAATAATATGATGATCAAAAAAGATTTTGATGATAAAGGCTATGGTGTTGTGAGTTGTTATAACTCTCTCCCTGTTGCGGGTGGTGGTAGTACTTTATCCAGAATTAATTTAAAAGAAGTCGCATTAAAAAGTAACAGTATTACCGACTTTTTACAAAATACCCTGCCTTATTATTGCCAATTGCAATTGAACTTAATCAAAGCGAGATCGGAATTTCTTTATGAAAAATCGAATTTCTTTCAAAATAGTTTTTTAGTCAAAGAAGGACTAATTGACGCAACTCGATTTGCACCAATGTTTGGTATTTATGCTATGGCTGAAGCGGTTAATATTCTACAAGAAAAATCTAACTTAGCTGGTCGCTATGGTGTTGATGAAGATGCTAATGAACTAGCTACCTCCATTTCTGAGCAATTAGCCGACTTTATTGATAATCATAAAATTAAACATGCATGGCAAGGTAAAGCGATGTTACATGCGCAGTCAGGTATCAGTACAGACCGCGGTGCAACACCTGGTTTACGTATCCCTTATGGACATGAACCAGATCCTGTTACCCATATTATGGCATTATTTAAACACCATAAATATTATACATCTGGCATTAGTGATATTTTAACTATTGATGAAACAATTAAAAATAATCCATTAGCCTTAGTACAAATTTGTAAAGCAGCATTTAAATTTGGTTTCCGTGAATTTACGGCTAATATCAGTGGTAATGATCTGGTGCGTGTAACTGGTTATATGGTGAGATTATCAGATATCAAAAAATATAAAGAAGAAGGTTCGCGGATTAATACCACATTTTTAGGTAGTGAAGCAGCCGAAGATACAGTGAACAATAGTTACTTATGCAGGACCCCTAGGGTAATAAGCCATGAACAAGTCATGGGCAATCGTTAATAAAATTTTACCCTTTTCTTGTGTTGATGGACCGGGAAACCGGTTAGTCATCTTTTTACAAGGCTGCAATTTTAAATGTTTAAATTGCCACAATCCTTATACCATTTCACGGTGTAAGGAGTGTGGTGAATGTGTTGCTTCCTGCCCCCATCAAGCATTATCATTTATCAACAACAAAGTCATTTGGCAAAGTTCAACTTGCCAGCAATGTGATACTTGTATAAACACTTGTAACTATCAGTCAACACCGATGACTTATCGATACAGTATTGAAGATATTTTAAAACTTATCCGAAAATATCTACCTTTTTTAAACGGAATAACCCTAAGCGGTGGTGAGGCAACACTGCAACTAGCGTTTATTGAGCAGCTTTTTAGTGCGATTAAACAAGCTCAGGATTTAAAACACTTAAGCTGTTTTGTTGACAGTAATGGATATTTACCTCAAATGGGTTGGCAAAAAATAGTCAACGTAATGGATGGGGCAATGATTGATCTTAAAGCATGGGATAATCAAGTACATGAAGCATTAACTAGCAAGGGAAATTTAAGAGTTAAAAAGTCAATTGAATATCTTGCAAAAATGAATAAATTATATGAAGTCAGATTTCTAATTATTCCTAAGCATACCGATTTACAACAAAACGCTGAACATTTAGCTAATTTTTTAAAGCAATTTGATGCAAATATAAAAATTAGAATCAATGCATTTCATAATCATGGTGTGAGAGGTGAAGCCAAAACATGGCAGAGCGCCTCAAAACAACATATCGAAAATTTTGCTATGGAATTAAAACAATTTGGCCTGAAAAATATTGTTTTGCCAACTGTTTATTTATCATAATAGCGTTTTTTAATGAGTGTGTGCTTAATAAACCATTAACAGGCTTATTATAAAATTCCAAAATAATGTCTTAAATTTTTACCTCATGAGATTTTTGAAATAAAAATGAGCAGTTTGAAAACCTGCTCATTTGATTAACATCAAAATCAAATATTAAGATAAATCATTAATATCTGTTTAGATTTTAAAAAAATAGCTAATTGTATATCAACGTTAATATTTAACACATAAGGTATATGCTACATCTGGTTCAACAATAATATTACCTTCTACCATCCCCACACTGTAATATCTATAATTACCTAATACATCTTTTACCGATGATGGTTCACTGGTAAAATAGAAATCATAATTGATTAAACTTCTTAAATTTGGCGCACCAGACATCATATCTCGCCCAATATAATCAAGTGGGGAATAAAAGTAGGCTTTACCCCATTCTGGCAATAATCCTTCACCGATTGCTCTTCTATATCCATTATTTTTTACATAATAGTTATCATTAGTTGTTGGAACGGTAGCAAAACTAGAATTGGATAACTCAGCTCGTATTGGTAATCTATCATTATTATTTTGACAATAACTATTAGCGTTTTGCCAATTGCCCACCAAATTATTTGTAAAATATAACCAATGTTTTATAGAGAAAGTGTAATAAAACTGTGCTAACGTTCGATTATTGGTAACTAATATTACAAATTTATTATCTTGAGCTGGTACATTTTCGGTAAATTTAAATTCACTTTTAGAATCAGCGCTTGAATCACGAGAAGCACTAATTAGTGAATTATTCGGATTTTTAACCAAGGTATAACTATAATCTGAAATTGGATTTACCGGCACAATTCTAAAACGTGCATCCGGGAAACCATATGTTGGGAAGTAATTGCCGTTTTGATCTTTAGCGGAGGCCTTAAAACCTTTATGCATAGTAAATTGGTCTACGTTATAAGGAACATCAAGATCTATCGTATCAGCACCATAAGGAGCATAGTTATCCCCTTCATCCCATCCATTGTGCATAATCAGAGCCAATACACCAGGCCTAATATAACAGATACCATCATCAGCACTGACTTGAAATGTTTTAGAGACTTCTCTTGGTTCTGACTGATCAGGAGCACCGTACTGGGTTTTAGCAACAAATTGAATCGTTACTTTTACTGATGATTTTGCATTAGCCGTCGATGAATTACACACATCACTACCAAGTTGGGAAGTAGAATCAGAAGGAATTATGTTATTGTTTGAGTCCCGCCATTCAGTATTAATAGACTGAATGATAAAACTGCCGGTAGTAGCCACTTTGTCACCATCTACATCATTTATATCACTATCATTCAAACTTGAAGTATCTACCCCAAATGAATAAATACTTGGTGAAGTGTTGTAAGCAACAGAAATCTTATTATCAGTACCAGGCAAAACAATCACAGGATCAAGACCATCAATATTTAATTTAAATTGAATTCCATTTAAGATTTTTGTATCAGCAGATTCTAGAATTTCAGGCGGATTACCGTGAATATATTGCGTAGTGGTTGCAGCAAATGATAATGCGGCTAGAGATGTATGGCAAAAAAGGCAAAAAAAAGAAATAGCTGTAATATTAAATATTAATTGCATCAAATAAAATTTGGGGGAAACAAACATTTTACTATTCATGCTAATTCCTCTACTCATAAACTTTCCTGCAAATTAGAATAAAGTTATTGATTTAAAGTTTTAATAAACTACAGAATTATCAAATGATTGATAAAAATTGTTACCTATTACAATTTCAAATTTTAAAAACGGGTATAAGCAATAAAAACCATTAGAAAGTTATTAAATTGCATCCATGTAACGGTATATTTTTATTTAATATCTAGAGCAAAAACGACTATGTCGCTATCGAAAAAGTGTAATATTCAAATGTTGTTAATAAACTAATTTAAGAATATCAAAATAAGAAATGCTATTAAAAAGATCAGCGCAAAGTAGTTTAACTTTACTAACAGGCTGAATAAATAAGATAATTAATTGTATATGTTAAAAATAATCTACACAATTGTGCATAGTATATAATAATATATACAATATGGAATAGCGAAATATCAATTTATTGATATTTAATGGTTCTCAAATGAATATTTATTAAAATAATAATTCTAAATAAAGTGATTGAGCTCGTGATTTGATTTTTAATCACTGGATTTATCATCAATAATTTTATTAAAATATTTTGAAATTAGCGTTAAATAAAAAGGAGGCATTAACCTCCCTTTACAAATAAAATATAACTGAATTTATTTTCCTTTTTTAAAAGCTGCAGCAAAAGCATTACCCATTGCACTATTTGTAATAGGCGCTGACTGTCCACTTTTAGAAGTGCCGGTTGATTTATTCGTTCGAGCTTTGGCCCCTTCTACTTTTGGCGTTGTTGGATCATCAAGTCGCATCGATAAAGCAATACGTTTGCGGGCAATATCCACTTCAATCACTTTAACTTTCACAATATCACCAGCTTTAACAACCGTTCGTGGATCTTCAATAAATTTATCAGATAATGCTGATATATGAACTAAACCATCTTGATGTACACCAATATCAACAAAAGCACCAAAATTGGTAACATTGGTTACCGCACCCTCCATAATCATGCCTATTTTTAAATCTTCCATTGTTTCGATGTTATCAGCAAACTGGGCAGTTTTAAATTCAGGCCTTGGATCTCGTCCGGGTTTATCAAGTTCTTTAATAATATCAGTGACAGTTGGAACACCAAAATGGTCATCAACGTAATCAACCGCTTTTAATGATTTCAGATAATTAGTATCACCTAAAATTTCTTTTAAAGATTTATGATTTTTCTCTAAAATTCGTTCGACAACCGGATAGGCTTCAGGGTGAACAGCCGATGCATCAAGTGGATTTTTACCCTCCATTATGCGTAAAAAACCAGCACATTGTTCAAACGCTTTAGGGCCTAAACGACTAACTTTTAACAACTGTTTGCGATCGGTAAATTGACCATTTTCATTACGCCAATCTACAATATTTTGGGCAATAACTTTATTCAATCCTGCAATACGGGCAAGTAACATCATTGATGCAGTGTTTAAATTTACCCCTACCGCATTTACTCCATCTTCAACCACCGCATCAAGTTTTTTAGCTAATTGGGTCTGACTAACATCATGCTGATATTGCCCCACCCCAATGGATTTTGGATCGATTTTTACTAGCTCAGCTAATGGATCTTGTAAACGACGAGCAATGGATACCGCACCACGAATTGATACATCCAGATCAGGGAACTCTTGAGCAGCAAGCTCTGATGCAGAATAAACAGAAGCCCCAGCTTCGCTGACAATAACTTTTTGCCCTTTTACTTCCGGATACTTTTTCTGAACATCAAGATAAAAACGTTCAGTTTCACGAGATGCCGTGCCATTACCAATTGCAACTAATTCCACTTGATGTTTGATGCAAAGTGCAGCAACAATCATTGCTGCTTTATCAGCTTGTCCTGTATGAGGATAAATCGTTTCGGTCTCAATAAGTTTACCTGTAGAATCCACAACAGCAATTTTTACACCTGTTCGTAAGCCTGGATCCATTCCCATGGTGACTTTCATACCTGCAGGTGCAGCCATCAACATATCGTGTAAATTTGCTGCAAATACGTTAATTGCTTCCTCTTCAGCACGTTCACGCAAAGTGGTCATAAGCTCGGTTTCCATGTGCATTAAAATCTTAATTCGCCATGTCCAATTAATAACTGCTTTACGCCATTTATCTGCAGGTTGATCATTAAAATGAATCCCTAAATGCTCTGTAATAATTTGCTCGCAATAGCTCTCTTTTGGCGTTTCTTCAAATTGTGGATCGGCATTGAGTGAAAGTTGTAAAAATCCTTCATTTCGTCCTCTAAACATAGCTAAAGCACGATGAGAAGGCACTTTTGAAATAAGTTCACTTTGTGCAAAGTAGTCTCTAAATTTAGCACCTTCTTCCTCTTTACCAGTAATAACTTGAGATACAAGATGTGCGTTATTCCAAAGATAATGACGAACTTTAGCAAGTAAAGCGGCATCTTCAGCAAAACGCTCCATTAAAATATAACGGGCACCATCTAAGGCAGATTTAGTATCAGCAATGCCTTTATCTGCATTGATATATTTTTCAGCTTCAATTTCTGGATTGAGATCGGGATTTTGCCATAAATCGTCAGCGAGAGATTCAAGCCCCGCCTCGATTGCTATTTGACCGCGGGTACGACGTTTTGGCTTATAAGGAAGATAAAGATCTTCTAATTCCGTTTTACTAAGCGTATCAGTAATTTTTTGGCTTAATTCTGGGGTTAATTTACCCTGTTCCTCAATTGATTTTAAAATTGTTTGTTTACGATCTTCTAGTTCTCGCAAATAACTTAAACGGCTATCTAAGGTACGTAATTGGGTATCATCCAGACCTCCGGTCATCTCTTTACGATATCGAGCAATAAAGGGAACGGTACTACCATCATCTAATAACTGAATGGCAGCTAAAACTTGTTCTGGTTTTACGGTTAATTCACCCGCTATAATATGGCTAATTTGATTATTTATCATGATATCTCTGTATATCTCGTCGATTAACGGAATGTAAACTTATTATGCAAAAAGCTAATTATATAACAAGAGAGGGCTACTTGGCACTCGATCGTGAATTGAAATATTTATGGAAAGAAGAAAGACCCCGTGTTACTCAAGCTGTATCTGATGCGGCAGCCCTTGGCGATCGGAGTGAAAATGCAGAATATATTTATGGAAAACGACGATTGCGTGAAATTGACAGACGAGTACGATTTTTAACAAAACGCCTAGAAATATTAACCATTATCGATCCTGATCCAAGGCAAGAAGGCAAAGTATTTTTTGGTGCTTGGGTTAAACTAGAAGATGAATCCGGTCACGTACAAATTTACCGCATTGTAGGAGCCGATGAATTTGATCCTAAAAAAAATTGGATTTCTATTAATAGTCCTGTTGCCAGAGCGTTAATTGGTCATAAAGTTGACGATGAAATATCAGTAATGACACCTAGTGGTAAAACTTATTTTTTTATCCTAGAAATTAGCTATACTACAATTTCATAATATTTTAACAATTTAATCATTAAAGAATTAGAGGATTGGTATGAAAAGAAGAAAAATTTTGTTTTTTCAATGCATATTTTTTTTAATAATATTACTAATAATAATTTTTTATTATTTTTTTCAACTCAATAATAGAACATCCTCAGTACCATATACTGAATTAACCTTAAAATTTGATCAAGTCGAATTTGGCAAATTAGATGCTTTCTTTAAGAGACTTAATCAAGATGGATTCAATCAAGATGAACGACTCTATTTTGAACGATCCGGCTCGGTTCGCTTCTCTGATTGTAATTCGAATCAATATTATCAATTTAATGGATCTGGTATAAAATGGTACGGTTTTAAAAGTAATACCCGTATTTACAATAAATATTATCCTTCTTTTTCTGTTTTGATATTAACATTTGATTCTACGATTGAAGCTGAAAAATATAAGAAAATAATTGAAAAATCAGAGCTTCAATTAAATCCTGGTTACCACTGCGGAGTAAATAAAGGTCCTCATGCTATCATAACTAAAGGACATTTCGTTTATTACATTTCTTCTGCTAATATTTTCCTAGACTATGTAGTAAAATATGCTAAAGTTCTACAAGATCTGCCTATGTAGCCAATCGATTATTTATAGGCGTACTATCTACTGCCTATAAATTACGATGAATTCAGTTTACAATTAAGATCATTTTTACTCATCACTTTATTTATTATGAGCGCTGTCAGCCAATTATTTATCTATCCGATTAAATCGCTTGCAGGTATTCCCCTAAATACGTCGAATGTTGTTGTAGGGGGATTCAAATATGATCGTGTATTGATGATTAGTGAACCTGACGGAACATTTATCACCGCAAGACAATTTCCTGAGCTTTTAAAACTAAAAACAGCTATAGTTAACAACAGTATTGTTGTTTCAACGTCAAATAACGAATCAATAGCAATTCAATTTGATGAATTTATTGAAACTAATGAACCAACCGAAGTTTGGGGTAACCATTTTACCTCTCATATTGCGCCAATCAGACTTAACCAATTTTTTAGTCACATCCTTCAAAAAAATGTGCAATTGCGCTGGATTGGCACTAATTTGACAAGACGAACAAAACGATATCCTCAAACACCGGTAAGCTTTGCAGATGGCTATCCTTATCTACTATTGAATGAAGCATCATTCAATTATTTACAACAAAGATGCTTGGAAAAGCTCGATATTCAGCAGTTTCGAAGCAATATCATCATTCAAGGTGCGCTTCCTTTTGCCGAAGATGGCTGGAAAATCATCAAAATTGGCGATGTCATTTTTGATATCGTTAAACCGTGTAGTCGCTGTGTACTTACCACTTTTAATATTAATACAGCAAAGCCTTTAGCAAATAATGAACCACTCAATACGCTCCGCTATTTTCGGACTGATGAGCAAGGGGAAATAGATTTTGGAATGAATATGATAGCTCGCAATGTCGGATCAATATCAATTGACGATCCTGTTGAGATACTTGAAAGGCAACCGGCCAAAAAGTATTTAAAATCTTTTCCCGAAAATAATCGATTTAACCACGAACAGTGTAATATTACTTTTGAGAACAATACAATCAAAGGAAATCAACAACAGACTATTTTAGAACAACTGGAACAACATAATATTACTCTCCCTTATTCATGCAGAGTTGGAATTTGTGGAAAATGTGCAGTGGTATTAAAACAAGGAAAAGTGAATCCTCTTACTCAATCTGCAATAAAACGCGATCACCGTATTTTAGCTTGTAGTTGTATACCTGAGGGTGATATCAAAATTGAATTAATAAAAAAACCTTAATGATCATTGGTTATAGAATTCTGATTTATCAATAATAAATCGTTAATTATTGATTAAAATGGTTGATTGACACTTAATAAATTATTACCCCACTATGATGACAAGTTAGCCTGCCAATCAATACGTTAATAATGTTATATGGCTTAAATTTAAAACCGTTGATGCTAAATGCTATCCTTTAAAGTCATTTTTATTCAGTTTTAAAGCGTTCAACTGCGATACCGTAACGAAATGCCGTTTAAGTCATCGATTAAACAGATCAATACATTGCCTGCTTCACAACCTGTTGTGAATAACAAAATCAAAATATAGCAGGTTTAAATCGAAATTAAGTCTTACTGACAAGACAATAGTCGGATTAGAATGGTATTGTTTACGAAATGGCTTCTAACTTAAGGTCTATCAACGAACTCTCATCCATGACATTTTTTTGGATTGGCGCCAGTCGATCATTCATCACTTTAATTGCTTCGGAAAAATAAAATGTTTTATTCATTGCCACAAATGTAGGTTGAGCAATAATACACAGTGAAGCATTTTCACCCGCTTCAACGACTAATAAAAAAACCCGTTGATCACCTTCTTGCATGCTGACTTCAACAATGTCCGCTAATTTAGGACGATATAGCTTAGGTTGTTGGCAAAAATACCAACTTTTTGGCATTTGAGGTTTAATAAAATTAGCCGCAACAATGGCATTAATGGATAATTCAATCTTTTGCGAGTCACTTAAAGCTAAAGATTGGCAACTATCATAAAATAGATAATAAGCCGTCGCGTCATCAACAGAAAACGAAAACTCATCAAATACATCTGGTATTAATATTTTGCTTGCATAATTACAACGAAATAACATTTCTGATGAAATTTCAAGCATTAAGCTGTCGTATTCTTTATCAAAATACCAACGCCAGCTATCAGTTGGTCGAAAAGCCATTTTCATTGATATTTTATCCTTACAAATTGAACTAAATTTGAACAAAATATACCATAACTAATATAAAAAATAAATAAAAAGTTAAAATAAAAAATTTTTAATTATTTAATTTTTAAAAGTTTTATGAAAATTTTAGAAGGATCCGAATGATCTAAGTTGGATCCTTTTTTTGATCCTTGATCCTTTGTGATCAAATCGTAATTTTACAAAATATTAAATGCAGTTAAAGCTTGATGTTAAGATACTTTAGACATAAAAAAAGGTGCTTATTAGCACCTTTTTCATAACTGATTAAGATCAATTAACTTGCTACATTGATCCTTTTCATATCTGTCATATAGCTACGAAGTTTACGCCCAACGATCTCAATTGGATGGTGACGAATAGCTTCATTAACATCACGTAATTGTGCATTGTCAACACTGCCTTCAGGTATAGCTTTACCTAAGTCACCTGCTTGTAACATTGGCATGAATTTCTCTTTTAATAATGGAACAGCTGCATTAGCAAATAAATAGTTACCATATTCAGCGGTATCAGAAATAACCACATTCATTTCATACAAACGTTTACGAGCTATTGTATTTGCAATAAGTGGTAACTCATGTAGTGATTCATAATAAGCTGATTCAGGTAAAATACCAGATTCAAGCATAGTTTCAAATGCAAGTTCAACCCCTGCTTTAACCATTGCTACCATAACAACACCTTGATCAAAATAAGCTTGTTCGTCAATCTTACCTTGATATTCGGCAGCTTTTTCGAATGCAGTTTCACCCGTTTCTTTACGCCATTTCAATAAGTTAACATCATCGTTAGCCCAATCTTTCATCATCGTTGATGAGAATTCGCCTGAAATAATATCATCCATATGTTTACGGTAAAGATCAGTCATGATCACTTTTAATTCTTTAGCTAATGCATTCGCACGTAATTTAGCAGGATTAGATAAACGATCCATCATTAACGTAATACCACCTTGTTTTAATGCTTCAGTGATCGTTTCCCAACCAAATTGTAATAATTTACAAGCATATGCAGGATCAACGCCATCTGCGACAAGTTTGTCAAAGCAAAGTAATGATCCAGTTTGCAACATACCACATAAGATCGTTTGTTCACCCATAAGATCAGATTTAACTTCAGCAACAAAAGAAGACTGTAAAACACCCGCTCTATGACCACCTGTTGCAGCAGCCCATGCTTTAGCAATTGCTAAACCTTCGCCTTTAGGATCATTTTCAGGATGGACAGCGATCAGAGTTGGTACACCAAATCCACGTTTATACTCTTCACGAACTTCTGTTCCAGGACATTTTGGCGCAACCATCACTACTGTGATATCTGGACGAATTTTTTCGCCAACTTCAACGATGTTAAAACCGTGTGAATAACCTAATGCTGCACCCTTTTTCATCAATGGTTGAACAGCTTGTACTACAGCTGAATGTTGCTTATCTGGAGTTAAGTTGATAACTAAATCAGCGGTAGGAATTAATTCCTCATAAGTTCCAACTTTAAAGCCATTTTCTGTTGCTTTTTTCCATGATGCTCTTTTTTCTGCAATAGCTTCTTTACGTAAAGCGTAAGAAATATCTAAACCAGAATCGCGCATATTTAGCCCTTGGTTAAGACCTTGAGCACCACAACCAACGATCACAATCTTTTTGCCTTTTAAAAAATTAGCTTCTGATGCAAATTCATCACGAGCCATAAAACGGCACTGACCTAGTTGTTCTAATTTTTCGCGTAAATTTAATGTATTAAAATAGTTAGACATTATTCTCTCCATGAGTTGAATTATTTTTAATCAGAGCACTATAGCGTAAAATCATAATTGCGAAAATTGATATATTTAGAACACTATATTGCATAAATTGCAATAAGCTTGCCAAGTTAAACACTTTCTTTTACTCTAAGTCCCCCCCAAATTAATTAACCATTTATTTAATATGGATACTCGTTACAAGCAGGCTAATAAAGAAGCAAAGCTTTCATTGTTACTTACTCTTATCTATTTCGCTGCATGGGTAATTAGCGCTTATAGTTTAAAAGATCAAAAAGGTTTCATAGGTTTGCCATTATGGTTTGAGCTGTCATGCATAATGGTACCATTTGGTTTTATCTTGTTATGTTATATTGTGGTAAAAAAACAATTCAAAAATATTCCATTAGAATAGGCCATTAAGCGTGCAATTAGATATTATTCTTCCTCTTATTATTTACCTTATATTTGTATTTGCGTTATCAATTTACGCTTATATAAAAAGAAAGAAAGTAAACCAATTTACTGACTATTTTATTGGTAATCGCACCATGGGCGGTTTTTTACTGGCGATGACCTTGGCTGCAACTTATATTAGTGCCAGTTCATTCATTGGTGGGCCAGGGGCTGCTTATAAATATGGACTTGGCTGGGTGCTGTTATCTATGATCCAAGTCCCTACTGTATTACTTTCACTGGGCATTTTAGGTAAAAAGTTTGCTATTTTAGCTCGTAAATACAATGCAATAACGCTTAGTGATATGCTCTATTCTCATTATAAAAGTAAAATGATTGTATGGTTTGCAAGTATCGCTTTAATTACTGCTTTTGTTGGTGCGATGACTGTACAATTTGTAGGGGGAGCCCGTTTATTAGAATCATCTGTCGGTATTCCTTATGACAATGGACTCATTATTTTTGGATTCGGCACAGTAATATATACGGCTTTTGGGGGGTTTAGAGCCAGCATTTTAAATGATGCTTTCCAAGGCTTAGTTATGATAATCGGTGCCATTTTACTTTTAGTCGCCATTATTTACGCTGGTGGTGGAATTACAAATATTATTGATCGCCTATATACAATCGATCCGGCTTTATTAACGCCACAAGGACCAAATAATTTTATGGACTTCCCTTTTATGGCTTCTTTTTGGGTTCTAGTCTGCTTTGGTGTTGTTGGTTTACCACATACTGCTGTTCGTTGCATGGCCTATAAAGATAGTAAAGCGGTACACCAAGGTATTATTATTGGTACTATAGTTGTAACAATCATCATGTTAACTATGCATTTATCTGGAGCACTCGGTCGTGCGATAGTGAGTGATTTAACGATTCCGGATCAAATTGTACCCACATTAATTATAAAAGTTATGCCTCCTTTGGCTGCAGGAATCTTTTTGGCTGCGCCACTTTCAGCTATAATGTCCACAATTAATGCCCAACTACTACAAGTATCATCGGTTATTATTAAAGATCTATTCCTAACGATAAGACCAAATACCAAATTTAGTGATAAAATGCTAACTCGATTATCAGTTACCATTACCTATTTCTTTGGTGGATTATTGATATTAGCCGCATGGAAACCACCCGAAATGATCATCTGGCTTAATTTACTCGCATTTGGTGGACTTGAAGCAGTATTTTTATGGCCATTAGTACTCGGATTATACTGGAAAAAAGCGAATGCAACAGGGGCACTTTGCTCAATGTTAGCTGGTGCAATAAGCTATACTCTTCTCGCTGTTTATAACATTAAGATTTATGCTTTCCATCCAATCATACCATCGTTACTGATCGGATTAGTTGTATTTATTATCGCCAACCTATTTGGCCAAACAGGAAAAAACTATGCCTTGGATTCAACTCAGAATTAACACTACTAATGAATTAGCTGAACAAATCAGCGAGCAACTAGAAGAATCAGGTGCTGTATCAGTCACTTTTCAAGACACTTATGATAACCCTGTTTTTGAGCCGTTACCAGGTGAAACGAAACTTTGGGGAAACACCGACGTAGTTGGACTTTATGATGCTCAAATAGATATTGATGAATTAAAAGCGATACTAAATCTAGATCAATATTCCTATAAAATAGAACAGCTAGAAGATAAAGATTGGGAAAGAGAGTGGATGGATAACTTTCATCCAATGCAATTTGGTAAAAGATTATGGATATGCCCTAGCTGGCGAGACATTCCTGATCCTAATGCAGTCAACGTAATGTTAGATCCTGGTCTAGCATTTGGAACGGGGACCCACCCGACAACAGCATTATGTTTAACTTGGTTAGATAGTCTAGATCTAAACAACAAGATAGTGATTGATTATGGTTGC
Organism: Gilliamella sp. ESL0443; assembly: GCF_019469165.1. Lineage (NCBI taxonomy): Bacteria > Pseudomonadati > Pseudomonadota > Gammaproteobacteria > Orbales > Orbaceae > Gilliamella > Gilliamella sp. ESL0443. The sequence continues at coordinate 580,202 of NZ_CP048263.1, read as the reverse complement.
GGTTCAGGTATTTTAGCCATTGCTGCATTAAAATTAGGCGCTAAGCGAGTCATTGGAGTAGATATTGATCCTCAAGCGATCCAAGCAAGTCGTGCCAATGCTGAGCGAAATAATGTTAGTGAAAAAATTGAACTATATTTAGCAAAAGATCTTCCTAAGAATTTACAAGCAGATGTTGTTGTCGCAAACATATTAGCTGGCCCTTTAAAAGAACTTGAACCACAGATCAATAACCTTGTAAAAACTAATGGAAAACTAGGATTATCAGGTATTTTAGCCACTCAATCTCAAAGTGTATATGAAGCATATCAGACTCATTTTGAACTTGATCCTATCATTGAGCAAGAAGAGTGGTGCCGAATTACTGGTAAAAAAAAGTAAAAATGTGACATTACCCCCTTTTAACTTAGAGGAAAAATGCGTAATATAGCCGACCTTAATTTGCTTAGCATTGGCAAGGTCACATTAAAAAACAATTTAATTGCGGCCCCTATGGCAGGAATAAGCGATAAACCATTTAGAAATTTATGTCATCGCTTTGGTGCAGGAATGACTATTTCTGAAATGTTTTTAGCTAATTCAGATGTATGGCATACTGACAAATCAGCATTAAGAATGATTTCAACTGATGATGTTGGTATACGTGCAGTCCAAATTGTCGGCTCAGATCCAGATGAAATGGCTAGAGCTGCTGAATTTAATGTCAAACATGGTGCTCAATTAATTGATATTAATATGGGATGCCCTGCTAAAAAAGTAAATAAAAAATTAGCTGGTTCTGCATTAATGCAGCATCCAGATTTAATAAAAAATATTTTGCAAAAAGTTGTTGGCTCAGTTGATGTGCCAGTAACACTAAAAACTCGGACTGGATGGGATAAAAATAATAGAAATTGCATTGAAATCGCACAAATTGCGCAGGATTGTGGCATAAAGGCTATTACTATTCATGGGCGAAGTCGTGCATGCTTATTCAATGGAGAAGTCGAATATGACTCCATAAAAGCAGTGAAAGAAAAGGTAACGATTCCGGTAATTGCAAATGGTGATATTTGTATACCAGAACAAGCAAAAGATGTTTTCAAATATACGCAAGCTGATGGTATAATGATCGGCCGAGCGGCACAGGGGCGACCTTGGATATTTGAAGAAATTGCATTCTATTTAGCACACGGACAGTTAAAAAAAAATAAAACAATTGATGAAGTCGAACAAATTGTATTAACACACCTTGAAGATCTTTATCAATTTTATGGAGAATACAAAGGATTAAGGATTGCCAGAAAGCATGTAAATTGGTATACCAAGAGTTATGCTGATAGTGATCAATTCAGGCGCTTATTTAGTGTACTTAGCAATACAAGTGAGCAAGTAAAAACACTAAAAGCATTTTTTAGTCAAATTAGAAACAAATAAAAGAGTTAAAAATACTATGTCAGAACAACGCGTTACAGCTGCAGCACTTAAATTTACAACTGTAAACTCTCAAGACCAAATAACACAAAAGCCTTTACGAGATTCGGTAAAACAAGCTTTAAAAAACTATTTATCACAATTAAATGGTGAAGATCCTACTGATCTATACGAATTAGTGTTAGCTGAAGTTGAACACCCATTCCTTGATATGGTTATGCAATATACTCGTGGCAATCAAACTCGAGCAGCAAATATGCTTGGTATCAATCGTGGTACTTTACGCAAAAAATTAAAACAATATGGAATGAGTTAGTAAAAATTTTAAACCATATTATTTAATAGATTAAAAGCGCTGATTGATAGGGCGCTTTTTTTATTTTTTACTAACTAAAAATTTATTCAAGCCTAAGAGCACTAAACAAGTGTTGCACAAAGCTTATATAGCGATTTTTTAATTATCAATACAATTTAACGTTATATACCTATAAGAACTATTCTTTTCAAACTTTCAGCAATAAATAAGAGTAATGTTGTATATCCACATACTCAACTTTTATTGAAATTACTCTAATAAAAACTTTATTATTAACAGCAGAAAAGGAATAAAGAGATTGATAATGAACTTTAGCTAAAAGTTTGTTAAAATAGCTCGATTTTTAAATTATTTAATCTGGAGAATTTTATGGCAGGTCATAGTAAATGGGCCAATACCAAACATCGCAAAGCAGCTCAAGATGCTAAGCGCGGTAAAATCTTTACCAAAATTATTCGCGAACTTGTAACAGCAGCAAAACTTGGTGGTGGCGATCCAGCGTCTAACCCTCGTCTACGAGCTGCTATGGACAAAGCATTATCTAACAACATGACTCGAGATACCATGAACAGAGCAATTGCTCGTGGTGTTGGTGGTGAAGATGATACTAATATGGAAACTATCATCTATGAAGGTTATGGACCAGCAGGTACTGCAGTAATGGTAGAATGCTTAAGTGATAATCGAAACCGCACGGTATCAGAAGTTCGTCATGCTTTTACTAAAACTGGTGGAAACCTAGGTACTGATGGTTCTGTATCTTACTTATTCACCAAAAAAGGCGTTATCTCATATCCAACTGGAACTGACGAAGATCAAGTCATGGATGCTGCGCTTGAAGCTGGTGCTGATGATGTTGTGACGTATGACGATGGTGCTATTGATGTATTTACAACACCTGAATCATTCGGTGAAGTTAAAGATGCACTAGATGCAGCAGGCTTAGTCGCTGAATCCGCTGAAGTTTCAATGATTCCAGCCACTAAAGTTGACTTGGATATTGATTCTGCACCAAAACTACTACGTCTTATTGACATGCTTGAAGATTGTGATGATGTTCAAGAAGTTTATCATAACGGAGAAGTTTCAGACGAAGTTGCAGCAGCACTCTAATGACTATCATTCTGGGGATTGACCCAGGTTCTCGTTTGACGGGTTACGGTGTAATTCGCCAAACGGGACGACAACTAACCTATCTTGGCAGTGGTTGTATCCGTACTGCAGTTGATGACTTACCAACGCGTTTAAAACGTGTCTACGCCGGAGTAAGCGAAATCATCCTCCAATTTCAACCTGACATGTTTGCTATTGAACAAGTGTTTATGGCTCATAATGCCGATTCTGCGCTAAAATTAGGTCAAGCACGAGGTTCTGCCATTGTTGCAGCGGTTAATAATGATTTACCCGTTTTTGAATATGCCGCACGATTAGTTAAGCAAAGCGTAGTTGGAACAGGAGCAGCGGATAAAAAGCAAGTACAGCACATGGTTAAGTTATTACTTAAATTACCGGCAAGCCCTCAAGCAGATGCCGCTGATGCGCTCGCAATCGCGATTACCCATGCGCATATGACCCAACACTTAGTTAAATCACATCGATAAAGTCCAATCTTTAAAAAAATCACCTCAATATCTGTTTTATATCACTCAAAAACCCCGCTCCTCAACGCAAAATTTAACTGAATACAAACTTAATTATCGTTTAAAACGATTAATCCAAAAAGCACATAAAAAAAGCACCAAGACTATTGGTGCTTTTTAAATCTAACCTATTGGTTATTTATTTTCAGTGTTGCCTGTAAAGTTAGTTGGCAATACGACTTTATTCTTATGTTTAGTAAATAATTTAGTTACAAATAAGAAGAATAGCGGAACATAGAATATCGCCAAGAATGTTGCTGTCAACATACCGCCGATTACCCCTGTACCTACCGCATTCTGGCTTACAGAACCAGCACCACTACTTGTTGCTAATGGATACACACCAAGAATGAAAGCAAATGAAGTCATTAAGATTGGACGTAAACGTAGACGACAAGCTTCTAACGTTGCATCGATTAATGATTTACCTTCTTTTTCAAGTGCATCTTTAGCAAATTCCACAATCAAAATAGCATTCTTAGCCGATAAGCCCATCGTAGTTAAAAGACCAACAATAAAGTAAATATCGTTATCAAGACCTCTAAACATCGTCGCATATACGGTACCGATAATACCTAGTGGGATCACAAATAGGATCGAAATAGGTACTGTCCAGCTTTCATATAGAGCTGCTAACGACAAGAACACCACAATGATTGAAATATAATAAAGTGTTGTAGTTTGAGAACCTGTTTGACGTTCTTGATAAGAAATATCTGTCCAGTCAAACGAGAAGCCCTTAGGCAAGTTTTTAGATAGTTCTTCCATAGTCGCCATAGCTTGACCAGAACTCAACCCAGGGGCAGCCGAACCACTAATACCCATTGCCGCTACACCATCATAACGAACAAGTGATGGTGAACCATAACTTTTCGTTGTGGTTGCAAATGCATCATAAGGAACCATTTCACCTTTTTGATTTTTCACATGCCAGAAACTAAAATCATCAGGAAGCATTCGATAAGCCGCATCAGATTGTAAATAAACCTTTTTAACACGGTTATTATAAACAAAGTCATCAATATAAGCTGAACCTAATGCAGTTGAAAGCACGGTATTAACACTACTTACCGCAACACCAAGTGCTTGAGCCGTTTCGAAATCCACATTAATTTTATATTGTGGAACATCTAACATACTACCAGGGCGAACTTGTTGTAAGTTAGGATTTTGAGAGGCTTGTCTCAATAGTTGGAAAAATGCGCCCATCAATGCATCATGTCCTAAGCCAGAGGTATCTTTTAACATATATGAGAAACCATTAGCCATACCAAGTGACGGTACTGCTGGTACATTGGTAATAATGACACGACCTTCAGTTATTGTTGAAGCAAATCCCCAACCACTACCAACTAAGGCATCAACTTTTTGGTCTGGGCGAGTACGCTCATCCCAATCTTTTAATCGAATAAAGCCAAGCCCCATATTTTGACCACGACCAACCATACTAAAACCAGCAACGGTAAAGATTTCCTTCACTGAGTCAGCCTTTTTCTCCATATAGAATTTAGAGGTTTTATTCAAAACGCCCATGGTTTGTTCTAATGTAGAACCTGGTGGTAATTCAACCATGACAATTAATACACCCTGATCTTCATTCGGTAAGAAGCCAGTTGGTAAGCGATTAAAGCCAAATATTAAAGCAACAACAATTAACGCATAGCAAATAAATGAAACGAGAGGATATCGAATAAATTTAATTACACCTTTTTCATAGGCATGTAAACTTTTGTTATATATATTATTAAACTTACTGAAGAACCATTTAGTTCCAATTGAAAGCCAGCTAAATGGCGGCACACTTTCTAATTTTTCACCAATCGTAGCTTTCTTAATTTTGCTTTTTGACGGCGCTTTTAAAATTTGAGCACAAAGTGCTGGTGTTAACACAATTGCCATCACCACTGATAATGACATTGACGTTACAATAGTGATTGAAAATTGACGATAAATCCCCCCTGCTGCACCACCATAAAATGCCATTGGTACGAATACTGCTGAAAGTACCACAGCAATACCAACTAAAGCAGAAGTAATTTGTTCCATCGATTTAACGGTTGCATCATAAGGCGAAAGCCCTTCATCATGCATAATACGTTCAACGTTCTCAATAACCACAATGGCATCATCGACCAGAAGACCGATGGCCAGTACCATAGCAAACATGGATAACGTATTAATGGTAAATCCACAGATATATAGAACCGCAAACGTACCTAACAATACTACCGGTACGGTGATGGTTGGAATAAGTGTAGAACGCAGATTTTGTAAAAACACATACATAACGATAACAACCAAAATGATTGCTTCGATTAAGGTATGTACTACGTTGTTGATCGATAATTTAACAAATGGTGTTGTATCATAAGGATACGCAAATTTAATATCCTCAGGAAAAATATGAGATAACTCTTCAATTTTTTTGTCAACTTTCTCAGATGTATCAAGTTGGTTAGCACCTGTTGCTAAATAAATACCTAAACCAGCTGATGGTTTACCATCATAACGAGAAAGGAAATTATAATCAGCTGCACCAATTTCAACTTTTGCTACATCTTTTAATAAAACATTTGAACCATCTGTATTAACACGAAGTAAAATATTTTGAAATTGCTCTGGTGTTTTTAAACGTGATTGAGCAGTAATGGTGGCATTAAGTTCTTGCCCTTCAGTGGCTGGTAAAGCACCTAATTGCCCTGCAGTAACCTGAGCATTTTGCGCTTGGATAGCACTAATAATTTCTTCAATCGACAGATTAAAATAATTAAGTTTATTTGGATCTAACCAAATACGCATTGCATATTCAGAACCAAATAACTGTGTATCACCTACCCCTTGTACACGACGAATCTGATCTTGTACAGTTGAATAAATAAAGTCAGCTATATCTGCTTGTGTTTTTTGAGGATTGGTTGAGTAGAAGCCGATAACTTTTAAGAAGTTAGTGTTATTTTTAGCAACCGAAACCCCATTTTTTTGAACACTTTCTGGTAGACGAGATTTAATACTTTCTACTTTGTTTAATACCTGTACCTGAGCAAAATCAGGGCTAGTACCTGGTGCAAAAGTTAACGTAGTTTGTACCACACCTTGAGCACTACTGGTTGATTTCATATAAATCAAATTATCCAAACCAGTTAAGTTTTGCTCAATTAACTGCGTAACTGTATTTTCAATTGTTTGTGCATCAGCACCTGGATAAACCGCTGAAACCGTAACAGCAGGTGGTGCAATATCAGGATACTGTTCAACAGCAAGTAACTTAATACACAAAGCACCGCCCAGCATCATCATGATAGCAATTACCCATGCAAAAACAGGTCTATCAATAAAAAACTTAGCCATAATTAAATCTACCTTATTTCACGCTGTTTTTGATGAGACTATCTAACTGCTCTTGAGTCAGTTCAGCAGGCTTACCAACTGCAACCGCTTTCATAGCTGTTCCTGTTTCAACCCCAGTTAAATTAAGTAGGCCTGTTGTAATAACTTCTTCACCGATATTAATTCCACTAGTTACCACCCAATAACCACCTATACCGGTATAAATTTTAATATCTTGGCGATATTCAACTGCACCATCTGATTTTAAAATCTTAGCTGTATATTGGCCTTTTTGGTTACTAGTAATACCTTGTTGAGGCACTAACACTGCATTTTTAATAGTACCTAATGTCATTTGTGGTTTAACAAACATACCTGGTAAAATTTTACCTTCACTATTTGAAAATTGTGAACGCAACGTAACAGTACCTGTAGTCTCATTAACTGTCATATCTGAAAATTTAATGCTACCTGATAATGCGTATTTAGAACCATCATTAAAGAACAGATCAACGTTATTGCCTTTAGCGGGTTCATAAACAATATTTTCATCTTGAAGATATTTATTATAGCGAGTCGCCGCTTCAGTCATATCAACATAAATTGGATCAAGTTGTTGAACTAGTGCAAGTGGAGCAGCTTGTCCAGCAGAAACTAGCGCACCTTCAGTCACACTTGATTTACCAATATAACCATCAATTGGCGAATAAACTTTAGTATAATCTAAATTAACTTTAGCAGCGTGTTCTGCTGCTTGAGCAACTAAAACACTTGCTTCAGCTTGTTTAGCATCAGCAGCAGCTTTATCATATTCTTGTTGGCTGATGGATTTAGTATTTAATAGCCCTGCATAACGTTTTAAAGTAAGTTGCGCAATATTAGCATTAGCTTTTGCACTTTCTACACTTGCCACCGCACTATCATAATTAGCTTGATAAATAGCGGGATCGATTTGATAAAGCGATTGCCCAGCTTTAACATTCGAACTTTCTTCAAATTCACGATTTAACACAATTCCACTAACTTGTGGGCGAATTTCAGCTATTTGCGATGCAACAACTCGTCCAGGTAAACTAATTTTAAGGGTATAATCTAAAGGTTGGACTTTAAAAACAGTTACCTTGGGTAATTGGCCATTAGCTGATTGGGATTGATTATTATCACAACCAGTTAATAACAATAGACCAGATAATGCCAGCGTAAGTAATAGCTTATTAAATCTCATATAAAAAAGACCTCGGTAACTTAATAATTATTTTTTAATAAAAAACAATGAAATCATTCAAAAGTGATCGGTGATTTTACAAAAAATATGCATTGATTGTAAGTATCTTAACACCTTAATAGCACAGAGTTCTAAAAATTTACTAAATTTAACCATAACGAAACAATAATAATAAAAAAATTATGATTGATATTATGATTATTTGGAGAAATAAAGTAATATATGCGAATTGATTTTTAGTGCTGTAATAAGTGAGTATGGATTTAGCTTACGAATAAAAAGTAAAAAAATTTAATTGTGGTATTTTTTAATCCTTTTTTTTCAATTATATTATTGAATAATTTAAATCTATATTTAATTTAATTCTGAGATGGGTATTATGGATAATTTACGTACTGTTCTAATTGTTATTGCGTCCTTAGTCATTATTGCATTATTGATTCATGGGCTCTGGATCAATAAAAAAGAACGTTCTTCTTTATTTAAGTCAGGCAAAAAAGATAAATTCACACCAAATACTCAACAATTTGAAGACATCTACGGCGAAGAAGACGATGTAATATTACTCACACCTAAAAATAAACAGGATGAAAGTAATAACCCAGTTGAGTCAGTAGTAGTTGAAGAAGAGAACGTGAAAGAAGAAGAGGAAGAACATTTACCTCTTCAAGAAGATCTATTTTCAAATAATGATGACGAAGAAATTGACGATAAGGCTGATAACGAGCCTACAATCAACTTTCAACAAGAAATTTTTGCTGAAGAACCTGAAACACCAAAGGTTAAAGAAGTCCAAAAAACGGCTCAATCAGTATCTGAAGAACAAAGCAATCAAAAACTAGATGTGGGTGAAGACAACCAAACTGAAATTATTGTCTTAAACGTAACCGGTATAAATGGCAAATCATTACAAGGTGATGTACTGTTAGCTAGCATAATGCAATCAGGATTCCAATTTGGTGATATGCAAATTTTCCATCGCCATGTTGACCCTGCCGGCAATGGCCCAATTTTATTTAGTTTAGCTAACATGATTAGCCCAGGTTATTTAGATCCTGAAACCATGCACGAATTTACCACACCGGGTGTATCAATATTTATGGTTGCGCCAACTCATGGTAACAATCAACAAAACTTCAAACTTATGTTACAAACTGCGCAACGTATCGCTGACGATGTCAATGGTGTAGTACTTGATGATGAACATCACATGATGACACCACAAAAGATTGATAGTTATAAAGAACGCATTAAAAAAGCTTGTAACGAAATTTAATCATCAGAACTCTTTTTTTAAAACTATTCCACTTATGAAAATTAGTGGAATAGCTAGTTTATGTTGGTTTACAAACTATATTTATCAACACCTATTGTACTAAATTTAGTTACGTACTATTTTATTGCTAATTCTAAAACTTTAGTTTTAATTTAAGAGTTAAAAATCATGCCAAATATAACTGAAAATTCAGTAAATAATTCTGAATCTCTACACGAGGTAACAGAACAGATAACTGCTTTACGCAATCTGATAAGACATCATGAATATTGTTATTATGTGCTTGATGCACCAGAAATTCCCGACGTAGAATATGATAAATTAATAAAACAACTCCAAAATCTAGAACACAATCACCCTGAACTCATCACATCCGACTCACCAACACAACGTGTAGGAGGCACACCTCTGTCACAATTTGACTCGGTAAAACATGAACTACCGATGCTATCACTTGATAATGTATTTGATGAATTAAGTTTTAACGCCTTTAATAAAAGGGTAAAAGATCGCTTACATCTCACTAGTAGCCAATCAGTTGAATACTGCTGTGAGTTAAAACTTGACGGGTTAGCGGTAAGTTTATTATACGAAAATGGACGATTCGTTCGAGCAGCAACGCGTGGCGATGGCACTACTGGTGAAGATATAACTTCAAATGTAAAAACCATAAGAACTATTCCACTGGTATTAAAAGGTGAAAACATACCTACTCGATTAGAGGTACGTGGCGAAGTCTTTATGACACACAAAGGTTTTGCCAAATTAAATGCAGATGCGGAAAAACGCAAGGAAAGAACATTCGCAAATCCTCGGAATGCCGCCGCAGGTTCATTAAGGCAATTAGATCCTAAAATCACCGCCAAAAGACCGCTCTCTTTTTTCTGTTATGGTGTTGGCATTAATGAGGGCGCAACTCTACCTGATAACCATTATGACCGTCTAATGCAATTTAAAGCTTGGGGTTTACCTGTTAGCGACAAAGTCCAGATTCGCCAAGGTGTCCAAGAAGCACTTGCCTACTTTCATGAAATTGGTGTGGAAAGAATGTCACTTGATTTTGATATTGACGGTGTAGTTATCAAAGTCAACAGTATTGCACAACAACAAGAGCTTGGTTTTGTTGCGCGTGCACCTCGTTGGGCCACAGCATTCAAATTTCCAGCGCAAGAAGAAGTAACACAGCTTAAAAAAGTCGACTTCCAAGTTGGTCGTACCGGTGCCATAACACCAGTAGCAAGACTAGAGCCGGTATCGGTAGCAGGGGTTATCGTCAGTAATGCAACACTCCACAACAGTGATGAAATTGAACGTTTAGGTATTCGAGAAGGTGATTATGTCACTGTACGCCGTGCAGGTGATGTGATTCCACAAATTGTTTCAGTCATCCAAGATCGGCGACCAGCTGACACCAAAGAAATCATCTTCCCAACCCACTGCCCTATTTGTGGCTCCCTTATTGTTCGCGATGAAGGTGAAGCAATCTCTCGTTGTGCAGGTGGATTGATTTGCCCAGCACAGCGCAAAGAAGCCCTAAAACACTTCGTATCTCGCCGGGCAATGAACGTTGATGGACTCGGTGATAGAATAATCGAACAATTAGTAGACAAAGATTATGTCAAAACACCGGCTGACCTTTACAAGCTAACCTTACCAATTCTTTGTTCATTAGACAAAGTCGGACAAAAATTAGCCAACAACCTAATTAACGCATTAAATCAATCTAAAGACACCACTTTAAATCGATTTATATTCGCCCTAGGCATACCAAATGTTGGTGAAGTCACAGCTGAAAATTTAGTTAACCAATTAGGTAACTTACCAGCAATTGAAAATGCATCATTAGAGCAACTACAAACTATAAGTGATGTTGGTGAAGTAATCGCTGAAAGTATTATCGACTTTTTTCAAGAACCCCATAATCGTGATGTCATTGACCAACTAACCAGTCCGGAAATCGGTATACATTGGCCTGATGTCGAAGTACAACCATTAACAATTGGCTCACCATTCTCGGGCAAAACCATTGTATTAACCGGAACATTATCACAATTAACCCGTGACGAAGCAAAAGACAAACTAAAAAAACTCGGTGCTAAAGTTACTGGTAGTGTTTCTAAAAAAACCGACTTAGTGATTGCGGGTGAATCAGCAGGTTCAAAGCTTACTAAAGCAGAAGAGCTAGGAATAAAAGTCATTGATGAACAAGAAATGTTAGATTTATTAAATCAATGAATAAAAAAGGTGGAATAAATCGAGCTAATTAATCAAAATAGCTTGATTATAAACTAAGGAGAACATTATGCCTTTATTAGACAGTTTTAAAGTCGATCATACTAAAATGAAAGCACCTTTTGTGCGAATAGCTAAAACCATGGCAACCCCTAAAGGTGATGACATAACTGTATTTGATCTTCGCTTTACCATTCCTAATAAAGCACTATTACCTGAAAAAGGGATTCATACATTAGAACACCTATTTGCTGGCTTTATGCGCGACCATTTAAACAGTGATAATGTCGAAATTATTGACATATCCCCAATGGGATGCCGTACTGGTTTTTATATGAGCTTAATTGGTAAACCTAACGAATCGTTGGTAGTTGATGCTTGGTTAAAATCCATGCATGATGTGCTAAATGTAAAATCACAATCAGAAATTCCAGAATTAAACGAATATCAATGTGGAACCTACACAATGCACTCATTAGAGGAAGCAAAAGCGATTGCTGAAAAAATCATACAATCCGGTATTGGTATTTGCCATAATCAAGACATCGCATTAACTGATGCACAACTTGCCACAATTAATCATTAGGAGATATTTATGCCGAATGTCGTTATCGACTTCTTAGAAGGACGCACCATCGAACAAAAACGTGAAATGGCTAAACGAGTAACAAATGCAATTGTCGAAACACTCAACTGCAAACCTGAAGCAGTACAAATTATCATGCACGAAATCTCTAAAGACCAAATTGCCAACGGTGGAGTGCTTCGTTGCGATAAAGATTAATTAAACGATTAATCGCCCCAAAAAATCAACCTCAATATTAAATATTGAGGTTAAACAATTTAAAATATTAAAAACTAATGACGATGTAAATGCAACAAATGCCCTAACTTATTGGCTTTGGTTGCTAAATAATGCTCATTATTCGGGTTCTCCCCTACTTCTAAAGGAACGCGCTCGGTAACCTGAATTCCTGCTTGTTCAAGCACTTTAATCTTTTCAGGATTATTGGTTAACAGACGAATTTTTGACACCCCTAACAGCGTCAACATATCGGCACATAAAGTAAAATCACGCTCATCTGCCGCAAACCCTAATTGCTCATTTGCTTCAACCGTGTCTAAACCTTGATCTTGAAGGGCATAGGCTCTGATCTTATTTAATAACCCAATATTACGCCCTTCTTGGCGATGATAAATTAAAATCCCTTTACCTTCTTTAGCGATTTGTTTTAACGCGGCTTCTAACTGAAAACCACAATCACAACGCAAACTAAATAACGCATCACCGGTTAAACACTCTGAATGAACACGCGTCAAAATTGACGTTTCATCATTGATATCACCAAACACTAATGCCACATGATCCTTACCTGTTGCAATCTCTTCAAAACCAACAATGGTAAAACATCCCCATGGTGTTGGCAGTTTGGCTTGTGCAACATGTTTTAATTGCATTATTATCTCCAAATTTAGTAAACACATAGATAAGATTTTTTAAAAACAAATCGTTCTTCCATGTTAAAATAAATCAAATTTTATGCTTAATTGAGTTTTTAAATGGGGTTAGTAATAAAAAAAACAATAGCGGCATTAGTCTTATTTCTAATTATACCGTTATCTGTAATAGTCGTAAATTGGCATTGGCAACCGTCAGCACTTAATAATTCATCTGAATATTTTTTTTGGATAACCGAAACAGCAAGTTATCCTTGGGCAATAATCACATCAGGACTATTTTTTCTACTGTTCTGTCTACTATTGGCCAATAAAAAAAATATCTTAGTGATATTGTTAATTTTAGTCAGCGCAATGTTGGGTGGACAAATCATTAAAAGTTTAATCAAACAACAAACAGCTGAATCAAGACCATATGTTCTATGGTTAGCTAAAGAGTATCATTTTAGCGACAAACAATTTTATTCCCAAACAAGAGCTGAACGAAAAGCCAACATAGAACAGCTACTGACTAATACAACTACAATACCATCTTGGTTGTCAAAACATTGGCAACAAGAAACAGGCTATGCTTTTCCATCTGGACATACATTATTTGCAGCAACATGGGCTTTTTTAGCAATAACATTACTTAGTTTTAGACGACATTTTATAATTGTGACCGCCATCGTAGTCTGGTCAACACTGATTGAAACAAGTCGGCTATTATTGGGTATGCATTCGGCTTATGACCTTATATTAGGCGTTGTTCTTGCTTGGTTAATTGCATTAATAAGCTGTTTTTATGCTAGAAAATGGAATATAGTAGTCAGATGATTTTATAAACAACAAATTTTACAAAAAAATTTTAGTTATTTAGAGATTTTTAATAAAATAAAAAGGTTAAAATTATGAAATTAGTGATATCAATTTTATTGATAATTCTTATTTTCGCCATATCGATAACAATAGGTTCAGCTAATAATCAATTAGTCACCTTCAACTATTTAATTGCTAAAACAGAAGTTAGGTTATCGGTATTACTTGCTATTTTATTTGGTTCAGGCTTTTTAGTTGGTTGGATATTAACTGGAATTTACTTCCTAAAATCAAAATTCCAACACTCATCAACAAAACGTAAACTAAATAAATTACAGAAAAAATATGATGAAAATACGCATCAAAATTTAACCAAATTAGAAAAATAGGTAATTATGTTTGAATTGTTATTTCTATTACTCCCCATAGCAGCCGGATACGGCTGGTACATGGGAGATAGAAATGCCAAACAAAAATATTTAAATGAATCTAACCGACTATCTCGAGAATATGTAGATGGTCTAAACTTTCTTTTGTCAAACCAAAAAGATAAGGCTGTTGACCTCTTCCTTGACATGTTAAAAGAAGATGAAGGTACACTTGAAGCCCATCTTACCTTAGGTAACTTATTCCGTTCACGAGGCGAAGTAGACCGTGCAATACGTATTCACCAAGCATTAATGGAAAGCGCCTCATTAACCTTTGAACAAAGACTATTAGCTATTCAACAGCTTGGTCGAGATTACATGGTGGCAGGTTTTTACGATCGCGCAGAAGAGATGTTTTTACAGCTAATCGACGAAGAAGACTTTCAACAACATGCCCTACAACAACTGCTAATCATATATCAATCAACTAGCGAATGGAATAACGCAATTAACGCTGCCACCAGACTGGTCAAACTTGGCAATGTAAAATACAAAATCGAAATAGCCCAATTTTATTGTGAGCTTGCTGCCATCGCTATTGCTAATAATGATTTGGATCAAGCTTACACTTTACTAAAAAAATCAGCGGCTGCGGACACTAATTGTGCACGAACATCATTAATGCTTGGGCGAGTATTTATGGCGCAAGATAAAGCTGAACAAGCAATCGAGTCTTTCCAACAAATATTAAATCAAGATAAAGCATTAATCGGTGAAGCGTTACCATTATTAAAAGCATGTTACGCAAAACTTAATCAACCTCAGCTATTTAAACAATTCCTCGAAATTTGTGTCAAACAAGATACTGGCAATGTTGCCGAATTGATGCTAGCCGACATTGTTGAAAAAGACAATGGACTCGATGCAGCGCAATATTACCTTTATCGTGAATTATTAAAACACCCAAATCTAAAAGGATTCTATCGCTTAATGGATTACCATGTTGCCGATGCTGAACAAGGAAAAGCTAAAGAGAGCTTATTACTACTTCGTAACATGGTTGGTGAACAAATAAAATCAGTTCCCAATTACCGTTGCCAAAAATGTGGATTTACGGTTAACACCCTCTATTGGCTATGTCCGAGCTGTCGCTCATGGTCAACCATAAAACCAGTTCGAGATTTCGAACATCATTCAGATAATTAAAAAGAGTAAAATATGTTTCTAATTGATTCGCACTGTCATCTAGACAGTTTGGACTATACAAACAAATCGATTGATAGCGTATTGCAAGAAGCACAAAACAACGAGGTGAAACATTGCCTAAGCGTGGCAACCACACTTTCAGGCTATGAATCGATGAAAACAATGCTCATGCCATACCAAAAACAGTGCTCATTTTCATGTGGAATTCACCCACTCAATTTGGATGATGAGCCCTACGATGCCGAACGTTTTGCTCGCCTTGCTCAAGAAGACAATGTTATCGCTTTAGGTGAAACAGGTTTGGATTATTACTACCAACAAGATAATATTGAATTGCAACAAGCCAACTTTATTGAACATATAAAATTAGGCAAGCAACTAAAAAAACCGATCATTGTTCACACTCGGAATGCCAAGCAAGACACCCTAAAACTCCTAAAAGAAGAGCAAGCTTATTCCGGTGTACTACATTGCTTTACTGAAGATATTGATACGGCCAAAGCCTTATTAGATATTGGCTTTTATATCTCATTTTCTGGCATCATTACCTTTAAAAATGCCGAACCGTTACGAGAAGTAGCAAGATATGTTCCATTAGATCGCATATTGATTGAAACTGATTCGCCTTATTTAGCCCCCGTTCCTTATCGCGGGAAAGAAAACCAACCCGCTTATGTTCGGGAAGTGGCTAATTACTTGGCGGCATTAAAAGGCGTATCTCTAGAAACAATTGCAAAACAAACAACCACTAACTTTTGTCAATTATTTAATTTACAAGGGGCATTCAATGAGTAACAAATTAACTATCGATTGGGATGATTTTTTAACCAATTATTGGCAAAAAAAGCCGGTCATCTTGCGTGATGCTTTTAGCAACTTTATCGACCCAATCACCCCAGAAGAACTAGCTGGCCTTGCCATGGAAGAAGAAATTGAAAGCCGAATCGTTACCAACAAAAACGGCATATGGGACGCCGCCTACGGTCCATTTATCGATTATAGTCACCTAGGTCAAGACCATTGGAGCCTCCTTGTACAAGCAGTTGACCATTGGCATGAACAAGCAGCCACATTAGTTGAACCATTCAAATGTATTCCTCAATGGCAATTTGAAGACCTAATGATCTCCTACGCCACACAAGGTGCAGGTGTTGGACCTCATATTGATAATTATGATGTCTTTATTATCCAAGGCAAAGGTTGCCGTCGTTGGCAGGTTGGTGATCGTAATCCTAATTACAAACAGTTCAGTGCTCACAAAGCGCTACTGCATGTAGAAGATTATGAGCCAATTATTGATGAAGAAATCACTGCGGGTGATATTTTATATATTCCAATTGGCTTTCCACATAATGGGGTATCAATTGGAGAATCGCTCAGCTACTCCGTAGGATTTAGAACTCAAACATCACAAGAACTACTCAGTGGTTTTGCTGATTATGTGATTGATAACTTACCCAATGGCATCTTCTATCAAGACCCAGACTTAAAATTACCAAATGATCCTTATCGAATCCAACCATATGAATTAGAAAAACTAAAAGGACAAATGATCGACCTTATCAAAAACCCAGACTTATTCAATGACTGGTTTGGTAAACACATCACTATTCCTATGCATGATCTCAACATCATCCCAGTTGATCCCTCATATGAGCTAGATGAATTTGAAGAAATCCTAAAATCTGGCGCTGAACTCTATCGTGTACCAAGTATACGTATTGTAAAAATAGAGGATACGGCTTATATCAACGGTAAAAAAATACCACTACCCATGGAAACCATCGACCTATTATGTGAAACCGATGTACTTTACTACGAACAATTACAAGATGAACAAACCCTAAATGTCATGTTGAAATTTGTTAATCTTGGTTACTGGTATTTTGACGAAGAATAAATTTCGCTCAAAAACTATTGACTAAAAAAGTCATCGAAAAAACCACAAAATGGTGAAATTATCGGCTAATTTGTCTCAAAAATTAGATATTTATCAGAATTAGTCGAATAATTTCGCCAAAATAGAAATAAACAGAATAAAACCCACGAATTTCGGCTTTTCATTTGGATTTTTATCATTTTTAAGTATATACTTGCCCCCGTTTTGAATTCCCGCCTTCATTTAATAATAAATGCTTATCCATTATAAATAACTTGAGGTAAACATGAACACTAACGTAAACCAGGCCGAGCACGCTGAAAGTGAACAAACTACCCCCTATCAAAAACGAACCCTATTTGCATCAACAGTAGGTTATGCATTAGATGGCTTAGATATGATGATTTTAGGTGTCTGTTTTAGCCTAATTGCCGTCACCTTCAACCTAACTAATGCTGACCTTGGCACCTTGACGTCAGGCACATTATTAGGGGCCGTATTAGGCGGAATCTTTTTTGGAATTCTTGCTGATAAATATGGACGAGTCAGAGTATTTTCATGGACAATCCTAATCTTCTCATTATTCACCGGTCTTTGTGCTATCTCACCTAATTATGAATGCTTCCTCATTTTTCGTTTTCTAAGTGGACTGGGTCTAGGTGGTGAATTTGGTATCGGCATGACGCTAGTTTCGGAAAGCTGGCCAAAGCACAAGCGCTCAAGGGCAACCTCAATTGTCGCACTAGGCTTCCAAGCCGGTATCATCCTTGCAACACTAACTGTCAATTTTATTGGTGAAGCACACGGATGGCGCTGGGCATTTGCGATGGGAGTATTACCAGCGCTATTTGTTGCTTGGACGCGTAAAGGACTTAAAGAGCCTGAAATCTGGCAAAATCTAAAAGACCAAAATAAAAACAAAATTGCCATAGGCAAACTATTTAAAAACCCGAGAATCACCGCAACAACTATCGGATTAACCATTGCCTGTGCAGTACAAAATTTTGGCTTTTATGGCATAATGGTTTGGATGCCAAACATGATCGCTTCTGAATATCACTTACCTTTCAAAAACACCATGTTTTGGACTATCTCAACAACTATCGGCATGTCATTAGGGATCTTAATTTTTGGTTGGTTATGTGACAAATTTGGACGCCGACCTTCATACATCGTATTTTTATTGATTTCCGCCGTATCAATCTGGTTCTACTTCCAACAAAAAGAGGTTGCCATTTTAATTCTATTTGGCTCAGTGATTGGCTTTTTTGTGAACGGCATGATGGGTGGATATGGTGCATTACTAGCTGAACACTACACGACTGATGCGCGCTCAAGTGCTGAAAACATTATTTTTAACGTCGGTCGTGGGATTGCTGGCGTATCGCAAGTACTGATTGCTTACTTAGCAACCATCTACTCAATCAGTTATGCATTAGCACTACTATCAGGCGCTTACCTATTATCCGCTGCCGCCTTTATATTCTTAATACCAGAAACCAAAGGCAAAGCATTAGAATAGCGATATATAAAAAAAGGGCTTAAAAAGCCCTTTCTAAATCATGTTTACCTCAAATTAATTGATATGCATACCGCCAGTAACACCATAAACTTCACCAGTGGTATAGCTTGACTCTTCCGATGCCAAATGCACATAAACACCCGCAAGCTCAACAGGTTGTCCTGCACGTTGTAATGGAGTCTGTTTACCAAATTCAGGAATCGCCTCGCTTGGCTGACCACCACAAATTTGTAATGGCGTCCAAACCGGACCTGGCGCCACACTATTTACTCGAATACCTTTACTACCTAATTGAGCAGATAAGCCACGAGTAAATGCAATAATCGCTGTCTTGGTTGAAGCATAATCCAACAAATTGCCACTTGGTTGATAAGCTTGCACAGAAGAAGTGGTAATAATCGTCGAGCCAGATTTTAAATAACCTAATGCCGCTTTAGTTACCCAAAATAGTGAAAACACATTAATTTCAAACGTTTTTTTGATTTGCTCAGTAGACAAATGCATAATATCTTCTACCGCAGTTTGCTTACCAGCTACCAAGGTTAAATTATCAAGTCCACCTAATTTTTTATGCGCTTCTTCAACTAATTTTTTACAAAATGACTCATCGCTTAAATCACCAGGGATAAGCACAGCCTTTCGACCCGCAGACTCAATGATTTTAGCCACATCTTCGGCATCTTTTTGTTCTGCTGGTAAATAATTAATTGCAACATCAGCACCTTCTCTTGCATACGCAATAGCTGCTGCGCGGCCAATACCTGAATCACCACCGGTCACCAACATTTTTAGACCTTCTAAACGTTGATGACCTTGATAACTTTCCTCACCACAATCAGGAACTGGTTTCATCTCATATTGCAAACCAGGAGGATTTTGTTTTTGTTTAGGAAATTTATCATGAAAATATTTTGGATTATGCTTACTCATATAATATTCTCCTAAGTTAAACATGCATTTAAATTCAAATTTAACATAATAGAATCAATTAATAATCACAAAATCCTATTGTCGAGTATATTTTATATCTTTAAAATACTTAATTAATTCAATTAATTATACTGTGAAAAACAAAAATCATTGATAACGAGAAAAATAACTTACTTGGATGGTTTAGCGAGGACAAAAACAACAAATGCTAAAACCATTATGGGTGAAAAATTAAACACCAAACACAGTGTAACAAATAAATATACATTAAGCTAGCAATGCAGAATTAATGATAGCTATTTTTTGAAAGAACAATCAGTCGTAACATCCACAATAAGAATCCTTTTACCATCAATGTAATACGTATATTTAGCCCCCTCATTAAAATATTTCTTCATTTTACGTATTTGAGGTGAATCGGAACAATAAGTTTCAACAATTGCCTTTTTAACCAATTCCCTATTATCGGGTAAAAGAAATTCGTCTGGAGTGATCCCATTAATTTCATATTGATAAACGATAACATTACCTTCAGCGTTAACATCGGATAAAGTTGTGTATTCATCTAAAGTGATGGGTAAGATTTTTTTTACTACGCTGATGGCTGCCTCTCTATAATAATCGGACTCATCAGTCTTATTATCGAAATCTAGGTCCTTTTTATCAGGATATTCATCGATGAGTTGTATTAATCTCTGTTTTTTTTCAGTACCAATAGTGTCCACAAGCTTATCAATCCCATCATTGCTATACTGTGAATACTCAAAACTTAATTGCAGCAATAAAAAAATAATTTTTATCATTCATCCACTCATCCATAACCAATAGAAGCTATTGCCGATTACCTTTTGTCTGACAATCGGCTGGCGTTAATTCAACCACAACAATCTCTTTATTATCAATAAAATAATGATAGTATGCCCCATCCGGGAACGCCGTTTTCAATTGTTGCATATCCTCCGTATTTTCACAATAAGCAGTAAAAAGTGCTTGGCGAATCGTATCGAGCGTACTGGGTAACAACATCGTATGCTCTGGCGTATTTTTAACATCATATTGATAATTGATGATATTACGATCCTTATCCTTCTCAACGCCAACCAAAGTCGTTAACTCATCAACCTCAATGGGTAAGGCTTTTTTCATAGGCTCAATCATCGAATTTTGTATTGCTGCAAGGGAATCATTTTCAACTGGGGTATTTTTTTTAGCATTATCACAACTTAACAGCAAAAAACTCACTACAAAAAACGCTAGAAATTTAAATATTTTCATAATGATATCTCACATAACGTAATAAATAGTAATTATGAATAAAGAGTTAAAAAATGCTCAAAGCAATTTAGGGAAGATGAAGAATAGTTATACACCAACCTTCATTAAAAAGCCAAAACAATCCTATTTAAATCATCAAAAACCCCGCTCCTCAACTTTTTTTAACGAACATATAAATGAATTGATGATGCTTTTAAAAAAAACAACAAAAAAATTGTTGCACTTTTTTTTAAAACGAGTATTTTGGATAAATATTTTTAAAAAATTAACGAAATAATTACAAATGAACTTTTCACTCATCGTCGTCGTCCTCATTAACATTAGCGTGGTCATTATTCCAACGCGGGGGCGTCTTTTGAGTTAAATATATGGTCATCATATTTCAAAACCCCCGCCACAAAAAAGCGGGGGTTTTTTTTTGAACAAATGGCTAAGCAAAAAGTGAGGAATGAATGTTAGGAACACAGTGGATTGTAAAAACCTTAAAAGAAAAAGGCATTACTACCGTTTTTGGATATCCTGGTGGTCAAATTATGCCTCTATACGATGCGCTTTATGATGGTGGAATTGAACACGTACTTTGCCGTCACGAACAAGGCGCAGCCATGGCAGCCATTGGTTATGCCCGTGCCACCGGCAAAATTGGCGTTTGCATTGCCACATCAGGCCCCGGTGCAACCAATATAATTACCGGCCTTGCGGATGCATTAATTGATTCTGTACCAATTATCGCACTAACCGGCCAAGTTCCAACGACACTTATAGGCACTGATGCCTTCCAAGAAGTTGACGTTTTAGGATTATCTTTAGCGTGCACCAAACATAGTTATTTAATAGATGATGCCACCCAGTTGCCAAATACCTTACAAGAGGCCTTCAACTTAGCCAATTCGGGCAGGCCGGGACCAATATTAATTGACATCCCGAAAGATATCCAGCTTGCCGACCATGATTACCAAACCTATTTAACGCCAACATCCATAAAAACGCCTTCTGATAATGCTCAACTCTACCCAATCTCACCTGACGAGATAAAACAAGCCAAACAAATGATCTGCCAAGCCAAAAAACCGATGCTCTATATTGGTGGCGGTGTTGGGCTTTCTGGTGCTATCAATGAACTACGCGAATTTATGACGCTAACCCAAATCCCAAGCGTATCGACTTTAAAAGGACTTGGCGTTGCTGACCTTAACAATCCTTATTACTTAGGGCTTATCGGGATGCACGGCGCCAAAGCGGCTAACTTAGCTGTACAAGAGTGTGACTTACTGATCGCTTTAGGCGTTAGATTTGACGACCGCGTTACTGGCAAACTTAACGAATTTGCTAAACATGCAAAAGTGATCCATGTCGATATTGATCAGTCCGAAATCAACAAACTACGCCAAACCCATTTAGGTTTACAAGGTGATATTAAACACGTATTACCGATGCTTAACCAAACGGTCTCAATTGATGACTGGCATAACAAAATAAAACAACTGAAAGCCCAGCATCCAACACGTTATGATCATCCGGGTGACGCCATTTATGCGCCAGCACTGCTCAAACGCATTTCTGAGCGCAAACCAGCTAACACCGTCATCACCACCGACGTAGGTCAGCACCAAATGTGGACAGCGCAACACATGTCCTTTACCCACCCACAAAACTTTATTACCTCAAGTGGGCTTGGCACTATGGGCTTTGGATTACCAGCGGCAGTTGGCGCACAAATGTCTAGACCAAACGACATGGTAATTTGCGTATCGGGTGACGGCTCATTCATGATGAATGTACAAGAATTAACAACGATCAAACGCAAAAAATTACCCGTCAAAATCGTTCTTATTGATAACCAACGCCTAGGCATGGTAAGGCAATGGCAAGAGCTATTTTTTAATGAAAGATATAGCGAAACCAACTTATCAGATAACCCCGACTTTTTAATGCTAGCCAAAGCCTTTGATATACCAGGGCAAACCATCAGCAAAAAATCGGAAATCGAAGGCGCACTCGATAACCTATTCAATTCGAAAGGTGCTTATCTACTGCACGTATGTATCGATGAGCTAGAAAACGTATGGCCACTGGTACCACCGGGCGCGGCAAACGAAAACATGTTAGATAAAAGTAACAAGGAGTAAGTGATGAATCAAAAAGCGACACATCAATTTACCATAACTGCCAATGATAAATTGGGTTCACTTGAACGCATATTACGCGTTGTTCGCCACCGTGGAGGCCATATCGAACAGATGCAAATGCAATCAATTGACAATCAATTATTCACCTTGACACTGACATTAACAACCGAACGAACGCTATCGTCACTGCAAAACCAAATTACCAAATTGGAGGATGTGATAACGGTAGCGTAGTAAAGAACAAATAGATTCTTTTGTAAAAAAGACAAATTAAATTAATAAACTATAGCAGTTAAACAAAGTTATGTATAATGCACAAATTAATAAAAGCAAAATACATGCTTAATAAAAGTAAATTTAAGAGGAAAACAAAAAATGGGTACTACAGCAAAATCTGATTATATTTGGCTAAATGGCGAAATGGTTCCATGGGCTGATGCAAAAATACACGTAATGTCACACGCCCTACACTATGGAACTTCAGTATTTGAAGGTGTTCGTTGTTATGAAACTCACAACGGTCCAGCAATTTTTCGCCATAAAGAACACGCACAACGCTTACTAAACTCAGCCAAAATTTATCGTTTTCCTGTCCCTTATTCTCTTGAAGAGATCATGGAAGCCACTCGCCAAGTCATCAAAAAAAATAACCTAAAAAGTGCCTACATTCGCCCATTAGTCTTTATTGGTGATGTTGGTATGGGCGTTATTCCGCCTGCTGGCTACAAAACTGATGTTATGATTGCAGCATTCCCATGGGGAGCCTACCTTGGTGAAGATGCGTTAGAACAAGGTATTGACGCAATGGTATCATCATGGAACCGTTTTGCACCAAACACTATCCCAGCAGCAGCTAAAGCGGGTGGTAACTACTTATCATCACTTCTTATCGGATCAGAAGCGCGAGCTAATGGCTTCCAAGAAGGCATCGCATTAGACGTAAACGGTCAGCTTTCTGAAGGTTCTGGCGAAAACTTATTTATCGTCAAAGATGGCATATTATTTACCCCATTACTATCATCATCAGCACTACCAGGCATTACCCGTGATGCAATCATCAAGCTTGCACATGATCTAGGCATTGAAGTACGTGAACAAACTCTATCACGTGAATCACTCTATCTAGCTGATGAAGTATTTATGACTGGTACCGCTGCCGAAATCACACCAGTGCGTAGTGTTGACCGAATCCAAGTTGGTATTGGTCGTTGTGGCCCAATCACCAAGAAAATCCAACAAACATTCTTCGGATTATTTAATGGCAAAACTGAAGACAAATACGGTTGGTTAGATCCAATTAAATAAACTCAGTACACCGCTGTAAAAACCGCGATGTCATCATTATTTAACGATTTAAAATAGATTGAAAACACAAATACGTACCGAAAGAAATCGGTCGCTTGCATTAAAAAAATTGGGAGCAACAAATGCCTAGATATCGTTCAGCAACCTCGATTGAAGGTCGCAACATGGCGGGCGCCCGCGCTTTATGGCGTGCAACAGGCGTAAAAAATGAAGACTTTGGTAAACCCATTATCGCAGTGGTTAACTCATTCACACAATTTGTACCGGGCCATGTTCACTTAAAAGATATTGGTCAACTGGTAGCAAAAGAAATTGAAGCATGTGGTGGCATTGCCAAAGAATTTAACACCATTGCTGTCGATGACGGTATCGCCATGGGGCATGGCGGTATGCTTTACTCACTACCCTCACGAGAACTAATTGCCGATTCAGTAGAATACATGGTTAACGCCCATTGTGCTGATGCCATGATCTGCATATCAAACTGTGACAAAATCACCCCCGGCATGTTAATGGCTTCACTGCGCTTAAACATTCCAACCGTTTTTGTTTCAGGCGGACCAATGGAAGCGGGAAAAACCAAACTATCAGATAAAATCATCAAACTCGACCTAGTTGATGCCATGATCCAAAGTGCCAATCCAAATGTTAGCGATGCCGATAGTGAAGCAATTGAACAGTCGGCTTGCCCAACTTGCGGATCATGCTCAGGTATGTTTACTGCTAACTCAATGAACTGCTTAACTGAAGCATTAGGTTTATCATTACCGGGTAATGGTTCACTGGTTGCGACACACAAACAACGTGAAAAACTCTTCTTAAATGCCGCTAAACGCATTGTTGAAATCACCAAACGTTATTACGAACAGGATGATGATTCGTACTTACCGCGATCAATAGCCACCAAAGCGGCCTACGAAAATGCCATGTCGCTCGATATTGCTATGGGTGGTTCAACCAATACCGTATTGCACTTACTTGCCACTGCACAAGAAGGTGAAATCGACTTCACCATGTCAGACATTGACCGACTATCTCGCAAAGTCCCTCACCTATGTAAAGTAGCGCCAAGTACCGCCATTTATCATATGGAAGATGTACACCGCGCGGGTGGGGTTGTCTCAATATTATCAGAGTTAGACAAAGCCGGATTACTTAACCGCAATGTCCACAACGTGCTTGGTCTAAGCTTACAAGAAACGTTTGCAAAATACGACATCACCCAAACCACTGACGAAGAAGTAAAAAAAATGTATCGCAGTGGTCCGGCTGGTATTCGCACCACCAAAGCTTTCTCACAAGATTGTTACTGGGATTCGCTTGATGACGATCGCCAAAACGGCTGTATCCGCGACAAAGCACATGCCTACAGCCAAGATGGCGGACTAGCAACCCTATACGGTAACGTCGCCATAGATGGCGCAATTGTAAAAACGGCAAGTGTTGCAGCTGAAAACTTAGTCTTCCGTGGACCAGCCAAAGTCTATGAAAGCCAAGAAGATGCGGTTGATGCAATCTTAGGTGGTCGAGTCGTTGAAGGTGATGTAGTCGTCATCATCTATGAAGGGCCAAAAGGTGGACCAGGGATGCAAGAGATGCTCTACCCAACCAGCTACCTAAAATCAATGGGTCTTGGCAAAGCTTGTGCATTAATTACCGATGGTCGATTCTCTGGTGGTTCATCAGGGTTATCCATTGGTCACATATCGCCAGAAGCTGCCAACGGTGGCGTGATTGGTTTAGTTCGAGATGGGGATATTGTTGATATCGACATCCCAAATCGAAAATTAAACATCCTCGTACCTGAAGATGAATTAGAACGTCGTCGCGTAGCTGAACTCACTCGCGGTGATAAAGCCTTTACACCTCATAACCGTAACCGTTATGTCTCATACGCACTAAAAGCTTATGCAAGCTTAGCAACCAGTGCTGACAAAGGTGCGGTACGTGATAAAAGTAAACTAGGTGGTTAACGTGAATAATAACAAACTAACCGGCGCTGATTATCTAAAAGCCACGCTATGTAGTGCGGTATACGATGTCGCTCAAGTGACACCACTAGAGTATATGGAAAAAATCTCCTCTCGCCTAAAAAACCAAGTGTTTGTTAAGCGAGAAGATCGCCAACTCGTTCACAGCTTCAAAATACGGGGCGCGCAAGCCATGATTGCCAGCCTAACACCGGAAGAACGTAAATGTGGCGTGATTGCTGCATCAGCCGGCAATCATGCGCAAGGTGTCGCATTTTCAGCCACAAAATTAGGCATCAATTCCCTCATTGTCATGCCATTAACCACAGCAGATATTAAAGTCGAAGCGGTAAAAGGATTTGGTGGAGAAGTACTACTTTATGGAGCCAACTTTGATGAAGCCAAAGCCAAAGCAATGGAATTAGCCAAAGAACAAAACCGTATATTTATTCCCCCTTTCGACCATCCCCTTGTCATAGCAGGGCAAGGCAGTATCGCCATGGAACTACTGCAACAAAATGCCAAACTTGACCGCATCTTTGTCCCCGTTGGGGGTGGAGGGCTTGCAGCCGGTATTGCCGTATTGATCAAACAAATCATGCCATCAATTAAAGTCATTGCGGTTGAACCTGAAGATGATGCCTGCCTAAAAGCAGCACTCATTGCCGGTCATCCCGTTGACCTTGATCGAGTGGGCTTATTTGCTGAAGGCGTCGCGGTAAAACGCATTGGTGACGAAACATTTAGACTTTGCCAGCAATATATCGACGACATAATTACTGTCGATAGTGATGAAATTTGTGCTGCCGTTAAAGATCTATTTGACGATGTGCGCGCTATTGCCGAACCGTCTGGCGCGGTGGCGTTAGCGGGAATGAAAAAATATGTTGAACAAAACAACATCTGTGGCGAAAACTTAGCCCATATTCTATCCGGCGCTAACTTAAACTTCCACAACCTACGCTATGTATCAGAACGTTGCGAGCTAGGCGAAAAACGCGAAGTCCTGTTAGCGGTCACGATTCCAGAACAAAAAGGCAGCTTCCTCAAATTCTGTCAACTGCTCGGTGGTCGTGCTGTGACCGAATTCAACTACCGCTATCATGACGACAAATCAGCTTGCGTGTTTGTTGGGGTTAAAATTGCCAAAAGCAACGAAAAAGACGAAATCATGCAAGAACTGACCGCAGCCGGTTATCAAGTTGTTGATCTAACCGATGACGAAATGGCAAAACTGCATGTCCGTTACATGATTGGAGGCAAACCGTGCCAACCGATTAATGAACAAGTCTACAGCTTTGAATTCCCTGAATCACAAGGCGCACTACTCAAATTCCTACAAACCTTGGGTACCAATTGGAATATCTCAATGTTCCATTACCGTAGCCACGGCACCGATTATGGTCGCGTGCTAGCCGCCTTTGAAATAGACAACGCCAGCCATAGCACCTTTACAAAACATTTAACTGAATTGGATTACGGATTCCATAACGAAACAGAAAATCCTTCACTTAAACTATTCTTAACCGGTAAATAATTCAACCGCCCCCAATCAGGGGCGAATTTTGTCTCAACACATTATAGATTAACGATTAACTAATTATTAACCATGCTATTTTATTATTGATAAAAAGATTGGATTAATTTTAGTCATATCAATGCCCCAAAAACCCCGCTCCTCAACTTTTTTCTTTAATACGTCAAGAAATTAATCCTCATATCAGGTAGTTCAAGCATCTCTACAAAATCGCATTTCATCATTAACCATATGACTAAACTACACTTTTTAACGCTATAGTTCCTTCCCCTATTCCCTCTTTCAAGAAATTAAAAAGGCTAAGGCGAGACACAGAGCATGGGACTAGAACTCTTAATGGAAAAACGTGTTATCGAACCATTTCTCGGACTAACGGCAAATTTACGGTTCTGAGTAGGAGTTATTGATGATTTACGGCCTTTTAAAGGAGGCATTATTCCATCACTAGTCCAGTAGTAACTGAGGTCAAAAAAACCGATGTTATTATATGAGTGCGTTGAGCCCCACTCACTAAACAATCCTGCACCAATTATACGCTGAAAGTAATTATTAGGTGATGAAGGTATTGCGCCGACGGCACCTTTACATTCACTACGAGAATTTATCCCATTACAAGAAGCATTAGTTAAATCTTTAACCGTAGCTAAACGTAAACGTTGATCACTACAGATAGATGATGCTTTATCATAAGTATAAGCTTGGTTAGAAGGATAAAACCACTGCTTTAATACAAAACCATATTTAATGGCAGCTTTACCACTGTTATCGCGACCGACTAACTCGAATGTTTGTGGCAAAGTAGGCGGCTTAATTGCAGGAATCTCAACAGCAAAATTGCTAGAATTCCGTCCGAATTTAGTTAAAACCGGCCCAGTTAAAGTGACGCGTACGCCTGTCGCTGTAGAACTAGTCATAGTAGCAGTGATGCCATCATGCGAGACAGGAGCCCAAGATAAAGCCTGATTACTACCAGCAATGTCTAAGTCAAAATACAAATTGTTAGCGCCAGTAGTCGGAAAATTTAAACCATAAGATGACGGCGTAATTGATTGAAGTAAAAAGCCCTTAGCAGGGTTCCAAATAGAAGCAGGACCAGATACGTGATTAAAATAATGATATTCATTCTCAATAATTAAATATCTTAAGTTAGGCCTAGCAAAACAAACCACAGCCCCTGCTTGTGGATTGATATAATAAGTAACATTACTTGCGCTGAAAATACGACTACTTGGAACGCCATAACGAGTACTTAATGTGCCGTCAGTGCTAGCTAATTTAACCTGATAAGGCGCCTTGCAAATATCTGGAACAGCATGACGCGTGACGGGTTGATTATATTTATCAACGATAGATAAACTTAAACTACCATTAGCTGTAACGTCAGTATCGCCATCATCATCTCCCCAATAATTATAAGGTGGACCGATAAGCGAACTTAAAGCGACTGAATTAGTATAAGTAGGAACCAACATACCAATATCAGCAAAACTTTGACCCGCAACAGGCAATACGATTGGCGTTGTAAAAGAAGTATTAGTTGAAGGCGTGTATTTAACACCATTAGATAACGTAATCCCAAGCAAAGCATCAGTATCAACCACACGAGTACGACCACCATCAAAGGTTAAATAAGGTGCGCTACCTTGAATCGGATTTTTTGTAGTCTGTGAAGTTAATGCGAAGCTAGAAAAAGGATGTAAAATAACCGAACCCAAAAGAATCCACCAAGATAATTTAAAAGAATAAGAGGATCGAAAAGCGGATCGCGCGATAATTCGCAGAATTCCACATAATTGCGTGGAAAAATAAATCTCGGTGTAAAATGAACGTTGGAAGCTGAACTTAGACGAATTTAAATTAGAGGTTAGCCATGTTGCCTGTTGCCTGTTGCCTGTTGGAAATTATAAAACATTTGCGACAATCCTGTCAAGTAATTTTATGATTTATTTGAAATTTTATACTTTTACATTAAATTTTAGTTTCTTAACTAAAACCGTGTAAAAAGTATAGTGATTGGAAAAACACGATGCAACACTTTTTTCACTCAATTACGTTAGCTTTCGTAAATATGATCTAAAAAGGATCTGACTATTAATTGGTTAATTACTGTTTTAATTAAATATATTGCAATTACAAATCTTTAAAATTTGGTATGTTGATCCTGAAAAATTTTATTTTAGTGTTTAAAATCGTCGTTTTGATCATTTAATAACTTTTTAAAGTAGAATTTATAACCTAAAAAACCTGCTCCTCAACTTTTTTGAGTTATAAAAAAATCAAGAAATCCTTTCAGTTTGTTTAAACTGGCGAAACATTCAATCAGACTAATATGCTTTATATGATAAAAGTATGCGTTAACTTTATGCTAATAATTTGATTTTTAACCATAAAATTTATTATTTTGGGATATTAAAATACGTGAATTTTAATCGCAAAAAAGTCAAAAAAATTTTTCATGCCCCTATTGTTTTTCTCAATGATTGAGAGCATATTAATTGCATATTTATCAGACAAGTTTTTGCCTTGTTGATGGATGATGATAAATAATTAAGGAGTTCATCTTTTACCCCCGTCGTTTTCTACCATTACTCATTAAACATCGTCAAATTAACTGAGAAATTTAATCAATAGTAAGATTAATATTAAGTATAAGGATTATTCATGATAAAGATAAATGGTGCTAAAAAATTTTATTTATGGCTTGTTGCCACAATTTTATTAATCAGCGGGCTGTTTTTGACCATTAACGGTGTGCGACTTGTTGCCGTTGGTGGTAGTTGGTATTTTTTATTAATGGGGTTGGTGCAAATCGTTTCCTCATTTCTTTTATTTAAGCAAAACACTAAAGGTGCATGGCTTTATGCTTTAGCTTATGCCTTAACAATTGTTTGGGCATTATATGAAGTTGGTTTGCAGTTCTGGCCGTTATTTTCTCGTTTAATGGTATTTGGTGGTTTTGCAATGCTTATTGCATTTGCTTATCCAACATTAAAGAAACATGAAACAGGCGATAATAAAGCTGGCAAAGGTGGGTATGCTGTCGGTATTTTTATTTTTGTTGCGCTTTGTGTTTCGCTCGGATTTATGTTCCAGGAACATAATGTGATTAAAAATGCAGTACCTTTAGCCAACAATCAATTGAAACCTACAGACAATCTGCTTGATTGGAGACAATATGCGAATACCACTAAAGGGACGCGTTTTTCCGGAGCGGATCAAATTAACAAAGAGAATGTAAAAGATCTTCAAGTCGCATGGACTTATCGTACCGGTTATGTGCCTTATAACAGCGGTTCAGGTCCGGAAGATCAAAATACGCCATTACAAATTGGCCAAAATGTTTATCTCTGCACCCCAACAAATATTGTGATTGCTTTAGATGCAGATTCAGGTCAACAAAAATGGCGCTATGATCCTAAAGCATCAACTCCAAACTGGGAGCGTTGTCGAGGCTTAGCTTATTATGAAGATAGTTTAGATAATGTTAGCAATAGTAATGCGACTTGTTCAGCTAGAATCATTATGAACACTATTGATGCCCGTTTAATGGCAATCGATGCCAATACCGGTAAATTATGTGAAGATTTTGGTGATAAAGGCGTTGTGGATCTTAAGAAAAATATGGGTGATATTCCGCCTGGCTATTATGAACCGACTGCTGCACCGTTAGTAGCCAAAGATGTTATTGTTGTTGGTGGACGGGTTGCCGATAACTTTTCAATCAATGAACCTGGCGGGGTAGTTCGAGCTTTTGATGTTCATACCGGTAATTTGGTTTGGGCGTGGGATCCGGGTAATCCAAATATTACCGATGTACCACCTGCAAATGAAACCTATACTCGCGGTACCGTTAACGTTTGGGCAACAACGGCTTACGATCCAGAGCTCGATCTTGTTTATGCTCCAACCGGTAATGCAACCCCAGACTTTTTTGGTGGTGGTCGAACTCATTATGATGATGATTTTAATTCGTCTATTGTGGCTTTAGAACGTAAAACAGGACAAATTCGTTGGACATTTAGAACGGCTCATCATGATTTATGGGATTATGATTTACCTTCCCAACCATTACTTTATGATATTCCAAATGAAAATGGTGGCGTGACAAAAGTCATTGTGCAAACCACAAAATCAGGTCAAATTTTTATGCTTGATCGCGTAACGGGTAAACCTGTTGCAGAAGTCCAAGAAAAACCAGTTCCGCAAGGTAATGTTCCGGGTGAATATTATTCTCCGACTCAACCATTTTCAGTGGGGATGCCTTCAATTGGTAATGAAACCTTAACTGAGTTCGATATGTGGGGAGCAACACCATATGATCAGCTTCTTTGTCGTATTGACTTTGTTGGTTCTGAATATCATGGTCTGTTCACTCCGCCGGGTATGACTAAAACGTTACAATATCCAGGATCGTTGGGTGGTATGAACTGGGGTAGCGTGGCAGTTGATCCTCAAAACAATTTAATGTTTGTTAATGATATGCGTATTGGCTTGAAAAATTGGATGATTCCTCAAGATCAAATTCCGAAAAATTCAAGCGGGATTGAGATGGGTATTGTTCCACAAAAAGGAACACCATTTGGTGCAATGCGTTTAAGATTTACCTCACCTCTTGGCGTTCCATGCCAAAAACCACCGTATGGTACAATGACAGCTATTGATCTTAAATCACGTCAAGTGGTTTGGCAAAAACCTTTAGGCACTGTTATGGATACGGGTATTTTAGGTATACCTATGCATTTACCTGCTCCAATCGGTATGCCGACCATTGGTGGACCAATGGCGACTAAATCCGGTTTATTATTCTTTGCTGCTACGCAAGATTTTTACCTAAGAGCCTTTGATTCCGTTACCGGTGAAGAAGTTTGGAAAGCAAGATTACCGGTGGGTAGTCAAGGTACTCCAATAACATATATCTCACCAAAAACAGGTAAACAATATATTGTGATTTCAGCTAGTGGCGCAAGACAATCTCCTGTGCGTGGCGATTATGTTATTGCTTATGCATTGCCAGATAAAAAATAGTTTTTGGCAAAATAGATAAAATAAGCTTAATCTAGAAATGCCATTATATCGTTTAGTTTTAACGATATAATGGCAAATAAAATACAATCTAGTCAGTTTAATTTAACTATTCTATTAAACGAAACCTGATACCTTTCTTAAATTCATTGGCGAAATTGCTGCTATCACAACACCACTTTCCATTATTTCTATAATTTCCAATAATTATCCCATTACTAAATGCTTTAATCTCAACAATCAGATAAATCTGGATTTTTGGTCAAAACTAATGCCATAATTTATCTACATAATTAAATAGTTATGAAGATGTAACATTGCAGAAAGAAAAACTTATTTCATGAAATATACTGACTGCAAAAATTGTAAATATTTAGTAATAAAAAAGGATTTTATAGGAAAATGAAAAAAATAGTTTCTACTTTATGTTTAGCGATATTTTTTACTCTGTTTAACACTCATGTAGTGTTTGCCAATGATAACTCATATAATCATAGAAAGCATTTTGATTCCTTCGATGACTTCTATCAAAGTTTACCTGTTTTATCCATGCCTATTGATAGCTATAATACCGTCACTGGAATATATGTTGATAGCAAATTTTTCCATTTCGATGATGATGATTATAGCTATTATGATAAGCCTATTTTTGAAACCGACAACTATTTTACGCTAAAAAATCTAAAAGCTATTGGCCGCTTTGAAATGGGTGATATCAAATTCATACTCTATGATTTTACTTTTGATGGTATAGGCGAAGGTTTCAACGAAGATATCAAATTAATTAATGCTTTTGACAAAAATGGAAAATATCTAGATGAATTAATGGTAGCGGGAAAAACTGGACATGAAGATCACATATTTTACTTTTCATCCACGATTAAAGATCAGCTATTTCATATTAAACTAGACGCTGTTTATGAACTCGGCTATGTAGCGGAGGTAAAAGACGATATCTATCAATATAAAAAAGCTATTGATTTAACTTATCAGTTTCATGACAATCAGTTTTGGTTACAAGCCTCTCCGGTAAACTGTCAAACTAAAAATTTAAAACAATATTTGAATAAACTTACCAAGCAACAGTTTGCCGATATTGATGATATCGTGTCATTTAGTCATTATATTGACTGTTATCCTATATCCGATAATTTACAAACATATAAACAAATAGCTGATTATATTAAAAATTCTATTAATTATTTTCTAAGTACTGCTGAATTGAAAAAATTGCAGGAAACAATTCGTCTTATTGAGGAGTAAGAACGTCATTATCCAAAGATGGCTCACTGACTGGTTATCTCTTTGAGTGTGTTCAATGTGATAAGATAAAATTGCATATTGATTGCAACAAAATGACTATAGACCATTTTTATGACGTTAATTTACCCAATCATCAAAAATCAAATTGTACAAGAAGCCGATTTATTAATCGGCTTTAAATAGAATCAGATAAAATGCTTATCGCTATTGGCTGATAAAAGTATGACATAAGTTTTAACTTTAATAAGATTAATTAATATGTTGAATATAACCTTTCACAATATTAATACTTGTATCAAATAGCTGTTTTTCCTGATCGTTAAAATCAAGTTGTATCACTTTTTTAATACCATGCTGATCTAAAATTGCCGGTACCCCTATAGCGACATCTTTATACCCATATTCACCATCTAAAATACAACTTAATGCTAATGCTCGATGGCTGTTGGTGAAAATGTGTTGGCAAATTTCAGCAATCGTGCTGGCAATGCCGTATTCGGTGCAGTGTTTGTATTTGACGATTTCAAAGCCTTTATTTTTAGCTTTAGTACCAATGTCAGCAAAATTAATTTTATTTTTTTCAAGTTGATTAAGATTTATGCCATAAATTGAAGAGTGTGACCATACCGGAAATTGTGAGTCACCATGTTCTCCCACAATAAAAGCATCAATACTTTGTGGTCCGATATCCATTTGTTCACCGAGTAATCGTCGCAGGCGAACTGTATCGAGCCAAACACCCGTACCAATGACGCGATGACGAGGTAAACCAGATAGTTTCCAGACTTGATAAGTAATTGCATCACACGGGTTTGTGGCAATTAGGAATATGCCTTTGAATCCGCTTTTCATCATGTTGGGAATAAGATTAGCCATGATTTTAGATGTGCCTGACAGCTCTTCTGCCCTGCTTTTTTGTGCCAGTCCTGAGGTAACAGTAATAATGGCTATATCGATATCAGCACAGTCCGTCGATTCACGTAAACTGACTTTTATCATGTTTTGTCGATAAGCGGCGGCATCGAGTAGATCTTGTGCGTGACCGTAGGCTAAGTCTTTATTAAGGTCGACGAGTGCGATCTCTTCACAAAATCCACGATTGACTAATGTATAAGCGGTGGTTGAACCGACATTTCCTACACCAATAATCATTACTTTACGTAGTTTCATATTTAGCCTCGTTATTTATAAGTTGTCATTCTACTTTTTTGATGGAGTGCGATATCATCTCCAGTTTAACACTACATTATCTATCGTTCTAATAGATGTAGCTGGCTACGCTTTTTTTGTATTTTTGTTTAATATTGAGTAATAAAAAATTTGACTTTTGTTTTTATTAATGATAATAATTCTCATTAGCATTTAAAATATCATTTTTGCATTTTTAAAGTAATAGGGAGTGATCTAGAAAAGGATTTCATACATTTCTGATCGTTTATCTACAGCTTATTTTCTGTACTTGATTGAGTTCGAACAGATAGTATACAATAAGGATTAATCAATGAAATTCAATTTTTTTAAAAACCGTAAGACATTATTAAATGCGATTTTAGCATCGCTACTGGTTTTGACGGGTCTGACCAATTCATCATCAGCTGATGAGAAAAAATTTAAAGTTGTTACCACATTTACTGTTATACAAGATATTGCCCAAAACGTGGCTGGTGATGCCGCGGTTGTGGAGTCAATCACTAAAGTTGGCGCCGAAATTCATGAATACGATCCTACACCACAAGATATTAATAAAGCACTGTCTGCCGATTTGGTGTTGTGGAATGGTTTAAACTTAGAACTTTGGTTTGAGCGCTTTTTTGAAGATATTAAAGATGTGCCTTCAGTTGTCGTAACTGAAGGCATTGAGCCAATGCCGATTCAAGAAGGTAGCTATAAAGGTAATCCAAATCCTCATGCTTGGATGTCACCAACACTTGCTTTAACTTATGTCGAAAATATTCGTGCGGCTTTGGTTAAATATGATCCGAAAAACGCCGAAATATATAATAAGAATGCCGCAGAATATGTGGCAAAAATTAAGGCGCTTGATGCCCCACTTCGTGAGCGTTTAGCTAAGATCCCTGAATCACAGCGTTGGTTAGTGACCAGTGAAGGCGCTTTTAGTTATTTAGCACGTGATTATAATCTTAAAGAGGCGTATCTCTGGCCAATTAATGCCGAGCAACAAGGTACACCTAAACAAGTTAAACATCTTATTGATTTAGTGCGTGCTAATAATATACCTGTTTTATTTAGTGAGAGTACGATTTCTGATAAACCTGCTAAGCAGGTAAGTAAAGAAACTGGCGCTACTTATGGTGGTGTGTTGTATGTTGATTCACTTTCTACTAAAGATGGCCCTGTTCCTACTTATATCGATTTATTAAAAGTGACGGTTGAAACAATCGCTAAAGGATTCGAAAAATAATGACTCAAATTTGCTTAAATGTTGATGATATTACCGTGACCTATAATAATGGTCATACAGCAATTCATGATGCGAGTTTTCGTTTGAATGGTGGCACTATCTGTGCACTTGTCGGCGTTAATGGTAGTGGGAAATCGACACTATTTAAAAGCATTATGGGGATGATAAAACCCACTAAAGGACAAGTGACGTTTAATGATATTTCGGTAAAACAAGCATTAAAGCAAAATATTATTGCCTATGTTCCTCAAACTGAAGAAGTCGATTGGGATTTTCCGGTTTTGGTATCGGATGTGGTGATGATGGGGCGTTATGGTCATATGTCTTTTTTACGAATACCAAGTAAGGAAGATAAAAGACAAGTCGATCTGGCATTAGAACGAGTCAATATGTTGGATTTTAAGCATCGCCAGATTGGTCAACTTTCTGGCGGTCAAAAAAAACGTGTCTTTTTAGCTAGAGCTTTGGCTCAACAAGGTAAGGTGTTATTGTTAGACGAGCCATTTACGGGCGTTGATGTGAAAACCGAAAATGCCATTATCGATCTGCTTAAAGATCTTCGTGATGAAGGCCATTTGATTTTAGTTTCTACTCACAATTTAGGTAGTGTGCCAGAGTTTTGTGATCAGGTAGTGTTGATTAATCAAACCGTGTTGGCTTTTGGTGAAACTAAAACAACATTTACCCCACAAAATTTGATGATGACATTTGGTGGCGCACTACGTTATTTAAGCTTGTCTGGTGAACAATTACACCAAGATGAAGATCCTCGTAAAATGTCTATTTTAACTGATGATGAGCGGGCAGCTATATTTTATGGTGAAGGCAATGATGACTCGGCTCACAAAGATTTTCTAGTCGAACCAACTGTTATTGAAACTAAAGGGCAACACTAAATGGAACTGCTTCTTGAACCTTTTACTTATGGCTTTATGTTAAAAGCCATTTGGGTAAGTAGTATTGTTGGTGCAGCTTGCGCATTTTTGTCGGCGTTTTTGATGTTAAAAGGCTGGTCTTTAATGGGCGATGCCCTTTCGCATTCAGTAGTGCCCGGTGTGGCAGGTGCTTATGCGCTTGGCTTACCTTATTCAGTGGGCGCTTTTTTTACCGGTTTGTTAGCAGCTTTATCAATAACAATTGTACGTGCTTTCACTCGTTTAAAAGAAGATGCCATTATTGGTTTTATCTTTTCGACCTTTTTTGCTATTGGTCTTTTAATCATTTCACTAAATCCAACTTCTGTTAATGTGCAAACTATTATTTTTGGTAATATTTTGGGAATTGATGATAGTGATATGTGGCAAGTGCA
Source organism: Gilliamella sp. ESL0443 (assembly GCF_019469165.1). Lineage (NCBI taxonomy): Bacteria > Pseudomonadati > Pseudomonadota > Gammaproteobacteria > Orbales > Orbaceae > Gilliamella > Gilliamella sp. ESL0443. The sequence goes on along the minus strand of NZ_CP048263.1, from coordinate 542,380 downwards.
AATTATTATTTTAGTTTCACTGATTTTGCTACTGTTTTTTTGGAAGGATCTGTTAGTGGTCTTTTTTGATGAAACTCATGCTCGTTCAATTGGCTTAAAACCATTACAGTTAAAGATTCTTTTTTTTACTATTTTAAGTGCCTGTACTGTTGCTGCACTGCAAACGGTCGGTGCAATCTTGGTCATAGCGATGGTAGTAACTCCTGGCGCGACGGCTTACTTACTTACCGATAGATTTTCACGGTTGTTAATTATTTCAGTTATCATCGGTGCGCTGACGAGTGCAATTGGCGCTTGGATCAGTTATTTCCTTAATGGTGAAACAGGTGGTGTGATTGTGACATTACAAACTTTAGTCTTTTTGGCAGCATTTTTATTTGCACCAAGACAAGGGTTGATTTCACGCCGAATCAGCCAAGCAAGACAAGGAGGTTCAGTATGATATGGGAACTTATCTATCATCCTCTTACAATTCCTTTTGTTCAACGTGCCATTCTAGCTGCGCTAGCTACTGGTATTGTTTGCGCCCTACTGTCATGCTTTTTAGTGTTAAAAGGCTGGTCGTTGATGGGCGATGCTATTTCTCACGCGGTATTACCCGGTATTGTACTTGCTTATTTAGCTGGGATCCCTTTAATAATAGGTGCATTTGCGTCGGGGCTATTTTGTTCGGTTGCTACTGGTTACATTAAAGATAACAGTCGAATAAAGGAAGATACTGTAATGGGCATCGTTTTTTCGGGAATGTTTGCTTTTGGTTTAGTACTGTTTTCTAAAGTGGAAACGTCGCAACATTTGAATCATATTTTATTTGGTAGTGTGTTGGGAACAAGCTATCAAGAACTCATCCAAATTATTACGATTGCAAGCATTGTTTCGATTTTAGTTATCATTAAACGCCGTGATTTAATGCTGTATTGTTTTGATGCCGTGCAAGCAAGAGTAGTTGGTTTGCCAGTTAAATTATTACATTACGGTTTATTAAGTATTTTAGCATTGACTATTGTTGGATCACTTAAAGCTGCAGGTGTTATTTTGGTGATTGCGATGTTAATTGCGCCTGGCATAACTGCATTTTTATTGACTAAACGTTTTGAAAAGATGTTAGTGATTGCAGTAATTGTATCGGTATTTTCAACGGTAACTGGTACTTTAATCAGTTTTCATATAGATGCGTCAACCAGTGCTTGTATTGTGATTTTACAAGCAGTGATTTTTACTCTTGCCCAGTTTTATCGGATCTACGCTAATAAAAAAATAAGGCGTTAATTGAAGTATTGTTTTTCACATTTACGATACTTCAATTATTCGTCATCCAAATATTTACCCGCATCAGCGTAATTATCAAACCTTGAGAATTGACCTTGGAAAGTTAAGCGTACTTTACCAATTGGACCATTTCGCTGTTTACCTAAGATGATTTCTGCAATACCTTTATGTTCTGATGCTTCGTTATATACTTCGTCACGATAGATGAACATAATTACATCGGCATCTTGTTCGATAGATCCTGATTCACGTAAGTCGGAGTTAACTGGTCGTTTATCGGCGCGTTGTTCTAAGCTTCGGTTTAGCTGTGAAAGAGCAACAACCGGAATTTGTAACTCTTTGGCTAATGCTTTTAATGAGCGTGAGATCTCGGCGATTTCAAGAGTTCGGTTTTCTGATATGTTTGGTACTCGCATCAGCTGTAAGTAATCGACCATGATCATACTTAATCCTTTATGTTCACGGTAAATTCGTCTTGCTCGAGAGCGTAGCTCCATAGGGGTTAATCCTGATGAGTCATCAATGTAGATGTTTTTCTTTTCCAGCAGTAATCCCATGGTGCTCGATATTCTTGCCCAATCATCATCTTGTAGTTGGCCTGTACGAATACGAGTCTGATCAACACGTGATAACGAGGCCAGCATACGCATCATAATCTGTTCTGATGGCATTTCTAAACTAAAGATTAGTACCGGCTTATCTTGCATCATAGCGGCGTTTTCACAAAGGTTCATCGCAAATGTGGTTTTACCCATTGATGGACGAGCTGCAATAATAATTAAGTCTGAACGCTGTAATCCTGCGGTTTTTTTATCTAAATCAAGGAAGCCGGTTGAGACCCCTGTCACGCCATCATGTGGGCGCTGGAATAACTCTTCAATTTTTGCGACGGTAGCTTCTAGCACATCGGTAATATTTTTCGGTCCTTCACCCTGCTTAGTACGGCTTTCGGCAATTTGGAAGATTTTGCTTTCAGCTAAGTCTAAAATTTCGGTACTGTCTCGGCCTTCAGTTGAGTAACAGTTATCAGCAATTTCATTTGAAGCACTAATCAGTTCCCGCAATATCGCTTGCTGGCGGATAATATCGGTATAGGCCACTACGTTAATGGCACTTGGTGTGTTTTTCGATAACTCAGCTAAATAAGCAAATCCCCCTACATCAACAAGTAAGTCTTTACTTTCTAAGCTTTCAGATAAGGTGATTAAATCAATCGGGGTACCACGACTGACTAAGGTATGCATTTCTGAAAATATAAGTTGGTGATGACGAGAATAAAAATCACGGTCGGTAATCATTTCAGCAACAACATCCCAACGCTGATTATCCAGCATTAGGCTACCAAGCACGGCTTGTTCTGCCTCAATTGAGTGAGGTGGTAATTTTATATTTTGTACTTTTGATTTTTTTGCGTCTTGATTTTTGAGTTCTTTATTTGAATCATCAGTATTCATTGCATTCATCTTTTTATTTAATTTAATCTATAGCTAATTTGCTTACTTTATAAATAATGGCCCTAAAGCGCAATCAGGAATTTGATATTCTAATGGATAATCTACCTGAACCAAATATAAACCTTCAGGTTTCGCGGTTGCTGCAGCTTGAGTACGATCTTTCGCTTTTAATAGCTCATCAATCCACTGCGGTGGTTGATTACCTGCACCAACCTCTAACAAACTTCCGACAATATTGCGTACCATATGATGTACAAAGGCATTTGCTTTGATATCGACAATAACATATTCACCCTGTCTTGTAACTTGAATATGATGAATATTACGCCAGGGCGTTCGCGATTGACACTGCGCAGCTCTAAATGATGAGAAATCATTTTCACCTAATAAATATTGCCCCGCTTGATGCATCAGTTCTTCATTTAATGGCAGATAATAATGCGTCACGCCTTTGGCCAAAATTGCTGGACGATAACGATGATTATAAATCACATATCGGTAACGCCGAGCAGTTGCGCTAAATCTAGCATGAAAACTGTCATCCACACTTTTTGACCACCGTACAGCGATATTGTCAGGAAGATGAGAGTTTACGCCCATTGTCCATGCTCCTTCACCGCGCTGAGCGTTAGTTTCAAAATGAATTACTTGCCCTGTGGCATGTACACCAGCGTCGGTTCGTCCTGCACAAAATACGGCTATTGGCTCGTTAGCTATGACAGACAAAGCCGATTCTAACCTTTCTTGGATAGAGTCAACGTGCTGTTGTCGTTGCCAACCAAAATAGCCACTACCATCATATTCGATACCTAATGCAATTTTAGAGGTAGTCATTAATCAGGATCTCAAGTGTCTCGATTAACATTAGTCCACCTAAGTAACGGATATTATCTGCTACTGACCAAAATTGAATTTGTTCATAATTTCCATAGCTGTGTCGTAAATTAGCGAGTTTAATGGTTAAGTTCTTTTCACCTTCGGTATTGACTTCAGTTACTGGGGTTGGTAAATCTTCACTTTTTACTTCAACGCCAAATTCACTAAAACGAGCCATGTCTAATTCAATGGGTAAGCTACTGGAAACATTCACCGCTTGAGCTAGTCCATAAAAGACCGGCACAATTACGGATTCAATTGAAATAGGTAAATCATAATTACTTATCACTTTACGAATTTGGTTAATTTGAGTGTGTTCACCTAAACTTTGGTGGTCAGACTCATGCGAAAGCGGTAATAAGTTAAAGGCAAGTTGATTGTCAAATAGCTCGTTATCAACTGGCATTCCATTGAGTAATCTAGCGCTTTGTCCTGCTAGTTCATCCACACCTGGCTTGCCATATAATGATGAAGGAATAAAGCTGGTTAAATGAAGATTAGTCAGTAATTGAATATCGGTTAGTGATGCAACGCAACGTAATAATTGAGATACGGTTGGGCTTGCAACAGCAATGATATTTTCATTGCGATATTCGGTTAATACGCTGTTATTTACTTTAGGTACAATTAATGGGATATGGTCTTGATCAGCAAAAAATCCGCTCGCATCAATAACGATACAGCCTGCTTGAGCAGCTGTTTGAGCATATTTTTCGCTAGTTTTAGTACCTGCAACAAAAAAGGCAAAATGGCATTGACTCCAATCCATTTGCTCGCTATCAATGACGGTTAAATTTTTACCGGCAAAACGAACTACTTCGCCAGCGCTGTTATCGCTACCGACTAAATAGAGATTTTCAATTTCAATAGTTTTTGAGTCATTTAATAACTCAATTAGCGCAGAACCTACTTGTCCTGTCGCACCAACAATGGCGATATTCCATGCAGACATATGATAAACCCGAATTAAAGTATTTAATGGCAATTATACCACTTTATTGTTAAAGATTTTGGAAAAAAGATATTTTCTAAATTTTGGAATCTTGCTCGAAAAATTGAATTTTAGTTGATTACAATTTTAATAATCCTCGTTAAAGTAATTTTATATTTAACTAAATTTATAATTATGGCGAAGATCTCATTATCGATGATAGCGAAAGAAGCAAAGGTTTCAATCGCATCTGTATCAAGAGTATTAAGAACACCCAACCTAACATCTCCACAAACTCAATTTCTGGTTTATCAGGCGATGAAGGCTTTAAATGTTGATCTATCAAAAAATTTAAAAGATTATCAACCCGTTCATGAAAGCAATAAAATTTTAGTTGTTGATAATCAGCTTATCTCTAAAAGCTTAATCAATTTTGGTATTGAGCAAGTTTTACATGAAGCTGGGTTTCAACTGTTTTATTTACAATTTCCTTATAAGGTTAAAAATGATCTCTATTATTTAATTCAATATATTAAGCAAAATTGTTTTATTGGCATTATCATTATAAATCAAGCTCCATACCTTACCCAGCTATATAGTTATAAAAATTCATTACCACCAATTGTATTTGTTAATCATTTTAAGAAGAATTTTACCTGTGTTCATTTCGATCATCTGACAATTGGATATCAAACCACTCAGCATTTAATTGAGCAGGGGCATAATAAGATCGCAATTTTTATTAATAGCGATAAAAATACTAACTCCTCATTTTTCTTGCAAGGCTACCAACAGGCTTTTCAACGAATCAATATGCCGATTGATAGTGATTATGTCATTCAAGGTTGCCTTACGTATGAACATGGGCGAGATGCCATTAAGACACTACTTCAAAGCAATAAGCCGCCGACAGCCGTTATTTTTGAGGATTTGAGTAGTCTTTCTTGTTATGATTGCTATCATACGCAAAATTATTTATCGAATTATCGTTCACTTTTTGGCGCATTACACCAAGTCAAAAAGAGCCAATCACAATTACTACATCCGCTTGCAATTACTTATATTAGCCATACCAATGATCTTCAATATAATGAATTAGATCAATTGAGTAGAGTCAATAAGCCTTTATACAAAATGGGATGTAAATCAGCACAATTGTTATGTGATCTTCTTGAACATAATATGACATCATTATCACAATGCCATACTATTGATACCGAAATGTTTTTTACTAATTGCTAATATTTTAAATTGATTAACGATTTAATTAGGATGTTGAAATTAATCTTTTAGGTGACAATTTATTAAGGATTTGAGTTCCTGCACCAATAAATTGTTGGCCTTGATAAATTCTGACTAATGTTTCAACACTTACACTGTTTTCAACAATTACGGTTCTACCTAATAAAATGTCTTTACCTTGGCTTTCACTTAATACCACTTTAGGGCAGTCTTGTAATGGGCTATCGACTGGCATAAGCATTGGTTCATTTTGCAATTCATCTAGGGTGATCATATTATCGATAGGATAATTTGATACTTGTAGACGTCTTAAATAAATTACATGTGCCCCACAGCCAAGTAATTCACCTAAATCATCAATAATGGTACGAATATAAGTCCCTTTTGAACAATGGATTTCTAAGGTTAATTCGTGCTTAGTTGAATCGTATTGGATAAACTGGTTTTCATAAATTGTAATGGGTCTAGCTTCTCGCTCTATAACAATACCTTGACGAGCATATTCATAAAGTGGTTTGCCTTGATATTTTAAAGCCGAAAACATGGTTGGAACTTGTAAAATATCGCCGCGAAAATGAGTTAATGCTTCGTCGATTTGTGATTGAGTGATATTAACCGATCTAGTAGAAATTATTTGACCATCCGCATCAGACGTATCGGTACGTTCACCCAATTTGGCGATCACGCGATAGCGTTTGTCAGAATCTAATAAGTATTGTGAAAATTTCGTCGCTTCACCAAAACAGATAGGTAACATTCCAGTGGCTAATGGATCTAGCGCGCCAGTATGCCCTGCTTTTTTTGCGTTGAATAATCTTTTCACTTTTTGTAAGGCATCATTTGATGTCATGCCTTGTGGTTTGTCTAATAACAAAACGCCGTGAACATCACGGCGAGTTTTTTTTATATTCATCATCGATATTTTATTTGAAACGGATCACACTCCTCAATATTTTTTACAATATTGAGCAATTTTATTATTAATCTTTATGACGTTCGTTATCTTGTTTAATAACATCAGATACTAGACTAGACATCTGCATACCTTTAACAAGTGATTCATCATAAAAGAATTTAATTTCAGGAATAATTCGTAAACGCATTGCTTTACCAATGAGTGTTCGAATATACCCTTTAGCATCATTTAAGACAGTCAATCCTTGCTCGATAACTTGTGGATCATCATCATTTAAAAACGTTACAAACACTTTTGCATAAGAGAGATCACGTGAAATATCTACACCCGAAACCGTTACCATGCCTAAACGTGGATCTTTGATTTCACGCTGTAAAATAATCGCAATCTCTTTTTGTAATTCGTGTCCGACCCGAGATGATCGATTAAATGCTTTTGCCATATCTATTTTCCTTAAAATGTGAATAAGCAAGGTTTATAAAAACCTTGCTTATTTAGCGTATTAACTAAATAGTACGCTGGATCTCGACAGTTTCAAAGACTTCGATAGTATCGCCAACGCGAACATCATTGTAGTTACGAACACCAATACCACACTCCATGCCGTTACGAACTTCGTTAACGTCATCTTTGAAGCGACGTAATGATTCAAGTTCGCCTTCATAGATAACCACGTTATCACGTAATACACGGATTGGGTTATGACGTTTAACTACGCCTTCAGTTACCATACAACCAGCGATTGCACCAAATTTAGGTGATTTAAATACATCACGCACTTCAGCAAGACCAATAATTTCTTGCTTGTATTCTGGAGCAAGCATACCGCTCATGGCTTGTTTAACTTCATCAATTAAGTCATAAATAACTGAATAGTAACGTAAATCTAAGTTTTCAGCTTCAACAACTTTACGCGCTGAAGCATCGGCACGAACATTAAAACCAAGGATGATAGCATTAGATGCTGCTGCAAGTGATGCATCAGTTTCGGTAATACCACCTACGCCTGAACCAATGATTTTAACTTTAACTTCATCTGTTGATAGTTTAAGTAATGAATCAGAAATTGCTTCAACCGAACCTTGTACGTCAGCTTTAAGGACGATATTAAGTTCAGATACGTCACCTTCAGTCATGTTAGTAAACATGTTTTCAAGTTTCGCTTTTTGTTGACGTGCAAGTTTAACATCACGGAATTTACCTTGACGATATAAGGCAACTTCACGTGCTTTCTTTTCATCACGTACAACTGTTGCTTCATCACCTGCTGACGGTACACCTGAAAGACCTAAAATCTCAACCGGAATTGATGGGCCCGCTTCGGTAACTTCTTTACCTAATTCGTTGCGCATTGCACGAATACGACCATATTCAAATCCACATAATACGATATCACCTTTACGTAAGGTACCTGATTGAACAAGTACTGTAGCAACGGAACCACGACCTTTATCAAGGAATGATTCGATAACGACACCGCTAGCCATACCTGATTCATAAGCAGTAAGTTCAAGTACTTCTGCTTGTAATAAAATCGCTTCAAGTAGTTGGTCAATTCCTGTACCAGCTTTTGCTGAAACATGAACGAACTGAGTATCACCGCCCCAATCTTCTGACATCACGCCATATTGAGCAAGTTCACCTTTGACACGTTCCGGATCGGCTTCTGGCTTATCAATTTTGTTTACTGCAACAACAATTGGTACATTTGCCGCTTTCGCATGTTGAATCGCCTCAATAGTTTGTGGCATCACACCATCATCAGCTGCAACAACTAATACCACGATGTCGGTTGCTTTAGCACCACGAGCACGCATTGATGTAAATGCAGCATGGCCTGGAGTATCTAAGAATGTGATTTCTCCGCTTGAGGTTTTAACATGGTAAGCACCGATGTGCTGAGTAATACCACCAGCTTCGCCTGAAGCAACTTTTGCTTTACGAATATAGTCAAGTAGTGAGGTTTTACCATGGTCAACATGGCCCATGATAGTCACAACAGGTGCGCGAGAAACTTTTTCTGCACCAGTATCACGGTCGCTCATTAGTGATTCTTCAAGTTCGTTTTCACGACGAAGTACCACTTTGTGTCCCATTTCTTCAGCAACAAGTTGAGCGGTTTCTTGGTCGATAACCTGATTGATGGTTGCCATTGCACCCATTTTCATCATGGTTTTGATCACTTCTGAACCTTTTACTGCCATTTTGTTAGCAAGTTCGGCAACAGTGATGGTTTCACCAATAACCACATCGCGGTTAATCGCTTGAACCGGTTTAGTAAAGCTTTGTTGTAACGTACTTTTGCCTTTCTTCTTGTGGCTACTACGCGTTACAGCACGCGCTTCTTCACGTTCTGCTTTACCTTCTGATAATTTGCTCGATTTTTTCTGTTTAGTCTGTTTGCTACCGCGTCCACGACCACGACCACCTTCAACTTCACGGTCGGTATCATCTTCAGCTGCACGAGCATATTTAGATGTAGTGACATGATAGTCATCATCATCACTGTTATCTGTTTCATCACTATCGCTATATTGTTCAGCAAGTTTGCGCGCTTCTTCCGCCATACGTTTGGCTTCTTCTTCAAGTTTACGACGGTTTTCTTCTTCCGCTTTACGCTTGATTTCGTTTGCTTCGGCTTCTAAGCGAGCTTTTTCTTCTTGCGCTTTTTTCACTTTTGGATCAGCTGCTTGTTCTTGAGCAACTTTCGCTTTTTCTTCTTGATTGCGTTTTTTAGCTTCGACTTCTTCGCGTTTCTTCTGCTCTTGAGCCTCTTGTTTAGCTTTTTCTTCAGCCTCTTTACGTGCTTTCAATTCAGCTTCTTGTTTCGCTTTTTGTTCCGCTTCAAGACGCGCTTTTTCTAATTCAGCAGGATCTTGTTTCACGATAGTGCGTTTTTTACGAACTTCGACTTTGATTTCTTTACTTTTGCCACCACCGCTTGACACATTTAGTGTTGAATGTGTTTTACGTTGTAAAGTTAATTTTGTTGGGCCTTGCTGAGGTTTTAAATGCGCAAGCAAAGCTTCTTTTTCCTTTTGAGTAACAGTATCTGATGCAGTCTTTTTCATTCCGGCATCAGCAAACTGTTGCAAAAGTGTTTGCACTGGTGTATTTATTTCTTGAGCCAGTGTTTCGATTGATACTTTGGTCATGTATAACTTTCCCTCAATTATTCATTTGCAAACCAACAAATATTACGGGCAGCCATAATAAAATCGCCAGCTTGTTTGCTTGTTAAACCTTCAATGTCTGTAAGATCATCTGTACCTTGTTCAGCTAAATCTTCTAGAGTCACAATATCTTGTTGTGCTAATTGATAGGCTAATTCTTGTGTCATACCTGGTAGATCTAATAGATCTTGTGCAGGTCGTTTATCACCACTGTGAGCAAGTGCGATAGTCGTTAAGGCATCTTTTGCTCGATTTCTTAATGCATCAACCAGTTCTTCATCAAGTTCTTCAATTTCAAGTAACTCATCTACTGGTACATAAGCAAGCTCTTCAAGTGAAGTAAATCCTTCTTCAACTAAAAGTTGCGCAAGATCTTCTTCAATATCCAAATGTTTCATTAGGTTATTGATTGCTGCGAAAGATTCTGCTTGGTGTTTTTCTTGAAGATCTTCAGTACTCATGACGTTTAACGTCCAACCAGTAAGTTGTGATGCTAAACGGATATTTTGTCCATTACGGCCGATAGCTTGCGGTAAGGTATCTGCATTAACGGCAACATCCATAGTGTGTTTGTCTTCATCAACTACGATAGATACTACATCGGCTGGTGCCATAGCATTAATAACATATTGAGCTGGGTTATCATCCCATAAAACAATATCAATACGTTCACCACCAAATTCATTCGAAACAGCTTGAACGCGAGCACCTCGCATACCGACACATGCACCAACAGGGTCAATACGGCGGTCATTACTGCTAACAGCAATTTTAGCGCGAGAACCTGGATCACGAGCAACACCTTTGATGTCGATCATCTCTTCGCCGATTTCAGGTACTTCTATACGGAATAGTTCTTCCATCATTTCAGGATTTGAACGACTAACACAGAGTTGTGCTGGTTTATTATCTTGTTCTACAAGATATAAAATACCTCGAACACGGTCACCAATTCGGAAGTTTTCACGTGGTAACATATCATGGCGAGACATCATTGCATCAGCGTTATTACCTAAATCAAGGATAACACTATCACGGTTGGTCTTTTTAACAATACCCGTTACGATATCACCAATTCGGTTTCTAAACATGTCAATAACCATAGCACGCTCAGCTTCGCGTACTTTTTGAACGATGACTTGTTTAGCTGTTTGTGTTGTAATGCGGTCGAATGCGACTGATTCAATTTGTTCTTCAACATAGTCACCTACTTTTACATTAGGATCTTCAAATTGAGCTGCTTCCAATGTGATTTCTTTAGTAGGTTGAGTCACTTCATTAACCACTAACCAACGGCGGAACGTATCATAATCACCCGTTTTGTGGTCAATTTTTACGACAACATCTATATCAACAGTATGTTTCTTTTTAGTGGCCGTTGCTAACGCGGTTTCTAGCGCTTCGAAAATTTTGTCACGTGTAAGTGCCTTTTCATTAGATACCGCTTCAACAACAGCTAAAATTTCTTTATTCATCCTTTACACCCGTACTCTATTTAAGGTTAAAATTAGGTACAATGTTCGCTTTTTGTATATTACTAAAAGCAAACACTTCATCATTTTCATCCACGATTAATGTAATCATTTCATTATCAATGGATTTAATCTTTCCTTTCCACTTGCGGCGATTGGCAACAGGAATACGCAAACTTATTGTGACTTCTTCACCAATAAAACGTTGGTAATGTTCAAGCGTAAACAAAGGTCGATCCATACCTGGTGAGGAGACCTCAAGATTGTAAGCATCTTTAATTGGGTCTTCTACATCAAGTACCGCACTAATTTGTCGACTAACATCAGCACAATCATCAACGGTAATACCATTTTCACTATCAATATATACGCGCAAAACTGGGTAACGACCACGAATGTATTCAACCCCAACTAGCTCAAAGCCAAGTGCATTAACAGGCTCTTGGATGATTTCGGTCAATTGCTGTTCTAAATTAGCCAAACAAACCTCCACTGCAGAAAATAAAAAAGGGCATAAAGCCCAACATTCCTTTTAAACTAACGTTTAAATCATATAAAAAAACCCCGACAAGCGAGGCTACATATAAAACATAATATAATGAAGCCACTTGATTCGAACTTTCAGACAATAAAAATAGGATAGATTAATATGAATGAAAATTTAAGTGGTTGCGGGGGCTGGATTTGAACCAACGACCTTCGGGTTATGAGCCCGACGAGCTACCAAGCTGCTCCACCCCGCGATAGATGGCTGAAGATTATACTGTATTTTGTAAAAATTGCAACCCAAAATCATATCAGAATTCACAAAAAGCTTAAAGTTATTGAAACTAAGGGGCTATGATTTTTAACTGGTGAACAATTATGATTAATCTATAGTTAGGTTTTATATATGTATAATTATTCGTTTTTCAAGTGAATTAATCCGCCTAATATTCAGCGGATTAATCATTGGTTAATGTTACTTTTGCGTTGCTGCTTTCATGGTTTTAACGAAAGTTGATAATTCACTCAGCATTTTGTCTGGATTATTAAGATTGTTTTCAATGATTTTAACCGTTGCCGATCCAGCAATAGCTCCCGCTGTACCCGATTTAATTGCTTCACTAACTTGAGCGGGTTCTGAAATACCAAAACCTTGAATTGCTGGTGGTGCTTTAAATTCAGTTAGTTTTTCGAGTAAATGAGTGAGTGGTTTATTAGCACGGTTTTCTGTACCGGTTACTCCTGCTCGTGATACTAAGTAAGTATAACCTTTGCCTCGTTTAGCAATATTTTCAATCACTTCATCGTCCGCATTAGGTGGACAGATAAATATTGGTGCGATGCCATGTTTTTCAGCAGCTCCCGTAAACTCTTCGGCATACTCTACAGGTAAATCAGCAATTAATACTGAATCCACCCCTGCTTTAGCACACTTCGCATAGAAGTTATCAATACCATTTTTAAATACTAAATTGGCATAGATTAATAATCCAACTGGAATATCAGGATTGTTTTCGCGGATTTTGGTTAAGATTTCGAAGCATTTGGCAACGGTTATGCCACCATTAAAAGCACGAATATTAGCATTTTGTATAGTTGGACCATCTGCCATTGGGTCAGAAAAAGGAATGCCTAGTTCTAACGCATCAGCCCCTGCATCAATCATTGTTTGAATAATTTGATAGGAAAGCTGTGGATTAGGGTCACCAACTGGAACAAAAGGAACAAATGCACCTCGTTTTTCGACTGTTAAGCGGTCAAACAGTTTTTGATAACGGCTCATTCTATTTCTCCTTTTGCTTTTAATACATCGTAAACCGTAAAAATATCTTTATCGCCACGACCTGATAAATTGACAATTAATAGTTGTTCTTTGTTTGGATTTTCTTTAATCATCTTAAGTGCATAGGCTAAGGCATGAGATGACTCTAAAGCCGGAATAATTCCTTCATTGCGTGATAAGGCCTGAAACGCTTCAAGCGCTTCATCATCAGTGATAGAAACATAATCTGCCCGACCAATACTATCTAAATAAGCGTGTTGAGGTCCAACAGCTGGAAAATCAAGGCCTGCAGAAATCGAATAAGACTCTTCAATTTGGCCTTCTTCGGTTTGCATCATTGGGGCTTTCATACCGAAGTAAATACCGAGTTTACCATGTTTAAGTGATGCACCATGTTCGCCACTTTCGATGCCATGACCTCCTGGTTCAACCCCAATTAATTTTACTGACTTATCATCAATAAAATTAGCAAACATCCCAATTGCGTTTGAACCGCCACCAACACAAGCGATGACAGCATCAGGTAATCGACCCTCTTTTTCCAAAATTTGTTGTTTCGCTTCACGGCTAATTATTTGTTGGAATTCACGCACTATAGTCGGGAATGGGTGCGGTCCAGCAGCTGTACCTAACATATAGTGAGCGGTTTCATAACTACCAGACCAATCTCGCAATGCTTCATTACAAGCGTCTTTCAAGGTTGCAGAGCCGGTTTCAACCGGAATAACTGTTGCCCCCATGAGTCGCATTCTAAATACGTTCGGAGCTTGGCGTTTAACATCTTTAGCCCCCATATATATTCGGCATTTTAAACCCAATAATGCACACGCCAATGCTGAAGCAACGCCATGCTGACCTGCGCCAGTTTCGGCAATAATTTCAGTTTTACCCATTCTTTTAGCGAGTAATGCTTGGCCTAATACTTGATTAGTTTTATGTGCACCACCGTGAACTAAATCTTCACGTTTTAGATATAGTTTTGTTTTGGTCCCTGCGGTAAGATTTTTACACAGTGTTAATGCTGTCGGGCGACCAGCGTAGTTAACCAAAAGATCGTTAAATTCTTTTTGAAAACTTGGATCGTGTATCGCCGATATAAAAGCATCCTCAAGTTGTTCAAGCACAGGCATCAATATTTGTGGCACATATTGACCACCAAATTTGCCAAAATAAGGATTTAATTTAGACATAACCATTCCTTTAATGTAATCAGTTAAATTTGTTCAAATACTAATTTGATTTTTTGTTTATCTTTAATTCCTGGTGAAACTTCAACGCCCGAATTAAGGTCAACACCAATAACATCGGTAGTGAGCGCCTCACTCACATTTTGCGGATTAATACCTCCAGCCAAAATGACATTACTTAAATCTTTGTCACGCAAAAGTGACCAATCAAAACTTTTACCTGTTCCACCGGCACCATTATCAAATATGTAACGTGATACTAGTGGGTTATCATGATTTGGGATGTTATCGCTAATACTTAACGCTTTCCAGATCTGACAGGTTGAGGGTAATTTTTGGCGAAGTGTTTTGATATAGTTATCATCCTCATGACCATGCAATTGCACTGCATAAAGTGATAGTTGTTTAGCTATTTCGCATACTTCATCTATATCACTATCTTTAAAAACACCAACCCAATTCAAGGGTGCCGATGCGATAACACTACGCGCTTTAGTCGGTGTTATATATCTTGGTGATTTAGGCACAAAAATTAATCCACCATAAACCGCACCAGCTTGGTAGACGGTTATTGCATCTTGTGGTTGGGTTAAGCCACAAACTTTATTTTCACCTAGCATTACTTTACGGATAGCTAAGGTTAAGTTTGGCTCAGACATAAGTGCACTACCAATTAAAAAACCGTTAGCATAATGGCTAAGATCTTTAACTTGATTGTGCGTATAAATACCTGATTCACTAATAATGATTCGATCATCAGGGATTGTTTTTGATAAAGTTTTTACCCGATTGAGATCAACCGACAGATCGCGTAAATTACGGTTATTAATACCAATCACTTTAGCGCCAAGTTTGATAGCTCGTTCAACTTCTTGTTCGGTACTAGCTTCCGTCAGTACCCCCATATTAAGTTGGTGAGCAACTTGGCTTAAGTGGCGATATTCATCATCATTGACTACCGATAACATTAACAAGATGGCATCAGCCTGATAATAACGTGCTAAGTAAATCTGATATTCATCGATAATAAAGTCTTTGCAAAGTACGGGTTGGGTGACTTCATTACGTACTATTGGTAAAAACTCAAAACGACCTTGAAAGTATTTTTCGTCAGTTAAAACTGAGATTGCCAAAGCATAATCTTTGTAAACTTTGGCTATACTTGCTGGGTCAAAATCATCTCGAATTAATCCCTTGGATGGCGATGCTTTTTTACATTCTAAAATAAATACCGTTTTCGGTTGATTTAACGCTTGGTAAAAATCACGATCACTAGGTACAACTTTATTTTTAAAATTAGCCAGTGGATTTTTAATTTGTTGCTCGGCAAGCCATAGCTGTTTATCTTCAATGATCTTTTTTAAGACCGTTGCCATTTCAACATTTTCAGTTAATGCTGCAATTGCCATCTTATTCTCCACTCATTATCTTGCTGCTAACTTTTGTAATAGCTCATAAGCTTTACCGCTACGCATTAATTCTATTGCACGCTTAGCATTTTGTTTTAAGTCTGGTTCACCAAATAGGCTAATTAACATCGCCACATTTGCAGCAATAGCTGCTTCATGCGCGGGTTTACCATGTCCTTGTAAAATCGCTAACAATAAATCACGATTCATTTCTGGTGTTCCACCTTCAATATCTTTCAAAGTATATTGCTGTAGACCAAAATCTTCTGGTGTCAAAGTAAAATAGCGAATTTCACCATTTTTTACTTCGGCAACTTGAGTTTCGCCATGAATAGCGACTTCATCCATCCCTGAGCCATGTACCACATAAGCATGGGTATAGTTTAACATTTTTAATGTTTCTGCAATCGGTTTTATCAAGTCAGGATGATAAACACCAAGTAAAATACGTTTTGGTCGTGATGGATTAATCAACGGCCCAAGAACATTAAAAATTGTTCGTGTTTTAAGTTGCTGACGTACTGGTGCAGCATGGCGGAATCCTGAGTGATATTGCTGAGCAAACAAGAAACACACACCTAATTCATCAAGCGCTTTTCGAGATGCTTCCGCTGACATGTTTAGTTTAATACCTAAAGCGGATAAAACATCTGATGATCCTGATTTGCTCGACACACCACGGTTACCATGCTTAGCAACTTTATACCCTAATGCCGCAGTAACAAAAGCACTGGCTGTGGAGATATTGATGCTGTTAGTTCCATCTCCACCAGTCCCAACGATGTCGGTAAAATCATAATCAGGCACTTCAAATGGATCAGCATTTTCAAGTAAGGCCTGAGCTGCTCCGGCAATTTCATCAGGTTTTTCACCCCGAACTTTCATACTAATGATAGCGGTTGCTAGTACCGTTGGTTCTATTTTACCTTGAATAATTAAATTAAACAGTATTTTACTCTCTTCTTGAGACAATACTTGCCCTAAGTACAATTTATTTAAAATCGGTTGAATATTGTATTCTTGCTTATCAACAATGGCTTCTTGTTTTGCTTCTGGCTGTTTTTGTGGTGGATTCAGTGCCCATTCAATGGTTTGTTCTAATAATTTTACCCCTTGAATCGTTAAAATTGATTCAGGATGAAATTGAAAACCGCAAACCCGATCTTGATCATTACGTACTGCCATAACGATATTATTACACATGGCATTGACGGTTAATGTTTTCGGTATGTTTTCACCTTTTAATGAGTGATAGCGCGCGACCGGTAATGGATTGGGTAAGTCTTTAAACATCGCTTGCCCATCATGTTCAATTAATGAAGCTTTTCCATGTAAAATATCGCCCGCAGGGACAATCATACCACCATAAGATTCAACAATCGCTTGATGTCCAAGACAGATACCAATGATCGGTAATTTACCTTTTAAACGTTTAAGTAATTCAGGCATTGAACCTGCTTCACTCGGTGCTCCAGGTCCTGGTGATAACATTAGGATAGGATTTTGCATTTGTGATAATTTTTCGATGATCACATCAGCTGGAATTGTGTTGCGATAAATTGTCACGTTATGTTGATTGTGACGTAACTGATCGACTAAGTTATAAGTAAACGAATCAACGTTATCAAGAAATAAGATATTAGCCATTAGAATACACCTTCTACATTATGTGCTGCCATAATCGCGCGAACAACAGCACGTGCTTTGTTACGTGATTCATCCGATTCTGCTTGTGGTTCTGAATCTAAAACCACGCCACATCCAGCTTGTACGGTTGCAACACCATCTTCCACATAAGCACTGCGAATAACGATACAAGTATCAAGATCACCATTGGCAGTAAAATATCCAACTGCCCCACCATAACTACCCCGTTTTATTTTTTCCGATTCGGCAATTAACTGCATTGCCCTAACTTTTGGCGCTCCAGTTAATGTTCCCATGTTCATGGTAGCTTGATAAGCATGTAGTGCATCAAGATCTTGACGTAGTTGACCAACAATTCTTGAAACTAAATGCATAACGTAAGAATAACGATCAACTTTTAATAACTCTTTGGTATATCGCGTCCCTGGCTGGCAAATTCGAGCTAAATCATTTCGTGCTAAATCGACCAACATTAAATGTTCAGCTAACTCTTTTTTATCGGTGCGCATTTCCAACTCTAATCGACTATCCAAATCGTAATCAATCTCGCCATTAGTGTTTAAACCACGTGGGCGAGTACCAGCAATTGGATAAATTTCAACTTGATTATTGGCTTTATTATATTTGAGTGCACTTTCAGGTGAGGCACCAAATAAAACAAAATCCTCGTCTTGCATATAAAACATATAAGGGCTTGGATTATTATTTTTTAAGACTTGATATGCAGATAATGGTTGAGGACAAGGTAATGAAAAACGTCTAGATGGAACAGCTTGGAAGATTTCACCTTGTTGAATCGCATCTTGCATTTTCTTAACAATGGTATTGAAATCATCATCACTCTTATTACAAGCAACATCCATTTCAGCCAACGATTGCCTTTTAATTGTGCTCATTGGTTGATTGAGTTTATTTTGAAATTCATCTAATCGTTGATTTAAGCGTGCAATCTCATCAGTGCAAGAAGTAAAGGCCGTTGCTTTTAATAATGAAACGCGATCTTTGTGATTAATTTCCAATAAAGTTTCAGCTAAATAAAAACGAAAATCCTGACAACGTTGTTCAGTTGGTAATATTGGTAAATGTTCAAAATTTGTCACTAAATCATACGCAAATAATCCACCGACAAAAACGGCATCTGAACTCGCTTTTTCGGGAATATTAACGATATTTAATAATGTTCTTAATGCATCAAAAATCGATAATGACTTCAAGCGAGAATCTTCATCTTGCAAACCATCAATAGGTGGAAACACTAACTTAAGATTATGTTCATCTATTTTTGTTTTAGTGACGTTATCAGGAAATGCTTGCTCTAACAAAGGTAATAATTTTTGTCCGTTGCTGGTTAAAGCTTGAAAAGTCACTTCGTTGTTTAGGGCCGAAATAGTTAAAGCGCTATTAATGATCATTACGCTTTTAATCCCCTGTTTATTATCAATTTCGGCAGATTCAAGCAACAATGTTGCCGGTTTATTATCACAAAGTTGATAAAATACCTGAGTCGGATCCTGATAATAACCAATGGTTTTGATTATTTGTGTTAATGTAGGCTTATTCATTGTTGACTCTCTTTATATAAAATTATTTTTTATCTTTTTTTTAAACTAAAAAACCCGCATTTAGCGGGTCTTGTGAAAAAAGGACATCATCACATCACCCGCAGAAAGTGATGCGCCACCAACTCAAAACAGTAGTTTTTTTATAGTGAGTTAAAGGATTTTGATGATTTATCATTATTATATCTGCTTAAAAAAGATGTTGTACTATTAAACTAGTTCATTAGTGTGTTGTCAAGCGAATATTTTATATTCAATAAATAAAATTAGCCTTTATAAAAAATAGGTTTATTTAGACTCATTTTTTAAATTAATGACATTGATGATTGAACGATTTTAACCTATATGATTTCAGACCAGCGAATAAAGCAGTGCTCAATAACTTATGATGAAATTAAAATCGAGGAGCTAGGTTGATCTTTTCAAGATAATTTTCCACGTTGCCGTATTTAACAAATGATCTATTAGGCTATTTTGATTTCACATGGTTAAAAACTAATAGTTTGTCAAATATCCTAATACCAATTAGAATAATCAATACATTAATAAAATTTAGAGATTTTGATATATGCCAATATTTTATATTCTTATTGCGATAATAGTTTTATTAGCTATCGTAACCGTTTTTAAAGCTATTACCATTGTTCCACAAGGATACCAATATACCATCGAGCGTTTTGGTAAATACACTCATACGCTTGAGCCTGGCTTAAACATCATTATCCCATTTATGGATGGTGTGGGTCGCAAAATTAATATGATGGAACAAGTTCTTGATATCCCATCTCAAGAAGTTATTTCTAAAGATAATGCGAATGTACAAATTGATGCGGTTTGCTTTATTCAAGTACAAGAAGCTGCAAGAGCTGCTTACCAAGTTAATCAACTTGAGCGTGCGGTTATTAATCTGATGATGACAAACATTCGTACCGTACTTGGTAGTATGGAACTTGATGAAATGTTATCACAACGTGATCACATCAACTCAAAACTTCTTAGCATTGTTGATGATGCAACTAGCCCTTGGGGAATTAAAATTACCCGTATCGAAATTCGTGACGTTCGCCCACCAGCAGAACTTATTGCAGCCATGAACGCGCAAATGAAAGCTGAACGTAACAAACGTGCTGAGATCCTTGAAGCAGAAGGTATCCGCCAAGCGGCTATTTTACGCTCTGAAGGTGAAAAACAGTCAGAAATATTAAAAGCAGAAGGTGAAAAACAAGCTGCATTTTTACAAGCAGAAGCGCGTGAACGTGCTGCCGAAGCCGAAGCAAAAGCTACACAAATGGTTTCAGAAGCGATTGCTGCTGGTAACATTAATGCGATCAACTACTTCGTTGCTCAAAAATATACTGAAGCTTTACAACAAATCGGTGCTTCAGATAACAGTAAAGTAGTGATGATGCCACTAGATGCTTCTAGCTTAATGGGTAGCATTGGCGGTATTGCAGAATTAATTAAAAACTCTAAATAATTTGCTTTAGTGAAACAATTCTTCCTAATCTAATTAGGAAGATATTATATTTCAATAAATTAGGTAACAATCAATGACTGATTTTTTAACGGTTATTTATGATTATCCTCACTGGGTATTTATTGCTTTAGGTGGTATTTTACTGATCCTTGAGCTATTGGGAACTTCCGGATATGGGCTTTGGAGTGGAATTGCAGCCATTGTTGTTGGTTTAATAGCTTGGGTTGTCCCTTTATCTTGGCCAATTCTATGGATTTTATTTGCTATTTTTACTTTGGTATCGGCTTATCTTTGGTGGGTGTGGTTAAAAAAACATGGTAAAGATAAATCTGGTAAAAGTGAAATAAATCAACCCCAACAAGAATTAATCGGAATCAAAACCATCGTTACCGAGGCTATAATTAATGGTTCGGGTCGGGTAAAAATAAAAGATGGCACATGGTCAGCAAAATGTAACCAAGATCTAGAAGTTGGACAACCTGTTGAAGTGATTGCTGTTGATGGATTAGTTCTGAAAGTAAAAGCACTCAATAGATAATTGTAATAATAAATGGATTAAATACGAGTCATTGACTCGTATTTTTTTACCTTAAAAACGTAAACGATATCAGTAAATAATCTTATATATTAGTCTTAAAGGTTGAAAGATTGAATAAAAGAACTAAACCGTCGATTAAAACCGACGGTTTTTGTATTTACTTATCAAGTAAAGTGAATGTTTGCTTTTGTTTGGTTGTCGAATCTGAGCCTACAAACACATTAAATTTACCTGGTTCTGCAACATATTGCATTTTGTCATTCCAGAATTTTAACATGTCATATTTGATAACAAATTTTACTTGGCCTTTTTCGTGAGGTTTAAGTGCTATTTTCTCAAATCCAACTAACTCTTTGACAGGACGGCTAACTGAAGCAGTCACATCTTGCAAGTATAATTGGACAACTTGCGTCCCCTCTCTATCACCAGTATTTTCTACATTGGCTATCACTTCGATTTCACCATTTGGCGACATTTCAGTTTTTGATAGTGAAAAATCAATCGTAAAATTGGTATAACTCAAACCATAACCAAATGGAAATAACGGTTCGTTTGGACTATCAAAATAAGAAGTGGTGTATTTACCCATATTGACCGTACCATGAGGTCGACCAGTATTTAATTGACCATAATAAACAGGAATTTGACCAACATTATCTGGGAAAGACATCGGTAATTTACCTGATGGGTTATAATCACCAAAGAGAACATCAGCTACAGCATTACCACCTTCAGTACCTAAAAACCAAGTTTCAAGCATCGCATCGGCTTGTTCATATTCTTCTTTCACGGTAAGTGGGCGCCCATTCATCAATGCAATAATTAGTGGTTTACCTGTTGCTTTTAATGCTGTGATTAAACGTTTTTGGCTTGCTTGCAAATTGAGGTCAGTTCGGCTTGATGATTCATGCGCCATCCCTTCGGCTTCGCCAACAAATAAAACAACAGCATCAGATCTTTTAGCTTGAGCAACCGCTTCGGCAATCATTTTATCAGCAGGTCTTTTATCAAATTTAGTGATCTCTTCATATAAATTTAAGAACTTATAAAGATTTGGATCATCCGAAATATTGGCACCCCATGCATAACTCACTAATTTTGGATTAACAACAGCATTCTTAATCCCTTCCAAAGGGGTTACGGCTAAATTAGCTCGCCCAGCACCAGACCAACTACCCAAAATATCGCGTTTTGAATCTGCTAACGGTCCAATCACCGCAATTTTTTTATTTTTGCTCAAAGGTAAAACATTGTTTTCATTTTTTAACAATACAATACTACGACGCGCAACATCCCTTGCTTCTGCACGATGTAAACGATCGTTGGCGAACATGGTTTCAATATCAAAATTAGGATCTAAATTTCGATGAGGGTTTTTAAATAATCCCATATCATATTTCAGTTCTAATACATGACGACACGCTTGGTTAATCTGCTCTTGAGAGATTGCACCTTCATTAACTAGTTCTGGTATAAACTGTAAAAAATACTCATCATTCATACTGATATCAATACCAGCTAGGATCGCAATTCTAACTGCATCTTTAGCGTCTTTTGCCACACCGTGATTAATTAATTCACGAATAGCACCATGATCACTAACCACTACACCATCAAAATGCCATTGTTCACGCAGTACCTCGGTTAATAACCAATGATTAGAGGTAGCAGGAATACCGTTTACACTAACAAGTGCAACCATAACCGCTCGGCTGCCTGCATCTACAGCCGCTTTATATGGTACAAGATATTCTTGGAACATTTTTCGTTCACTCATATCCGTACTATTATATTCACGACCAGCTTCAACCGCACCATATAGCGCAAAATGCTTAACGGTTGTCACTAATGATTTTTTATCCTCAAGAGACTGTTTTTGCATTTTTTCGACAAAAATACGTCCTGCTTCCGACGCTAAATAAGGATCTTCACCAAATCCTTCTGACACTCGGCCCCACCTTGGATCTCGCGTAATATCAACCATTGGCGCCCAAGTTACATTAAGTCCATCAGAAGTTGCTTCATCAGATGATACTTCAGCAACTTTACCTATCGCATCACGATCCCAAGTTGCAGCAATCCCTAAATTAATAGGAAATACCGTACGATGACCGTGAATAATATCAAAACCAAAATAAACAGGGATTTTATTCGGCGATTTTAATGCTCTTTCTTGCATTCGAGATAGATCAGGCTCAACTACAGTATTAAAAATACCACCAATTTCACCCGCTTCAATTTGGTCAAGGACTTTGTCTAGTGTAAGATCACCACCCACACTGATTAATCGCAGTTGCCCTACTTTTTCTTTAATCGTCATCTTTGACATCAAGTCATCAATAAACGCTTTCTTTTCTTCACTATTAGGATTTTGAGCAAATAAAGGGGATGAAAAAATAAAAAAAACGAAAAATAACACGAATTTTTTCATAATAATAAGTATTTTTAAATTTTAGAGGATAGACTAGCGGATAGCATAACGTATTTAACTAAAAAAATCTCGTTATTTAGAAATAACATCCCTAAAAATAAAGATAAAAGCATTTATTCTTAAAAATATAAGCTTCAAAAAGTGCGTTCCTCAACTTTTTTTAAGATTTATTAAGAAAATAGATAAAAAAATATTGCCGAAAAATGCTTTAAAAAGGAGTCATCAAGTCGGCAATAATCATGAATGAAGATCTATTAATCGCGGAAATTAGTAAATTGGAAAGGTTGCCCTAATTCACCATTTTTGACTAATGCCATGGCAGCTTGTAAATCATCACGAGACTTACCTGTAACGCGAACCTGCTCACCTTGTACTTGAGCTTGCACTTTAAGTTTACTGTCTTTAATCAGCTTAACTATTTTTTTAGCTAACTCTTTATCGATACCTTGTTTTAGTTTGACCGTAATACTATAAAATTTTCCGCTATGTTCCAGCTCTTCCGGAATTTCTAGCGCTCCGCCATCAATACCACGTTTGGCCAATTTATCACGTAAAATATCCAATAGCTGTTGAACTTGGAAATCGGATTGGCTAGTTGCTTTGATGGTTTCATTTTTTTCATTGAGCTCAAAAGATGCTTCGACATTTTTGAAATCCCAACGAGTAGTCAGTTCACGAGTCGCATTGTCGACACCGTTTTTAACTTCTGGCATTTGAATTTCTGACACAATATCAAAAGAAGGCATAAATTTTCCTCTTCTAATCGTTATAAGTATTACTTATTTTAAACAACTCTTTTAATTGCCGCCACAATATTTACGGCGGCATTATTATTAAGATTAATCGATAGTACGAAGTAATTCGTTAATACCAACTTTACCTAAAGTTTTAGCATCGACTTTTTTCACAATAACTGCACAATAAAGGCTATATTTGCCATCTTTAGTTGGTAAGTTACCTGATACCACAACCGAACCAGCTGGAACACGTCCGTAATGAACTTCACCAGTTGCTCGATCATAAATTTTAGTACTTTGACCAATAAATACGCCCATTGAGATCACACTGCCTTCTTCAACAATCACACCTTCAACGATTTCACTACGAGCACCAATGAAACAGTTATCTTCGATAATAGTTGGGTTTGCTTGTAATGGTTCTAACACACCACCAATACCAACACCACCAGATAAGTGAACATTTTTACCAATTTGTGCACATGAACCAACAGTTACCCAAGTATCAACCATCGTGCCTTCATCAACATAAGCACCGATATTTACGTAAGATGGCATTAATACGGTATTACGAGCAACATAAGCACCTTTACGCGCAATTGCTGATGGAACTACACGGAAGCCTTCTTGTTGGAAGCGAGCTTCATCATAATCAGCAAATTTTAATGGCACTTTGTCATAATAATTTGTTGCGCCACCATCAATAAGTTGATTTTCATTAATACGGAAAGAGAGCAATACCGCTTTTTTTAACCATTGATGAGTCACCCAATCGCCATTAATCTTTTCCGCGACACGCATTTTACCGCTGTCTAATAGAGCGATACATTGATTAATTGCATCACGTGTTACAGTATCAACATTCGAAGGCGTAATTTCAGCACGACGTTCAAATGCTGCCTCAATAATAGTTTGTAATTGTTGCATTTCTCGTTTCCTTTAACTTTAAGTCCGTTAGCAAATTTAATTGGGCAAACAGTATAATATAATATAAAGTTATTTTTAAGTGGTTTATCGTATCATTGAGATTTCTCAAAAAGGATAAATTATTTGGAATACCCTTCACAAAATCTGAACAATATTTAATACAGTTGTTTTCTTTGAATATAAAGTTGAATCCTCATAAAATCTTGTAACAAAAAATAATGCAAAACGATGGATTTTCTTTAGTAGAACTTTTATTTGTTATCTGTATTGGTGCTATTTTGGCTTCAATAGGCGTGCAACATTGGAAGGAATTACAGCTCCGTAACGAACTTACTACTACCACAAAACAGTTAGCCTATTTTCTTGAGGAAATCCAAGCTAAAGCTTATAACGCTAACGAAAATGTCCACATCTATTATTTTTTGACGCCTTGGTGCTTAAGCATCAGCAAAGGCGAAAAACCAGCGACTTGCCAAGAAGGCTCTAGCTATTTTATTAAACCCAACAATTCTGTTGAATTAAATGATTTAGCCGATAAAAAAACCATCTCTTTTTGGGGGCGAAAAAATATGGCTCAAACCGGTACATTCGAATTGCATAATGCCATTGGCACCACACAAATTATTATTTCATATCGCGGGCGGATTCGGTTTTGTAAGAAAAATAGTTATTTACCAGGGCTGCCGCGATGTTAAAGCAAGATGGATTTTCGTTATTTGAAATGATGTTAAGCATCACCTTTTCTAGCTTAATTTTCATTGGCATCACAGCTTTTTATAGTAAATTACAATCGATTATACTTCAGCAAAATCTTAATACCCATCTACAAAGGAATATTCATCAAGGTATTGTTAGTATTTCCAAAGATTTGAAACGTGCTGGATTTATCGCCAATAAACCAGAAAAGATAAGTCAGCAACCAATTGAAATCAACCCAGCAAAAAATTGCTATATCTTCCGTTACGATAGCGAGATCCGCAATGATTGGGTTCATAATACGACTATTCCAACCAAATCAGATATCTTTGCGTATCGGCTTTATAATAATAATTTGGAATATAAAGTTGGAACAATCAATTGCGAAGGTGTCAATTGGGAGAAAATTTTCGATCCTCACGACATTAAAATCACTCAATTTTCAATCAAAAAACAAAATAATCATTTTGAGATAGATATTAGTGCTCAATTGAAGAAAAACAAAAAAATTAAATATCAAACAACAACCATTATTAAAAATGAAAATCCCTTTTAATCGTTCAGTAACTCAATATGATGGCTTTAGCACGCTTTTGATGGTGATCATATTAACCATTGTTGGACTTCTTTTGCTAACGGGGTTTCAAATTACCATTGATTCGATAAAAAGGAGCTATTTGATTGAAACCAAATATTATCGTCAGTTTAATCAAGCTAGTTCCAGTTTAAATTGGGCAACCAAACAAATTTGGCAACCGCCAACTGAAGAGTGGCAATGCTTATGTGATACTCAATATCAATTAAAAGCATGTATAAAAAAATCGCGATTAAAAGTGGATAACTACACCCTAGTACGTGGACAAGCTAATGATGATTATTTCCTTTATATGTTAACGCATTTTGAAGATAACCAACTTATTGTTGAAAAAGGTCATTGGTTAGATTATTGCCCTGAAAAGAAGATGATTGATTGTGAATAGTAAAAATATAAGTAATAAAAAAACAGCTGGCTTTAGTTTAATTGAAGTTATGTTGTCATGTTTAATGTTTGCCATCATCATGCTGGGTTTTATTCGTTATTTAACCTCAATTATTAATCAACACCACTATTTTCATCAATATTTCAAAGCACAGCAAATGGCGTTTGCTTTACTTGATAGTTACCCTCATACGGTAGATAAAATCATACCAAAAGAGTGGCAATATCAAGTTTACAGCCAACCTTATATTGCACCTTGTAAAATGGTTTTTATTGATATCACCCCACCGAATCATAAAACGATTAAACAACAACGTTTGTTATGTGATTGATGTTCATTTCTAAAAATAAATTACGCTGTTTATTTTCAATTTTTTCATTCCATGCAACCGCAATATTCCATCCCGTTTGAGCTAATTCAAGCGTAACAAGTTTTACACCTTTAGGTAGAAAATGACAAACACTAGCGGGCACAAAAGCAATGCCATTTTTGGCAGCAATTAAAGCCAAAAGAGAGGGAAGATCATTCGTCGCCCCACCCTGTTTTGGTATAGCGTTTATAGCCTCAAGTAATAATTTTGTTTGCTCGGTCAAACAAGGCGCCAAGTAGGGGTTTATATGTAATAAGGGATGCGTTTCTAATACACCTTTAAGATTGTTCCTACTGACTTTTAGATTATTTGGAACTGCTAGCACGATATACTCTTTAAATAACATAATTGAACTCAATGACTCTGGCACAGGCATACGGACAAAACCAATATCTAATTCCCCCTGCATTAGCAGAGTAATTTGCTCGTTTGAAGGAAGTTGTTTTGCTGAAACATGGCATTGCGGATTTCTTTCAGAAAAAGTTCGAATCCATTTAGGAACATGTTGAAAACAAGATATGCCAAAACCGATTGAAAGAATTCCATTCATGTTTTTTTTAATATTATTAGCAAAAAGTAAAAATTTCTTATTCTGTTGTAATAGCTTTTTTACTTCAGGATATAGCGCCTTCCCGACTTCAGTTAATTTTGCGCCATTTCGACCACGAATAAACAGTCTTCGATCAATTGCTCGTTCAAATGCTTGAATTTGTTTAGTTAACGCGGGTTGTGTTATAAATAATTGCTCAGAAGCGACACGGTAATTCCCTACCTCTACAAGTGCGACGAAAGCTCGTAGCAACTTCATTTCAATGTCCATATCCATTCCTAATTGTTATCAAATCAGTCATTTTTTTCATTATACATAATTACTTTTACTATTTATATTAATTTCAATAAGTACAATTAGTTATGAATAAAATTAAGATATTTATTGTTAAATGGACGCTCTTCTATAAGTCCAAAGATTCAATGTAAATAGTTAAATTCTCGGTTAAGGTTAACGTACGGGGTAAAAAACTTATGAGTAAGGCAATAAAAAAAATTTCTGCGGTTTTATTTGATATGGATGGGGTTCTAATTGATTCAAATACCGTTATTGAAAATGCATGGATTGAGGCTGGCAAGTTATATGGAATAACCGTCAAGGATGACGATATTATTAAACATATTCATGGCCAACCCGGGCCACATACGATTAAAGCACTGTTTGGGCATCTATCAACTAAAGCGCAAAAATGTGTTCAAGACTATATCATGCACGCTGAAAATACTGCTGATTATGATCCAATACCAGGTGTTGCACAATTAATACATGCCTTAGCGAAAGCTAAAATTAGGGTGGGGATTGTAACCAGTGGTTGGCGCGAAAAAATAGATCGAATAATGGCAATTCTGAATATACAGGAATGTATTTCTGTGATAGTGGAACGAAACGATGTGGCTCGTGGAAAACCCTACCCCGATCCTTATCTTCTTGGCGCTAAACGCCTTATGCTACCACCCGCTGAAACGTTAGTATTTGAAGACTCAATAAGTGGCGTGACTTCAGCAGTTGAAGCTGGCGCCTATTGTGTTGGAATAGGCGATGCTGAGCTTATCAAACACGGAGCACAAACTGCGATCCCAGACTTTTCAAAAGTTAAAGTGATAAATGATAGCATTATTGTGTTGGATGACGACCATAAGCTCATTTTAAACAATGCACCAACCACAATCGATTAGATGAAGCTTTTTGTATGTAAAAGTTGTAAAACTTGCTGAGTTTTTTCTGCATGAACATTATGACCAGCACCTTCTACTATTTCAATTTGAGCATTTGGAAATTGGCTAAATATTGCTGGATAATCCTTATCAGTAATATAGTTTGAATTTCCACCTCGGATGAATAATGTCGGTACGTTACAAGGTGAAATTGTGTGCCAATCGCATATATTGTCATATTGATCAATAATGACTTGAGCATTAAACAACCAATGCTGATGTTTAAAAGATTTAAGTAAAAATGAAATTGTCGGGGCACTTAAATCATGCATAAGTTCAATAATCTGCTTTTTATCAGTTAATTGTTGATTAATACATTTTTCTAAAGCGTTAAGAACAGGTGCATTTGCCGTTTGAGTATATTTAACTGGCGCAATATCAATGACACAGATTTTAGAAACAGGAATAAGTTGGCTTAATTGCATGGCAACTTTTCCTCCCATTGAATGGCCGATTAATATAATATTTTGTAACTGCAAATCATGACATAACTCAGCAACATCTTCAGCCATCACTTCATAATTCATGACATTTGACCATGGAGATTGACCATGATTGCGCAAATCAACCTGAATAGTTTGGTAATGACTAGACAGATCTTTAGCTAACATATTTAAATTATCTAGGCTTCCAAATAAACCATGCATCAATAAAATTGGTTGATTATCACCCTGTATTTTATAGTTTAATTTCATTATGCCACTCTACAATTTATTGTAATTAAGACTGTTTCGTCATCACTAATAAACAATTCAATAACCCCAAAAGCATAACTATGATAGAATTTAGTTCAAATTTTTCAATTAATATTAAAAACTATGTTTCAAAATAACCCTTTACTAGCCCAACTAAAAAAAGAATTATATGAACAAAAACCTCGTGTTGAAGGTATCGTCCGAGCGCATGAAAAAGGTTTTGGCTTTCTAAATGTTGACAACAAAACTGACTACTTTATTGCTGTTTCGAAAATGAAAATGGTTTGTCATGGTGATAAAGTTTCTGGCACTATTTCCACCATTAACGATAAAACATCATTTGAACCTGAAGTATTAATTGAAAGTAGTTTACAAAAATTTATTGGCAAAATTGGTTTTTTAGATAATGCGATGGTCATTTATCCCGAAAATATACCTGTCAATTTTGCTATTCGCTGTAAAGTTAATCCTGAAGTAAAGCAAAAATTAAAAGAAGGTGATTGGGTTGTTGCCACCTTACAATCTCATCCATTAGAAAAAAATAAAAATCATTTTCTTGCTGAAATAACAAAATTTATTGCCAGTGCTGATTCAATTTATCAACTATGGCTTAAAACTTTAGCTCGTTATAATTTAGAAGACAAAGCTCCACAAGCTGAATCTTTAACAATTTCAGAGACTGAAAAAGAAAATCGTCAAGATTTAACGGATATTCAATTTTTTACAATTGACAGTGAAAATACCGAAGATATGGACGATGCGATTACCATTTCACAAGATGATATGGGTAATTATAACCTGATGATCGCCATCGCGGATCCAACCGCATATATTGAGCAAGATAGTGAAATCGACAATATCGCAAAAAACCGAAACTTTACCACCTATCTGCCCGACTTTAATATTCCAATGTTACCAAAACAGTTAGCGGACGATCTTTGTTCATTAAAAGCTAATCAAAAACGTCCAGCTATGGTTTGTAAAATTAAAATTGATAAAAATGGCGAATTTACGAATGATGATATCAGTTTTTTACCCGCATGGATTGAATCGAAAGCTAAGCTTTCTTACCACAATGTGTCTGAATTTTTAGAGAATCGTGGTGATTTAAATATCGATGACGCGGCAATAAAAAACCAACTAAAATTATTATCAGAATTGGCAAAAACACGGATAAATTGGCGCCAACAAAATGCGTTAGTTTTCAAAGTGAACAATGATTATCGATTTATCCTTGATAATAATCGTCAAGTAAAAACAATCATCAAAGAATCACGTGGCATCGGCAATAATATTGTTGAAGAAGTGATGATTATCGCTAATTTAGCGCTCACCATGTATTTGAAAGAAAACGTAGGTACTGGCGTATTTAACACTCATTCAGGCTTTGATACCAAATACATTGAACAAATATTAAAAATATTAGCAGACAATGGCATTACAGATTTTGATAAAGAATCACTTACTTCATTTGAAGGCTATGTTAAATTCCGCCGATTAAGTGATGATAATGACTTCTTATCAACACGATTAAGAAAGTTCCAAACACCTGCTGATTTCTCTATAAAACCAGAACCTCACTTTGGTTTAGGATTTGATGCTTATGCAACATGGACTTCACCAATTCGAAAATATGGTGATATGATAAACCATCGTATACTTAAAGCCTCGCTTAAAGCAGAAGCCTTAACAGCTCCATCCAACGAACAATTAGAGAGCATGGCTGATAGACGTAAAAAATTACGTTTAGCTGAGCGCGATATTGCCGAAAACCTTTATTGCCAATATTTATCTAACAAAATAGGACAAGAGTTCGCAGCGGAAATATTAGATATCAACCGTGGCGGTGCGAGAGTTCGTTTAAATGATATTGGCGCATTAGCATTTTTACCACTGTCAATGATTCATGCCGTGCGCGATGAAATATCAACTAGTCCGGATGAAGGGCTAATTAAAATTAAAGGCGAAACTGCATA
The DNA here is from genome assembly GCF_019469165.1 of Gilliamella sp. ESL0443. Classification (NCBI taxonomy): domain Bacteria; kingdom Pseudomonadati; phylum Pseudomonadota; class Gammaproteobacteria; order Orbales; family Orbaceae; genus Gilliamella; species Gilliamella sp. ESL0443. Next base: position 510,886 of record NZ_CP048263.1, on the reverse strand, counting down.
CAAAATTGCTGATTTGATCACTGTTAAAATTCATGAAATTAAAATGGAAAATCTATCGGTTATTGTGAAACTGAATGAATCTAACTCTTAAATTCCCTAGTCAATTTAATCAGTTACAAACTATGATTAATAACCCTGATAATTATCAGGGTTAAGCTAAAAAATATTAATAATATTTTTAACATTTATCCTCTTTTTTTTAATAATAATATCTGCTATCTTTCACCGCTCAAAAAAATAAAAAATAAAGCTAGTTTAAACTGCTATATGGAGAGGAAAAAAGATGTCAATTCACGGCCACGAAGTGTTACAAATGATGGATGGGAATGATTATACTGAATCATCTTTACTTGAAGCCATACACAAAAAATTCGGTACCGAGGCTAAATTTCATACCTGTTCCAACTCCGATATGAATGCCGAGCAACTTATTGCCTTTTTAAAAGCAAAAGGAAAATTTAAGCCGGCTTCAATTGATGATTCACAATTTACCGTCGATGTTCGAAAAATATGTCGACATTAATAAAAACTTACAAAAGAATAATAAATGCGTTTTTATAAATTTAATGTAATCATCTAGTGTTTTTAAAAGAATAAGAGTATATAATTTCGCGCTACGGCTCCACTAAAAAGTGTAAGTTGCTCATCCTGAAATTACAACTCAAGAATATATTCGTGGAATTTGATATATGAAAATAAGTAATATCCTTACATGCGCCATTGTCTCTATTCTTGCCGCAGGCTGTGTAAAAAACAATACGTCTTCAACCGATGGTAAAACTAAAGTTGATCAGTTAGCGATTTTAAAGCAACAATCTGAACAAAATAATTCGTTTGTTGTGGACGCAAAAAAACAATTACTTCAACTCGTTGGAGACAAACACTTTGACAGCTATATAACCAAACACGGTATTTTAAACTGTAAAGGTGACAGCAACCAATCTGCCTGTGTGCTAAATTTTTATCTCAAAGAATTCTACAAGCTAAAATATGACATTCAACTTAAAAGAGTCGTCGAGGAAAACCAAGCTGAACATAATCTTGAGTTGAAAAAAATCACACCAACTGATAGTAATGTTAAAAATTACTGTCAATGGTCAGCAGATTTTATTGAAGCAGTTTATACTAATGATACCAATAATATAATCCAAAGTTATCAAACTTTATTTAAGATGTCAGTGCAAGATTTGGCCGCTTTAAAAGCTAAAATTCTCAAAGATAACTACTCTCACTTTTTGATTGATGAAAACCCAAGTATTCTTCAAGAGATGAGAAGCGACTTTATGGAAAAATGCTTAAGTAGCCCTAAAGACAATATTATCAATTACAACAATATTTTTAGATAATACTCAAGTGAGTCTTTTTATGTACAATTTATTACCTATTAGTCGATTTAGTAAAACATTAACTTGCAAGATAGTTTGTATCGCATCTTTATCTTGTTTAAGTTTTTCTTCATGGGCTTTTACATTTAACGATGTTGTGACACAAGCAGAAAAACTATCAAAAAAAGCTTATGTCCAACCATCTAAAAATATTCCTAGTGAATTATCGTCACTACAATTTGCCGATTATCAAAAGATTTATTTTAAGCATGATAAAGCATATTGGAGCGATCGCAAAAGTCGTTTCAAACTCGAATTTTATCATGAAGGCATGTATTTTGATGTACCTGTCAAAATTAATGAGATTGTAAACAATCAAGTTAATGAAATTAAATTTAGCCCAGATTACTTCGATTTAAGTCCTATTAATTTAGATAAGTTAGATACTAAAAAACTAGGCTTTGCTGGATTTAAAGTGCACTATCCAATCAATAACCCAGCAAAAACCGACGATGAAATATTTACCGCACTAGGTGGTAGCTATTTCCGTGCTGTTGGTAAAAATCAGCATTATGGTCTTTCAGCGCGTGGACTTGCGATTGATACAGGCGAAATGTCTGGCGAAGAGTTTCCACGTTTTAAAGAGTATTGGATTGAACGCCCAGAACCAAATCAAAAACATTTAGTCATTTATGCCCTACTTGATTCTAAAAGTGTAACAGGGGCTTACAAAATTACCTTAATCCCAAGTGTTGATACTACTATTACTGTAGAAGCCAAAGTATTCTTCCGTGATTCAGTTAAAAAACTTGGTGTGGCACCACTGACTAGTATGTTCTTATTTGGCCCTAACCAACCATCACCACTATTAAACTATCGTCCAGCAATGCACGATTCTAATGGACTTTCAATTCAGGCCAAAAATGAGTGGATTTGGCGTCCATTAAATAATCCTAAACGCTTATCTTTTTCATCATATAGTTTAGAAAGCCCTAAAGCATTTGGTTTAATTCAACGTGACAAAGGTTTTGATGACTATCAAGATCTCGACGACCATTACGAACTTCGTCCAAGTGTATGGGTTGAAATATTGAATGATTGGCATAAAGGTCGAGTTGAATTGGTTGAAATCCCTACCGCAGATGAAACCAACGACAACATCGTTACCTACTGGGTACCCGAAAAACAATATAAAGCTGGTGATGTGTTAGATGTTAAATATCGATTACATTATTCACTCAACGAACAACAACGTTATCCAAAAAATGAAGCTAGAGCAGAAAGTACGCGCTTATCATTAGGTGATATAAAACAAGCAAACTTAATACGTAAACTTGATGGTTCTAATGCTTATGTTGTGGATTTTGTTGGTCCAAACTTATCAGAGCAAGACCCAGTTGACGTTATTTCAAGTATTAATAATGGTTCAATAGTTAGCTGTGATACACAATACAACTCTGTAACAAAAGGTTGGCGAGTACTAGTGCGATTCAACGTTGAAGATAACAAAAAACCAACTGACATTCGCCTTCAATTATCGTCGAAAAAATCACATACGATCGTGTCCGAAACTTGGAGCGGACAATTTCCGGCTCAATGATCTTAATAATAAGCACATAACATGAAAAAAGATTATTTCGAAAACCTATCTGACGCCGAATATTGGCGTCAGAAATCGGAAGACTTGCCAAACGATAAACTCGAATTTCTAAAATATCGACTCAATCAAGTTGGCAATACTGATCATTTTAATGATGAAAGAAAACAACAACCAACTTATCCAAAAGTTGAGCGTGTTTCGGTTCAACCACAAATTTGGAATGAACGTTATAGTCCTCAATCCAAACCTGGTCTGAATATCATCGCACTTATTCGTCGTTTAATTATGTTTGTGCTTATTGCCATACAAACTTATTACGGCACAACTTACTTATCAACCTTATTACCTTATCAAAGCTGGCAACAAATCAATTTTATGGCAAATTGGGATATCAACCCAGAACTTGCCATTTACAGCATCATTCCTTATATCATACAAGGTTTTATCATTGCCTTATTTGCTATCCTATTTTGTTGGATTTCAATTGGATTTTGGACTAGCATCATGGGGCTTATTTTGGCGGTGATCAAAAAAGATCGCTACACTATTGCCATCCCCAATGATCCCGCTAACCACATTGACGCCAAACATCGTACTGCATTAGTCATGCCAATTTGTAATGAAGATGTTTCACGGGTATTTGCAGGGCTAGAAGCAACTTATGAATCGCTAGTTGAAACCGGACATGCGCAGTGTTGTGATTTTTATATTCTAAGCGACACCAATGATCCCGATCTCTATGTCAATGAATTAAAAGCATGGGCTGAATTTAACGCTAAAAAAGCTGACAATGGTTGTAATATCTTTTATCGCCACCGTAAGCGTCGCGTAAAACGTAAAAGTGGTAACATCGATGACTTCTGCCGTCGTTGGGGGCACCAATATGAATACATGATGATTCTTGATGCCGATAGTATTATGACCGGTGATTGTATCTTAAAAATGATCGCAATGATGGAAATGAATCCAAAAGCAGGTATTTTACAGTCTCCGCCTAAATCGGTCAGAATGACAACCTTATATGGTCGTATTCAACAATTTGCCAATCAAATATACAGTGATATTTTTTGCTCAGGTACTCACTTCTGGCAATTAAGTGAAGCCCAATATTGGGGTCACAATGCTATGATTCGCCTAAAACCATTTATTGAGCACTGTATTTTATCGCCATTACAAAAACGTAAAGGCCCTATTCATATCTTATCGCACGATTTAGTTGAAGCGACGTTAATGCGTCGTGCAGGTTATGGCGTATGGATTGCGTATGATATGAATGGTAGTTATGAAGAGCTACCAGGAAACATGATAGAAGATCTCAAACGCGATAATCGCTGGTGCATGGGTAATTTGATTAATTTGCGATTAATCTTCAAAAGTGGAATTACTTTAACTCACCGTGTAATGTTTTTAACCAGTGGTATGGCTTACATCTCGTCACTATTGTGGTTAATCTTCTTGATCTTCTCTACTCTCTTATTATTAGTGTTCAATATATCTGAACCACAATACTTCTTCCAACCTAACCAATTTTATCCAACGTGGCCAAAGTGGGATGAACAATTAGCTATTCAATTACTTTCAACCACAATGGTATTGCTATTTGCACCTAAACTGTTTAGTTATGGCATTATTATTGCTCGAACAGGTGCAAAAGATGTGGGTGGAATATTCAAATTATCATTATCGATTTTAATTGAAATGGTATGGTCGATGATCCTTGCACCAATCCGCATGATCTTCCACAGCAAGTTTGTGGTTAAAGCATGGCTGGGTAGCAAAATTCAATGGAAATCACCAGCAAGAAACGATGATGCCTTAACTTGGGGCGAATCATTCTACTTCTGTTGGCCATTATCGCTACTAGGCATAGTTTGGTTATGTGTGATTATTTGGTTAAATCCTCAATTTACTTATTGGTATATAGCGATATTAATTCCATTAACCATTTCACCATTAGTTGTTCGTATTTCTGGCTTATCAAGTATTGGTATGAAAGCCAAAAAAGCAGGGTTATTCTTAACACCGGAAGAAACCCATCCGTCCCGAGCAGTAAAACTAACTGGTGACTATTTAGTCCAAACCGAAGCTGCTTTTATTGAACATGGCTTTATTATGGCGCTTGTCGATCCTATTTATAATGCGTTAGCCTGTGCATTATCGACTTCTCGTCATTTACCTAACTCAAAAAATCAGCAGTTGCGAAAACAACTTATTGAGCATTATCAACAAGTGGATTTAGAAAAAATTAGTAAAGAACAACAATTAGCGATCTTAGAAGATCCAATTATTCTTTCTGCACTTCATCGCCATATCTGGCATCAACAAGAAAAATACGACAATTTGTTCACATTGTGGCAAAATGAATGCCAGCAATAAGAAATAGGGCTTAATGCCCTATTTCGTCTTTTAGAAATTAATCAATATGCATGGATATTTTTTATGACTTGGCAACCTACTGCATCTATTAATAATTTACTTAAGCGCGCTAAAATTGTATCTAAAGTAAGACAGTTTTTTGCTGACCGCTGTATTTTGGAAGTGGAAACCCCGACCCTAAGTCAATATGCGGTAACCGATGTACATCTTAGTTCATTTCATACCTTATTTTTAAAACCTGGTGAAAACGATGAACAACAAGGGCGAAAAATGTCATTAATCACCAGCCCTGAATATCATATGAAACGGTTATTAGCTGCTGGCAGTGGACCGATTTATCAAATCTGTAAATGTTTTCGCAATCATGAAGAAGTAAGCCGTTATCATAACCCTGAATTTACAATGCTCGAATGGTATCGTATTCAATTTGATATGATGCAAATGATCAACGAAGTCGATGATCTACTGCAAAGCATCCTAGATTGTGAACCTGCGGAACGAATCTCTTACCAAAAGGCATTCCAACGTCATCTTAATATTGACCCACTGGAAGCTGATCACGCAACTTTAGTTGAAGCTATCAAACAACTAAATATTGAACTCAATACTGATGATTATGATCGCGACACCTTATTACAATGTTTATTTAGTTTTGGCGTTGAACCGCATATTGGACAAGAAAAACCTATCGCTGTTTATAACTTCCCTGCCTCACAGGCAGCTTTAGCAGCGATCAGTTCAGAAGATCATCGTGTAGCAAGCCGTTTTGAGTTTTATTACAAAGGGGTTGAACTAGCTAATGGATTTAAAGAACTCACCAATCCGCAAGAACAAAAGATGCGTTTTGAACAAAATAATATTGATCGAGCAAATCAAAACTTACCACCACAAAACATCGATATTGAATTAATCGCGGCTATGGAAGCGGGTTTACCAGATTGTGCAGGTGTTGCCGTTGGGCTTGACCGCTTAATTATGTTGGCACTTGATGCAATGAATTTAGATGATGTGATTTCATTCACGTTTGAAAGGGCTTAATCATGTTAGGAAGTTTAGGCTTAAGTGAATGGGCAGTTATAATTATTGCCATTATCGCCTTACTAATTGCCATGCTAAAAGCGCAATTTAAAGCGAATAACCTACATGCCATATATGATTTACAACTTAATCAAAGAAATAAAGAAAATCAGTCATTAATGGCAAATATCACTCAATTAGAACAAGAGTTGAGCCAATACCAACAACAAAATGTTGCTCAAAATATCAAAATTAGTGAATTAAAAACGCGCTTAGAAGAGATTATCAATGCCGCACATGAAAAACAGACAGTTTTAGAACAAAGCGAGCAACGATTAACCACGCAATTTGAAAACTTAGCAAATCGAATTTTTGAGCACAGTGGCAAAAAAATTGAGCAACAAAATAAACAAAGCTTAGAGTTTTTACTCTCACCTCTTAAACAACAATTAGAGGGCTTTAAAAAGCAAGTTCAAGATAGCTTTGGTCAAGAAGCCAAAGAACGCCATACCCTAACTCACGAAATTCGCAACTTGCAACAGCTCAACGAACTCATGACGAAAGAAGCCACCAATTTAACCAATGCGTTAAAAGGCAATAACAAAACCCAAGGTAATTGGGGTGAATTTATTCTTAGTCAAATATTGGATAATTCCGGATTGCGTCAAGGTTACGAATATCACACTCAAGTTAATCTAACTAATGAAGATAACCGACGTCTACAACCAGATGTAATTGTTCACTTACCCCAAGGCGGTGATGTAGTCATCGATTCCAAAGTCACCTTAGTTGCCTATGAACGTTATTTTAATAGTGATGACGAAGAGACAAAAACTAGAGCCATTGCTGATCATTTAATTGCTGTGCGTAATCACTTAAAACAACTTAGTCAAAAAGATTACCATAAACTAAATGGCATTCAATCATTAGACTACATTCTAATGTTCATTCCTGTCGAACCGGCATTTTTATCCGCCATCGATCAAGATCCATCATTAATCAATGATGCATTAAAAAGTAACATCATGATTGTTAGCCCAACTACCCTATTGGTTGCCTTGCGAACTATTCATAATTTATGGCGTTTTGAATACCAAAATCGTAATGCCGAGCTTATTGCTGATAGAGCCAGCAAACTATATGACAAAGTACGTGGATTTATCGAAGATATGGAAAATCTAGGCAACTGTTTGGATAAAGCCCAACAAACCTATCAAAACTCAATGAACAAACTCTCGAAAGGACGTGGTAACGTGATTGGTCAAATAGAACGATTTAGGGAATTAGGGATTGAAGTAAAAAAACCAATTAATCCGGATATTGCTCAACTATCAGTTGATGAACTTGAAAATGAAAAAGAACAGCTTAGTTAAATTGTTAACTAAAACATCTTAATTCACCATCATAAAAAATACGTGTATACTCATTTGGTATAAGAAGGAGTACGATATGTCAAACAATAATGAAGTCAGTTTCGAAGAAACCATCAAGCAACTTGAAGCAATTGTCACTCAACTTGAAAATGGTGATTTACCATTAGATGAAGCACTAAATGAATTCGAAAAAGGCATCAAACTAGCTCGTTCTGGTCAAAAACAACTTAATGAAGCTGAGCAACGCATCCAAATTTTATTATCTGAAAATAGTGATGCACAATTATCTGAATTTTCCATTGATAATAATGAATAGCCTAAAACCATTACAAGAACGTATTGATAACTATCTAACAACATATATTTCGCAGTTTGCACCATCTAATTTGCAACAAGCGATGAGTTACAGCCTGCTTGCTGGTGGCAAGCGAATACGCCCTATTCTGGTCTATTTAACCGGACAAATGTTTAATTGTCCGCTAACCAAACTCGATTCAGTTGCTGCAGCCATTGAATCGATGCATACCTACTCATTAATTCATGATGACTTACCCGCAATGGATGATGATAATCTAAGGCGAGGAAAACCAACCTGCCACATAAAATTTGGCCAAGCACAAGCCATCCTCGCTGGTGATGCACTACAATCACTAGCATTCAGCCTATTATCCGAAAACCAACAAATCAGCAACCAAAGTAAAATAAAAATGATTGCTGAACTAGCAAGTGCAAGTGGCCTTGCTGGAATGTGTTTAGGTCAATCACTGGATTTACAAGCAGAACACCAAACAGTCACGTTGGAACACTTACAAACTATCCATAACTATAAAACTGGCGCCTTGATTCAAGCGGCAGTAAGGCTCGGTGCTTATTCATGCGATGAGGTAGCTCAACCCTATTACCCAATGTTAGACAACTATGCTAAAGCAATTGGACTAGCATTCCAGATACAAGATGACATATTAGACGTCATTGGTGAACAAGAGCTGATGGGTAAACCACAAGGCTCTGATCTTAAGCTAGAAAAAAGCACTTATCCAGCATTGATGGGTTTACAAAATGCCATCGAAATGACACACAAGTTATATCAACAAGCTATCGATAGTCTGACGCAAATACCTTATAATAGCCAACCATTACAAGACCTTGCTGGTTTTATTATTAATCGAAATAGTTAACTAAATAACTAGATGATAAAAATGAATTTAGACAAATATCCTCTATTAAAGCAAATCAATTCACCTGCGGATCTTAGGCGATATCCGCTCGCACAATTGCCAGCAATTAGTCAGGAACTGCGACAATTTTTATTAGACAGTGTCAGCCAATCTAGTGGTCATTTAGCTTCAGGTCTTGGTGTGGTCGAATTAACAGTCGCGTTGCATTACGTCTATCAAACACCATTTGACAAAATTATATGGGACGTAGGTCATCAAGCTTATCCACATAAAATTCTAACGGGTCGACGCGATCAGATGCTAACTATTCGCCAAAAAGGGGGATTACACCCGTTTCCTCACCGAAATGAAAGTGAATATGATGTATTAACAACAGGACATTCATCAACCTCAATAAGTGCAGCGCTGGGTATTGCGATCGCAGAGCAAAAAAAACAGTCAGGTAAAAAAGTCGCCGCTATTATTGGTGATGGGGCCTTAACTGCTGGTATGGCATTTGAAGCGATGAACCATGCTGGGCACATAAAACCAGATATGCTAGTTATCGTTAATGACAACGATATGTCCATTTCAGAAAACACAGGTGCACTTAATCAACACTTGGCACAAATATTATCAAGCAAAGCCTACACCTCACTTCGTGAAAGTGGCAAAAAAGTGCTTTCCAATATTCCACCATTAAAAGAACTATTCAAAAAAACGGAAGAGCACCTAAAAGGCTTAGTCACTCCGGCTATTTTATTTGAGGAATTAGGTTTTAACTATATTGGTCCTGTTGATGGACATGATATTGAAACATTAGTTGCCACCTTACAAAAAGTCAGACAACTAAAAGGCCCACAATTACTGCATATTATCACCCAGAAAGGAAAAGGTTATGCTCCAGCCGAGCAAAACCCAACCTTATGGCACGGCGTTCCTAAATTTAATCCAAATGAAGGAATATTACCAAGCACAAATAAAATTACCCCAACTTATTCCAAAATCTTTGGTGACTGGCTATGTGAAATAGCAGAGCAAGACAAACGCCTAATGGCAATCACGCCAGCCATGAGCGAAGGTTCTGGCATGACTGAATTTGCTAAACGATTTCCAGATCAATTCTTTGATGTCGCCATTGCTGAACAACATGCAGTCACATTAGCTGCCGGCTTTGCTATTAGCGAATTAAAACCAGTGGTTGCTATCTACTCAACCTTCTTGCAACGAGCTTACGATCAAGTCATTCATGATATTGCCATCCAAAACTTACCGGTTTTATTTGCGATAGACCGCGCGGGCATTGTGGGGGCTGATGGTGAAACCCACCAAGGTGCGTTTGATCTAAGCTTTTTACGCTGTATTCCAAACTTAGTCATCATGACCCCAAGTGACGAAAACGAATGCCGACAAATGCTCTACACAGGCTATTTACATGATGGACCAGCATTAGTACGCTACCCTCGAGGCGAAGGCACTGGCGCACATTTAGAGCCACTAAAAACAATACCATTAGGGCAATCAAAATGCTGCCGGCAGGGCGAAGAGATCGCTTTACTCAATTTTGGCACACTATTACCTGAAGTTTTACAAGTAGCCGAACAAATAAATGCTACAGTGATAGATATGCGTTTTGTAAAACCACTTGATGAAAAAGTCCTTTTGCACATTAGCCAAAGCCATAATATACTGGTCACCATCGAAGAAAACAGCATCAAAGGTGGAGCAGGAAGCGCTGTTAATGAATTTTTGTTATCGAAAAAAATAAAATGTGATATTTTAAATATCGGATTGCCTGATATTTTTATCCCGCAAGGCTCACAGCAAGAAATGCGAGATGAAGTCGGATTAAACGCTAAACATATAATCGACAAAATTAATAAATTTATCAAACTATAGGTTAAATATGGAAAATCAAGCTGTCACCGTTCAGATTTTTGGGCGAACGTTAAAATTTAATTGTCCAGTCGATGAAGTTGACGCACTTACAAATGCAGCTAAAGATTTAGATGCGCGATTAACAAATTTACGAGAAAAATCCCCCCAAGTTGGAAGCGATCAACTTATCATGACTGCTGCATTAAATATCTCTTACGAACTAACGAAAGAAAAAGAAAAAAGCGATGAATTTGCAAATCGACTAAAAATGCTACAGCAATTACTTGATTCCGCATTAAATACTAACAATTAGTTAGATGAAATGTAAATAAACCACAAAGACTATTGTATGATTTTCTAAATTTTGTATCATAGTAAACATCTCTGAGATGTTCGCGATATGGGTTAGTCCCCTGAGCCGATAATCTTTAATTTAGAATGGTGTGATTTTTAATTGGTGTGTATGCCTAATTAACTTAGGAAACCTAAAAATTAAAACATGCTATTCACCTTGAACCTCGGGTTCAAGGGTTACGCCCCTAACGGCATCTTGGAGTCTTTATTCCTTCTCTCTTTCAAATAAAAACTTATGGACATTCGGCAAACTATACGTCAAAAAAGACGTGAATTATCTCAGGCACAACGCGACAGCGCACAGGCCATAATCTACCAACAAATAAAAAACCATCCTGCCGTCAGCCAAGCACAACATATTGCAATATTCTTATCATTTGATGGAGAAGTCGACACTAAACCGATTATTGAATATCTATGGCAACAAAATAAATCGGTCTATTTACCTGTCCCAGTTGCTGAGCATAAACTAATCTTCTTAAATTACACCCCAAATACACCACTAGTAAAAAATAGCTTTGGTATCTTAGAACCAGTGATCGATAAAACTAAAATCATAGATATTGAACAACTTGATATCATCTTTACGCCACTTGTGGCTTTTGATGACCGAGGATTTCGTATCGGTATGGGCGGTGGCTATTATGATCGCTTACTTGAAAACTACCAACAACAGCAAATTTATCCTATTGGGCTAGCATTTGCCTGCCAAAAAGTTGATCATGTTGATAATCAGCATTGGGATGTTAAATTACCGGAAATCATTTATGCTTAATCTGGTTAAGGACCCATTTTTATATTCACTATCGCTCATTACTAGATTAAAAAATAATTAATTTGTTTTTCTACAATTAACAGCCAATTTAGTTATATAATAAATCGAGCAATATCTTTTTTTACACGCATCACCGTCTTTATCTTATTCCTTAGTAAGTTAGTTTTTCAATAAAATCAATCACAACTCTTTAACTATAAAGTTACAATCTAATAAGGAGTATTGCAATGTCAGAAAAAAAAGAACTCACCACCAATAATGGTGCCCCTATTGCCGACAATCAAAACTCTCGCACTGCTGGCCCTCGTGGACCGGTATTGATTGACGACTATCAATTAATCGAAAAACTCGCTCAGTTTAACCGTGAAAATATTCCGGAAAGACGAGTCCATGCCAAAGGCTCTGGCGCACACGGAACATTTACCGTCACCAATGACATTACTCAATATAGCTATGCCAGCATTTTTGCCGAAGTTGGCAAACAAACTCCCGTTTTTGCTCGATTTTCAACTGTTGGCGGTGAACGTGGTTCATCTGACACGGCACGTGATCCACGTGGATTTTCAGTAAAATTTTACACAGATCAAGGTAACTGGGATATCGTCGGTAATAACACACCAGTATTTTTTATTCGTGATGCACTCAAATTCCCAGACTTTATTCACACCCAAAAACGCGATCCTAAGACCAACTTAAAAGATCCGCAAATGATGTGGGACTTTTTCTCTTTATCGCCAGAATCACTTCATCAAGTAACAATTCTATTTTCTGACCGAGGCATTCCAGACGGATTTCGACATATGCATGGTTTTGGTAGCCATACTTATAGTTTAATCAACAAAGATAATGTACGAACTTGGGTAAAATGGCATTTTAGAACGGAACAAGGCATTAAAAATATTCATCCTAAAAAAGCCGCAGAACTCGACGGTAGCAACCCTGATTCAGCGCAAGAAGATCTCTTTAATGCCATTGAACAAGGTAACTACCCTAAATGGCGACTTTATATACAAGTGATGAGTGAAGAACAAGCCAATAACCACCCAGAAAACCCATTTGATGTCACAAAAGTTTGGTCGCAAAAACAGTTTCCGCTTATTGAAGTCGGTGTTATGGAGCTTAACCGTAATCCGGAAAACTATTTTGCTGAAGTAGAACAATCTGCATTTGAACCAAGTAATATTGTACCTGGTATTGGCTTATCACCGGATAAAATGTTACAAGGGCGAATATTTGCTTATGCTGATGCGCACCGTTATCGTATCGGTACAAACTACCAACAATTACCAATCAATGCACCTAAATGTCCGGTACACAATTATCAACGTGACGGAGCTATGCGCTTTTATACGCCAGATAATGCACCAAACTATGAACCAAATAGTGTTGATAGTGCACCTAAACAACAACCGCAGTATGCTGAGCCACCGATGCATGTCCCTGCCGGCACAATGGATAAACACGATCATCGTGTTGATGGTGATTACTATTCGCACCCACGTGCATTATTTAATTTAATGCGTCCAGATCAAAAACAACTGCTTCTTGATAATATTGTCACTTCGATGAAAAACGTCGATCGTGATATTCAAATTAGACAGCTTAAACACTTCTATAAAGTCCATCCCGATTATGGTTCAGGTGTAGCAAAAGGGTTAGGTATTGAAGTTGATCTAATCAAAAGCTAAAAAGTAAAATAATCGTGCCGACACCATTGTGTCGGTATTGACCTTTGACTTGATAGAGATAAATGTTAATAGCTTTACTGTCTCTCATCACATGTTTCAAAGACCTTGTCAAACTTATCGGGCTGATTAGTCATTACTAAAGAAATTGAATTGTATAAATGCCAAATTAAGGTATTTTCATCCTTAACTTCATAACTTATGCTATCAGAGTAGCTACATTTTGATTCTAAATCGATAAATTATTTGCCGTCTTTAAAGTAGCTCGATTTTATCTCACATGAAATCATTTCTTGCCCGGTATAATCATCCAGTTTACCTTTTTGATAATTTATAAAACGATTACCGCAATAACAAGGCTCATAAATCACATTTTTATTATTTAACTCGGTCAACATCTCCCACTTGCCATAATTTTCATGATCCAAATGAGGCTTAGCATTTACTACAAACATAAAAACAATAAAAATAAATAGCAGTCTTTTCATTGTTTAGCTCATTCAACTTGACTGATTAGAAATGGCTTATCATAATCTTTGATTGCTAAATTAAAAGAATTTTTTGTATTTAAAATGTTATTGAGAAGATAAACGAAGATATAAAACTAACCTATTTCACTATTGATCCGTAACTGCCTATTCCTACAATCAAATCTGATTTATTTGCTTATCACCCTAAATATAATGCCGATTAACGTTAATCGGCATTGATGATCTAATAAAATTACTATTTAACGATTTGCTTCAATTTTTCCAATAAACCCGAATAATCAACTTGATTAAAATGGGTAACATCCACTTCGAGCAATTGCCCCAAAGCAAACTCGTCGTACTTTCTAGTTTGACAGATTTGATAAAATTGTGATTTAGTGACTAAATCGTCGGCCAAACTACGATCTTCAAGTTTATCTCCATAGTGATAGTGCTGCATAATATGACTCAAATGCCGTTCCGGTGAGCGGTCTCGTTGATAACGACGTTGCCATAACACCTCAAAATCAGCAATTAAGCGAATTGTGATCACTTGATAATGATACTTTTGCGCCAACTCACTCAACCGGTGTTTCTGCTTATCACTAAAGGGATACTCAGAAATAATAACGTGTTTACCAGCATCCATATACAGTTGTAAAACACCATAATAAAAATGCCAAACTTTGTGCTCAAGCGCCTGCTTTTCAGCTTTCGAATTGAAACCGACAGAGTCAGCATATAAAACTTTAGCCTCATCGGGTGTTATCACAAAACTGTCTGTAAATTGTTGTTGCAATTTATTAACCAGATAAGTCTTTCCTGTACAGGGGCAACCAGCGAGTAAAATTAGATATTTACGCATATCAACTCGCCTCCTCTTAGTTTAGACATTTATTACTGTTAAGAAATAAACGCATTTTATGCTTCACTATTTCTTTCACGGCCTCATTAGCTGGAATAATATTATGACGTAATGATCGATTAATTTCAGTTTGGGCAAATTTATCTTTTGCAACTTGTGTCCAGTTAACTAATAACTCCGTGCCAACATTAAATTTACGAATACCGTTATTAATCAGTTCCGGATAGTCCTCCTCTTTGACCCCTGTTCCACCGTGAATGACCAAAGGAATATCAACCATAGCATGAATTTCTTTCAATAACGGTATATTTACCTCTGTTTTTGACTTAAATTGTCCATGATTAGTACCTATAGCAATGGCTAAAGCATCAATTCCCGTTGCTTTTACAAATGCCAGTGCATCTTCCGGTTTGGTATAAACTTTATCGTTAACATCAACATGAATTCCCTCTTCGGTCCCCCCGATTGTTCCTAATTCTCCTTCAACTGATACACCATGAGCATGAGCATATTCAACCACTGCACGGGTTTTTAATATATTTTCTTTAAATGGTAGTGAAGAGCCATCAAACATAACCGAAGTGAATCCACTATCAATTGCTTGTTTTATATCATCAAAATTTTTAGCATGATCGAGGTGTAATACCGCATCCACTATCTCTTCATCTACAATAGCTTTTACTGCATTAACTAAAACTTTAAAGCCAATATACCTTGCAGTATCAACGCTTGTTTGGATGATAATTGGTGCGCCAACCTCTTTTGCAGCCTGTAACATCGCAGGTAACATTTCTAAATTATGCGTATTAAACGCACCAACAGTGAAATTTAATTTTTGGGCTAATAAAGTTACATCTTTAAGTGTGGTGTACATAATTATTTCCTTTAATCTCGTTGAATAGTCATCTGTTTAGCAATATTACGCATAGCATCCATTTTGTTCATCCAAATATCGATATCAGCCAATGAGCCATGCTGAGCGGCTTGAGCTCGCTTAGAGTTATACAAATTCATTAATGTTTTATAACCGTCGCCAATTGATTTCTTATGCTGTTGGCTCTTTTCTAAATACTCAATAGCCAAATCAATATGATTTAATTGATGATAAAGCAGGCCGATTTGTTCACATGATGAGGCTAACATCAGTAAGTCTTCGTTCTTTTCGAGCTGCTGTAATAATTGGTTAATTTTTTGCTCAATCTGTTCCATTTGCTGTGCTGTCAGACTGCTTTTAACCTCTGAGTCGGGGGCTAAATTTGTTTTAGGCGCCTTTTTTTTAAAAAAGTTAAACATGTCATACTCCTCAACTAAAAGTGCTTCAATATTGGGCTTAATATCCACGCATAAAGCAGTGCCACTGTGACAGTATCAACATCAGTTGCTGTTGCATTGATAAACCCCATTTGATTAAAAATGGTGACAAGTAATGCTGGCAACAGCGTAATGAATATCCCATGAGCAATACCGCCGATAAGCGCCCCACGGCGACCACCAACTGCATTACCAAAGATACCTGCCGTTCCACCAGCAAAAAAGTTGGTTAACATTCCCGGTAAAATCATCGCCAATCCGAATGCCGGTAAAGTCAACATTGCAATCACTGTACCTATAGATGTCGTAATAAAACCTAAGATAACTGCATTAGGGCTATATGGGAAAAATACTGGACAATCAAGCGCCGGAATTGCATTCGGAACAACTTTCATGGCAATTCCTCTAAATGCCGGCACAATTTCACCGAGTAATAACCTCACACCGGCAAGTAATACATAGATTCCGACGACAAAAATTATCGCTTGGGTAAAGGCGTAAATGACGTAATTTTGACTGCCGGATAAGGTTGAAGCATACGCTTCACCGGCGAAAAGAGCGGTAATAATATAAAGTGGGATCATAACCACCATGACGGATAAATAAGTATCTTGCAAAAATTCAAATGACTTAGGCAACTTCATATCTTCAATTGAGCGCTTGTTTTCACCTCGCTCCCCTACCAGATAAGCTACACCAGCCTCGAATAAATAACCGATTGTACAAAAGTGTCCTAATGCAATGTCATTTGATCCTGTCACTTTACGAATAATGGGTTGGGCAATGGCCGGCATAAATACAGCAAAAAGTGCACCAATAAAACCGCCAACCAAAATTAGTGTTACCCCAGACAATCCGGCAAAACTACCAAATACCGTTGTCATTGTTGCCATCCATAAAATGGCCTGCCCTGTTAGAAAAATATATTTCCAACGGGTAAAACGAGCAATAAGGATGTTAAAAATAAAGATCATCAAAAATGTTAGTGCAATATCACGGCCTAATCCTAACTGATTCATTGCTTGCCCGTTAATCGCTTCAATAGAAGGAATAATGCCTTGCATATCAAATCCAGCGGTAAAAATATGACCGAAATAGGTTAAACTTCCCACAATAATACTTGACCCGGCATTGAGCACTTGAAAACCCAATAAGGTTTTCAGTGAGCCTGAAATAATTTGTCCAACAGATTTACGTTGTAAAATCAACCCAAACATAGCAATTAAGCTAATGGTTATCGAAGCTTGAGTTAAAATATTGTCGATAATAAAGTTAATCACATTCATGGTATTCTCCTTCTAATGGATTTAAAGCAATCCCTTTTGTTGCAATATTGGACTTAACTTCTCATCAATTTCCGCTTTAGATACTATATTTTTAAGATAGACCACTGCGGTTTGTTCACTGATATTGAATTTAGCAAACTGAGGGCGGAAATTTTCGGCTGTAATGATGATATCGGCTTTAGTTGAGGCTGCTGATGAAATATCGGTATGATCTAATTTAGCGTCAATACCTTTAGCTTTTAAAACATCTTCGGTTGCCATTTGTGCAGCAAAACTACTGCCTAACCCTGCACCACAAACAAATATAATGGTTAAATTACTCATGTTCTATTCTCCTTCAGATTTAGGTATTTAATCCGATTTTGCCTAATTAAATAAAATTGACTTAAATTGCGCTACACTATGACAGTTGGTTAAACGCTCCAGTTTTTGTTCATCATTAATTAATTCAATCAAACTGCGCATAATGTTGAGATGAGAAAACGAATCGATAGCGGCTAAACAAAATATAATTTTCACTGGCCCCATTTCATCATTACCAAAATCTACTGGGCGGCCCATCGTCACTACGCTCAAACCTAATTGATTTACTCCGTCTTCAGGTCGAGCATGCGCTAAAGCTAAATTTTTACCAATCACAATATAAGGACCATATTGTTCAACCGATGTGATCATGGCATCGACGTAAGAAGGTAAAATAAACTGTTTTTTTAATAATGGTTCAGCAGCAATTTGGATAGCCTTTCGCCAATCATGGCAGTCTTGATGTAATAAAATGTCATCATCAGTAAGAATATCTTTCAACATAGGCTGGATTTTCCTTTTATTGATTTTAAGATTATTGAGAGCTAAACACTTTTCAAGTTGGTTATAGATAGGCTCGGACACAATACCGCCACTTTCTTTAATTAAATTAACAAGTGAATAGAACAGATCCGTTGCATCCGTTAGGTAATTGATACGTTGATTAGCACGATGTTTAGTTAAAAAATCTTTAATGATAGGATGATTTTTTTCTTTTAATATGGGTTCTAAAACTAATACTGGATGAGCAAAATGTTGCAAAGGAAAGGTAGAAAATATTAAATCAAAATCAAGTTGCTCCAACAAATTCAAATCGTTACGCCCTAAGATTGCTAATACATCTATACTAAAAAACTCTTTAAGTGTCTGTGCCAGCAGATTAGAAGTTGCTATACCATGACAACACAACACCACTGCTTTAAAATAGTAACTACGATCTTGGTTAATGGCACTGGCAAAGGTTGAAAAATGAATTGTCAAAAAAGCAATTTCATCATCGGAAATCTTATGGCTAAGTTTTGTTTCAAGTTCATGCATAAAAGTGGTAATCGCAGCATGAATTTCACCGTAATTTTGTTTAATACTATCGAGCAATGGATTAATAATATGAATATTATTACTCACTCTGGCAATCAGCCCGGCTAAGTGCTTACAAAGGTTTTCATATAACTGTTCTTGTTTAGTTGAAAACGGGATTAGCGTTTTTTCTTCCACATAATTAACTAATTTAATGGCTAATAACTGCGCATTAAGCCATTCGACATAATTATTGATATCCTTAGTATTAAATGCCTCTAGCATGTAAATGATATATTGGCGTTCTTGCCAATTTACCTGCAACGCAAAGTGCTGGCACACCAACTGAATAAAGTTCGCTATTTGTCCTTGTTCATTATTGTTAAAGTCAGTCCTGACCATTGTCAGATGATGTTGATGCTGATTACGAACAAGCCAAATAGCAGTAAAAATCACAATTTGTTGGACATAAATTTCATCATGTATCTGACTGATAGTTTGATGCGCTAACTGCAATAAGTTATCAATCAGTGATTGAGGAATATAATTAAACAAATGTTGCTGTATTGAGCTTAATTCAGGTAAAGGCTTATCTAGTTCTAAATTGCCGGCAAATTGGTTAATAGCTTCATACATCATTAAGCGAATCGAGCGCTCTAATCCAACAAATTGCATCCCTTGCTTCGGTTGGCTAATTAATTCAATATCATATTTTTTTAATCGTACTTTGATTTTACGAATATCTTCATCTAATACACTTTTTGAAACGAAATAGACCGCTTCTTTATGGCTTAAAATAACAGGCGTTTTAGCAAAAGCAATCGACAATAACAAATCAAACTGTCGCTCATCTTTGCTTAAAACGGTAGAGGATGGCACACCCAGTAACGCATCGTGAATCAGCTGTTTCTGCTCTTGATCAGCATTGATGATAAACCCTTTACTACGCACAGTAGTAATTAAAGTGAAATGTCTTTTAGATAAAAACTCATTAATTTCTTGAATTTCATTACGAATAGTTCGAGCACTAATTTGAAACTCTTCTGTAAGCATTTCAATAGTTAATGGATAGTCGACTGAAATGAATTTTTTACATAATTCAATGGTTCTACTTCGCATAAACTTCTCACCTATTTACTTCTTAATTTAAGTATAAGTGAGATGAATTTGCTTACCTAGTGGGTATTTTTGCAAAGATAAATTGCAAAATTGTTGGTAATAAATAGTGCTATTTAAGGAAGGAAGTAAATTAGTTAACAAAATTGATTGAGTGAATCGATATTACAGCTTCAACTCAATCAATCGTTAAAGTTAGCGCTTTTTGCGACGGTCAATTGCAGCCATTAAAGGACGATGACACTTATAAATCATATCCGGTGGCAGCATAATTAATTCCGCTAATGGCGCTGTCCAATCAGGGATTTGCGTATTTTCTGGGTGTTTAGGATCGATGGGATTATCAACATTATAAAGCTCAGTGTTAGCAAATAACGCTTCTTTTTTAGCGACATCAACATCATCACTATCGCCTAACATTTTGCAATTATCTAATAACTCATTCGCAAATTGTTCCGGCCAATCTTCGGCAAAATGCTTAAATTTAGCTAAACCTGAAATATGTCTTAACATATCACGAAACAGCAATAAATAAACCATCTGAACATTCCGTCCGGACAAATTAGCCAACTGCTCATCTGATAAAGTATTATTGATAACTGCAGGACCCCATTTAAAAAACAGCGTGTCTCTATACACCTTAATTACACGTTTAAGAGGACGGTATTTCAATTTAACTAAATTATCAATCTCACGCGATAATTGCATTGTCGGATATCCGACACGATTACGACCATTCAAATCTCGCTCAGACAGCGCCGGAGCATTTTTTTCTTTATTCCCTGATAAAAGCTTTTTCAAAAATCCTAACATACTATAACTCTAACTATTTATTTTTTTGTCTAACAATCTCAAATAAGCAAACGCCGGTAGCAACAGACACATTAAGCGAAGAAACAATACCAGCCATCGGTATACTGACTAACTCATCACAATGCTCTTTGGTTAATCGACGCATCCCCTCACCTTCTGCCCCCATCACTAAAGCCAATGCTGTTGAATTTTTATAAAAGTCTGTTTGGTAAAGTGTGCTGGTTGCTTCACCGGCGGTACCCACTATCCAAACTTGATATTCATCTTGTAACATACGCATAGTACGCGCCAGATTAGTGACTCTAACCACTGGCACGCTTTCAGCCGCGCCACATGCAACTTTCTGAGCGGTTGAATTAAGTGGTGCAGAACGATCTTTAGGTACAACAATAAAGCTCACACCAGCGGCATCAGCAGTACGAATACAAGCACCTAAATTATGTGGATCAGTCACACCATCTAAAATTAAAATAATCGGATTGGAATTTTGCTCCATTAATAATGGAATATCATTTTCCTGATAACCACGGCTTGGTTTAACCATCGCCAAAATACCTTGATGAACGCCATTTTTCGTTTTTTCATCTAAATACTGCCTATTGGTCACTTTTACTGCTAAACCCAACTGCTCCAACTCACGAACAAGGGCATTAAGGCGCTTATCTTCTCGGCCTTTAACGATAAAAACTTCAATAATTCTTTCTGGTGCACGCGCTAACAAAGCTTCAATCGCGTGGATGCCGTAAACTGTTTCACTCATCTATTTTTTACTCTTTTTTCTCTGATTGCTTGAGGTCGATGCTGATTTAGACGTTTTTTTAGCAGCTGTTTTTGGCTTACTGCGTTTTTTACTCTTTGCGACAACCTTTGCGCTCGTTTTTTTACTATTAGCTTGGCTTTTATTTTTGCGCTTAACTGGCTGTTCAGCATCACTATCGACTTTCTTCGCCTTATCTTTGGCTGTCTTACCTTGGCGTTGTGGCTTATTATTACTGCCAACCAATGAAAAATCAATTTTACGCTCGTCAGGATTAACATTAACGACTGTTACTTGAACTTTGTCACCTAAACGATAAATAAAACGGGTATTTTCACCAATTAAACGATTACGTGATGCATCAAAAATATAATAATCATTTTCGAGTGATGAAACGTGCACTAAACCATCAATAAATAGATCATCTAATCGCACAAAAAAGCCGAAATTAACAACACTCGAAATAGTGCCATTGAATACCTCGCCGACATGATCTTGCATATAATCACATTTCAACCAATCAACGACATCACGAACCGCTTCGTCCGCTCGGCGCTCAGTCATTGAACAGTGTTCACCAAAATAGAGCATCTCGCTAGTCGTATAACGGTGTCCACCGGTTTTATCATGTTGTTTACTATGTTGCTGATCAGCAATAACCCATTTAATCGCACGATGCAATAACAGATCAGGATAACGACGAATTGGCGAAGTAAAGTGCGCATACTCCTCAAGTGCTAACCCAAAGTGCCCACGATTTTCAGGATCGTAAATTGCTTGCTTCATTGAGCGCAAAATGACCGTTTGCAACATCTCATGATCAGGTCTTGCTTCAACCTCAACCATCAACTTAGCGATATCTTTTGGACTGGTACCCTTGCCGAGAGACAAACCAAGTTCACTTAAAATACTGCGTAAATTATTTATGCGATCTTCATCCGGTTTATCATGCACACGAAATAGCGACGGAATCTCAGCATCAATCACCAATTTTGCTGCGGCAACATTGGCCAAAATCATACACTCCTCAATGATCTTATGCGCTTCATTTCGCTGAACTAACTCAATGCTCTCAATACGTTTATCAGCATTGAAGATGAATTTAGGCTCTTCCGACTCAAACCCGATTGCGCCACGGGCAATTCGAGCACTATTAAGCACCTTATAAAGACCATAAAGATTCTCAAGGTGAGGAACCAACTCACGATAATGCTCACGCAAATCCTTATCACCTTCCAAAATCTTAGCTACCTTGGTATAAGTTAAACGCGCGTGTGAATTCATCACCGCTTCATAAAATTGATAACCGGTCAAACGCCCCTTATTCGACACGGTCATTTCGCACACTAAACACAAGCGATCAACTTGTGGATTGAGCGAACAAAGGCCATTGGATAAAACTTCCGGCAACATCGGAACCACGCGCGACGGAAAATAGACTGAAGTCCCACGCAAACAAGCTTCTTTATCAAGCGCCTTACCGGTTCGCACATAATAGCTCACATCAGCAATCGCCACCCACAAACGATAACCACCACCACGATTCTTTTGACAATAGACCGCATCATCAAAATCTCGTGCATCTTCACCATCAATGGTTACTAACGGCAAATCACGTAGATCCTTACGGCCTTTTTTAGCGCTTTCAGGCACTTGCTCACTAAACTTGTTAGCCGCGTTTTCAACCGCTTTTGGAAATTCATAAGGGATCTCATGATTACGTAATGAAATATCGATGGCTAAATTCGTGCCCATTATTTCGCCAAGCACTTCCTTAATCACTCCGACCGCTTTTTGGCGTCGTTCAGGTCTTTGCTGCAATTCAACCACAACAACTGAGCCCATTCTAACCGTACGATTTGGCTTGCCAGCGATTAAAATATCAAAATTCAAACGGCTATCATCCGGCACCACAAAACCAACACCTTGCTCAATAAAATAACGACCAACAATCAGATTAGTACGTGGCTCTAAAATCCGCACCACTCGCGCTTCAGTCTTACCACGGTATTGACTACCGATTGGCTGAGCCAAAATAACATCGCCTTGTAAAACCTTTTTCATCTGCTCGTGTGACAAAAAATAGTCTTCCGGCTTACCTTCAACCCGTAAAAAGCCATAACCATCACGATGTGCAATAACACTGCCCTTAACCATATCGAATTTTTCAGGTAAGGCATAACATTTACGACGCGTGTAAACCACCTGACCATCACGTTCCATCGCTCGCAATCGGCGATGTAAAGCCTCTTTTTGCTCGTCAGATTTGATTGATACGGCTTTAGCTATTTTTTCTAAACTTGCTGGTTTTGCTTCTTTGGTAAGATAATCCAAAATCAGTTCACGACTGGCGATCGGCGATTCATACTTTTTCGCCTCACGATCATAAAATGGATCTTTTATCATATAGAACGTCCTGTGATCGAATGTTGCGTTAAGGATAACATAGAGTTGTATAACTTAAAATGGAGATTGCTTTTTGGAACTTTAAAAAAAGGGTTACTTAATGTTTTAGGGGATGAAAAGTGGGGTATTCGGCTTTGTATCGTTACAAAAACCCCGCTCCTCAACTTTTTTTGAGATAAAAAACTCAAAAATAAACCCGCCGATGCGGGTAATTGAAGCGTCGCTTAGCCGCAAAATCGCTTTTTATGGCTAAACGACGTTGACTCCTTGAGTCAGCTTACTTTTAATCACCTAATACTATTTTTTATCACTCCCACCCCCAGCCTAAGGATTAAGGACGAAGAAATAAAAACTAAGGATGGGAGCAAAAGCCGTAGCTGTAGTCGTAGTCGTTGTCGTTGTAGGCCCAACCCACGATACCGTTGTATGTGTACACGATAAACTGGGTACTACCATTCCGGTCACTAGTCCAGAGCCAATAGCTGGTGAGGCCAATGGTTGTATAATCAAACATACGACCCCACTCAGCGAAAAAACCAGAACCTATATGACGCATATAATGATTATCCCGTGAGGAAGGGGTGGCGCCAGAGATAGCAGGAGATTCTGTACGAACCGCGTTGGTTAAATCCCTTACGCTAGGCATTCGATAACCAATACGATTACACCAAGATAATGTATTAGGATAAGTGTCAGATATAGTACCTCGGTTGACGAACCACTGCTTCAAAGTAAAACCATATTTAACAACAGGAGTACCATTAGTATCACGACCGACCAACTCGAAGGTCTGAGGCAAAGTAGGTTTAGAAATAGGACCAGGATTGTTTGACCAATGCTGGGATATGGTAGCATAAGGACCAGTTAAAGTAACGCGAACGCTTGTAGCAGTAGAATTAGACATTGTGACTGTGATACCACCCAGAGAAACAGGAGACCAAGACAATGGCTGACTACTACCACTAATATCTAAATCAAAGTACAATCCATTAAGACCTGTAGTAGGAAAGTTTTGACCGTAATAGAGAGGGTCTGTTTTTTGAGTGAGAAACCCCCTATCAGGGTCCCACATCGAAGCTGGGCCAGCAAAATCCCAAGATGGGTCATAAGGATCATCACCAAGCTTACCATACATTAAATTAGGTCTGACGAAACAAACCACAGGCGAAGCCTTTGGATTGACGTAATAAGTCTCACTACGGGCACTGAAATCACTACGATTAGGAACGCCATAACGAGTTGATAATGTACCGTTAGTACTGGATAACTTAATCCTATAAGGTGCGTTACAAATTGTTAACACGGAATTACGTGATACCGTTTGACCGTTTTTATCGACGATAGATAAACTTAAAGAACCTGTAGCAGTAACGTCTGAATCACCATCATCATCCCCCCAATAATTATTAGGAGGACCGATAAGAGTACTTAAATCGACTGAATTAGTATCAGTAGGAACGAACATACGAATATCAGCAAAACTCTGCCCCTCAACCGGCAAGACGATTGGGGTTGTAGATGATAAATTGGTAGAAGGCGTGTAATTAGTTCCGTTAGATAGTGTAATCCCAAGCAGACCGTTAGCATCAACTGCACGAGTACGACCACCGTCGAAAGTCAGATAAGGTACACTACCCTGTATCGCATTCCTAGTTGTCTGTGATGTCAATGCATGACTGGAAAAAGAAAGGAAAATAGCCACGAAAAAAACAATCTGACGGGATAATTGGGAAAAAGATCGAAAACAGGATCTGAAAGAGGATCCGGAAAACGATCGGAAAAAGGATCGAGAAGAGGATCGCGGAAGCGACCGCGCGAAAATTCGCAGAATTTCACTTGATTGAGTAGAAAAATAAGCTTCAGTGAAAAATTTAAACTGGGTGCTGGACTTAGACGAATTTAAAACATAGGTTGACCAAGTTGCCTGTTGCCTGTTGAAAATTATAGAACATATGCGACAATCCTGTCAAGTAATTTTTTGATTAATTTACAATTTTATTTCTGCTAAATTTTAGCCTAGTAGCTAAAACCGTGTAAAAAGTATAGTGATTGGAAAAACACGATGCAACACTTTTTTTCGCTCATTTACGTTAATTTTTGTAAATATGATCTAAAAAGGATCTAAGTTACAACCGATTAATCATTGTTTTAATTAAATATATCGTAATTACAAATCTTTAAAATTAGAGCAATTGATCCTTAAAAATTTTATTTTTGGGCTCTGGATTAGAAATTTAGTGATTTGGATCATTTAATAATTTTTAGATTAGATTTAAAACCTCAAAAACCCCGTTCCTCAACTTTTTTTGATGAAAAAAGGATTTCTAAAAAGTGCCACAGTTTGAGCGCAATTATTTATTTGAGGCAATATTGCAAAGCAGAATTTTGAACCCCAAAAACCCCGCTCCTCAACTTTTTTTGCGATAAAAAACTCAAAAAAACCGCCCCAATTGAGGCGGATGGTTTAAGTTTCGACACCATAACTTACTAGAAAAATATAAGCTATTTTACTATCTCTCCCTCAAAAAATAAGAATTAAGGGTTGAGATCTGAAACACAAACCCCGTTGTAGAAGGTTGCAGGATCTACCCAATGAATAAGTCCGTGGTCGGCGTGTGCGTAAAAGTAATACGTGTAACCACCATCATGGGAGTACGAGTCATTAGTCCAATAATACAAATTAAAGTTAGTATTCGCGTAATATAACAGAAAGCCCCACTCGGTAATAAGACCTGCCCCAATGGTACGTTGGTAATGATTACCCGGTGATGGAGGTGTAGCGGTAATCAATTGGTCATTTGATGGATAAACCGCATTGGTTAAATCCCTTACATTAGGAAGGTGATAACCTATATTTGTACACCAAGATAATTGGTTGTCGTGATTTCCGATAACGTTTCCACGATTGACAAACCACTGCTTTAGTTCAAATCCATATTTAACGACAGCCTTACCATTACTGTCACGACCGACTAACTCGAATGTCTGGGGTAAAGATGGTTTAGCTACTTTTTCCGGATTACTAGAATTCCATTGTTCTAAGGTTGCAGCAGGGCCCGTTAATGTAACGCGGACACTAGTATTTGTTGAATTGGTCATCGTCGCAGTAATTCCACTATGAGAAACCGGATCCCACGTTAATGCCTGATCATTATTGCTAATATCTAAATCAAAGTACAAACCATTAGCGCCAGTAGTCGGGAAATTTAAACCATAAGATGATGGCGTCGCGGTTTGAGTTAGAAAGCCTTTACCATAATTCCAGATAGTTTCGGGACCTACATAGGGAGGTGCGGTATACGCTAGATTATTTGGTTTAGCAAAACAAATCGCAGGTGATTCTTTAGGTTTAAAATAATAGTTAACACTACCTGCTCCGAACTTAATGCTATTAGGAACGCCATAACGAGTGGTCAATGTGCCTTCAGTATTAGTTAATGTCGCTTTATAAGGCGCTTTACAATACATAGGTACGGTATTTCGTGATACAGTTTGATTGTTTTTATCAACAATAGACAAGCTTATACTGCCAGTAGCAGTGACTTCACTATCTCCATCATCATCGCCCCAATAATTATAAGGTGCAGCGACAATGGTGTTTAAATCAACGGTATTACTATCAACTGGCACCAACATGCTAATATCAGCAAAACTTTCATCAATAGTTGGTAATTCGATAGGATTGGTTGCACTAGAATTATTATTTGATGGCGAGTATTGTTGACCATTAGAAAGATGGATCCCGAGCAAACCTTCGGTATCCGTTACTCGTGTATTACCACCGTCGAACGTAAAATAAGGCACTTCACCGTGAATAAAATTGGATGTTGTGGATGTTAACGCTGTACTAGTAAATGAAAACGCTAACAATATACTAGGTACTAAAGGTAATAGGATCTGTCGGGATGATATTGATCTATGTGAGGATCGCGCAAAATTTTGCGTAATTTTATAGATCTTGGTGAAAAAAAAGACTTTAGTGAAAAATGAAAAATAAGAGCTTAACTTTGACGAATTTAACTTATAGGTTGGCCATGTTGCCTGTTGCCTGTTGAAAATTATAGTGCATATTACATAATCCTGTCAACTAAATTTATGATTTATTTACTCTTTATGTTTTTACTTAAATTTGGAACGCTTATATAAAACGATGTAAAAGTATAGTGACTGAAAAAATACGATGCAACAATTTTTCACTTTAGATCGTTAATCTTTGTAAAGAAAAACATCTAAAAAAACAAAAATAACCGAGCAGATGCGGTTTAATTAAAAAACAGTTCATTTACAATTCTTTAAGGATCACATTTTTAAGATAAATCGTTTGGTGTTAGAAATTAGACGTTTTAGTAAATTTAAGATTTTCAGACAAAATTTTAGGGTTAAAAAACCCCGCTCCTCAACTTTTTTTGAGGAATCGGGGTTTTAAAGATGCAAATAAAGTGATTTTAGATTAAACCTTTTACAGTCCGTTTCCTTGTCTAAAAAATAACTTTTCCATGCCTTTCACGACATTTTTGGAGAGTTTTTCGGACAGTTTTTGTTTGCGTTGATAGTTAACAGCAATGATTTTATGCGTTTCTAGGTGTGATAAGATAAAATCATCACTGGTGCTAATTTCGTCAACCAGTCCCATTTCTTTGGCTTGAGTAGCAAACCAGTGTTCGCCTGTTGCAACCTGATCTATATCGATATTTGGTCGATATTCTTTTACAAAGTCTTTAAATAATAGATGCGTTTGTTCAAGTTCTTGTTTGAATTTTTGGCGACCTTCATCCGTGTTTTCACCAAACATGGTTAGGGTTCGTTTGTATTCTCCTGCTGTTTGTAATTCAATATCGACATCATGTTTTTTTAGTAATCGGTTGAAGTTAGGAATTTGGGCAACAACACCAATTGAACCCACAATTGCAAATGGCGCTGCGACAATTTTGCTAGCAGTACAAGCCATCATATAACCGCCACTGGCTGCAACTTTGTCAACTACAGCAGTAAATGGAATGTTACGCGTTCTAAAGCGTAATAGTTGGGAGGCAGCAAGGCCATATCCATGCACTACTCCACCAGGGCTTTCAAGTTTTACGACCACTTGATCTTCAGGTTTGATGACAGCTAGGACTGCGGTAATTTCTTGACGCAGTTCTTCAACTTCATGTGCATCCATACTGCCGTTAAACGATAAGACAAATAATTTAGGCTTTGCATCTGATGATTTAGCATTATCATCTTTCTTTTTAGCCGCTTGTTTAGCTTGTTTCTTTTCAAGTTTTTTTTGTTTTTTGAGATCTTTTGTAAACTGTTTAGCTTCGATTTCATCCATGCTCGACGTTAACATGTCATCTTTGACTTGTTCATATTCTTCGCTAATATCTTTGACAGATAAACGTCCAGCAATTGTTGATGATTTTCGGCGTTGACTTAAAATAAAAATTAATACCGCTAAAATAGCAATAACCACCGTTGTTGTTTCAGCCAAGAAGAGAGAATACTGCGAAAACCAGTTCATTTAATCATTATCCTTTAGTTGAAAATTTTCGCTATTATAACAAGATAATTAGAGATTGTGCCGAAAATCAATAAAGATTAAATTGTTGCTTTATTCGGCATTTTAAATTCTTTATACTGACAGCCTAATTTATTGTTATACGAGAATGAAAATGCCACTACGCCCAATAACTGAAATCGCTAAACAATGTCAGATCCCTGAACAATACGTGCTTCCTTACGGTAAATATGTTGCCAAAATTGATTTATCAATCCTTAATGCGAAGGAAAATCGCGCTAATGGTAAATTAGTTTTAGTTACCGCTATTACACCAACACCATTAGGTGAGGGTAAAACCGTCAATACCATTGGTCTAAGTGAAGGCCTTAATTATTTAGGTAAATCAGCTATCGCTTGTATTCGTCAACCAAGCTTAGGACCTGTTTTTGGCGTAAAAGGCGGTGCAGCCGGTGGTGGGCAAGCAGAAGTTTTGCCGATGGAGACGCTAAATCTTCATCTTACTGGTGATATTCATGCAATAACTGCAGCACATGATTTAGCATCTGCCGCGTTGGATTCTCGTCTTTATCATGAAGATCGTCTTGGCGATGAGTTTACCGCTCAAACCGGTTTACCTCGTTTAAATATTGATGTTAATCGCATTGTATGGAAACGGGTTATCGATCACAATGATCGCGCTCTGCGTAATATCACTGTCGGTGTTGGTGGCGGTGTGAATGGTGTTGAACGCCGTGACGGATTTGAGATTACGGCAGCGTCTGAGCTAATGGCAATTTTGGCTTTGGCTTCTGATTTACATGATATGCGTGCGCGTATTGGTCGTATTATTTTGGCCTATAATACGCAAGGCGAGCCAATCACAGCTGAACAGCTCGAAGTTGCAGGCGCGATGACAGTACTTCTTAAAAATGCGATTAATCCTAACTTGATGCAAACTGTTGAGAATACGCCTGTACTAATCCATGCTGGACCATTTGCTAATATTGCTCATGGTAATTCATCAGTTATCGCTGATCGCATTGCAATGAATTTAGCCGATTATGTGATAACCGAAGCAGGTTTTGGTTCTGACATGGGTATGGAGAAATTCTTTAATATTAAATATCGTCAAGCTGGTATTAAGGCTTCTTGCGTGGTTTTAGTGGCAACGGTTCGTAGCTTAAAATCCAATAGTGGTAAATATAATATCAAACCAGGACAAGCTATCCCTAAAGAGATTTCAGAATCAAATGTGGAGTTACTTGAAATTGGTGCGGCCAATTTAGCTTGGCATATTAAGAATGCCAAGAGCTATGGTTTACAAGTGATTGTTGCGATCAATCGATTCCCACATGATAGTGAAGAAGAGTTGGCGTTTTTACAAAAATATGCCGTTGAACATGGTGCTTTTGCTTGCGAAGTAAGCGAAGTGTTCACTCAAGGTGGTAAAGGTGCTGAAAAACTTGCTAAACATGTTATTGAGGCATGTGATATGCCAAGCGAAATCAAATTACCTTATCCTGACAGTATGTCATTGATGGATAAGATCCAAACCATGGTTAAAAAGTACGGCGCCAATAAAGCGAACTTGTCTGAAACCGCGCTTAAAAATATTAAAGAGATTGAAGCGTTAAAACTTGATCACTTACCACTTTGTATTGCCAAGACGCCGATGTCGATTAGCGCTGATGCTAATTTAAAGAATGTACCAACTGACTTTGATGTTGATATCAGCCATTTAGCCATTTCAGCCGGTGCTGGTTTTATTCGAGTTTATGCTGGTAATGTGATGACCATGCCGGGGCTTGGCACGAATCCAGCTTATCGACATATTGATATTGACAAAGATGGTAATATTGTTGGTTTAAGTTAATTTAAATTTTATTATGCAATATAAAGCCTTTATTGATGAAGAAAATTGTATTGGTTGTGGCAAATGTATTCGTGTTTGCCCTACTGATGCTATTGTTGGTAGTAAACAGGTGTTACATACGGTATTACCGCAATTTTGCACTGTGTGTAGTAATTGTATTAATACCTGTCCAACTGATTGTATTACCTTAAGCACTCTTGGCGCTGAATTAAGTGAGCAAGAAGAGTTGCTGTTAACTGAGAAGAAACAACAACGCTTAAATCGTAATCAATTGGTTCCGCCGACTATTTTATTTCCTAAGTCGATGTCAGCAAGCAATGCAATGACTCAGAAAGATCGTAAACAATCGATTGCCGATGCTATTGCTCGCGTTAGAGCTAAAAAAAACCTCGCTAATTAGCGAGGTTTTGTAATTTGATTATCAAAATCATAATTCACATTATTCTTTATTACTTCTAAATGCACGCTTACGATCATTTTCAGTTAGATGACGTTTACGTAGACGAACAGATAATGGTGTTACTTCAACTAATTCATCATCATCAATAAATTCTAACGCTTGTTCTAACGACATTTTTACTGGTGGTGATAAGGTAGTCGCTTCATCAGTACCTGATGCTCGCATGTTAGTTAATTTTTTACCCGTTAAGCAGTTAACGGTTAAATCATTTGAGCGAGTATGGATACCAATAATTTGCCCTTCATAAACTTCAGCACCATGACCAAGGAATAATTTACCACGATCTTGCAGGCTATAAAGCGCATAAGCCAAAGCTTTACCAGTACCGTTTGAAATCATTACCCCATTATTACGTTGGCCGATTTCACCCGGACGCACATCATCGTAATGGCTAAATGTTGAGTAAAGTAAACCAGTACCTGATGTCATGGTCATAAATTCAGTTCTAAATCCAATAAGACCACGGCTAGGAATCACATAATCTAGACGTACACGTCCTTTACCATCAGGTAACATATTGGTCAAATCACCTTTACGTAAACCTAAGGCTTCCATCACTGAACCTTGGTGTTGTTCTTCGATATCTAAGGTAACTTGTTCGAAAGGCTCTTGTTTTTTGCCATCGATTTCTCTGTAGATAACTTTAGGACGAGATACCCCAAGTTCATAACCTTCACGACGCATATTTTCAATAAGAACAGATAAGTGCAATTCACCACGACCAGAAACTTTGAATGCATCTGGATCTGGGGTTTCTTCAACACGAAGAGCCACGTTGTGTACAAGTTCTTTATTTAGACGTTCAAGAATTTGACGAGAAGTTACATATTTACCTTCTTTACCTGCAAATGGTGAACTATTTACATTAAAGAACATGGTAACTGTTGGTTCATCAACACTTAGTGCTGGCAGAGCTTCAACACAGCTGTTATCACAAATTGTGTCAGAAATACCAAGTTCACCTAATCCAGTGATAGCAATGATATCCCCTGCTTCTGCAACTTCAGCTTCATAACGTTGTAAGCCTAAGTGACCTAATACTTGTCCGACTTTGCCAGTACGTTTGTTACCTTCGCTATCGACAATAGTAACTTGTTGATTTGGTTTAACGCGACCGCGTTTAATACGACCAATCCCAATAACACCAACATAGTTGTTGTAATCAAGTTGAGAAATTTGCATTTGGAATGGACCATCTAAATCAACTTTAGGTGGTTCTACATGTTCAACAATTGCTTCAAATAGTGGTGTCATGTCTTGTGCCATATCTTCATGATCAAGACCTGCAATCCCCATTAAAGCTGATGCATAAACGATTGGGAAATCAAGTTGTTCATCAGTTGCACCAAGGTTAACGAATAAGTCGAATACTTGATCCACAACCCAATCTGGGCGCGCACCCGGACGGTCAACTTTATTAATAACCACAATTGGTTTTAAACCATGAGCGAATGCTTTTTGAGTCACAAAACGTGTTTGTGGCATTGGTCCGTCCATTGCATCAACAAGCAGTAGTACTGAGTCAACCATTGACATTACACGTTCAACTTCACCACCAAAATCGGCATGGCCTGGAGTATCAACGATATTAATTCGGTAACCATTCCAATCGATAGCCGTATTTTTAGCTAAAATAGTAATACCACGCTCTTTTTCAAGCGCATTTGAGTCCATTATTCTTTCATTGTCATCACCACGCAAATTATCAAGCGTGCCTGATTGTTTTAATAGTTTATCAACCAAGGTTGTTTTACCATGGTCAACGTGAGCAATAATGGCTATATTTCTTAAATTTTCAATCACAATTAAAATCCCAGTTAGGAGACAGATTCTTTAGGCGCAATATTGTACACCTTTTTAGTAAAAAAGTTGATCTATATCACAAAGTTTCTTCAAAACAACTTTAAGACTTGATATTTAACGAAAATAGTGACTTATTTTATCAAGATAACTAAGACTAATTATCAATAAGTTCCACAAATTGCTCGGCAAATTCATCCACTTTTGTCCAATTTGTGTACTCTATTACTTCTTTTGTCACATCTGTATCACCCTTACCTAACCACATAATAAATCGAATCATATTACGATCAAACCAGTTATATTTAGGATAATAAAGCGCACCAGCAAATACCGCTTTGATAGTCGGTTGCCAGGCAATTTTGACAAGGAATTTTTTAGTATATAAGTTAGTTTCAGGTGTATTTTTATTTGGTTTTCTAGCCACCACATTTACCCCAAAAAAACCAGTTTTTAACGCATTTAATTGCTGATAATTGGCATCAATAAACTTCTTCATGGTTTTACTGTAAAAACCATATCGAATTGAACAACCAATTAATACGGCTTTGTAGTTACCAAGATCAATCTTGGTATCGGGCAATAACTCAATCAAATCACAATCACATTTACCCTCAAGATGTGTTTTTATTCGTTGCATAATTTTAAGGGTTTGCTTTTCGTGAGTGGTGTAAAGCAATAAGACCTTGGTAATGCTATTCATAACAATGCTTCCTTTTATTAAAACACTTGGTAAATTTCAATAATTCTTTTTTTAGGATAAAAATTAACAATTACGGGATGATTTCGTGGAAAACTTTGATTATAGTATTAGCCTTATTTAACCAGACCGGAACTGATTATGGCAATTTCACCTCCAAAACGTAGTGCAATTATTTTGGCGGCAGGAAAAGGCACACGGATGTATTCCAACCTACCTAAAGTTTTACATAAAATCGGCGGTAAGCCGATGTTACAACATGTTATTGATACAGTTCAACAACTTAATACTGATCGCATCAATATTGTTTATGGTCATGGCAAAAGCGAGTTAGAAAAATCGTTACAAGATCAACCTGTGCAACTTGTTTATCAAGCAGAGCAGTTGGGTACAGGACATGCTGTTCAACAAGCTATTCCCTTTATTGAAGATGATGAAGATATCTTGATTTTATATGGTGATACACCTCTTATCTCAATTGAAACCTTACAGAATCTAATTGCCAGTAAACCACAAGAAGGCATTGCCTTATTGACAGTGATTTTAGATGATCCTACTGGCTATGGGCGAATCGAACGCAAAGACGGTAAAGTGGTAGCGATCGTTGAACAAAAAGATGCCAATGTTGAACAACAAAAAATTAACGAAATTAATACCGGTATTATGCTGGTTACCGGCAAGTTACTTAAAAAGTGGCTATCTCGTTTAACCAATAATAATGCGCAAAAAGAGTATTATTTGACCGATATTATCGCCTTTGCCCACCAAGATGGTTACGACATTTTAACGTCTCACCCAGTTAAAAAATTCGAAGTTGAAGGCGTCAATAATCGCTTGCAACTTGCAACTTTAGAACGGCATTATCAACAGCATCAAGCTGAGCAACTTTTACTTGCCGGTGTCACGTTGCTTGACCCTGCGCGTTTTGATTTACGTGGTAAATTGACTCATGGCAAGGATGTCACTATTGATACAAATGTAATTATTCAAGGTGATGTTACATTGGGAAACAATGTCATTATCGGTTCAGGTTGTATTTTAAAAAACTGCACCATCGCTGATGATAGCGTAATTAGCCCTTTCTCAGTAATTGAAGATTCAATCATTGCCAAACACTGTACTATCGGACCTTTTGCTCGAATAAGACCTGGTAGCCAACTGGATGATCATGCCCATGTTGGTAACTTTGTCGAATTGAAAAAAGCTCATCTTGGTCATGCCACCAAAGCAGGACATTTAAGTTATTTAGGTGATAGCGAAATTGGCTGTAACGTCAACATTGGTGCTGGCACAATTACTTGTAACTATGATGGTGCGAACAAATTTAAAACCGTGATCGAAGATGATGTATTTGTGGGTTCCGATACTCAACTAATTGCACCAGTCAAAATTGGCAAAGGTGCAACCATTGCAGCTGGAACAACGGTAACCAATGATGTCAATGACAATGAGCTTGTGGTTAGCCGGGTAAAACAGAAACAACTTGCAGGTTGGAAAAGACCAACTAAATTGAAAGAGGAATAAACAATGTGTGGTATTGTGGGCGCGATCGCCAAACGTGATGTGGCAGAAATATTATTAGAAGGTTTAAAACGATTAGAATATCGTGGTTATGATTCTGCTGGGCTTGCTATTATCTCTCCAACAGGTGAATTACAGCGAGTAAGACGTGTCGGAAAAGTAAAAGCGCTTAAAGATGCGGTAGATGAGCATCCAATCAAAGGTTCAACTGGGATTGCTCACACTCGTTGGGCGACGCACGGCGAACCGGTAGAACACAATGCACACCCTCATGTATCGGGTTTTATTGCCGTTGTGCACAATGGTATTATTGAAAATTTTGAGCCTCTGCGTGAAACACTCATCGCAAGAGGATATCAATTCCGTTCAGAAACCGATACCGAAGTTATTGCCCACTTAATTCACGATATTATCTCAACCGAAGATTGCTCACTTTTTGAAGCAGTACAAAAAGCAATCCCACAATTACGAGGTGCTTATGGCACCGTTGTAATGGATACGCGTAATCCCGATATTCTCGTCGCGGCACGTTCAGGTAGTCCACTAGTGATTGGTTGTGGCGTTGGTGAAAACTTTATTGCTTCAGATCAATTAGCTTTATTACCGGTTACTCGTCAATTTATCTTCTTAGAAGAGGGTGATATTGCACTAATCACCCATCGCACTGTGAATATTTTTGATAAAAACCATCAAGAAGTTAACCGTCCATGCATCGAATCTGATGCGAAATATGACGCAGGCAGTAAAGCTGGCTTTAATCACTACATGCAAAAAGAGATTTACGAACAACCTAATGCTATAAAAAATACCCTTGAAGGACGAATGGCTCATGGCAAAGTGGATTTATCTGAACTTGGCGATGATGCGGAAAATATTCTTAAGCAAGTTGAACATGTGCAAATTGTTGCTTGTGGTACCGCCTATAATGCCGGAATGGTTGCTCGCTATTGGTTTGAGGCATTAGCTGGTATTCCTTGTGATGTGGAGATCGCTTCGGAATTTCGCTATCGAAAACCCGCTCGCCGTAAAAACAGTTTATTCATCACCCTATCACAATCAGGTGAAACGGCAGATACGCTTGCAGCATTACGCTTAGCAAAAGAGAATAATTACTTAAGCACTCTTGCCGTTTGTAATGTGGCTGCCTCTACCTTAGTTCGTGAAGCTGATTTGGTGTTACTAACCAAAGCTGGCGTTGAAATTGGCGTTGCTTCAACTAAAGCCTTTACCACACAATTAACCGTATTATTGCTTTTAGTTGCCAAATTAGGCCGACTTAATGACATGGCTGAAATCACTGAACAAGCGATCGTCCATGCCTTACAAACTTTGCCAAATCGCATTGAGCAAGTGTTAATGGCCGAGCCAGAAATCAAAAAACTTGCTGGACACTTTGTCGATAAACATCACGCCCTATTTTTAGGCCGTGGCGATGAATATCCAATCGCAATGGAAGCGTCATTAAAACTAAAAGAGATCTCCTACATTCATGCAGAAGCGTATGCCGCAGGTGAATTAAAACATGGTCCTTTAGCGCTTATCGATGCAGATATGCCAGTTATTGTTATGGCTCCGACCAATGACCTACTCGAAAAACTTAAAGCTAATATCGAAGAAGTTCGTGCCCGTGGTGGACAACTTTATGTATTTGCAGAGCAAGATGCAGGCTTTGTGAGTGATGACACAATGCATATCATCAACTTACCTCATATTGAAGAACTTACAGCGCCAATCTACTACACGGTACCAACCCAATTGCTTGCTTACCATGTAGCTTTAATCAAAGGTACAGACGTCGATCAGCCTCGTAATTTGGCAAAATCTGTGACTGTGGAGTAGAAAACTGAACATTTGGCTTATCACTTGACAGGTCAAATCATCAAATATATGAAAAATTAGTCATTAATTAACAATATAAAATAACCCAATGAACTGATTAGATTCATTGGGTTATTATAATTTCTATTTTTTAGCTTTTTATGCAGCTTTTTGTCTTTTTTTCATGATAATAAAATAAATAAATGCAATTAACATTGCAACAACATGAAAACCAACATAAAAACCATAAGTACCAACACCGTTTGCACCTTGAGCACTAGATGCTATTACCAACGATGGTGATAAAAATGCAGTACTGATGATATTAACACCAAAAGTAATGCCAGAAATGGTAGGTTGTCCACGAAAACTAATTAAAGCTAAAACACTACAACCCATAGCAATAAATAATCCAACAACCGGTACAAAAATAGAAATGATAGCGAAAATTAACGCTATAATAGATAGAGCTTTCATTTTTACCTCAATGTAAAATAATGATCCTTCATTGAATCCGTTTTAAATATTTATTTACTTACTTAAATAATTATTTTCCATAAGCACCAGTATGATATCAAATTGCTAATAAAAGTAAATTAAATATAATTGAAAAATCATGGTATTAAGCATATTGACGAGCCACCTCTTTAAATTAACTAACCGTTCTTATCAAAAACTTAAAAAACATATGTGGTTATTTATAAATTCTAATAACATTTGTGTGGTTAATAAATAATGCCATTTTGATTAAATTATCAAAAATTTCCGAACTAGCGCATTATGTAATACTCTATGTTTTCCAGCCATTTCGCTAATTCTCGTGAATTTAAGTATTTAATTTACTATATTGCCAAAAAAGGTATGAAGATGTAGCATATCAATCTGATTTTAAAAACAAAACTATTTAATATATCAATTTCAACAATTCAAAACTGTAAAGGATTATGATGAAAAAAATTATTTTCGCATTACTAGCATTTAGCTTATTTGGATGTTCAACTAGCCTACCGGTTAATTATATTCCTGCCCCTTCAATTAAAGGTACTGAAAAAGTATCTATTAATGAAGTTAAATATCAACCTTTCATAAATGGAAAAGTAAAGGCGAATGAAATTCAAAAAGCAAAAGGAGCTATTGGAACAGTTTACACATCAGTAAACGTTGATACATTAGTTAGAGAATCTTTCAAAAAAGAACTAATCGCCGCTGGATACGATCTTAATAATTTACCTAATCTACAAATTAACCTCACTATTGATAAGTTTTTATATGACTGGATAGGCTTTGTAGAAGTCGATTTTTATCTCGATATTACTTACACTATTACTAAAAATGGCGTAGAAATTATGAGATTTTCAACACAAGAACATCAATTAGCGCCAAAAACTATGACTTCTGACAGCGAAGCAATTAAAGCTGCAATGTCTTCTTCTTTTACTCATTTCTTATTAGAAGCAAGAAGAAATAAAATTCTATAATTCAGTGATAAAATAATTTAAGCTCATAAGAGCTTAAATTATCCCTATCTTAAAATTTACGATTTAATCATTTTCTGACAAAAAATTACCTCACCAATACTCAAAACCACCAAATAAATTTAGAAAAATTTAGCTTAAAAGCGTTCTATCACTGCATTAATGTGATCTAGATCACAAAACCTAAAAATACCCCACTTTTAACAGTGTGATATATGTCACATTTTTTGATTATTTTGGATGAATCGAGTAACTAAATGCTTCTACAATAACAGCATAATGATTATATCAATCAATAAGGAAAGATTTGTATGACTACATCAAACATTAAACTTAAAGTCCAAAATTTTGGGCGATTTCTGAGTAATATGGTGATGCCCAATATCGGCGCATTTATTGCTTGGGGCTTTATTACTGCAATTTTTTTATATAACGCTAACGATCCATCTGCTGGAGGATGGTTTCCAAATGAAGGCGTATCAACGGCTTTTATCGGACCAATGATCACTTATCTACTTCCATTATTAATTGGTTATACTGGTGGTAAATTAGTTTACGGTGATCGTGGTGGCGTAGTTGGTGCGGTCACCACAATTGGGGTAATTGTTGGCGTATCGATTCCAATGTTTTTAGGCGCAATGATATCTGGACCTTTAGGTGGATGGTGCATTAAACAGTTCGATAAATTCATTGATGGTAAAATCAAAAGTGGCTTTGAAATGTTAGTTAATAACTTTTCAGCTGGCATTATTGGTATGATTCTTGCGCTTATCGCTTATTTTGGAATCGGTCCTGCTGTTGCTTCGTTAACTAATGTACTTATTGTTGCAGTACAATTCATGGTTGATCATGGTTTATTACCACTTACTTCTATTCTGGTTGAACCTGCAAAAATACTATTTCTTAATAATGCTATCAATCATGGTGTATTTACTTCACTAGGTGTAACACAAGTAGCAGAAACAGGTAAGTCAATCTTCTTCTTGATTGAAGCAAACCCAGGTCCAGGTTTAGGTTTATTACTTGCTTATATGTTCTTTGGTAAAGGTGCGGCAAAAGGATCAGCAAGTGGTGCGGCAATTATTCACTTCTTTGGTGGTATCCATGAAATTTATTTCCCTTATGTTTTAATGAATCCTCGACTAATAATTGCGGTGATTTTAGGTGGCATGACAGGTGTATTTACTTTAACTTTATTTAATGCAGGTTTAACAGCACCAGCATCACCAGGATCTATTTTTGCGGTAATGAGTATGGCAAAAGGTTCATATTTAGGTGTAACGTTATCTGTGCTTGCAGCAACTACAGTATCATTTATTGTGTCGGCTATTTTATTAAAAACAACAAAAGATAATGGCAAAAGTTTAGACGAAGCCATGTCTGATGTCACTGCAATGAAAAGCGAAGCCAAAGGAGTAAGCGAAAATAGTGAACTTGATCTTGCTAAAGTGAAAAAAATCATCGTTGCTTGTGATGCAGGTATGGGCTCAAGTGCTATGGGTGCGGGTGTTTTACGTAAAAAAGCAGAAGATGCTCATTTAGATATCAGTGTTACCAATTTAGCAATTAATAACTTGCCAACTGATGCTGATATTATCATCACACATAAAGATTTAACCGCACGAGCAAAACAATATGCACCAAACGCTTATCATATTTCATTAACTAACTTTTTAGATAGTGATTTATATACTCAGTTAGTGAATGATTTAGTCAAAGCAAAAGGCGGTCATCAAGTTGTACAACCAACACCTACCCACCAACCGCTGTTTAAGTTGAATGCAAAAAATGTCTTCTTAGGTTTAACGGCGCAAACTAAGGAAGAAGCCATCCGTTTTGCTGGCCAAAAACTAGTCGAAAATGGTTACGTAAAAACAGCTTATATTGATGCCATGTTAGAACGTGAACGATTAACATCCACCTATTTAGGCGAATCGATTGCTGTACCTCACGGCACAATTGAATCTAAAGATGATGTGATTAATACAGGTATCGTATTTTGCCAATATCCAGCAGGTGTACAGTTTGGCGAAGAAGAGCAAGATAAAGCAAAAATCGTAATTGGAATTGCTGCTCGTAACAATGAACATCTTGATGTTATCGCCAAGTTAACCAATGCACTTGATGACGAAAAGATTATTGCAAAACTGACTACCACTAATGATATTGAAGAAGTTCTAGCAATATTAAGCTAACTTAACCACTTCCTACAGAAGTAGGAAGTGTCCTAATATACTAAAAGATTCAAAATTAAGGGTTATTATTATGCAAGCATTACATTTTGGCGCCGGCAATATTGGTCGTGGTTTTATTGGTAAATTATTATCTGATGCCGGTGTCCACGTCACTTTTGCAGATGTTAATCAACAAGTTATTGATGAACTTGCTAGCCGTCATCAATATCCAGTCAATGTGG
The DNA here is from genome assembly GCF_019469165.1 of Gilliamella sp. ESL0443. Taxonomy (NCBI): domain Bacteria; kingdom Pseudomonadati; phylum Pseudomonadota; class Gammaproteobacteria; order Orbales; family Orbaceae; genus Gilliamella; species Gilliamella sp. ESL0443. Next base: position 469,457 of record NZ_CP048263.1, on the reverse strand, counting down.
TTGGTGAGCAGTCGGTTACCGAAACGGTGAAGAATGTTGATGCCATCAACAGTACTTCAACTAAAGTCGCTGATTACATCGCGAAAGTTGATCTAGTTACCACAGCGGTCGGTCCTCAAATTTTAGCGCGCATTGCGCAAAGTGTGGCACAAGGCATTATTGCTCGACATGCTCAAGGTAATAACGCTCCACTCAATATTATTGCTTGTGAAAACATGGTACGTGGCACGAGCCAGTTCAAACAGGAAATCGTAAAGTATCTACCAGAAAATCTTCACCAATGGGTTAATGAGCATATTGGTTTTGTTGATTCTGCGGTTGACCGCATTGTGCCACCTGCAACTTCTAAAACAGGTGATATTTTAGAGGTGACGGTTGAAACATTCTCTGAATGGATTGTCGATAAAACTCAATTTATTGGCACAATCCCTCAAATCAAAGGTATGGAGCCCGTTGATAACTTAATGGCCTTTGTGGAGCGTAAACTATTTACCTTAAATACCGGACATGCTATTACAGCCTATCTCGGTTTTTATAACAATATTGCGACCATTCGGGATGCGATTTTAAACGATAAAATTCGTAAAATTGTACGTGGAGCCATGGAAGAAAGTGGACAAGTACTGATCAAACGCTATGATTTTGATCCAGCCAAACATCAAGCCTATATTGAAAAAATCCTAACTCGATTTGAGAATCCTTATCTACATGATGATACCGCACGAGTAGGACGTCAACCAATACGCAAACTAGGTTTTGGCGATCGTTTGATCAAACCATTACTTGGCACATTTGAATATAAACTTAGCAATCAAAATCTGCTTATCGGTATTGCAGCTGCACTTAACTATCGTAATGATGACGACGAACAAGCAATCGAACTGGCAAATCAAATTGCTAACAAGGGTTTAAAACAAGCATTTTGCGATATTTCTGGTATTGAAAGTGATAATCCAGTTGTTAGCCAAATCGAACAACTTTATACTGCTATGCAAAATCATCAATTTTAAGTGACAATGCAAACATTAGCAGAAGACACCATACTTGAAAAACTCAACCAGCAAGCGGATATACACAGCTTGCTGAAAGTTGCGATCAATTTGATTAATGACAGTGTCAATCAATTGATTCTAAAGGTTTTTCGTAAAGAGCCTCATGCTATCAAGTTTGTTATTCCATCATTGGTGGGCAAGAATGGGCCACTTAATGATACCTCTGTCTGTTTGAAATTACTTTATGCACTAGGCATCATCACGCGTGAAGATTATGAAGATATTGAATTGTTAATGGCAATTTTAGATGAGCTAGAACAAGACGATAAAAATTACACCTATCTGGATGACGAAATCCTAGGTCCAATCAGTTTACTGCACGACATGATCCTTCCCCCTAACTCTCCATTAAATAACCCGCAAGAGAACGGTATTGTCGATACCTTAAAATCATCCATTTACCAAAACCGTTATCAACAAATGATTCGCTCAGCGTTGATCATCGCCATTACAGATTTAACCTTACGTATCGTAAATAAACAGAAAATTGATTATTTCCCTGAGTAATATTAATTTATAGAGATGAATTTTAAGTATTAATATAAAAAGGATGTTAAGTAGATAGTCAAAAATTGGGCGATTTTTAAGCTCAAAAACCCCGCTCCTCAACTTTTTTTGATTGCTTTTTGGTTAGATTGGCTATTGTTTAGGGCAATCATTTCCCACTCTGGTAATTAGTCGGTATAATGCCTGCAATTTTATTGTTAAGTGGATTATGCATGAAAACGCTATTTGCCAGCACATCACGCGGGCTTGAAGAGTTATTAAAAAAAGAGTTAGAAAATATTGGGGCGAATAATTGTCGGGTGGCGCAGGGGGGTGTCTATTTTGATGCTAATGAGTCAACTATGTACCAATCGTTATTGTGGTCTCGTTTAGCCTCTCGTATTTTATTGCCAATTGCCGAGTTTGACATCTATAGTGATTTAGATCTTTATTCATGTGTGATGAATATCAAATGGACCGATATCTTCGCGGTAGATAACTCATTTGTTATCAACTTTGTTGGTGTTAATGACTTTATTCGTAACAGTCAATATGGCGCGCTAAAGATCAAAGATGCCATTGTTGATCACTTTATGCGACAAACCAATCAGCGCCCAAATGTTGCAAAGCAAAATCCTGATGTTCGTTTACATGCTTATCTTAGCAAAAATCGAGTTACACTATCATTAGATCTTAGCGGTGAAAGCTTACATCAACGTGGTTATCGCCAACAAACAGGGCAAGCACCGTTAAAAGAGAGTCTAGCCGCGGCTATTATTCTCCGTTCTGGCTGGCGGTTTGATGAACCACTTATCGATCCAATGTGTGGTTCAGGAACGTTACTGATTGAAGCTGCGATGATGGCGTCTCATATCCCGCCTGGACTGCTACGCAAACAATGGGGATTTTTTGCTTGGAAAGAATTTAACCCAACACTTTGGAATGACTTACTGTTCAGCGCTAAGCATAATGTAAAAAAAACTAACACCATTTTTATCGGTTATGATAATAACCCAACAGTACTGGAGCGAGCCAAACAAAATGCGATCCAAGCAGGGGTTGGTGATTTAATTACTTTTGCATTGCAGGATGTGACACAATTAACCAATCCTCTTGATCACCATATACATGGCATGATCATCAGTAACCCGCCTTACGGAGAACGATTAGAAAGTGAGCCAGCATTAGTTGCCTTACACTCAGCACTCGGTCGCCAAATTAAACAACAATTTGGTGGGTGGAGATTATCGTTATTTAGTGGCGCGCCACAACTTTTAGATTGTTTACAAATGCGTGCTGACAAACAATTTAAAGCTAAAAATGGCCCTTTAAATTGTCTACAAAAAAATTATTCGATTGCGGATCGTCAAGTGGATCAGGCGGTCATATCAACAAATTTACCAGCTGCCGACTTTGCCAATCGTTTACGTAAAAATTGTCAAAAATTGGAAAAATGGGCCAGCCAAGAACAACTTGAATGTTACCGTCTTTATGATGCTGATTTGCCGGAATATAATGTGGCTATCGATCGTTACAAAGATAAAATTGTGGTACAAGAATACGCTGCACCTAAAAATATTGATCCACAAAAAACGCGACAACGACTGTTTGATATTATTAATGCTACTATGTCGGTATTGAAATTAACCGCCGATCAATTGGTACTAAAAACCCGTGAAAAGCAAAAGGGAAAACAACAATATCAAAAACTTGGGCAAAAACAGGATTATTTTTTAGTCCATGAATATCCAATTAATCACAAAAAAACGCAGTTTTGGGTTAATGTGGTGGATTATTTGGATACTGGTTTATTTTTAGATCACCGCTTAGCCAGAAAAATGATCGGACAAATGAGTGCAGGCAAAGACTTTCTAAATCTATTTGCCTACACGGGTAGTGCAACCGTCTACGCAGGTCTTGGTGGAGCAAAATCGACCACGACAGTTGATATGTCACGCACCTATTTAGAGTGGGCCGATCGTAATCTAAAACAAAATGGCTTAACCGGTAAAAATCATCGATTAATACAGGCTGACTGCTTGCTCTATTTATCTCAAGCTGATGAGCAGTTTGATTTAATTTTTATCGATCCTCCAACATTTTCCAACTCTAAACGGATGAACGATACTTTTGATGTTCAGCGCGATCATCTTAAATTAATGAGTGATTTAAAACGATTATTAAGACCAAACGGTGTAATTGTCTTTTCTAATAACAAACGAGGCTTCAAAATGGATGCCGACGGTATGCAAAAATTAAATCTGACGTTTCAAGACATCACCGACAAAACCTTATCGCTCGATTTCAGACGCAATAAACAGATCCACTGCTGTTTTCTTGTTAAACATCAATAATAAAATACCGCCGAAAGGCGGTATAATCTTAGCTTAGCTATGATGTTCAATTCTTTAGGAAAGCCCCACGAGAAATCATGTCGGCATACCCCCTACTCCATCATTCCATCTTCGCGTACACTAGATTATGCCATTAATTATCTCTAATTTATAAAAAGACAACCTTTTGCACAACAATCTTATTTGGAGTAAATAAATTCTTTATTATCGTTTCCAGCACTTACTTTTTGTGAATATATTGGAGCTTAAAATCTTTTTTAAAATCAAAAAAGGTTGAAGATTTTGAGCAAAAACTGATGTCCTTTTGGAGGACATCAGAAAAATAAAAATTAACGTACTACTAGCACTGATGTTTGTGCACCTCTCACTACACCAGAAGCATTTGATCCAAGTAGATGTGTTGAGATATTTGGGCGTCTAGATCCTATGATGATTAGATCGGGCTCGATCTCTTCTGCTAGATGTAAGATCTCATCTCGTGGATTACCAAACGCAATTGAAAAAGATAAATTTTCTCTTGGTAAATTAATTGAGTCAATCAAGCGATGTAGCCATTGCTCTGTTTGTACTGTTGCTTGATCTTTAAACTCATCAAAACCAAATGAGTAAGCATTTACAATAGCCGATGCAACCGGTAAGGTATGAAAAAAGATAACTTGCGCATTGGATAACTTCGCTAAACACTCAACATGGGGGATCACTTTTTGAGTGAGTTCATCTTCAAGGACATCAATCGGAACTAATATTTTTTTGTACATACCGCCTCCTCATTTAAACTTATCTTTTTTAATTAATTTAAGATGGTACTAATTTTAAATTAAATCTAATATTGTTATCCTAACGCTAATTTAAAATATTGAAATAACTTTTTTGCAAAATCATGATGGAGATCAACTATGGATAATATTATTTATCGCCATGATATCAAACCCAGTATAGAACAAGCGACATTATTATATTCTCGCTGCTCATTGGCGGAACGTCGACCAATAAGTGATAAACCTCGTTTTCAAGCAATGTTAGATAATGCTAATTTAGTCATTACCGCATGGCATGATCAGAAACTTGTCGGTATTGCCCGCTGTTTAACAGACTTTGTCTACATAACTTATTTAGCTGATTTAGCCGTTGATGAAGCTTATCAAAAATCAGGTATTGGTAAACAGTTGATAAAAGAGATTCAAATTCATACCGATAATCAATGTGCAATTACTTTGCTTGCAGCACCTCAAGCAGTCGATTATTATGGTCATATTGGTTTTAATGCTCATCCTTCCGCATGGATTTTACAAGAACAGTTAAAATGAAAATTATCCTAGCATCAACATCACTTTCACGTAAAAAAGTACTTGAAAAATTAGCTATTCCTTTCGATTGTGTGCCACCGATTTGTGATGAAACACCTCTACCAAATGAAAGTGCACAGCAGCTGGTGGTACGATTGGCTAATGCTAAAGCGCAGTCATTGGTGGCAAGCAATCCTGATAGTTTAATTATTGGTTCCGACCAAGTAGGTGTTTTAGATGGAAAGATTGTATGTAAACCCCTCACTATTGAAAACGCCCAGCAACAATTAAAAAATAGCAGTGGCAAAGCGTTTTACTTTTATACAGGAATGACGGTCATTAATACTCACACAGGCCAATCGCAAACGATTTGTGAACCGTTTAAAGTCACCTTTCGTCAGTTAACTGATGAAGAAATCGATGCTTATATCGCTAAAGAGATGCCACTACAATGTGCTGGCAGTTTTAAATGTGATGAGTTAGGGATTACTCTTTTCGATAAGCTTGAAGGCGATGATATTAATTCTTTAGTCGGATTACCGCTAATAAAGTTAAATAAAATTATGATTGATATGGGCTGTAATCCGCTGTTTTTATAATTGCTGATAATGACATGCCCTAATTTAATCGATTAACCGCCCTGCTGACATTTTCAGTGTTTTTTGGCTGTAACTTGCTACATCATTATCATGAGTAACAATCAATAGTCCTGTGCCTTGTTGATGAATATCGGCTAATAATGCCATAATTTGTGTTGAACTTTCATCGTCAAGATCGCTGGTGGGTTCGTCGGCAATGACTATTTGTGGCTGGCAAATTAGTGCACGTAAAATAGCTATTCGACGCATTTCACCACCTGACATGTTGGCTGGATAAGCATCTTTTAAATAGCTAATTTGGGCTTTTTCTAACAGTTCCATTGCAGAATTTAAGCTCGATTGGTTTTCACGTTTCGTTAAAGAAAACGGTAAGCGAATATTTTCCAGAGCAGTTAGATTAGGTAACAAACTACTGCCTTGTGGAATGTAACCAATATTTTGATTACGAAACGCCGATACTTGTTTGTCATCAAGATCGAATAAATTGGTGCCGTTAATCGTGATTTTACCTTGAGTTGGCGTTAGTAACCCAGCAATCATATTAAGCAACGTCGTTTTACCACTACCTGATTTACCCATAATGCTGATAAAGTCACTTTGTGCCATTGAAAAACTAACATTATTCACTGCTGAAAAGTGTTGAGATCCGCGTTTATAATCTTTACGAAGGTTCTTGACATCTAATAACATTATTCACCCTCTCTTAATGTTTGATAAGTATCAAACTTAGTTAATGATAATGCTGAATAAATACTAGACAGCGGACCAATAATTAATGTCAGCAAAAATACGATGAATGCATAAATTAATCCATCTGTAATTGAAATATTCATACATGGCAAACCTATCGTTTGGCATATCAATAAGCTGAAAGCATAAATTAATACGCCAGCAACCACTATACCAGCAAGACCACCTAAAGCACTAATGATAAGGGATTCTCGCAGTAACATTTTAACCAGATCACTGCGCGATGCACCTAGAATACGTAATAAGCTGATTTCGCGTTTTCGTTCATTAAGGGATGAGGAAAATATTACAAAGATCACAATAATCGCTAACACCCAAAATATCGCCGATAAACTATAGACAATAGTTGAAAAACTATTTAACCATTTGGATATATTACTTAACATGCCTTTGGTCATCACAAAATCAATATTGTAATCGATAGCATATTTGGGCATGATTTGATTAACAATATCTTTAGACTGATAGTCAGGGTCGACTTTAACAAAAATCGATGACACATAGTTAGCAAAGTGGTCAGTATCGCCTTCAATTAAATTGGTTTCTTTCATAAGCGATTGTGCAGCAGGAATGGTCATAAAAACTGAGGTGTCAAAACCCATTCCTGTGCTATCCATTTTAGCGGCAATTTTAAAGGGATGATTAAAAAATTTAATTTCATCACCGACATTTGAGGTAATTTTACTGCCTACCACTACCTGATTGTCTTGCAATGGTTGTTCTAATTGTGTTTGTAGCCAAGGTTTAATTACAAAATCACTTTGCTGATCAAAACCAATTAATTGAACTTTAGAAGTACAACAACCAGCACTTAACGAAGCAATAAATAGTTGTGGTGAGACCGCTTCGATTCCTTTGATTTCTTTGATTTTATCAATTAATTCAGCTTTTAGATAAAAGCTACTTGGTTCGCCTCGTAATAAGGCGACTTCAAGATTTTTTTCATAACCATAAGGTACTATAAGAATGTCCGCACCTAACCGATTAGCCATGCCTGAAATGCCTAAGCTTAGGTTTTTCATCAATACACTACCGCCAAATAGCGTAGCGGAAAAAAGCATAATGATGATAATCAAGCAACAACTTCGAAAAGGTCGTCGTTGGATATTTCGCCATGCTAAATTCGCTATAGTTATTTCTTGCATGTTGGATTTCTCTATAATTGGTGTTAAGGCTGACTAATGCTTTTTATCAGTTGCTAACCGTTACTAGCGATTAGCTTGTTTATTTAAATATATCACATTGATAATAGCAACAATTGCTAATACTATTGACAATAATATCAATGCTGGCTTAGCTCCCATATTGCATCGCATCATTTCATTACCACATACACCTATTAAAATAGTTGGAATCGCTGCTGCTAAGACCGCAGTACAAGCTATAGCCATACTTAATCCCATACGTACAAATAACGAACGGCTAAGTAATACTAAGGCACCGAGGACTATCACTAAACTACCAATACCTATTTCCGCCCTTGATGTCCAAAAACATTTCATGATTTTGCCACCAGCATTGTGCATGTGCCCATCCATTGGCGCAGAATGCATAGCATCGGCTGGCATAGATTGCACATCCGGTAGTGGGCAGACAGGTAAAATATAGAGCGGGAACAGAATAAGTAACGCTCCGATTAAGATAAATAGTACAGATGAAACAATGCGATTTTTCATAAATATAGACCTTTTAATCATTAATTATTGATAATACTTGCTACTTTACCATGTTCAAGAACTACCGTTGTTTGCGCATGTTTTGATACTTCGGGCGAATGCGTAACAACGATAATTGTGCTTCCTTCTTCGTGAAGTTGATGTAGTAAGTTCATGACCATTGCTTCATTGCTTTCATCTAAATTACCAGTTGGCTCGTCAGCTAAAATCAGTTTTGGGTAATTAATTAATGCCCTAGCAATACAAACGCGTTGCTGTTCCCCACCCGATAATTGACGAGGTAAATGTTTGGCCCGCGCTGCAAGCCCCACACGTTCTAATGCTTGTAAGGCTTCCTTTTCATCTACCATACTGTGATAATATTGCGCCACCATTACGTTTTCTAATGCGGTTAGATAAGAGACAAGATGGAACTGTTGAAAGATTAAACCAATTTTATCACGCCGAATTTCCGTTAGTTGGGGTAATGAAAGTTGGGTAATATCTTGTCCATCTAGAATTACTGAACCCAGCGACGGTTTATCCATACAACCAATAATATTCATTAACGTGGTTTTACCACTGCCTGAAGGTCCCATAATGGATAGCCATTTACCTTCTTCAACGGTTAAGTTAACTTCTGACAAGGCATGTAAAGAGCCATAGATCTTTGAAACATTATTAACTTCTAGCATATTCATACTTTACTATCCTATTCGCCACGTAAAACTAATGCTGGTTCAACTTCAAGTGCACGTTTTACCGGAATCAAACACGCAATGATGGTTACCACAGCCGAAATAACAATCGTTGTTGGTATCAAATAAAATTCAATGACAATTGAGCGCCCAAATACATTGGCGCTGATTACTTGAGCAAAAATTAAACCACAAATAACCCCAATCACCCCACCAATAATACCTAAAATCATCCCTTCGGCTAAAAATTCTTTGGCAATACTTTTATTGGTTGCACCAATAGCTTTTTTCAGCCCTATCTCTTTGCGACGCTCCATTACTACCGTCATCATGGTTGTGGCCACACAAATCATAGTCAAAATTAACACGACTAAGGTTACTAAGTAGAGTAAAGATGACAGTTTACCGAGCACTGATGCTTCGGACTGTGTCACCCATTTTATAAGATGCGGTTCGATTGTGGTTGAGTGATCTTTAATGGTTTGAATATAGTGTTGCAATTCATCTTTGGTTGCAGTGATACTAATTTCGACCACTTCGGCCTGATTGCTTTCTTCAAGTAGGTTTTCAAGATCGTTCAGATCGATAAATATAAAATTATCTTCTGCACGACCTGTCTTGACGATGCCAGTAACAGTTAAGTCCTCATCAAAGCGAGAATTTTCTTTAGATTTTCCTGAAATTGGCATGGTACTTCCAATACTAAGTTTAGCAAACTGGGCAATATCCGTACCAATTATAATTTCGTTCGGATTTTTTGGTAGTTCACCTTCTATCTTCCAATATGGACTAGTTTTAATAACCTGATCAAATTGCGTGCCAACGATGGTATAAGGCTGTTGGTTACTGCGGATAGAATTATAACGAAATGGTGTAACGCCTAATACTTTGTCTTTCGGTAATACGCTAATAGCTTTTTCTACCTCAACCATTGATATAGTCGGTTGATTATTAGCTGGCATTAACAATAAGTTAGCTCCATAAGAACGAAACTCTTGTCCCATTTGTCTTGGAATATCATAACAAAGCGTCACCATACCTAATAACACCGTCGCCCCAATCGCAACACCAAGTAAGGCAATTGCAATTCGAGAACGACGACGAATTAATGAGCTAAATATCGTTTTTAAAATAAAGCGTTGGTTTTTATTTATCATCACTTAACCTCGCTTACCGACCATGTAATACATCCGTCGGACGTAAGAACATCATAATACGTAATGCCGGCAAGCTTCCTAATAAGGTAATGAGACTCACCATAATTAATACCATTGGGATAATAATCATTTTAGGCTCAACAAATGAACCAAATACCGTCTGTCCAATAATTTGGGCAAAGCCAAGACCAATAAAATAGCCGACCATACCACCGAATAAAGCAATGATTAGTATTTCACTAAGAATTAACATCGCTACCGAGGTATTAGTTGCCCCTAGTGCTTTTAATAAACCAATTTCAGTACTACGTTCAATCACGTTAGCAGTAACTAAGTTAGATATCGCCAAAGCCGAACAGATCAAAGATAACACTGTCAGTAATAACATCAATAATTGTGTTTTTTGTAAAATAGAGCCTTCTGAGTCGGCAACTTGCATTATCGCTTTAACCCGAACATCGGGCATTAATTCTTCCAACTGATAGGCAATCGAACTGATATAAGCGGTGCAGTACCATCGATCCCATTCGGCACGCGATAAACTATTGGGATCTTGCGCCGCTTTGCGAGCTAAATCGTTTTCAGGTGTGGTAAGAGCGCTCACTTCAACCCGTTCAACTAGACCTTGTTTATTCGCTAACATTTGAGCAACTGGTAGCGATACATAAAGCTCGTTATCTTCAAGACCACCACTATGAAAGATATTATTTACAATTAGCGTCATTTTTGGGGAAGTTAGCTCAATACTATCGCCTAATTTAAGATTTAATTGCTTGGCAAGTGTTTCACCCACCATGGCACCTTGCAAGTTATCATCTTTCATTGGCTTGCCTTCTATCGACCACCACGACTTCATGGCTAACATTCCTGTGTCAACTTCATCACCAGTTGGAATAGTCAGATGCTTATTAAACCATGTTCCCACTAGTGTAATAGGTCTATCATTAACGGTCACTTGGGTCGTTAAATAGGGGGCAAAATCAACAATGTTATATGCCCAGAAAATCATTTTAATCTTGACTAAATCATCTTGCTTAATATATTGAGTTGCGTTTTGTTTGTCATCGAGTTGATATAACTCATTTACCATCGCTGCACCTTTGGGCACAATATTTAAGTTAGCGCCATAGGCTTTTAATTCTTGATTAACTTTATCACCAACATCAAACATCACATTTAACATGGCTGTCGCTAGCGAAACCCCTAAAGCAACGGTTAAGGCAATTAAAAATAGCTTCTTTTTTTGGCGAACTAACACACTAAGTAACATTCTTCGAAACATATTTTCTTCCTTTTCACACCTTTACTTAAAGCGACTTTTTTCAGCTTCAAGATGAGCTGGACGAATAATCATATTGCCATCTAAAATTTCATATTTAAGCGGTACTGGATTACAACCGCCTGAAAAACCAATTGTTGCAATATTCATTACCACATCACACAAAATACAGACAACTTGATTACCTCGTTGATAATAACCACTTGCACCACAGATATCACAAGCGTCAAAACCTACACCATATGCATTTTCGCTTTTCTTAATGACAATAAATCTAATTAAGGTGCCATCTACTGCTTGATAACCATAACGGTGTAAATTGCCGTCATTTATTTTATCTAATGGAATCACAATCAAACCATCCGCATTAGGTTTAACTGGCTCAGCGGGTGATAACTCCACACCTTTTTGGAGAATATAGCGTGCGCGAGTAACGGTATAAGCCGTTATGGCAATACCTGCCATTAATAATAATGAGGTACGGCGATCACGTCGTAAACTTGCTTTGAGTTTACGCACTTGGGCAGGATTACTACCTACTAATGAGGTAGTTTTGGATTTGGTGTATAATAAAATAGTAAGTAGTAACACCAATGCCATAAAGATGAAAGTAAATAAATTGACATGAGCTAAAACAAAAATAACTAATTCCATCATCCATTCTTGTGGTGAGATAAACCGCCGCACAATCAAAATTTGTAGAAAATTAATTATATTCTGTGTAGTAAAAATAATAATCGCTAATGAAGTAATAACAGTAATAAATCGAGTTGAAAACCTTTGGCAAAGCCGATAGATAAACAATCCAATTAAAATACAAACTAATAAAGCGAAACTGTAACCAATCCATTTAAACAGATAATCATTATTGAAAATTGACTCCATGCCAACATCAAATTCAAATGGATAAAGTAAAATATTCGGTAAACATTGTGCTGTAATAAGTCCAATTGCAATAGATACTATGATGAAAACTAGAAAATTTCTAAAAGATAAGCAGATCAGCAATGGAACAACAATAATGCACCAAGTAACAATCACACCAAGATCATAAAACTCACGAACAGCAAAACCCGTATTTCGTTTTAATATTGCATAAATAAGAGCCGACAACATCCCCAATACAAATCCCGTGATAAGGTATTTTTTACTTGATTGAACAAATACAGCACTAAGTAGTGCCAACATAATCACAGGTACAAAAGTATTATCAGTAACATTGATAAGGTATTGGAGCATAATGATTGCCTAAAAATTACAACGTATATAGGCGAGTTTTGACACTCGCCGATAGTACAACTAATTATTGAAAATTAAATTTAATTAAAAATAATAATTACCATGCACGTGGGATGAAGTTAAAGTCCCATGAAACTTCAATTGGTTTAGTCCAGAAACGACCTTCAACACCAGTTTCTTTATCAACATGTAATAAATAACCTTGTTTTTCAGGGTTTTCGATAGTAAAGGTTACTTTATATTTGCCTGCACCATCTAACTTAATATTGTTACCATAGTGAGGACCATCTGAAGCATTCATAGGCATAAAAGTACCTTCGATAGCTTTATCACTGCCTTCTTTTTGGATTTTATATTTTACAGTTAAGTAAGGCACGAAATCACCAGTACCAAAACCTAAGTTATTACCTTCAGCCGCTGAAATATCAGCTTCAATATGCATATCAGATTTTGAAGCAGGTAAACCACCCATACCAGCTGGTTCCATATCAACAGGTTGGAAATAAACTGCACCGATGTGTAAAGGACCAACAGTTACTTCATCACCAATTGGAAACTCTTCGAAGCCTTTTTCTTCACCTGGTGCAGGTGCAGCAGCATAAGCCATTGAAGAAAGTGCAAGTATTGATGAAATACCAGCAGAGACTAATAGTTTTTTCATTGAAAACTCCTTAATTTTGTTTTTCACTTTTAATCACTAATCAATAAAATCATGACTAGTCAATAACAATTTACTACCAATGTATTTACGATTTATCACTAATCATTAATCGTTTTTAATGTTTTATATTAATTATTTCTTTTTATATTTTGTGGAATAGATAATCGATCCTATCACTGCCACTACCATGAACAACTGTGGTAATAATGTTTCAACTGTTGGGTAAATACCCAATATTTCAACCGAATGAACAAAGTCGACAGATGTAACCGGAATAATATCAGCTTCTTGCAACTCTTTCACACCGCCTCCAGCAAACGCAATCGCCATCAGATACATCAAGGCACTGGTACCAATAAAGAACGGTTTAAGTGGCAATTTAACCGTACCAAAGCGAATAATAACAAACACAAACGCTAATACAAACATTCCCACGCCCAAACCATACCACACCATATCCATATGCTCATTAGCATCTGCTAACATGGCTTGATAGAAGATGATAGTTTCTGCGCCTTCACGAAATACTGCTAAAAAGGCAGCAAATCCTAAAGCAAAACTACTGCCTGTAGAAACCGCATTTTGGACCTTACCTTCCACATAGTTTTTCCATGCTATGGATTCTGACTTGGACAGCATCCAATTACTAATAAAGAACAGCATTACCGTTGCCAATAACATGGCGCAACCTTCCATAATTTCTTGGTTGGCACCGCTTAATCCTACAATTGTATGTAACGCTATCGCCGCTAAAATACTAGCGAACACCGCAAACAAACTGCTAAGATAAACGACTTTAAGCATCGGTTTATTATTTGAGCGAACAAGATAGGCAGAGATAGCCGCGATAACCAATATCGCTTCTAACCCTTCTCGGAAAATGATGATAAACGACGCCAAAAATACACTCCAACCACTCTCTTTTTTACCATCTAACTCGTTGGCATCTTCATGGAGCATTTTTAAAATAACGTCAATTTCTGCTCGCACCGTTTTATTCGGCGCATTTTGTGTCATTAATCGTTTAATTTTTGCAAACTGGTATTCAGTGTCAGTACCGCGCTTACCTGAAATATAAGACATCACTGCGCGCTCAACGCCATGCTTTTCGTAAAATCCAAAGTAAGCATTGTTAACACGGGCTTTAGCACCTTCGACGTCTTTCATAAAATAGATGTTGTAGGCATCATTCAAAATGATATCCATCTCATCAATAATTGCATTCCAGCTTTCATATTTCTTTTCGGCTGCATAAGAAGGGGAACTAAAAACAGCTAAACTTGCAATTAGTAGAACAACTAAAGTTAAATACCTTTTCACTTCCTACTCCTTTATTTTCCTAACAACATAATCCCTATTGGTTTGCTGTTTTCTGGCAATTGTAATGATTGACTAATAAATTCAGGATTGATTGAATGGATATAACGTGTGCCGAGTTTTAATGCTGTCGCCGACAAATAAACATTTTGGCTCATTGCGCCAACAGCAATTTGACTAAAATCATTGGCTTGTTGGGTATCATAATCTTTAAGATTGTCACCATCAGACACAAAAATAAAAATATAAGGTGCACGTTTAGTAAAACTTTGTTTACCGATGTCGCCACGAATATCTTGATTATTGATCTCACGAAGATAGTGCCCTTCCCACTCGTATATAAAGGTTCCCTTTTCACTTGCAACATACAGGCGAACATAAGGCGGTTTACCACTTGCCATTGGTACTGTCCAACCGTTTTTACCTCGATTTAAGCCACTGGCTGCCCAAAGTACACTTGAAAGCTCATCGTCAGACACCATACCTGTTGGAAATCCTCCACCCGGCGTTGAAGCACGCTTTTTAAGACTATCAAATAATCCCATACCCTCTTTCTTTTGTGGGGCCGGTAAAGTGACATCAGCATAGCTATAGGAAAAACAAGATAATAGCAAAACAATGGCAAATCTACGTAACAACATAGCATAAACCTTTCAGCTTTAGGAAATAAAATAATTGTTGCTATCTTATTGCTAATGCTTTCAATTATCAACAACAAACAATAATAATTATCATTAAGCTTGTTACATATAATAAAATCAACGCATTAATATTACCTTGCAATCTACGATTTTTATTTTTCTGATTAAAACGTATATACTGATGCAATATTCCCGTTTTAAGAAAATCTGAGTATCATTAACTATGCCGTTTTCGACTTTAATCGTATTACCACTTTTTATCTTAACTATTACCTTAGCTTCTTTTTTTAAACAAAAAAAATGGCAACTGCTCGCCATTGTCTTAATGACCGTCATCATTGTTATGGAACTCACCTCTATCTATTTTAGTGGTGGATTTATTGATTATCAGTTTTACGTGAATTTAAATGTGAATGATATTATTGAAGGATTATTTATCTTCAAGTTACAGGCTGTATTAGTGATTGTGATCTTTTTAGGATTAGTTTTTATAATCAGTAAATTAGCCAACTTATTTCGTAATAAATGCCGATTGTTATGGCGCTTATCGTTTGCTGTCATCGCAATTGCTTCAATTAGTTATCATAATGGTCCAGTTAGTCGCCTCTATGAAATCTATCAAGTCACCTGTGCGCCAAAAGCAACCTTCGAGCAAGCATTACAAACGCTCAATATGAATGATTATGTTGCAAAATCACAGTTAAACAGCCAAAAAGGCAAAAATATTATTGTGTTATCGTTAGAATCTTTCGAGCAAGGATTTTTAGATTTTGCTGATATTACGCCTAATTTAAGACAGCTAAAGCAACAATATACCTTTTATCCAAATATGCCAATGAGTGCAGGTAGTACCTGGACAACCGCCTCAATGTACACTTATATGACCGGTGTACCATTTTTAATTGGTGAGCATTCAACATCCCCTTTAAAAAACGCTAACTCGACTAAATTAGTCACTTTAGGTGATGTATTAAAACAAGCGGGCTACCAAACTCGTTACGTTATGGCTGGTCCTGAATTTGCGAGCATTGGCCACACAGCAGAAGTAGTTGGAATGCAAGTGGTATCTGAAAAAAACTATCCAGGCAAATACCCAAATGCGCCATTTGGGTTATATGATAAAGATATATTAGACATCGCCGAACAGCAAATACAAGAGATGAAAAATAATGACAAACCATTTGCGCTATTTGTTTCGACCGTCTCAACCCATGCACCAAATGGCTTTAACGATGAACGCATGACCTCTGTTATTAGCCCAAAGCATGACAACATGTCTTTTGTAGCCGCATCTCTCGATTACAATTTAGGGCAATTTATTAACCACCTAAAAGAGCAAGGTTTACTAGACAATACCGTATTTTATATCTTCCCTGACCATTTAATGATGGGTGCGGGTACCGAAACCGTTAAAAAATTGTCGGAAAAAGAACGCAAATTGTACTTATTAACCAATGCGAATAGTGATGATTTACAAAAATCATCCAACCAAACCATTTACCAAATCGACTTACCAAGAATGATTTTGAATGGTGCACAAATTAAAACGAATGCAAAATTCTTAACTGATTACTTAATTGGTGAAAATTTCGATAAAAAGCAATTTATCGAACAACATAAATCAAACATCGCCACGTTAAACAATGCAGCACAAGAGCAAAAATGACAGTCGATACCTTAATTTTGGTCATAACCATTAGTTGTTTAGGCATGATATCACCCGGGCCAGATTTTTTTCTGGTCTTAAAAAATAGTTTAAGCTATAACCGAAAAATAGCATTAATGACCTGCTTAGGAGTAATTAGTGCTATCGCCATTCATATGAGTTACTGTGTGGCAGGCATTGCTGTATTAATCACCGCCACCCCTTGGCTCTATAATGCATTACGTTATGCCGGTGCCGCTTATTTGTTATGGATTGGCGTTAAAGCGTTACTAGCCAAAAGCAGTGGCACCGCCTATGTTTCCAAACAAACGCAGGAACTGGATGTCACAGCCAAATCTGCGTTTATGCAAGGGCTATTATGTAATTTACTTAATCCAAAAGCCACGCTGTTTTTTCTAGCTATCTTTACTCAACTACTTAATGCCAGCTCAACGATGGTAGATAAACTGGTAGTTGCTTTTATAATCTGGCTTGAAGCTGCAATTTGGTGGCCGATGGTAGTATTCGTCTTCCAAACCCAAATTGTCCAACGTCGTTATTTTAAGTTACAGGTGATTATTGATAAGTTGTTAGGCGTGATATTAATCGTGCTTGGAGTTAAAGTTGGATTAGGATTCTAAAGCTTTAAAAACCCCGTTCCTCAACATTTTTTATTCCAAAAAGTGCGCTCCTCAATTATTTCTTATCTTTTTATTCTAAAAGGCTTTTGAATATTGAATAGTTAATTGCTAGACTATTAATAATTTAATCAATATATATTTTTTAGTTTTAATTTGATGAGTGGCTAAAAATGGACAAATTATTACAATATGGTCGAGAATTACTTGAACTTGAGCTTCATGAGGCACAGAAGCTGCCAGCTCGGCTTGGTGAGAGTTTTGTTAAGGCTTGTCAGTTAATTTTGTCAACAAAAGGCAAAGTTGTAGTGTCAGGCATTGGTAAATCTGGTCATATTGGTAAAAAGATCGCAGCATCATTAGCCAGTACTGGTAGCCCAGCATTTTTTATGCATCCATCTGAAGCATTACACGGTGATTTAGGAATGGTGACCGAGAATGATGTCGTGATTTTGATTTCTTATTCAGGACGAGCTAAGGAATTTCAATTTATTTTACCCATTCTTGCAGCAATGAATATTCCAGTTATTGCCATAACAGGTGGACTTGATTCCCCATTAGCATTAGCTGCGCAAGCAGTGCTGGACATTTCAATCGAAAAGGAAGCGTGTCCAATGGGATTAGCTCCAACCTCAAGCTCAACTAATACGTTAATGATGGGCGATGCGCTGGCAATTGCCGTTATGCGAGCTCGTGGATTTAAGGAAGAAGATTTTGCTCGTTCACATCCAGCTGGCAGTTTAGGCGCTAAACTATTAAATCATGTAAAAGATATTATGCGTAAGGGTGATTTAATTCCTAGAGTACCACAATCAGCAACAGTACTTGATGCCATGTTAGAATTAAGTCGTACTGGTGTGGGGTTAGTTGCAATATGCCAAGATGATAATAAAATAGTTGGCGTTTTTACAGATGGCGATTTACGCCGTTTGCTACTAAAACATGGTACATTACAAGATAATATTGTCGATGTAATGACAAGTCCAGGACATCAAATACCTGAAACTTGGAAAGCGGTCGAAGCTTTAAAATCATTTAATGATCATAATATTACTGCTGCACCTGTGGTAAATAATCACGGCGAATTGGTTGGTGCGCTGAATATTCATGATCTGCATCAAGCAGGTATTAGTTAATCGATTAATAAATACCTGTTGCAAAATGGGGCTATCTATTGAGATAATTACCGACCTAAATTTTTGTCGTTAGACGGAGATCCAAGTAAGTTACACAATTCAATACCGAAATGATGAGTTATTTAAATCATTATAAATTGATATTGTGTTGTAAATTTTAACCAAAATTAATAGATGATGAAACTACAATGGCAGAAAAGCGAAATATCTTTCTAATTGGCCCTATGGGGGCAGGAAAAAGCACAATAGGCCGACAAATTGCACAACAGTTAGGTATGGAATTTTTTGATTCTGACCAAGAGATCGAGAAACGTACAGGTGCTGATATTGCATGGATTTTTGACTTAGAAGGTGAAGACGGATTCCGAGCCAGAGAAGAGAAAGTCATTAATGAGTTGACTGAAAAACAAGGTATAGTTCTTGCTACTGGTGGTGGTTCGATTTTATCTAAAGAGACACGTAACCGTTTATCAGCTCGCGGTATTGTAGTTTATTTAGAAACTACAATAGAAAAACAGATGGCAAGAACCCAGAAAGATAAGCGTCGTCCTTTATTACAAGGTGGCAATACTCCCCGTGAACTTTACGAAGAATTAGCCGAAGAGCGTGATCCACTTTACGAAGAGATCGCTGATATTACGATTAAAACTGATGAGCAAAGTGCCAAAGGTGTTGCTGGATATATTATTGAAAAAATAGAACAAATTTAAAATTTCAATTTTTTAAATTCGGCTGGCCATGAGGCAATAAACCATTTGAAAGGAGTTAATATGCGTGTAGATAAAGATGATCGTTATATACCAGAACAATCAAGTAAGTCTTCTACGCCTTCTTTTAGTATATCAACTTTTTTTCAGCATTATTCGAAGAAAAAATTGATTATTATGGGATTAGCTTTAGCTATTATTGTCTTGTTGGTTTGCTTTGTGATATCTCGTCCTTCAAAAAAAACAACCATACTGACTCCTCCTGAAGTCAATGGTGTTTCGTCGACGCAAACGCCTGATTCAACAATCAGTGGCGATAGTGGGGCGTTAGCGCAAGGTCAACAAAATTCTGCACCTGTGCCACCAGCCCCAATTAATAGTAATGTTAATGAGCACGATAATGGGGTTAGTCAACCTCCAGCATCAACACAGTCAACATCGGGTTCTAGACCAGAGCTGCAACCAACGGGTAACAGTACAACTCAAAATACTAGTGGTTCATCAACTAATTTAAATAAACCAATAAATCCAGATAGAGGCAATCCTACTGTTTCTAACTCAAATAATAGTGTAATAACAGGTAATAATTCAACTTCGATTGCCAAAATTAAGAATGATCAGTTTTCAATTCAACTTAGTTCTTCTAGTTCAGTTGATGGTTTGAAAAGATTGGTTAAAGAACATAATCTCACTAATTACCAAATTTATGAAACCAAACGAAATAATGTTAAATGGTATATATTAGTTAAAGGTACATATGATTCTGCTGACGAAGCCAGAAAAGCGATCAAATCTTTACCAAGTGCACTACAAAAAGATAAGCCTTGGATTAAATCTGGTGAAACAATTAATAAAGAAAAATCAGCAAAATAGGAGTTTCCGTTGAAGAAGCAACGAGCCTTTTTAAAATGGGCTGGAGGAAAATATGAGCTTGTGGACACAATTAAACAATATCTACCAGAAGGGGACCAACTCATTGAGCCCTTTGTAGGCGCTGGTTCTGTTTTTTTAAACACAAACTTTAAAAGTTATATTTTAGCTGATATCAATCATGATCTAATTGCGTTATTTAGGTTATTACAATCCAATCCTGATAAGTTTATTAATGATCTTAAGCTATTATTTAATCATCAGAATAATCAAGCTGAGGCTTTTTATCAGCTACGAGATGTCTTTAATTATAGTAAAGATCAATATCTACGATCGCTTTTGTTTGTCTATTTGAATCGCCACTGTTATAACGGTTTATGTCGCTATAATAATAGCGGGCTTTTTAATGTACCTTTTGGACGTTACAAAACTATCTATTTTCCTGAGAAGGAGCTCTACTATTTTGCTCAAAAAGCACAAAAAGCTGAGTTTATCTGTACTCCTTATCATGAAGCAATGAAAATGGCAAAACGCAATTCTGTCATTTATTGTGATCCGCCTTATCTTTCTCCAAATGAATCTATCGGTTTTACGGCTTATTATTCCAATAATTTTGGTTTTGAAGAACATAAGCGATTGTCACAATTAGCTGAAAAAATTGCTTATAAAAAAAATATTCCTGTACTACTATCAAATCACGATACAGAGTATACCAGAACGTTATATAGTAAAGCGCGCCATCTTTACCGTGCAGAAATGCGACGCTCAATTAGCTGTGCTGGCGAAGGACGCAAAAAAATTGATGAAATATTAGCCTTGTACCAAAAATAACCTATTTTATGTATAAGGTTTTATTAGTAGAGGTATGTTATGAAAGAGTTTATTATTGCACCATCAATATTATCCGCTGATTTTGCTCGTCTTGGAGAAGATACGCAGAAAGTATTAGACGCTGGTGCCGATGTTGTCCATTTTGATGTAATGGATAACCATTTTGTACCAAATTTGACGATGGGTAGTATGTTTTGTAAGGCTCTTCGTGATTATGGTATTAAGGCTCCGATTGATGTTCATTTGATGGTTTCGCCTGTTGAAGATTTAATTACCTCATTTGCCAAAGCTGGCGCAACTAATATCTCTATTCACCCTGAAGCAACTATTCACCTTGACCGTTCTTTGCAATTAATTAAAGATCATGGTTGCAGTGCGGGAATTGTACTTAATCCTGCAACGCCGTTAGATTATTTAGATTATGTGATGGATAAAGTCGACATTATTTTATTAATGAGCGTTAATCCAGGTTTTGGTGGACAATCATTTATACCAAGTACACTAAAAAAATTACAACAAGTTAAACAGCGCATTATTGAGTCTGGCAGAAAGATTCGTTTAGAAATTGATGGTGGTGTTAAAGTTGATAATATCGCTGAAATTGCCAGAGCGGGTGCTGATATGTTTGTTGCTGGTTCAGCAATATTTGGTCAACCGGATTATAAAGCTGTAATTGATGCAATGCGTAAAGAATTAGAAGGTGTTAACCATGGCTAAGTTAAATGATATTCAAGCTATTGCTTTCGATTTAGATGGAACTTTAGTCGATAGTGTGCCTGGCCTTGCCTTAGCTGCACAAAAGATGTTAGCAGATTTGGAGTTACCCACCGTTACTAATGAACAAGTAAAAAACATGGTCGGTAATGGCATTGATGTCATGCTCGAGCGCGTGTTCAACGTGATTGGTCGCAATCCGTCTAAAGAGGATTTCAACAAAGCGAAACAGTTGTTTAATCATCATTATGATAAGGTTATGGATGAGCAAACAACGCTATTCCCGCATGTTAAAGAAACCTTAAAAACGCTTTATGAAAATCATTATCCCTTAGCTTTAGTTACCAATAAACCTGCGCAATTTTTACCTGCTTTATTGACGTCATTAGGTATTAAAGAATACTTTTCATTGGTACTTGGTGGTGGTGATGTGATTAAGTTGAAACCACACCCTGCCCCACTTTATCAAGTCATGGCAACCTTTGGATTGTTTAGTGATCAGTTGCTGTTTGTTGGTGATTCAAAGAATGATATTACTGCTGCTAAAAATGCTAATTGCCCGACTGTAGCATTAAGTTATGGTTATAATTATGGGGTGTCGATTGCATCTAGCAAGCCTGATTTTTTATTTGATGATTTTAAAGATATATTAACCTTATTACCTCAGCCAAAGGCTGATGCAAAAAAATAATGAGTATAAATTAGGAATAAATTATGAGTAAACCAATTGTATTTAGTGGCGCTCAGCCATCAGGAGAACTAACATTAGGCAACTATTTAGGGGCTTTGAAGAATTGGGTGTCTTTGCAAAATGAATATGATTGCGTTTATTGTATTGTCAATCAACATGCGATCACGGTCCGTCAAGATCCTAATAAGTTGCGAAAAGCAACACTTGATACGTTAGCGCTTTATTTGGCCTGTGGTATCGATCCACAAAAAAGTACTATTTTTGTTCAATCACAAGTACCAGCTCACGCTGAATTAGGTTGGGCGTTGAACTGTTATACTTATTTTGGTGAACTGAGCCGTATGACGCAGTTTAAAGATAAGTCATCTCGTCACTCTGAAAATATTAACGCCGGGCTATTTGATTATCCAGTATTAATGGCTGCTGATATTTTGTTATATCAAGCTAATTTAGTTCCTGTAGGTGATGACCAGAAACAACATCTCGAGTTATCACGTGATATCGCTATGCGTTTTAATGCACTTTATGGCGATATTTTTACTGTTCCTGAACCGTTTATTTCTAAAGTAGGTGCTCGTGTGATGTCTTTACAAGATCCAACCAAAAAGATGTCTAAATCAGATGATAATCGTAACAATGTTATTGGTTTACTTGAGAATCCGAAAGATGTCGAGAAGAAGATTAAACGGGCAATGACCGATTCAGACGAACCACCTGTTGTACGTTATGATTCAAAAAACAAAGCCGGTGTTTCAAATCTGTTAGATATTTTGACAGGTATTACAGGTAAGCCGATTGCTGAACTTGAAAAAGAGTTTGAAGGCAAAATGTATGGTCATCTAAAAACCGAGGTGGCAAATCAAGTTATCGAGATGTTAACCGGTTTACAAGCAAAATATCATCAATATCGAGATGATGAAAATTATCTTCTTTCAATTATGCAAGAAGGAGCACAAAAAGCTCGCGCTAAAGCAGAGCCTACGTTGAAGAAGGTTTATGACGCAATCGGTTTTGTATAATCTAAAATAAGATTGCGATTATTACTAAACAATATCAAACGGCTTTAATTGATATGAGCTCTATTGTTCTAATAATGAGTTAGCTTGAGGCCTTTTGATTATAATAGGTTTATTATGAAAATTATCATTCTTGGTGCAGGCCAAACTGGTAGTGCACTTGCTGAATATCTAGTAACTGAAAAGCAGAACGATGTGACTGTCGTTGATGAAGATCATGATAAATTGCAATCTTTGCAAGAGCGTTTTGATTTACAAGTCATTTGCGGTAAATCATCTTACCCACAAGTATTAGAGAGTGCTGGCGCGGAATCAGCCGATATGTTAGTTGCCGTTACCAATTCTGATGAAGTAAATATGATGGCTTGTCAGATTGGGCATGTGATGTTTAATATTCCACAAAAAGTTGCTAGAATCCGTGCTCCTGAATATAACGATGAAAGATACCCATTCTTCAATAAAGATTGTATCAACATCGATCATATTATTGCTCCTGAAAACTTAATTACAAATCATATTAGCCAATTAGTTCAATATCCTGGTGCTCTACAGTTTGCTTCGTTTTATGATAATCGTGTCTGTTTGGTTGCTGTAACCGCTTATTACGGTGGTGCGTTAGTGGGGAGCGAACTATCCGAACTTAAAGAGCATTTACCACATGTCGAAGCGCGTGTTGTTGCTATTTATCGTCAAAATCGTTTTATTCGCCCAATAGGTTCGACTTTAATTGAAGCTGGAGACATGGTTTATTTTATTACCCCTCCTCTTAACATTAAAGCTGTAACCAGTGAACTACAACGGCTAGAAAAACCTTATAAACGTATTATTATTAGCGGTGGTGGTGGCGTTGCCATTGCTTTAGCTAAACGTTTAGAGAATGATTATCAAGTTAAGTTGATTGAACGTAATGCAGAAAAAGCTGAATTAATAGCTGAACAGTTAGTGAATACCACCGTGTTACATGGTGAATCATCAGACCAAGAATTATTATCACAAGAGCAAGTCGAGTTAACCGATCTGTTTGTGGCGGTCACTAGCGATGATGAAGCCAATATTATGTCATCTATGCTGGCAAAAAGAATGGGGGCAAAAAAAGTCATCGTTCTCATCCAGCGACAAGCCTACTTAGAATTGATTAACGATAGTGTTATTGATATCGCGATTTCACCACAACATGCCACTATTTCAGAACTACTAAGCCATGTTAGGCAAACAGGTGTAGTTAAAGTTGTCTCATTACGCCAAGGTGAATCAGAAATTGTCGAAGTAGTTGCTCGTGGTGAAGCCGAAAATTCAAAATTAGTCGGTAAAAATATCAACAGTTTAAAATTACCTTCAGGTGCTACGATTGGTGCCGTGGTTCGTGGTGAAGATGTAATTATAGTAAATACGGATTTAATGATTGAAGATGGCGATCATTTAATAATTTTCTTACCGGATAGACGCGCCATTAGTGATATAGAAAGATTATTACAATAACTTGTTTAATTTTTAAACTCAGTTCATAATAGATTCAATTTTATCCAAATTTGTTATTTAGACTCGGGGTGTTTTTTGTTAGAGCAAAAAACTGAGAATTTACCCGTTGAACCTGATCTGGATCATGCCAGCGTAGGGAAGTCTCTGTCTTAATTACCGCTTTGACACATTCTTCCCTTAATATTATTTATTAGATAAGGAAAGAATATGTCGGTCATTAAATTATTTTCAAATCAAGATGCCATTCCTTTTATTGAGCAAGTTCATCAGAAGCGACCTTTAATCCATTGTATTACCAATGATGTGGTACAAAATTACACCGCTAACGTTCTTTTGGCGATTGGGGCTTCACCAGCGATGGTGGTAGCTGAGCAAGAAGTTGAGGACTTTGTTGCCATTGCAAATGGTTTGTTAATTAATATTGGTACGATCAATAGTCACAGCGCTAAAAGCATGTTACTAGCCGCCGCAAAAGCTAATCAAACTCCTTGGGTATTAGATCCTGTCGCAGTTGGAGCAGCATTGAAATATCGTACTGAAATTGCTAAGCAATTATTAACATTTAAACCGACAGTTATTCGAGGAAATGCTTCAGAAATTCTAGCATTAAGTGGTCAACAATCATCATCAAAAGGGCCTGATGGACTGGATTCTACTGATTCTGCATTAAATGCGGCAATGCTATTAGCCAAGAAATATCAAACCATTGTTGCAATAACAGGTGAGACCGATTATGTCACAGATGGTGAGCAGGTTTATAGCATTGTTGGGGGTGATATCGCGCTAACACAAGTAACTGGTACTGGTTGTTCATTATCTGCGATTGTGGCAGCATTGATTGCAAGTTCTGAAGATCATTTAAAGGCTACTGCTTCAGCCTGCTTTATGATGAAAAAAGCGGGTGAACTCGCTAATAAACAGCAAGGGCTAGGTACTTTTGCTATGTCAATTATTGACCAACTTTCTCTTTTCACCACAAATAAGGATTTTTGATGAAGAAGCAACTTGATTTAACACTCTATTTAGTACTTGACCCAGTACTTTGTGATGGCATAAATGGTATGGTTAATACCACTAAGTTTGCAGTTGAAAATGGTGTTACTGCCGTTCAATTACGTTCAGAACAAGAATATTCAGGTAGAAATTGGTATAAAGCCGCCCAAGCTTTAAAAGAAGTATTAATCGACACTCAAGTTCCACTATTGATTAATGATCATATTGATATAGCTTTAGCTGTCGATGCCGATGGTGTTCATGTTGGACAAAGCGATCTATCTGTCGAAGTTGCACGACGATTAATTGGAGAAGATAAATGGATAGGGCTTTCAGTCTCTAATTATTCGCAACTTGAGTGCGTTCCTTGGCAACTAGTCGATTATCTAGGTATTGGCCCTATCTATCCAACCCCCACCAAAAAAGATGCAGCAAAAGCAATAGGCATCGCCCAATTGACTGAACTTGTTAAAGCAAAACAATGCCCTGCCGTTGCGATCGGTGGTATCGGTGTAAACAATTTAACTGAAGTGATTCAAACTGGCATTGAAGGTATTGCCGTTGTATCCGCAATTTGCGGGCAAGGAGATATTGCTAAGGCCACATCTGATTTGATTAGAAAAATAAGACAAGCAAGATAGGAAATTAAACCATGACAACAGTTTCATTAACTATAGCTGGTAGCGATCCTAGTGGCGGTGCAGGTATTCAGGCCGATTTAAAAGCCTTTTCAGCGCTTGGCGCTTATGGGATGTCAGTCATTACTGCTTTAACCGCACAAAGTACACAAGGTGTTAATAGCATATACCAAGTGCCACCCGAATTTGTTAAGGCTCAATTTAACACACTTTATCAAGATATCCATATTGATAGCGTTAAAATCGGTATGCTGATGAATAAAGAGATCGTAACCACGGTTAATCATCTATTAAGCAATAATCCTATTGCCAATATTGTTCTTGATACGGTAATGATAGCCAAAGGGGGGCATCCTTTATTGAGAAATGATGCCATTACCGCTATTCGAGAATTGCTATTACCATTAGCCACCATCATCACCCCTAACCTTCCAGAAGCAGCAGCATTACTTGATTGTCATGAGGCACAAAACGAAGATGAAATGCAACAACAGGGTTATGAGCTACTCAAATTAGGCTGTCAGGCAGTATTAATGAAAGGGGGACATTTGCCAAGTCAAGAAAGTCCGGATTATTTAATCACGCCAACAAAGATCATCAGAATGGCATCACCACGTATCCAAACTAAAAACACTCATGGTACAGGTTGCACATTATCGGCAGCTATTGCAGCACTACTACCAAAATATGAGTTAGAAGAAGCCGTTAAACAAGCAAAAAAATACCTACAAGGTGCCATTGAAAATGCAGATAATTTGAAAATTGGTAAAGGAATTGGACCTACTCACCATTTTTATCAATGGTGGGACACCGCAGGAAAAAGCTAGAAAGCTAAATGTGGTATTTTCGGCAAACGCTATTTTCAACAGCTATATACTTCATCGACAATCCGTGCCAATGAAGTATATGAAAACTTTTTTAGTGCATTATCTAATCAAATAGAGGCTATTGGATATTTGTATTATCTAGTATTTAAGCGATTGTCTTAATCGTTTAAAATGAGAAATTGTAAATAGTATTGCCTTAATACGAAATACCCACAAACTCAAACCCCGCTTGATTAACGGCTTGAATTGCAGCTTCTTGTGAGATAGTACCACCTTCTATATCAACCTCATGCTTCGCTAAATCAACGGTCACTTTAGCTTTAGGATCAATATCATTAATTGCTTTAGTAATGGTTTTAACACAATGTTGACAACTCATATTATCGACGATTAATTTCATCATTATCCCCTTTTGTTATCTAATAATTCATCTAGTGCAACGTTGGAACATCTATAATTAAAATAAATTTGCCTGCCATATAAATTATAGTACTTATATTATGCCTATAAGCCTACAAAAAAAATACCTCAGAATAATGAAAATTTATAAGGTTTATATCTGTTATTAATAAATCGTAATGATTGAGCGTTTCTGCTCCTTTATACTCAAATAAACCATGGTGCCAAGAAAAATAAGCAAGGTTATTCTTCAAGAATATAAATTGAATAACAGAAATAATCGACTTATACAAAATTAGATTGTATATTTATTCATCTATGTGGTTTTGATAATAAAGTTAGTTTTTGTTTTTAAATATAATTTTAACTTAGATGTATAGTTCCATTTTTATTTTTTTCTCATAAACGATATTCAGGTTAATTAGGAGCCTAAAATGCAGCATATTATGGAAACGATTAGAAAAACAGAACAAGAATTTGTTGATATTCGACATCAGATTCATAAACATCCTGAGTTAGGTTTTGAAGAGAAAAAAACCAGTGATTTAGTTGCAAATAAGCTATCTGAATGGGGCTATGAGGTTCATCGAGGTCTAGCAAAAACTGGCGTCGTTGGTGTTTTGAAAAATGGCGCTAGTAATAAGAAAATAGGTATTAGAGCTGACATGGATGCATTACCTATTGTTGAAGCTTCGGGTAAACCTTGGAGCAGTGTTAGCCATGGTAAATTCCACGGTTGTGGTCATGATGGGCATACCACTATTTTGCTATGTGCAGCTAAATATCTTGCCGAAACACGCAACTTTGATGGGACTTTACATGTCATTTTTCAACCAGCTGAAGAGTTGTTATATGGTGGGAAAGTGATGGTCGATGAGGGTTTATTTAAACAATTTCCTTGTGATGTGATTTTCGGTATTCACAATATGCCGGGATTTAAGGAAGGCCATTTTTATTTTAAAAGCGGTGCTCTTATGGCTTCATCCGATACGATTCATATCACCATCAAAGGGAAAGGTGCTCATGGAGCCATGCCTGAGCGAGGAATTGATGCGACGCTTGTTGCTTGTTATATTGGCATTGCTTTACAAAGTATTGTTTCCCGCAATGTTTCACCCTTTGAGAAAGCTGTTATCACGATTGGTTGTATTCAATCTGGCGAAGCCCCCAATGTGGTCAATAGCGATGCATTGATGAAGCTAACCGTCAGAGCATTAGATAATAATACCCGGACTTTATTGCTCAAGCGTATTACCGAAATTGCCACTTCGCAGGCGGAAAGTTTTGGCGCCTCAGTTAAAATCGAACATATCAATGGTAGCCCTGTTTTACATAATGGTGCTAATGCAACAAAATTTGCATTAGAAGTTGCTCAGAAATTAGTCGGTAAAGATCGTGTTCATGATAATTGCCATCCTTTTATGGGCAGTGAAGATTTTGCTTTTATGTTAGATAGCAATCCAAATGGTTGTTACATGATTATCGGCAATGGAGACGAACCAGGATTTTGTAGTGTTCATAATCCTGGTTATGATTTTAATGATAAATGTATTGTTCCTGCTGCGTCATATTGGGTTGCATTAACTGAAACATATTTAAGTAAATAAGGATAAATCGCTTCTATGTCTGGTTTAAATATGTCAACTTCAAAGAATTCTAGCACCAAGCAAGTTAAAAGTTATAACCGGTTAACATTAGGTATTGTATTAGGAGTTATTACTTTTTGGCTGTTTGCTCAATCAATAGTCAATGTTGGACCGGCTGTTCAGCATACAGTTGGTATCACTCCAGCCTCTTTTAATTTAGCAGTAAGTTTGACTGCACTTTTCTCTGGCTGCTTTATTGTGGTTGCTGGTGGTTTAGCTGATCGCTTTGGACGAGTTCGTTTTACTTACTTTGGTTTTATTTTAAGTATTATTGGTTGTCTTTGTTTGATTTTCGCCCAAGGAGAAATATTATTTACCTTTGGACGCATTATTCAAGGCTTATCTGCAGCCTGTATTATGCCATCGACTTTAGCATTAGTGAAAACCTATTATCAAGGCAAAGATCGTCAGCGTGCATTGAGTTTTTGGTCGATTGGATCTTGGGGCGGCTCGGGCACTTGTGTGCTTGCTGGCGGTGCAATAGCGACTTATTTAGGTTGGCAATGGATCTTTATAATCTCTATTATCTGTGCTGTATTAGGTATGCTTTTGTTGAAAGGAACTCCTGAAACCAAAATTGAAGATCCTTCGAGTCTGCCAAAATTTGATTATGTAGGGCTATTTGTTTTTGTTATTACGTTAGTTTCATTAAATCTTGTGATAACCAAAGGTTCTACTTTTGGATGGACTAGTGTAGCAACATTATCGTTGGCTACCGTTTGTTTTGTTTTTATGATTTTATTTTTTGTTATTGAAAAAAGTAAAGCGAGTGGCGCTTTCATTGATTTTGCATTATTTAAAAATATCCCTTACCGTGGTGCTACCTTATCCAACTTTATGCTAAATGCTGTTGCAGGCACGTTAATTGTGGCCAGCACTTATACCCAACAGGGGCGAGGGTTTACCTCTTTCCAAAATGGATTATTAACTATTGGTTATTTAGTTTCGGTTTTATGTATGATTCGTGTTGGTGAAAAAATCTTACAAAAGGTAGGTGCGAAAAAACCAATGTTAATGGGACCGTTAATTACTGGTTCCGGAATTGCATTGATGACGCTGACATTTTTACCAGATATGCTTTATATCATTTCAGTATTAGGTGGCTATATTTTATTTGGTCTTGGTTTAGGTTTTTATGCGACACCTTCGATCGACACAGCAATTTCTAGCGCCCCTGAAGATAAAGTTGGTATTGCATCAGGAATATATAAAATGGCAAGTTCATTAGGCGGTGCTTTTGGTGTCGCCATTTCAGCATCAATTTATGCTGCAGTTATTGCCAGTGGTCAAAGTATAGCAACTGGCGCAGCAATTGGATTATGGATTAATGTCGGATTTTGTCTGTTATGTTTTATTTCAATTTTATTTTTAGTTCCAAATAATGCCGGCAAAAATAAATAGCTTAAGTTAATTTTTAATTCTTAAAACACTTCATAGGGATATGACTTTTTATTTCTATCCCTATATTTCTAACCGACAGTATGTTTAGCTTATTTACCAATGCAAAATGAGCTGAATATGCGCCCTAGTAGATCATTGGAGGTAAATTCGCCAGTGATTTCACTCAATGACTCTTGCGCAATCCGAAGTTCTTCCGCTAATAATTCGCCAGCATGAAATGTTGTGAGCTGGTATTTACCATTATTTAAATGCTCTGCAGCTTTTTCAAGTGCTTGTAAGTGTCGTCGACGAGCTAAAAAGCCCCCTTCTGTACTACTAGTAAAGCCCATTACCTGTTTAAGATGATCACGTAATAAGGTAATACCTTCTCCAGTTCGTGCTGATAGTTGGATAAGGCAATAACCATTTTGTTCACTATAGCCTAATGGTTCACCAGTTAAGTCTGCTTTGTTTCGAATAACGGTTACTGGCATATTTTTAGGCAAGCGTTCAATAAATTCTGGCCAAAGTTTTTCTGGATTGGCCTCATTGGTTGTTGTGCTGTCAACCATAAATAACACCCGATCCGCTTGGTCAATTTCTTGCCATGCCCGTTCAATACCGATTCGTTCTACTTCATCGCTGGCTTCGCGTAGTCCGGCAGTGTCAATGATATGCAAAGGCATACCATCGATATGAATATGTTCACGCAAAACGTCACGTGTTGTCCCTGCTATGTCAGTAACAATAGCCGCTTCTCGACCTGCTAATGCGTTAAGTAAACTTGATTTACCCGCATTAGGTCGACCAGCAATGACAACTTTCATACCTTCACGCAGTAATGAACCTTGTTTGGCTTCATGACGAACTTCATTTAATCGTTGAATAACTTGGTCAAGCTCTGCTTCTATTTTTCCGTCAGATAAAAAGTCTATTTCTTCTTCAGGAAAATCAATAGCTGCTTCTGTGAATATACGCAAATGAATAAGCGATTCTACTAATTCATTAATCTTTTTGGAAAATACACCTTGTAAAGAGGACAAAGCAGATTTAGCCGCTTGCTCTGAACTTGCATCAATCAAATCTGCAATGGCTTCAGCTTGCGCAAGATCTAATTTATCATTTAAGAAAGCTCGCTCTGAAAATTCACCTGGTCTTGCTATACGCACACCAGATATTTCTAATATACGTTTTAGCAGTAGATCTAAAATAACGGGTCCACCATGGCCCTGTAGTTCAAGCACATCTTCACCTGTGAACGAGTTTGGATTGGGAAAGAATAAAGCAATGCCCTCATCTAACGTTGTTCCATCAGTGGCTAAAAACGGTAGATAATGAGCATATCGCGGTTTAGGTAAGATACCTAAAACTGCTTTGGCAACCTCTTGTGCTTTAGGACCAGAAATACGCAATATGCCAACACCACCACGACCAGGTGGTGTTGCCTGTGCAACAATTGTGTCTGAATTCATATTTATTAATTATAATTAAAAATAGCAATGATTAATCATACCATGACTATCATTAAAAATCTGTAAAGGCAAGCTATCTAACTTAATTAGAATGGCTAATTATTATTTTCAACATAATCTAATGGATGGTCAAACAGCCATGAATTAAGTAAAGCCAATGGCTCTCTTATCATTGCTATATATTTATCAATATTGGTATAAGCTAACGGTGCAGGTAAACCAGTAATATCACTAATACCCGAGCGTTTAGCTAGCATAATTGAACGAAGAATATGAAAATCATTGGTCACAACAACTGTTTTGCCTAGTGGTAAAATTTGATTAGCATAAACAAACTGTTGAGCCGTTCGCCTTGATCTGTCTTCAAGATATACTCTTGAAGAATCAATACCTTTTTTAATTAGGTAATCAGCCATTACACTCGCTTCAGTTGCAGATTCATCGCTTCCTTGCCCACCACAAACAATTACTTTAGTATTTGGATTACTCTGCAAATAATTAAATGCTGTATCTAAACGATTTTGTAAGGTAAGTGGCGCTTCAGCTGGTGTTCCAACCACTTGTGATCCTAATACGACTAAAGTATCAGCATTAGTTGATGGCTTTTGATTAGCGTAAATAAAAATAATGATATTACAAACGATGAAATAAACTAATATTAATATTAGGCAATATTTTATTAATTTCATGATTGTCATCAATTCCCCCTCATTTTTTAAAGCAATCTTCGAAATGGTCGTTAACTAAGCCCATCGATTGCATAAATGCATAACAAATTGTTGATCCTACAAATGAAAATCCCTTCTTTTTCAGTGCTTTTGACATTCTATCGGATATTTCTGTATTAACTGGAACCTCACTTTTATCTTTGTAGTGGTTGACTATTGGCTTACCATCAACGAATGACCAAATAAATTGCGAGAAATCCTCATTATTATTTTGCATAGCTAAATAGGCATGAGCATTTTTTATAATGCTATTAAGTTTTAAACGATTTCGTATTAAACCTTTATTTTTAATTAATGACTCTATATCAATAGCGTTTAATTGAATAATTTTTTCTGGGTCAAAATTAAAAAAACATCGACGATATTCTTCTCTTTTTTTTAGTACGGTAATCCAAGATAATCCAGCTTGTTGTCCTTCAAGACAAATTTTTTCAAATAGTTTAAGGCTATCATACTGTGGATAACCCCATTCATTATCATGATAATTTATATATAACGGGTCATTTGTAACCCAACTGCATCGTTTTGCCATTGTTTTTATCCAAATATTTTAAAATTATTATATGCGATATATAGATAGAATTTTAGTTTAATATCATTTTTTATACATATTATAAATCAAACAAACATATCGTTATCGTTGATTAAATTTTTTTATGATTAAACAAAAGACTATTTTTTATGGCAGAATGCCTTTTCAACATTAAAATTTACCAAAGAATAGTCATTTTCTTTACTGGCTATATTCATTTAATAATAAAAATAAGGTTTTTTCATGAGTCAATCTGAAATTAACGCTGAATGGCAACCGGTCGCCCGACCATTGAATAGTAAGGATTTTAAAACATTAATATTGTCATCTTTAGGCGGAACGCTTGAATTTTATGACTTTGTTATCTATGCGCTATATATTGATACCATTGTCAAGCCACTATTTTTACCACATACCTTGTCACCATTAACCTTAGATTTATTTGCATGGGGGATTTTTGCTGCTGGTTATTTAGTTCGTCCTGTTGGCGGAATTATTATGGCCCACTTTGGAGATAAAGTTGGCCGAAAACGGATGTTTACCTTAAGTGTAGCAATGATGGCTTTACCTACTTTTATTATCGGTATTTTACCGACCTATGAAGCAATTGGTATTGTGGCACCATTGTTATTATTGTTGATGCGTATGTTACAAGGCGCAGCTATTGGTGGAGAAATGCCTGGTGCATGGGTATTTATCGCAGAACATACACCAAAACAACGCTATGGTTTGGGCGTTGGTACGTTAACATCAGGTATTACAGGCGGAATTTTACTTGGATTTTTCGTTACAATTATTGTTGATCTCTATTTTACTAGCCAAAATATTTTAGATTATGCTTGGCGTATACCGTTTATTATTGGTGGAATTTTTGGTGTGATTTCAGTCTACTTACGAAAATTTTTATCTGAAACGCCAATCTTCAAGGAATTAGCTGCACGTAAAGCATTAGAAAAAAGCATCCCTGTTGTTACCGTACTAAAAAAACATAAGACAGCTTGTTTGATAGTCGCTTTGTTAACTTGGTCATTATCAACAGCAATTATGGTTGGTATTTTAATTACTCCTGGCCGTATCGTTGGCGGTATGTATCATTTTGCTAATCTGGATTGGCGTATAGGTGGATGTATTGCTGCCTTAACATTATCTATTGGCTGTGTTATTTCTGGTTGGTTAGATGATAAATTAGGCACAGCAAAAACAGTCGTCATAACTTGGGGTGGATTGGCTGTGGTAAGCATCTATTTCTATAGTTCACTAACGCCAGATATGTCATTAGCTAAACTATATTCGATTTGGGCGATATTTGGCTTATTTATCGGATCAATCGCTATGACACCAATTATAGGAACTAGAACCTTTCCACCAGCCATTCGCTATTCTGGTCTATCATTATCTTACAATTTAGCCTATGCATTGTTTAGTGCAATAACGCCGACTTTAACTATCTACTTATTAAGTCCCGATCATATATTAGGTGAATACAGTTATCTGGGAGCAGGTATTTACATCTCAGCAGTGGCTTTACTTGCTGTTTTAGTTGGTTTTTCATCATTAGCTCAAAAGGGTTGGCAAAATAGATTAGATAATTAATCACTTAACACCATATAAAAACAGGGCTAAAGCCCTGTTTTTTTTAATCAAGATATAATAAATTTTCTATATACTAGCGCATTGTAACAAACTCTTCAGCGGCTGTCGGATGAATGGCGATGGTGTTATCAAAGTCTTTTTTTGTTGCACCCATTTTTAATGCGACAGCAAAACCTTGTAAAATTTCGTCCATACCATAGCCTATACCATGAATGCCGACTATTTTTTCTTGTTCACCAATACAAACTAATTTCATTTTACACGGTTGGCGATGAGAAGTTACGGCAGTATACATAGCAGTAAACGTAGATTTATAGACCTTCACGTTTTCAGGGCCATATTGTAACATTGCTTGTGGTTCTGTTAACCCAACTGTCCCGATCGGTGGATGGGTAAATACCACCGTTGGAATATTAGTATAATCTAGATGTTCATTTGGTTTATTGTTGAAAAGTCGTTCAGATAAGCGTCGACCAGCAGCAACTGCAACTGGTGTTAATGCCGCTGCTCCAGTATCATCGCCAACAGAATAAATTCCTGCTACATTAGTATTTTGATACTCATCAACAATAATAAACCCATTACTGTCAACTTTAATGCCAGCTGCAGATAAATTCATTTCTTTAGTTGCAGGTTCTCGTCCTATTGCCCAAATTAAACAATCAACAGTATAATTTTTACCATCTTCTAATGTTAACGTTAATGATTCATCAACGTTTTTAGTGACAGAAGATGGAATTGCAAAAGTATGCAAATGCTGACCATCATTAGTTATAACTTCCATTAATGTTTCAACAATCAATGGATCGAAAGCACGTAAAGGTGTGCCTTGCCGAACAAATTGATGAGTTTCAGCACCTAGCGAGTGTAAAACACTGGCAATTTCACAAGCTATATAGCCTGCACCAACAACGGCCACTCTTTTTGGTAATGCTTTTAATTCAAAGAATCCATCAGAAGTAATTCCATATTGCGCTCCGGGAATATTGGGTATACTTGGCTTACCACCGACAGCAATAAGAATATGATCGGCACTATAATGCACACCATTGACATCAAGCGTTTTGCTATCAATAAATTTAGCATATCCATGAATAACATCGACATTATTATTGTTTAATACTCGATCATAAGATTGATGAACACGATCAATATAAGCTGTTCGGCTAGCGATTAGTTTATCCCAATCAAAATGATTAATTGTCGTATCAAAACCATAATCAGGGCCATAATGATTAATCGCCTCAGCAATTTGTGCACCATACCACATAATTTTTTTGGGAACACACCCAACATTGACACAAGTTCCGCCTAATAATTTAGCTTCAATAATAGCGCACTTTTT
Organism: Gilliamella sp. ESL0443; assembly: GCF_019469165.1. NCBI lineage: Bacteria > Pseudomonadati > Pseudomonadota > Gammaproteobacteria > Orbales > Orbaceae > Gilliamella > Gilliamella sp. ESL0443. Next base: position 433,003 of record NZ_CP048263.1, on the reverse strand, counting down.
ACCGTAAGATGCCGCTCGATTAATTGAAGCAATACCCCCACTACCACCACCGATAGCAATATAGTCATAGTGTTTAGTCATAAAAGAAATCCTTTAAATAAATTAGCATTTGGTAGTTGATAGGTTTGCATAAAGCAGATAATAAAAAAAGTATTAATTATGAAATTTAACGATAGTTAATACCTATTGATTGATTTTAAAATATACCCAAACCTAAATTATTCGATAATTGACTAATTAGCTACTTAAATAAATAGCTAATTATTATATTATTTATTTCCGTTTAATCTTATCAATGATGTTTGTGGTCGAACAACCATCTTCAAAATTAAGGACTTTAACTACTCCACCTGCTTCTATAACTTCTTTTCCACCAGCGATATCTTCAGGTTTATAGTCACCACCTTTTACTAATACATCAGGTAAAATACCGGCAATCAACCTTTGTGGAGTCTCTTCTTCAAAAGGAACAACCCAGTCAACTGAATCAAGTGCACCTAATACTATCATTCTTTGCATTAATGGATTTATTGGTCGGGATTCCCCTTTCAATTGTTTTACTGAGGTATCACTATTTACTGCTACAATCAAACGGTCACCAAGCTTGCGAGCATTAGCAAGATATGAAACATGCCCAGCGTGTAAAATGTCAAAACAGCCATTAGTCATGACAATTTTTTCACCACGTAATCGTGCTTTACGAATTTCTTCTTTTAATTCATCTTCAGTCATCACCCCAAAACCATCATCTGCGCGAGCCCGAATAGCATTACTTAATTCAACTTGCGAAACAGTTGATGTTCCCAATTTACCGACAACTACACCGGCTGCAGCGTTTGCTAAATAACAGCTTTCTTCAAGTGATTGCCCTGCAGCTAATGAAGCTGCTAAAGTTGCGATTACAGTATCACCCGCACCGGTAACATCAAATACCTCTTTAGCTTGAGTTGGTAGATGGTAAACAGGTTTATCTAATTGTATTAACGTCATGCCTTTTTCACTACGAGTAACAAGCAAGGCTTTAAGATCATATTGCTTAATAAGTTGAGAACCTTTTTCAATGATCTCTTCTTCTGTTTTACATGTTCCAACTACAGCTTCAAATTCAGACATATTTGGTGTCAGTAATGTTACACCACGATAACGCTCAAAATCAGTACCTTTAGGATCAACCAATATTGGTACATTAACTTTTCGTGCTTGTTTTATCATTTCTTGTACAGCAGTTAATGCACCTTTGGCATAATCCGATAGAACCATTACTTTAGAAGTTGTAAGTGCGGTATCAATACGCTCTAAAATAGGAGTATGATCCACATTATTAAAACCTTCCTCAAAATCAATCCTTATTAATTGTTGATTTCTTGATAACACTCTTAATTTAGTAATAGTTGGATGTGTTGAGACAGATACAAAATCGCAATGAACATGTCGATTAGTAAGTTGCTCATCAAGCACCTTAGCAGGTTCATCCATTCCTGTAAGACCAATTAAACGCGCTTTACCTCCGAGGGAGGTAATATTGAGTGCAACATTAGCTGCACCGCCAGGACGTTCTTCAAGAGAATCAATTTTAACAATTGGTACAGGCGCTTCTGGTGATATGCGATTGGTACCGCCATACCAATAGCGATCTAACATAATATCGCCAACAACAAGAACATTTGCCAGATTAAACTCAGGAAGAGATGTTTTCATTTAGTTATCCTTTACTCGTATTCATTGGATCAATTATCAATCTATTATTCATCGTCTATATTTTTATCATCATCTTGTATGATTTTTTTTCTTGGTTGATAAAACCGGGCAAAGAATGTCCCAACTTCAAATAATAAACAGATAGGTACAGCTAATAAAATTTGTGAAAATACGTCTGGTGGTGTAACAAACATAGCTACAGCAAATACTGCTACAATAATATAAGGTCTTTTTTTACGTAGATTTTTAGGGGTTGTTACTCCTGTCCAGCACAGCAATATTATTGCAACAGGGACTTCAAATGCAAAACCAAAGACTATAAATAATGTCATGACAAAATCAAGATATTTAGTTATATCGGTATTTATCGCAACATCAACTGGAGCAGTATGAATAAAGAAGTAAAAAGCGAGAGGAAATACTGCAAAATAAGCAAACGCAATACCAATATAAAAAAGTACCGTACTTGAAATTATCAATGGCATAATTAGACGTTTTTCATGTTGATATAATGCAGGTGCAATAAATCCCCATACTTGATACAAAATATAAGGAATCGAAATAAATATCGAAACAACAGCAGTCAGTTTAATAGGAGTAAAAAATGGTGCCGCAATGTCAGTTGCAATCATGCTACTACCTTTTGGCAATTGACTAATAAGCGGATTAGCAACAATATGGTAAATATCATTCGAGAAATAGAGTAAACACGTTAATACAATTAATATACAGATGATACATCGTAAAAGCCGTGTTCTTAGTTCTACTAGATGACCAATAAGTGGTTGCGTTGCGTCGTCTGTCATAATTTATCTTTGTCTGAATGAATTGTTGTATCTATTTGAGAGGCGGAATCGATCTCTTTTTGTAGTGTTTCGGTTACGCGTTTTAATTCATCAATGGATTCTTGAATTTCCGGTGTTAGAGTATTTAGCCCACTTTGTTCTGCTTTTTTTAAACTATCTTGTAACTCTTGTAATTTAAGCTCTTTATTCAATTCTAACTGAACAGTTGCAGACATACGGCGGAGTACTTTTATCCAGCTTGCAACAGTTTTAATTGCAATAGGTAGACGCTCTGGCCCTAATACGACCAACCCGATAATTAAGACTAATAGTAGCTGACCAAAGCTAATATCAAACACAAGTTACTCTTTATTGGTGTGGTTATCATCAGATGAGTTAAGACGTTCCACTTTTTGTGAATCATCTGTCTCTTTTTGATCATCGTCGTCATTCATAGCTTTCTTAAAACCTTTAATGGAAGCCCCAAGATCAGAGCCCAATGAACGCAATTTTTTTGTTCCAAATAATAGAACGATAACCGCTACAAATATGAGTAATTTGGGCAAACTTGGCATATGATAAGTCTCCAATAGCTTAAAATAGTAAAATTATACACTTAAATGGTAAGATTCCAAAAAATAACTCGCTTAATGCCCGACAAGTAAAGCAATACATAAAAGACTAAGAATACTAATTGCAAACATTAATCTTTGTTGGTTTCTTTTACTACGTTGAAGTTGTTGATTAATCTGTTTTAACTGAACATGCATCAGCTTAGTCATCCGAGCCTGATCATTCAACTTTTCCGGTAGCTCAACAACAAGGTTTTTCCATTCTGGTAAGGAAGTCCAAACTTGATGTAATAACTTTTTAGCACTGTATTTATCTTCATACCAATTTTCTAAAAATGGTTTAGCCGTTTGCCACAAGTCAAGTTCTGGATAGAGTTGACGCCCTAACCCTTCTATATAAAATAACGTTTTTTCAAGTAAGGTTAATTGAGGTTGAATATCCATCTCAAATTGACGTGCAACTTGAAATAGTGATAATAAAATTTGTGAAAAGGAGAGCTCACCAAGTGGTTTAGCAAATGCAGGTTCGCAAACATTGCGCATAGCCATTTCTAATGCGGCAACATCCGTTGTTTCAGGAACCCAACCTGATTTGATATAAATTTGTGCAATTTTTCGATAATCTTGGTTAAAAAATGCAAGAAAATTTTCAGCCAAATAGCGTTGATCATCTTCAGTCAAAATACCTACAATTGCACAATCTATCCCAATGTAACGAGGATTTTGGGGTTCGCTTATATCCACAAAGATATTGCCCGGGTGCATATCTGCATGAAAAAAATTATCCCTAAATACTTGGGTAAAGAAAGCTTGAACACCACGCTCTGCTAATAACTTCATATTGACATTATTTCTTTTTAATTCATCAACATTAGCTATCGGAGTACCGTAAATTCGCTCTTCAACTAAAACATTTTTTCGGCACAAATCTTGGTACACATAGGGAATATAAAGGATCTCACTATTAATGAAATTGTCGCGCAAACGAGCTGTGTTATAGGCTTCTTTCTGAAGATCCAATTCTTTTAGAAGCGTGTTTTCATAATCACTGACAATTTCTACAGCCCGTAACTTTTCACCAAATTTTATCCGTTTAGTAAATTGGTTAGCAATCCAATACATTAAGCGAATGTCAGATTTAATTATAGGTAAAATATTTGGTCGCAAAACTTTGATTACCACTTCAGCTTGGCTACTTTTTAAAGTTGCTGTATGAACTTGTGCGATGGATGCTGATGCTAATGGTTGATCATTAAAATCTGAAAAATAAAAATCTATAGGACACCCTAGAGCAGTTTCAATAATTTGTTTTGCAATTTTTCCATCGAAAGGGGTAACTTGGTCTTGTAATTTGGCTAGAGCATCGACAAGATGTTTTGGCAACACATCGCGTCTTGTTGAAACCATTTGCCCAAATTTTATCCATACCGGGCCTAGCTCTTGTAAGGCTTGACGCAACCTTTCACCAATCTCTTGTTGATTTGATTTAGGTCTAACCCAAAACAAACAAAACAATAATACTCGTAACCACCTTGAGACACGGTGTTTTGGTAATAGCTCTTCTAATCGATAAGCTCGAAATATGGTTAATATTTTATAAAGTCGAAAAAATGTCATTATTTGTTTATCACATTAAAATTTAAAACCAGTATGTAAGGCTACAATACCGCCTGTCATATTGTGATATTTAACATCGACAAACCCAGCATCTTCCATCATTTTTTTCAGTGTTTTTTGATCTGGGTGCATTCTGATAGATTCAGCTAAATATCGATAACTATCTGAATCATTCGCTACGATTTTTCCCATTAATGGCAACATAGTAAATGAGTAAAGATCGTAGGCTTTATTTAAAATTTGGTATTGTGGTTTAGAGAATTCTAGAATCAATAAACGCCCTCCTGGCTTTAAAACTCGCCACATAGATTCTAGCGCTTTTTGCTTATCAGTCACATTTCGTAGACCAAATGAGATAGTGATACAATCAAAATAGTTATCTGCAAATGGTAACTCCTCTGCATTTGCTTGTACATATTCAATATTTTTAAATAAGCCTTTATCTCGTAGTTTATCTCTACCAACCTTAAGCATCGACTCATTGATATCTGCTAATACAACTAAGCCATCATCTCCAACTATTTGTGAGAATTTAGCTGTTAAATCACCTGTACCACCAGCCAGATCAAGGACTTTTTGTCCTTTCCTAACACTACTATACTCAATAGTTATTTTTTTCCAGATTCGGTGAATACCAAATGACATTAGATCGTTCATGATATCGTATTTATCTGCAACAGAATGAAACACCTCTGCTACGCGTTTTACTTTATCTTGTTTTGGAACTTGGGTGTAACCAAAATCAATTTTATCCTGATTTTCATTTGGTTGAGAAGATTGAGACATAAAAATTCACCTATCACAAAAAGTTAGCTTATTTTAACATAAGCTAACCTAAATGTGATGAGCTAAATCAATAACGATTCAACCATTTTAGAAACAATTTCAAAATGCTGTAATGGAGTGGAATTCGCCGGTAATTCGTTTTCATGAATAATTAAATCAAATTGGTAACTACTTTTTAGTCCAATTAAGACTTCATTAGATTTGCCAAAAATTTGCTCGTAGTAGTTAGATAATGTCCCAAAATCGATCGAAGTAAAGAGAAGCTTATTAGTATTTTCTAATGATTTACTCATTCTCTCTACATGTAACATTGCAATTCTTAGATAATCATTTTCACTTAAGTAACGTTTATTTTCTAGAGTGGAAATTTCTCGTTGAATATAATTTATATACCCATTTGAAACATATTGTGTATTATAAATATTAGCTAATTTTACGGGCAATTCATTAAATTTATCATGTCCTATGATGGCGACTTTTTTAACAAAAAAAGGTCTAGCTGCTTGGGCAATAAAAGACCAATTTTGATAAGGATTTTCTCGAATTTTGGTTGCACTGATATTAACGAATTCACGATTAGCATCAATAACAACTACAGGGCAACCAAAATAGCGCTCATGCTCCGTTACATCTTGTGGTTCACTAGTAAACACAACAGATGGTTCAATTTTATTTTCTGATAATATATGTTTAATACTATCACTCCACTCTTTCCAACCATTAGGATAATAGTTAATTCCAGTTTCATCAGAAATATAAATATGAATATTATGTCTATCTTTGAAGGTATCTTTTAACCATGAAAAACGATCACTAACTTGCGGCTGTCTAGGTAAACGACTTTTCTCAAATAGTTGTTTATCGCGAGTTGCTTCACAACCAAGCATTACATGTAATTCATCAACTTGCGTTAACGCTTTTTCAATAAGATAAATGTGGCCACTGTGTAATGGATAGAACTTACCAAAAATTAAACCAACTCGATGTTTAGATGACATAATAATTACCAATACATTAAAAAACTCGATACCAATGTACAGAAAAAACAACCATTTTCTAACCAATTGATGCTATTTAATATAATGAGAAGATAAAAGTGTTAACTTCATCAAAGTATTCAAAAATAACTAGAGCAATATCAATTAAGATTGATATTTAATAGTAGATAAAACAATCCCTGCTGCAACAGAAATATTTAATGCCGACATATTATCATTACCACTCAAATGCACAACATTATCAGCACAATTAATTAACTTTGTGTTAATTTGTTGAAATATAATTAATACAACTTTCTTTTTAAATTGAAGTTGTGATAATTCGGTTGATTTAATGGATTTTGACTGACATGGTAATAAGGCAATTATTTGATAACCATTCTTTTTTAATATATCTATGGATACAATAAAATCATCACTTTTAATTGGTTCAATCGCTTCAATACCACCTTCAGCGACTCGCATTGCTGATCCACTATCAAGCAAATTAGTTTGACGCAAAATGATACCATTAACTCCAAAAAAAGCAGCGCTACGAACTAATCCACCTAAATTATGAGGGTTATTAACATCATCAATCGCAAGAATACAATCACGAACTCTATCATCATGTTCATGTAAGTAATCAAGTAAAGAGAGTGGTATCCGTTTTTTAACAATTAAACAGACTCCACCATGATGTAGGTTTTGAGTTATTTTAGTAATTTGTTCTGTTGATACAACGTTATAACCTAGTCGTTGTTTGACTAACCAATTAATTAAATCTTTAAACTGGTAAGTCATTTCTTGAGTAATAAATAATTTCACTATAGCAAAGCGTCGATGCTTAAATACAGCTCTACAACTGTTTTCACTATAAACTAAAGTCTCTTCTTTTTTTTGTCGATACTCATCGTAACCAAATGTTGGAGTTTGATCGTTATCTTTAACTTTTTTTTGCCAAGGAGAATCATGTTCATCTGATAAATTTAAGTTTACTTTAGATGACTTTATAGTTTTATTTGATGATTTTACTTTAAATGTTTCAATTCGATCATTTTTTGCATTTGAATTAGACTGAAAACTATCATTTTTACGCTTACTTCGATGATCATTGCCTTTGTTTTTTACAGATTTCACACTTGATTGACTATTTTTGGCATAAAAAATTGAAGGCCTGCTTTTTTCGATCGTGTCGTTCATAATATTCCCAATTTAAGACAGTTATCGTGTACGAATAGTTGGAGCAACTTTATCCAATACACCATTTATAAATTTGTGGCTTTCTTCTGCGCCAAAAGTTTTCGCCAGATCAATTGCTTCATTGATAACCACTTTATAAGGGACATCATGTCTCTTCATTAATTCATAAGTTGCAATTCGTAGTACCGCTAATTCAATTTGTCCTAACTCATCAACAGTTCTTTCTGTTAGGTAAGGTGCCATTTTTTCATCTAATTCTGCTGTGTTTTTGGCAACACCATGAAGTAATTCTCTAAAATATTTACTATCAACACCTTTCATATCTTGTTCAGCTATAAAACTGCTCTCAACATCAGCAAGATCATTTTTAGAAATTTGCCAAGAGTAAATGGCTTGAACGGCACACTCTCTTGCTCGACGACGAGGATTAACTAACGCCACTAAATTACCCCTTAATTGTTTTGATAACATTTAACATTTCAAGTGCGGTTAATGCTGCTTCAGCACCTTTATTACCAGCTTTAGTTCCAGCTCGTTCGATCGCCTGCTCAATACTTTCGGTGGTTAAAATTCCAAAACCAACTGGTATTGAATACTCTAAACTAGCATTCAATAAACCTGAACTTGATTCTCCAGCAACGAAATCAAAATGAGCCGTACTGCCACGAATTACCGTACCTAATGCTACAATGGCATCATATTTTTTTGATTGCGCAGCAACTTTTGCTGCTAAAGGAATTTCGTAAGCGCCTGGTACCCAAATAACTGAAATGTTTTTATCTTCAACTTGACCAATACGAGTTAATGCATCTACTGCTCCATTAACTAAACTTTCGTTAATAAATTGGTTAAAACGTGCCACGATAATGGCTACTTTAGCTTTTGGTCCAGCAACTTTACCTTTAACTATTTGCATATTTATTCCTTATCGATAGATTCTAGATGCAATTTTATAATCACTTTTAGTGAAAAATTTATAGGCCAATTATAGCACAGATTAAAGGGTTATCCTATTAGCAAAAATGGGGAATTAACATGTTTATAACAAGCATAAGTAAGTATGATTATTTGAAAGTTATTGTTTGTAAATTTACTGTTTATAAAGTGTAATTTTTACATTTATAAATTATCATTCCTTCAACAAAGATTTATAAATTTTTAATAATTGCATCAAAGTTTTTTCTTACTATAAGAAATTTCATTTTTATTACTTGCAAGCTGTTATTAACGAATTACAATGGTAAGAAAAAAGCTTTCTACAAAAGAGGTAAAATTGATGTACATTAACACTATTCGAGATGAGCTAAATCAAGCAATTGAAGTTTTAGCCAATTTCATTTCAAATGATGAAAATCTTAAACAAATCCAACAGGCGGCCATTTTAATCGCAAACTCATTTAAACAAGGTGGTAAAGTACTTTCATGTGGTAATGGAGGTTCTCATTGTGACGCTATGCATTTTGCTGAAGAGTTAACAGGCCGTTTTCGCGATAATCGACCATCCTATCCAGCCATTGCAATTTCAGATGTAAGTCATATATCCTGTGTTGGTAATGATTATGGTTTCGATTCTATTTTTTCTCGCTATGTAGAAGGTGTTGGTCAAAAAGGTGATGTACTACTAGGTATTTCAACTTCAGGAAACTCAACTAATGTCATTAAAGCGATTGAAGCAGCAAAACAAAAAGGTATGAAAATTATTACTCTTACAGGTAAAGATGGTGGAAAAATGAATGGTTTGGCTGATGTAGACATTCGTGTACCTCATTTTGGTTATGCTGATAGAGTTCAAGAAATCCATATAAAAGTGATTCATATTTTGATTTTACTCATTGAAAAAGAGATGGCTTAATATGTGCGAATTATTGGGTATGAGTGCCAATGTGCCGACTGATATCTGTTTTAGTTTTACCAGTTTAATCAAACGTGGTGGTGATAAAGGTCCACATAAAGATGGTTGGGGAATAACATTTTATGAAGGTAAAGGATGTCGTACATTCAAAGATCCTGAACCTTGTAGTTTTTCACCTATAGCTAAATTAGTTCAACAATACCCAATAAAATCAACGGCAGTAATTGCTCATATTCGTCAAGCTAATCGAGGAGGAGTAGCTCTAGAAAATACCCATCCTTTTACTCGCGAATTATGGGGAAAAAATTGGACTTTTGCCCACAATGGGCAATTAACTGATTACGAAAAGCTGCATATGGGAATTTTTCAACCAGTTGGATTAACCGACAGTGAATATGCTTTTTGTTACTTAATTAATCAGTTACATAAAAAATATCCCAAACAACCTACCGATGATATTGAACTTTTTGATTATATTCGAGAGTGTGCGATTAAATTAACCGAACTTGGTATTTTTAATATGTTACTTTCAGATGGTGAATATGTATTTGCCTATTGCTCGACTAATCTTCATTGGATTACCCGAAAAGCGCCATTTGGTAAAGCAAAATTAATTGATGAAGATGTTGAAATCGATTTTCAAAAGCATACTACACCAAATGATATTGTCACTATTATTTCAACTATGCCGTTAACCTCAAATGAAACTTGGCATAAATTAAACACTGGTGAAGCAATTTTATTTAAATATGGTGAAATTAATCAATTTTTTTCATCTTGACTAAATTAAAAGGTGGTTCATCCTTAAATAAATATTGTAAATAACCTAACGTTAATAAACCAACTAAAGTTAAAATAATCCACGGTAAATGCAAAAAACCCATCTTGATTGCAATTTCATAAAGCCAACCAGCACCGGTATAACCAACAAACCCACCTAAAGCAAGCCCTAATCGACTAAATCCCATGTAACTACCTTTGGCTTTTGGATTAGTTAAAACGGTTGCTAAAGTTTCTCTAGCCGGCTCTGCTACAATTGCCCCAAGATAAAAAAGCGCTATGAGTGATAACAAAATAGATAATTGGGATGTAAATCCGATTATTATAAAGGCAAACGACATCAATAGTAATCCAAATTTAAGGCGTTGATCTAATCTAAAATGTTTTTCACTAAACCGAGCAATAGGATAAAGTAGAGTTAGTGAGATAATTGCTTCAATCACGTACATCCATTTCACATAGCTTGAACTTCCTGAAATATTGGTAATAGTTAGAGGTAGCATCAACATGACTTGTACCCCAAGCACATAATAACCAGTTAAAGTAAGCACATAATGAGTAAACTTTTTATCTTTCAAAACGATTTTCATACCATTAATAATTGAAGCTTTACCAATTGCAATATGATAAGAGGGTAAAAAAAACAGATTAAAAATGCCACATAAGAAAAAGATAAAAGCGCCGCACCAACAAACTAATTGGAAATCATAATCTATTAAGATACCACCAATAAGAGCACCAATAACTGCACCTGCATTATCTTGTATCATTAATAAAGATATAAATTTGCCTCGTTCGTGAGGCCTAGTAAATTTTATGGTTAATCCCATTCGAGGTGGATCAAATAACAGTCCACCCAATGCAGACAATAAGCAAGATACAAGTAATAACCAGTGTTCAGTTGCTAAAGCCATTGAAATAAAGCCAATCGACCGCAAAAACATACCTGTTATGATCATAGGTTTTGCACCAAATCGATCAGCTATAGCACCACCAATTAAGCCAAATCCTTGTTGAACAAATTGACGAAATCCTAAAGCAAAACCAACAAATAGTGCACTCCAACCTACTTGGCTAACAAAGTGCGTAGAAACGAGCGGAAATACGACATAAAATCCCAATACAATAAACAGATTATCAAATAATAAGATGTATCTACCTGTTTTGCGAACTTGTGAAGGAATTGGCATCTATTTTACTCTTTCATTTAAATAGCCTTGATAATCAGGGATCTCTATCTCCACTTCTTGAGTAAATATTGAGGACTGTATTAATGCGTTAGCTGTTGCTTGATTAGTTGCAACAGGAATGTTCCAAACCGTTGATAAGCGTAATAGTGCTTTTACATCTGGATCATGAGGAACGGCATTTAGAGGATCCCAGAAAAAGATAAGAATATCAATTTTACCTTCTGCGATTAAAGCGCCGATCTGCTGATCGCCCCCCATTGGACCACTAAGCATTGGCGTAATATTTAATCCGGTTTCTTTCTTAATTAATGTACCTGTTGTACCTGTTCCACATAAATTATGATGAGAGAGTTCTTCGCGATTTGTTTTGCACCAATTTAATAATGCTTCTTTCAAATGATCATGTGCAACCAATGCAATGCTTTTCTTTGCAGGTAGCTTTCGAGTAATATAAAGCATCAAATAATCCTAATTCCTTATTATTTTTTGTATTTTTTAACAAACTATCTATTAAAGTGCAAGCAGTATTTGATCCAGAAAGACAAGAAAAAAGGCACCGAAGTGCCTTTATCAAATCAAAAGATAAAATAATTAGAATTGATAAATTAATCCTAATGCAACAGTATCCTTAGCTGTTGCTTTAATTTGAGATTTACTAAATGTACCGTCTTCATATAAAGCACGACGTGCGCCAATATCATTTTTATCTAACAAGTTGATTTTATAATCAACAATGGCTGATAAATTTTTATTGAAATCGTAAGTTAAGCCAACATCAACATATTTAACTAAATCATTACCTTTAAGGCCTGCATCACCACTTCTTGAGAAGCTTGAAGCATCTTGTACTTTATGTTGAATATATGCAACAGAAGGTGTTAAACGGCCAACTTCAAAGTCAATACCATATTGTGCAACTAATTCAAAACCTTTGGTTTTCAAATCATCAGTATTACTTGTACTTGACGCTTTTTCCCAACCATATTTTTGTTTACCTTGAATATAAAGTGCAGCTAAATAAAGATTGTCGTTATTATATTTAGCACCTGCTGACCATGCTTTAGCATCTTTATGTCCGCCAGTTTGCGCATAACCTGCACCAATAGATAAACCACTATCAAGCACATCCCAATCAATTACAGAACCCCATGCTTCTGCACTATCATGGTCAGTACGATCGTGTTTATTTAGATATTGAGTTGAACTATTATCTCCGTTATCTGCATACTGTACTGCAAAACGCAAACCGTCAACTAATCCAAAAAAGTTTGAATTACGATAAGTCGCTACTGCTTTTGTTCTAGCCGTTAATGCATAAATATCATTATTTGAAGCATCACCACCAAATTCAGGTAGAACGTCAGTATAAGAAGTTAAAGTTTTTAATACGCCGTCATTACGACCGTAGTCAAATGAACCAAAATCACCGAAATTTAAACCAGCATATGCATAACGAGTTTCGTTATCAGCATCTGATCCAGTTTTTGCTTCATATTCCCAACGACCATAGCCGCTCAAACTATCTGAAATTTGTGTTTCACCTGACATACCTAAACGAGCTGTCGTTTTGTCACCTTCACCAGTTTGATTATTTCGATCAGTAAGATAATTTAAAGCATAGACTCGACCATAAAAGTCAACTTTATTGCCATCTTTGTTCCACACTTCAATAGAAGCGCTAGCTGTTCCGGCAATTAATAGTACAGGAATAGCAATTGCTAATAGATTACGTTTCATTTAATTACCCTCTTAGGTATTTTATTATTTAAAAAAGATACAAAAATATTTGTTCTTGGTTTAATAAATAGTTGCTTTCAAATAGCAACTAAATTATTACTGGGATATCTACTATTGAATACTAGATTTTTATTGAAACACTGTAGATTAACAATGTTTATCACATGTAATTCTGCGAATTAGGACTATTTTATGACTTAAAATTAATTTTTTTTAAGCATAAAATGTTTTTTTGTATGGTTTAACACTTAATAGACGAAAAAAAAGGCACTTAAGTGCCTTTTTAAGATATTTAAGGATATTAAGAGATTAGAATTGGTAAATTAAACCAACACCTAACACGTCTTTAGTACCTGGTTTGTTCGCATGTTTACCACGTTGAGTTTCGGTATTACTTGCTGCACCGATATCTTTACGATCAAGTAAGTTAAATTTGTATTCAACAATTGCACTAAAGTTTTTATTTAGATCATAAGTTGCACCTACAGATACATACTTAACTTCTGGTGAATTAAATCCTTTGTATTTCCAAATATAACCATATCTGTGGAAATTGTTATAATCAGAAGATTTAACTTTGTGTTGAACGTAAGCAATTGACGGAGTTAAACGACCAACCTCAAGATCAATACCATATTGAGCTACTAATTCAAAACCTCTAACTTTGAAATCAGTATTTCTTACAAAAACATCATCACCAGCTACTTCACCATGGGTAGCAACACCATTTTTGTGTTTACTTTGGAAGTAGTTAGCACCTAAATATAGGTTATAGTTGTCATATTTGATACCTGTTGCCCAAGTGCTATGACGATTATCACTACCAGCATCTTGTGCATAACCACCACCAAGAGTTAAACCAGTATCAAAAATACGCCATTGTGCATTTGCACCCCAAGCTTCTTTTGATTGTTTATTGTACTTATCTAAATGACTATTTGTTAAACGATACTCTTTAGTTGCATCACCATTATCAGCATATTGTAATGCAAAGCTCAAGTCATCAGTTAAACCAAAGAAGTTATTATTACGGTAAGTAGCAACAGCTTTTGTACGTTCAGTTAATACATGCCATTTGTTGTTTGCTGCATCACCACCAAATTGTGGTAATACGTCAGTATATGCAGTGATTGCTTTTAACACACCGTCATTACGACCATAATCGAATGAACCAAAATCACCAAAGTTTAAACCAGCGAATGCATAACGCACTTCATTGTCAGAATTTTTTCCTGCTTTAGCTTCATATTCCCAACGACCATAACCAGTGATGCCGTCAGTGATTTGTGTTTGACCAGACATACCTAAACGAGCTGAAGTATCATCTCCTTCATCTTTTTGTCCACGGTCAGTGATGTTGTTAGCTGCTTTTACTCGTCCGTAAAAGTCTACTTTGTTACCATCTTTATTCCATACTTCGATAGAAGCATTTGCACCTGTTGCTACTAAAAGAGCAGGGATAGCGATTGCTAATAGATTACGTTTCATTTCTTACCCTCATGGTTATTTTTCTTAAAAGACACGTCTTTTGGGTTGTGTCAATTTTGTTACAATGATTATTCATCCAAAAATAATGTTTTTAACTAATGTTTATAACTATTATTTTTATCTCAATTTTCACAGTACTGTAAATTATGTATAAAAATTTATTAAAATCAAGTGAACTTTTCCTAAAATTTCGTGTCTAAGCTTAAAATTGCATCCGTTTGATTAATTTTTATACAATTTTTGTATTTTATTTATATTAATTTTTATATCAACTGACAAAAAGTCAGTTGATAATTTGAGCAAATTTTAGAAATTTGCATTACGCGGTGTTCTTGGAAATGGGATCACATCACGAACATTTTGTACACCAGTGACATAAACTATCAAGCGTTCAAAACCAAGTCCAAAACCTGAATGTGGTACAGTTCCATAACGACGCAAATCACGATACCACCAGTAGTCTTCTTTTTTAAGACCTAACTCATCCATACGTTTATCTAACATATCTAAGCGTTCTTCACGTTGCGAACCACCAATGATCTCGCCGATTCCTGGCGCTAATACATCCATTGCTGCAACAGTTTTACCATCATCATTCATACGCATATAGAATGCTTTTATATCCTTAGGATAATTTTTAACAACAACAGGCGCTTTAAAATGTTGTTCAGCCAAATACCGTTCATGTTCTGAGGCTAAATCAATTCCCCAACTGACAGGATTTTCAAATTTTGCATCACAATTTTGTAAAATAGAAATGGCATCGGTGTAATCAACTTGAGCAAAATCAGCATTAATAAAGTTTTCTAAACGATTGATTGCTTCTTTATCAATATGTTGAGCAAAAAACTGCATATCATCAGCACGTTTCTCTAGTACCGTCTTGAAAACATATTTCAACATATCTTCGGCTAGTTTGGCATTATCGTTAAGATCAGCAAAAGCAACTTCCGGCTCCATCATCCAAAATTCGGCTAAATGACGAGTAGTGTTTGAATTTTCAGCTCTAAATGTTGGACCAAAAGTATAAACTTTAGAAAGTGCACAAGCATAAGTTTCTGCATTGAGTTGACCCGAAACGGTTAAAAAGGCTTCTTTACCAAAAAAGTCTTTATCAAAGTCAATTTTACCATTATCTGTTTTAGGTAGATTTAACATATCAAGAGTTGAAACTCGAAACATTTCCCCCGCACCTTCAGTATCTGATGCAGTGATAATTGGTGTTGATAACCAGAAGAATCCACGTTCATCAAAAAATTGGTGAATTGCTTGGGCTAATGTATGTCGCACACGAGTGATTGCTCCAACAATATTGGTTCTAGCTCGTAAATGGGCAACTTCACGAAGATATTCAATTGAGTGACGTTTAGCGGCCATAGGATAAGTTTCAGGATCATCAACAAAACCATAAACTTCAACATTCGTTGCTTGCAACTCATATTTTTGACCTTGACCAGGAGATTCAACTACTTTTCCTGTTACTTTTACTGAACAGCCAGCAGTTAAACGTAAAATATCCTGTTCATAATTTGGTAGTTCTTTTTCTATAACAGCTTGAATAGGATCAAAGCATGAGCCATCATAAACAGCCAGAAATGAAATACCGGCTTTCGAATCACGGCGCGTTCGTACCCAGCCCTGAACAGAAATAGTGCTACCAACAGCAATTTTGCCTTGTAACACGTCAACAATAGGAGCAACTGAATTCATTTTAATTATCCATCTCTATTTTATTATCTATATAGTTAATATTATTAAAAGCAATATAAATTTAAAATGACTAACCATAAAAAATTTTCTTTATGATTAATAATACCGGTTAATGATATATTACTTATTTAATTTTTAGCATTAATAATCTACTTTTATTATTAATGATTGACTTTGAACGTTCTTTTCAATTCGTCAATAAAGGCCAAATCTTTCGAAATCGTTTTTCCAGGACTATCTGATAATTTAGCCACAGGTTGATTATTACATTCAGTGAGTTTTAACACAATATTCAAGGACTTGGTATTAAACTCTGTAGACGGAATGTCACAAGCTAAAAAACCGCCTATACCAAAAGATAATTTTACTCGGTTATTGAAGTATTGATAGATTTTAAGCGCTTTATCAAAGTTTAGGCTATCAGAAAAAACCAGTAATTTTGTTTTAGGATCAATTCCTAATTGCTGATAATGACGAATCGCTTTTTCGCCCCACTCTATCGGATCGCCTGAATCATGGCGTAATCCTTGATAATGAGAGGCTAAATAATAATCAAAATCCCGTAAAAATGCATCCATCGTAATACAATCAGTTAATGCAACACCCAAATCATGTGGATACTCATCTAACCAAACTTGTAGTGCCGTCTTCTGGCAGTCTTGTAAATTGGTACTTAAACGCTGATGAGCTTGAAACCATTCATGTGCTTGAGTACCAACCGGTGTCAATCCTAAACGATATGCCAATAAATAATTACTAGTACTATTAAAATTGGTAAAATGGTTTTGCAAATAACTAACAACGGCTTCTTGTACAGCAAAAGAGTAACGTCTTCGTGTGCCAAAATCCATCAAATTAAAACCAGATATATCAATATCATTAGTATCAAATATTGCTAATTTATCTTTAAGTCTTACCAGTGCTTGATCAACACCAATATTAGGAGAACGATCTTTATGAACAATCTCACTAATTACTGCAAGCAATGGTACTTCCCACAAAATCACATCAACCCATTTACCTTCAATTTGAATAACTAGCTGACCATCTTCATTTTTAATCGTTAACAATTGACTATTAAAATGCCAATTTTTTAGCCAATTTAAATAATCTGCTTTAAAAAAAGAAATATGCGACAAATAGGCGAACTCATCTTCAGTAAGAGCTAGAGACTCCATTAATTTAACTTGATGAGCAATTTCATCAGCATACTGACCTAGTAAATCATCACTACGACACCGGAACTGTGCATTCACAGTCACATCAGGATAATGATGAAAAACAGCTTGCTGCATATGCAATTTATAAGCATCAGTATCTAATATTGATGTAATTATTGCGGGTAACATGTCTATCTATTATCAGTTCTTTCAAGAAAATTCTGGAGATTATAGCAGAATAATAATTAAGATATAGATTAATTATCTAATAAGATTATTTTTAATACGCTATAATAGCCAATAAAGATATTTTGATAAATTAATCCATATCTATTCCAAAATGATTAATATTGATAATTCATTTACTTTTATCTGATTAATAAATGAAAGTGAAAGTAATTAAGACCTATTTTGATGAATTCAAATACATGATCAGCGTATCACTTTAGAAGGCAAAGAAAAATGAGTACAACTGATATCCAACCAATTGCTAAATTTCGTCATGACTATAAAACACCCGACTTCACGATTACTGATATTGACCTCGATTTTGATTTAGCTGCAGAAACAACTACAGTTATCGCTCGTAGTCATGTTATTAATAAAAATCCTCAAGCTGACGATTTAATTTTAGACGGTGAAGAACTTAAATTAGTTTCAATAAATATTGATGAGCAACCTTGGAGTGATTATCAAATCACAAAAACCGGATTAATCATCAAAAATGTTCCATCTGAATTTACTTTAACCATCGTCAACGAAATCAAACCAATTGATAATACCGCACTTGAAGGACTATATGTTTCAGGTGATGCACTTTGTACACAATGTGAAGCAGAAGGTTTCCGTCATATCACTTACTACCTTGATAGACCAGATGTATTAGCTCGTTTTTCAACTCGAATTACTGCCAATAAAAAACAATATCCTTTTCTATTATCTAATGGAAACCGCATTTCACAAGGCGAACTAGCCGACGGTAGACATTGGGTTCAATGGCAAGATCCATTTCCTAAACCAGCCTATTTATTTGCATTAGTAGCTGGTGATTTTGATATATTAAAAGATCACTTTATAACCCGTTCTAATCGAAAAATTGATCTAGAAATTTATGTAGATAAAGGGAATTTAGAGCGTTCTCAATGGGCTATGACTAGTTTAAAAAATGCCATGCGCTGGGATGAAAATCGTTTCGATTTAGAATATGACTTAGATATTTTCATGATTGTGGCTGTTGATTTCTTCAATATGGGCGCAATGGAAAATAAAGGACTAAATATTTTCAATTCTAAATATGTCTTGGCTAAACCTGAAACCGCGACAGATGACGATTATATCGGAATTGAATCCGTAATTGGTCATGAATACTTTCATAATTGGACTGGTAATCGCGTTACTTGTCGAGACTGGTTCCAACTCAGTTTAAAAGAAGGGCTAACTGTATTTAGAGATCAAGAATTTACTTCTGACCAAGGACTTAGATCAGTAAAACGTATTAATGATGTCAAACTACTACGAACCGTACAATTTGCTGAAGATGCCAGCCCTATGTCTCATCCTATTCGCCCTGAACAAGTAATTGAAATGAATAATTTCTATACTGTTACCGTATATGAAAAAGGTGCAGAAGTTATACGTATGATGCACACATTATTAGGTGAAGAAAACTTTCAAGCAGGGATGAAACTCTATTTCAAACGACATGATGGAAGTGCTGCAACCTGTGATGATTTTGTTGCAGCTATGCAAGATGCATCAGGCATTGACTTAACACAATTCAAATTATGGTACAGCCAATCGGGCACACCAGTTTTAACAGTAACTGACAGTTACGATCCACAAAATCATCAATATACCCTAACTGTTGAGCAACATACGCCAGCAACGCAAGATCAAAGCCAAAAACAAGCACTACATATTCCATTAGATATTGAACTTTATCAACATGATGGCGAAGTGATTGGATTGCAATATCAAAACAAATCTATACATCATGTATTAAATATAACACAAGCAAAACAACAATTTGTATTTGATAATATTAATGAAAGACCAATTATATCTTTATTGCGTGATTTTTCAGCACCGGTAAAACTCAATTACGATTACCAAGATGGTGATCTTATATTCTTGATGCAACATGCTAGTAATGCTTTTAGTCGTTACGATGCTGCGCAAATGTTATTAGCAAAATACGTCCGTTTAAATGTCAGTAATTATCAACATAATTTACCTATGACTTTCTCTGAACTTGTTTTGGATGCTTTTAGAGGAATACTATTATCAGATTCTGTTGAGCCTGCACTTATTGCACAAATATTAACATTACCTTCAGAGAATGAATTAGCAAATCTGTTTGATGTTGTTGATCCGATTGCTATTTATCAAGTACGCCAATTCTTATTAGGTGTGTTTGCTAATGAACTTTATGATGAGTTAACAGCGGTCTATCATCATAATCAAACAGCTCAATATCATATTGAACATTCAGATATCGGCAAACGTATGCTGAAAAACTGCTGTTTGTCATTATTGGCATATGCTAATGATAAACCACAAGTAGATGCCTTAGTCAAAAAACAATATGAACAAGCGAATAATATGACAGATTCATTAGCTGCACTTACCGCAGCGGTAAAAGCACAGCTTGATTGCCGTCATACTTTACTTGTCGATTTTGATAATAAATGGCATCAAGATGGTTTGGTTATGGATAAATGGTTAGCCTTGAATGCAACAAGCCCTGAGCAAAATGTATTATCAACAGTAAAAAAACTACTCAATCACCGCTCATTTTCACTGAATAATCCAAATCGGATTAGAAGCCTAATTGGTGCTTTTGTAAATAATAATCCTGTCGCTTTCCATGCAGAAGACAGTAGTGGTTATCATTTCTTAGTAGAAATATTAACAGAGTTAAACCAAAAAAATCCACAAGTGGCATCAAGACTCATTGATCCACTTATCCGTCTAAAACGTTATAATAAAGATCGTCAGAAAAAAATGAGATTCGCTTTAGAAAGTTTATTGAAGTTGAATAATTTATCTAAAGATCTTTACGAAAAAATTAGTAAGGCTTTAGCTGCATAATAAAATCCCATCTTGTTACTCGTTAGCAAGATGGGATTTTTAATAAAAAACACATAAAATTGCGTTCAAAAACCCCGTTCCTCAACTTTTTTTAGATAGAATGAGTTTGAATAATGTCAATTATAAAAGAAATAACACCTTTACAACTAAAACAACAGATCGATAATAACGTACCGCTTTTTTTACTTGATGTACGCGAACCTAATGAAGTAGAAATTTGTGCAATAGCAGGAGCAATACATATTCCTATGAATCTCATACCACTTTATTTAGATAAAATCCCAGATGAAATTGATGTTATTATTTATTGCCATCATGGTGTAAGGAGTCTTAACGTTGCAAGTTACTTGGTTGAAAATGGATTTGATTGTGATTTTCTCTACAATCTAACTGGTGGCATTGACGCTTGGGCTAGAACTGTTGATACCAGTATGCCTAAATATTAAAAAGCCCGCATTTAAATGGGCTAAATGATCACTATTCTTGTGGCATAACCCAATAACCATTTTGATTATGTGTTTGCATGTAATCTTTAAATTGTTGTGATTGGTAAATACGCTTTATATCTTTTGCCCATTGACTATTTTCATTCCCTTCATTAACTACAACCATAATTTCTAAATCAGGAATAATTGTTTCAGACAAAAGTGCTTTTTTCGAGTCAATATTAGCGGAATAAACGATACTGCCTGGAATGACGGCGAAATCTAACTCATTTAAAACTCTTGGAATATTGGCAGAATCCATTTCAACAATATCAACACCCGCAATATTTTCGGCAATATCATTTTTGCCGACAATAATTGGATTACTATTTGGTTTTAACTTAATCCAACCAGCTTTTTCCAACAAGTTGTAAGAACGTGCTGCATTTGATGCATCTTGAGGAATACCAATTTTAGCACCCGGAAAAACATTTTTTATCGACGTATACTTATTCGAAAATATTGCAGCTGGAACCGAAGGTACATGCACCACTGGTTTTAAATGAGCTTTGCGTTGACTATTAAACACATCCATATATGCAGTATGTTGAGCTACCGTTAAATCAATACTGCCTTCACTTAATGCCACATCTGATTCTAATAAATGTGGAAAATTAACTAACTTAACTTTATAGCCTTCTGATTCTAGTATTGGTTTAACCGCATCATTAAACAGATCATTGTACGGTCCTGGTGAAACGCCCATACTGATCTCTTTTTTAGTTTGATTATCGGTTTTCGATGATGAGTTATCACATGCTGTAATAAAAAAAAGAGAACTAAATAAAGCTAACACCACAACATTATTAACTAATTTTTGCTTGATGAACCTCATTTTCATTTGAACTATCCTCAGTGAAGTGTAAATTTTAAAACTACTCTAACACATAAAAAATAATTCATTTATTCCATGTAATTCTATCTTATAACTTTTTGGAATAAGTTATAAAAAACGATTATTAGATCCAAAATATCAGCTGTGCTACTGTAAAAATATCAATATTTTTATCAATTGGACTTACCATGACAAAAGCTATTGCACCTATTATCGAGCAGCTTTTTCTCGACTTACATCAAAATCCAGAGCTTTCAAATCAGGAGTTTGAAACAACCAAAAAATTAAGGTATTACTTAGAAAAAGCGAATATTCGCATATTAGAGCTAGGCGCAAAAACTGGTGTTATTGCTGAAATTGGTTCAGGCTCACCAGTCTTAGCCTTAAGAGCCGATATTGACGCCCTACCCATTTTTGAACAATCAGATTGCCAATACCGTTCAACCCAAAAAGGAGTAATGCATGCTTGCGGTCATGATCTGCATACTTCTGTTTTAATGGGAGCAGCTTACTTATTGAAAGCCAATGAAGAGCATTTGAAAGGAACGATTCGATTACTTTTTCAACCCGCTGAAGAAAATTTTAGTGGTGCATTACATTTCATAGAAATTGGTGCGCTTAATGGCGTTGATGTTATTTTAGGAATGCACAATAATCCTAATTTAACCATTAACCAAATGGCTTCTCGAGCAGGCCCCTTTTCAGCAAACGTTGACCGAATTGAAATCACAATAAAAGGGGTTGGAGCCCATGCGGCAAGACCTGAGTCAGGAATTGATCCAATTGTTATTGGTTCACAAATTATTAGTGCTATCCAAACAATATCAAGTCGTACAATAAGTGGGCTTGATGCTGTGGTTGTCAGCATTACAAAATTCTTAGGAGGGAACACATGGAATGTCATTCCTGAAATTGTTGAGATGGAAGGCACTGTAAGAACGCTAACCCCTGATATAAGGTTAAAAGTCAAACAACAATTAAAAAGCATTGTTGAAAATATTGCACTTAGCATGGGAGCCAAAGCAGAGTTGAGATGGTTTGATGGCCCGCCATCAATCATAAATGTTGCTAAGTGGGTCGATTTTTGTCAAAAGATTGCCAAACAACAAGGTTATGAAGTTGTTGATTTTCAACCGCAACTTGGTGGTGAAGATTTTGCCCACTATTTGCATCATGTACCTGGCGCATTTATCAATCTTGGTTCACAAAGCCCTTATGCTTTACATCATCCAAAATTTTTAGTTAATACTGACATGATAATGCCAGCAGCCAACTATTTAGCCAATCTCGCTAAGCAAGGATTAATTGTAGTAGCACAACATTGATAGGTATCACATAATGATAAAATTTGAAAATGTATCGAAACAATACGAACGAAATGGAGTTACCACCCAAGCATTACAAAACATCAACTTAACTATCCAAAAAGGCGATATCTACGGCATTATTGGTTATAGTGGTGCAGGAAAAAGTACGCTAGTTCGTCTGATAAACTTTCTTGAAAAACCAACTCAAGGCAATGTTGTTATTCAAAACCAACCATTGAATCAGTTATCAAACTCTCAATTACGCCAAGTTCGCCGTAAAATAGGCATGATTTTTCAACATTTCAATTTACTTGAATCCAAAACCGTATATGAAAATGTTGCGATCCCTCTAGTTCTCATCAAAAAAGATAAACAAACAATTAAACAGAAAGTTCATGAACTGCTCGAATTTGTTGGATTAAGCGATAAAGCTAATAGCTATCCTAAAGAGCTATCAGGTGGACAAAAACAACGTATTGGAATTGCTCGGGCCTTGGCGAACGATCCCGATATTTTGCTTTGTGATGAAGCCACATCGGCACTCGATCCACAAACTACTCAAGCTATTTTGGAATTAATAAAAAAAATTAATGATAAATATAAAATAACTGTCGTTCTAATTACCCATGAAATGCATGTAATACAGCAAATATGTCACAAAGTAGCAGTTATGGAAAAAGGTAAAATTATCGAACATGGCAATGTACTTGATGTCTTTGGTCATCCAACGCATAAAACCACACAAAAATTTGTTAGTTCAGTTATTAATGACCAAATCCCTGAAGGTGTTGTTGAAAATCTGCTAAAAATTGAGGGTGATAAACATAATATTAAGTTGTTTAAGCTTGAATTTTTAGGTCGTTCGGCCTCAGAGCCGGTTATGAATGCATTGATCTTACAGCAGAAAGTAGTAGTGAATATTTTATTTGCCCATATGTCTGAAATCGAAAAAACGGTATTAGGCAGTATGTTTGTTCAATTAAAAGGAAGTAATAATAATATCGAACAATCAGTGCAATTTCTTCGCGAAAATGGGGTTAACGTTACAGAAATCAAACATTGGGAGAACAACTAATGGAAATAGTCAACGATTTTATCAATTATATAAATACTAATTTTCTAACCAGAGTGACCGTTGAGCAATATGCACAAGCATCATTAGACACATTATATATGGTTGTTTTTTCATTAATATTAGGCGCACTAATCGGTGTTCCATTAGCAATCTGCTTAGTCACCACTCGACCATCCGGTTTACTCGAAAATAAACGGGTTTATCAGATTATCAACCCAATTATTAATTTTGTTCGCTCATTACCTTTTATTATTTTACTCTTTTCACTTCATTCATTTACTTACTTTATAGTTCGCACATCAATCGGTACGACAGCAGCAATTGTGCCCTTAACTTTTTATGTTGCTCCTTATATTGCTCGGCTTGTTGAAAACTCATTATTAGAGGTAAAAAGTGGTATTATTGAAGCAGCTGAATCGATGGGCGCAACGCCAGTACAAATTATTTGGCACTTTATGCTACCAGAAGCATTTAGTTCATTGATTTTAACTTTCACTACCGCCACAATTGGTTTGCTTGGGGCAACAGCAATGGCAGGGGCTATTGGCGCAGGTGGGATTGGAGATGTCGCCTATTCGCAAGGTTATCAACGTTTTGATGATACCGTCATTTATATCTGTGTTGTGATCTTAGTTATTGCAATACAAATTGTACAAAGCATTGGTAATTATTTGGCACGCAAGGCAAGACACGAATGATCCCAAATAATAAAACCCTATTGCAACACTTTATAATGGCGTTTATTTCAAAACGCCATTATTTACTACAAAAAATCTATAAATATAATTCAATATTCTCATATAGTTAAAATATTAAAAAAGTTTTAGCATAAAATGACGAACAAATAAATTCAGCATATTTTATGATTACCATCACTAAATCAGCTACTTGGTTAATACATTTGTTTATTTGTAATAATCAAGTAAAATAACCGACATTTAATTATGGTAGTGTAGGAACTCATTGTGACCAACACATTACAACAAAATCTGGTCGAAATACACGATATGTCTTTTTATCGTGGGACTCGTCCAATTTATAAAAATATGAACTTGACGGTTCCCAAAGGCAAAGTTACCGCAATTATGGGGCCATCGGGAATAGGTAAAACTACACTATTAAGACTGATTGGCGGGCAACTTAAGCCACAATCAGGTCAAATCCTATTTGATGGTGAAGATATACCTAGTATGACTCGTTCAAGGTTATATGAAGTCCGTAAAAGAATGAGTATGTTATTCCAATCTGGGGCTCTATTTACTGATTTATCAGTATTTGATAATGTTGCTTATCCATTAAGAGAACATTTTAATTTACCAAAACCTATTTTACATAATTTGGTATTAATGAAATTACAATCAGTAGGACTTCGTGGTGCAGCTAACATGATGCCTTCAGAACTATCTGGAGGAATGGCACGGCGGGCAGCATTAGCCAGAGCAATAGCACTCGATCCTGATTTAATCATGTTTGATGAACCTTTTGCTGGGCAAGATCCTATATCCATGGGCGTAATTGTCAAACTTATATCTGAAATTAACCAATCACTTGGATTAACCTGTATTGTTGTTAGCCATGATGTTAGTGAAGTATTAAGTATTGCCGATTATGCCTATATTGTTGCTGAACAACATATTATTGCTGGCGGTACATCTGAAGAATTACGCAATAATGATGATTTACGAGTAAAACAATTCCTTGAAGGATTAGCCGATGGCCCAGTACCATTTCATTATCCTGCGGATGATTACAAATTAGACCTAAGTAGAGGTGCAAACTAATGTTAAACTTAATTGCAAAACTTGGGCAATCAATAATCAATATTATCGCGATGCTAGGTCGCTCAGGCGTAATGCTATTTGGTGCACTTATCGGTAAACCTCAATTTGGCAAACAATTCCCATTACTTGTTAAACAATTTTACTTTGTCGGTGTACAATCGCTTTCAATTATTATTGTATCAGGTCTTTTCATAGGAATGGTACTAGCACTACAAGGTTACTTTATTTTAACCACCTTTGGTGCTGAAGCCAGTTTAGGAATGCTAGTCGCACTTGCGCTGTTGAGAGAACTTGGGCCTGTAGTAGCAGGATTACTATTTGCAGGCCGTGCCGGCTCAGCGTTAACTGCTGAAATTGGTCTAATGAAGGCCACCGAACAATTATCAAGCATGGAAATGATGGCAATCGACCCATTAAGACGAATTATCGCACCAAGATTTTGGGCTGGATTTTTTTGTATGCCGTTTCTAACAGCAATTTTTGTCGCTGTTGGCATTTTAGGTGGTGTATTAGTAGGTGTTGATTGGAAAGGTATTGATGCAGGATTTTTTTGGTCATCCATTCAAAGTAATGTCGATTGGTGGCACGATTTAGGCAATTGTTTTGTTAAAAGCTTTGCATTTGCAATCGCTAGTACTTGGATTGCTCTATTTAATGGCTATGATTGTGTGCCAACATCAGAAGGAATCAGTCGGGCAACAACGAACACCGTTGTCTATTCATCATTAGTTATTTTGGGGTTAGATTTTATTTTAACCGCATTAATGTTTAGTAATTGAGGTCATTAAACATGAGTCGTAAAGTTGAAATTACAGTAGGGTTATTTATGGTGCTGGTTATTTGCTCAGTACTATTTTTATGTTTTAGAGTTACCGATCCAACGTCTTTCGCTCGTCATAACTCCTACCGTGTTTATGCAGTATTTGATAACATTGGTGGATTAAAAGTAAGATCACCAATTAAAATTGGCGGTGTAGTGATTGGTCGTGTAAGTAATATTAGTCTTAAATCAGAAAAAGGTGCAACGTATAAACCTTATGTCACTATGGATTTAGATGCTCAATACAATAGAATTCCAAGTTCTAGCTCACTTTCAATCAAAACTTCTGGCCTATTAGGTGAACAATTTATTGATATCAATTTTGGATTAGATCAAAGCATTGAACATGAGCTTGATTCATTAGATTCTGATACCACTACAACAACGAGTAATAGTAATAATAAACCAGCTTATCTTATAGATGGTTATGTCATTAACAATACAAAACCAGCCATGGTGATCGAAGACTTGATTGGACAATTTTTATATAGCACAGGCGGATCATCAGATAAAAAACAAGATACCAATGATAGTAAGGAGTAACTATGTTAACCAAATTTAAACAAGCCCTTTTTTTAGTACTTGCATTAGTAATAAGTTCTTCAGCATTTGCAAACGATCCTTATAACGATATGCAAGTTGCTGCTGACAAAATATTTAGTACGATGAAAGCTCAATCAGCATCAATTAAGTCAAATCCAAATAAACTTAAAGATATTGTAAGAGCGGATTTATTGCCTTATGTCCAAGTTAAATATGCAGGCGCATTAATTTTAGGTGATGCTTATAAATCAGCAACTGACGCACAACGAACAGCTTATTTCAAAGCTTTTGAAAACTATTTAGTTCAAGCTTTTGCTCAAGCACTTTCTATGTACAACGGTCAAACTTACCAAGTTGAAGCACCAAAAGATTTAACTAACAAATCACTTATTTCAATTCGCGTGCTTTTAAATCAGCCAGATAAAAATCAACAACCTATTCGTATCGATTTCCAATGGCGAAAAAATACAGTAACAGGTGAATGGAAAGCTTATGACTTAACAGCTGAAGGAGTAAGCATGGTTACAACTAAACAAAACGAATGGGCAGCTATTCTTCGCCAAAATGGAATAGATGCATTAACCAAACAATTAAATGATCTATCCAATCGCAAAATTGATCCAAACGCTAAACAAAAAGGTTAGTTCATTATGTCGCGAATCCAAGCAGAAAAACAACAAAATGCACTTAATTTAATCGGTGAACTTGATTTTCACTCTTTAAATGATTTATGGATTGCTCAAGATACACTATTAAGCAATGTAAGCCATATTGATGTATCTAGAGTAACACGGGTTGACTCTTCTGGACTCGCGACACTTGTCTATTTTTGTAATCAATATAATGTAAAATTGATTGGGATCAGCCCACAATTACAAACACTAATTGAGCTTTATGATTTGCAAACAGTGATTAATCATTAAAATTGATGCAATTTGAGAGCTTAAAAACCCCGTTCCTCAACTTTTTTTTATAAAATAGTTAATACTGAGTTTAAATAATGGATAAACAAGAAATTATAGCTAAATTAAAAAATTCACTTAACCTCGACGATGTGCATGTACTGACAAACGACGGCAGCCATTTTCAAGTTATTGCCGTTGGTGAAATGTTTGCTGAATTAAGTCGTGTAAAAAAACAACAAGCTATTTATGCACCATTAGCGGAATTTATTAATGATAATCGAATCCATGCATTATCAATCAAAACCTATACACCGACTGAATGGCAACGTGAGCGAAAATTAATGGGTTTATAATTACCCTCCATGAACATAAAAACTTGAATAAAGTTTTTTTAGCCACATGTTTTATAAATAAACATAATCATTGCATAAGGTATTCCAGAATGACTAACCCACTATTAAGTAATTCATCATTACCCCTATTTTCACAAATCAAACCTGAGCATGTTTTACCAGCGATTAAAGAGACATTAAACAATTGTCGTAAAACGATTGAATCTGTGCTTGAACAAAATAGTGAATACACTTGGGATAATCTTGTTCAACCCATTGATGAAATGGATGAAAAATTTAGCCGAGCATGGTCACCGGTTAGTCATCTTAATTCAGTGAAAAACAGCCCAGAACTACGTGAAGCATATGAAGCTTGCTTACCTTTGCTATCTCAATACAGTACTTGGGTAGGACAACATAAACCACTATATAATGCCTATAAACAACTTAAAGATAGCAAACACTTCGAAAATTTAAGCAAAGCACAAAAAAAAGTAATCAACAATGCATTGCGGGATTTTGAATTATCGGGTATTGGATTGGCGGATGATGAGCAAAAACGTTATGGTGAAATTGTTGCCAAACTTTCAGAATTATCATCTCAATATAGTAATAATGTATTAGATGCCACTATGGGCTGGTCAAAATTAATCACGAATATTGAAGATTTATCCGGAATGCCTGAAAGTGCCTTAGCCGCAGCTAAAGAGCAAGCTAAGGCAAAAGAGCAAGATGGTTGGTTATTAACGCTCGATATTCCAAGTTATTTACCGGTAATGACTTATTGCGATAATCGAGATTTACGATTTGAACTCTATCAAGCATACAATACTCGAGCGTCTGACCAAGGACCTAATGCCGGTAAGTGGGATAATACAGAAATCATTAAACAAATTATATCGCTTCGAGCTGAACTTGCTCAGTTACTTGGTTTTGACACATATGCCGATAAGTCATTAGCAACTAAAATGGCTGAAACTGTAACGCAAGTTACCGCATTTTTAACCGATTTAGCAACCAAAGCTAAACCACAAGGTGAAAAAGAATTAACCGAACTTAAAAGATATGCTTATGAATATTTTGGTGCAAGTGATATCAAACCATGGGATATCGCTTATTACAGCGAAAAACAAAAGCAACATCTTTATACCATCAATGATGAAGAGCTTCGTCCATATTTTCCAGAGGATCGAGTTATTAGTGGATTATTTGAAGTCGTTCGTCGTATTTTTGGCATTACTGCAAAACAGCGTCATGATGTTGAAGTTTGGGCACCTGAGGTAAAATTTTACGATTTATATAATGCCAATGGTGAATTAAAAGGTAGCTTTTATCTTGATTTATATGCTCGTGAACATAAACGCGGTGGTGCTTGGATGGATGATTGTATTGGTAAAATGCGTTTTGCTGATGGCCATATCCAAAAACCTGTTGCCTATTTAACTTGTAATTTCAATCGACCAATCGGTGATAAACCAGCATTATTTACTCATAATGAGGTAACCACATTATTCCATGAATTTGGTCATGGACTACATCATATGTTAACTGAAATTGATGTGTCATCAGTGGCTGGTATTAATGGTGTTCCATGGGATGCCGTTGAATTACCGAGTCAATTCTTAGAAAATTGGTGCTGGCAGC
The DNA here is from genome assembly GCF_019469165.1 of Gilliamella sp. ESL0443. Classification (NCBI taxonomy): domain Bacteria; kingdom Pseudomonadati; phylum Pseudomonadota; class Gammaproteobacteria; order Orbales; family Orbaceae; genus Gilliamella; species Gilliamella sp. ESL0443. Next base: position 402,631 of record NZ_CP048263.1, on the reverse strand, counting down.
CTGAAGCTTTAGAATTTATTTCAGGTCATTATCAAACTGGCGAACCATTACCTCAAGAAATGCTAGAAAAAATGCTTGATAGCAAAAACTTCCAAGCTGCATTATTTATTCTGCGTCAGTTAGAATTTGGTTTATTTGATTTTAAATTACATAGCGAAAAAACACCTGATATTTTAGAAACTTTAAAACAAGTCAGAGAACAAGTTGCAGTAGTACCAACCGTAGATTGGGGACGATTCCCTCATGCATTTAGTCATATTTTTGCAGGAGGTTATGCCGCGGGTTATTACAGTTATCTATGGGCTGAAGTTTTATCTGCTGATGCGTTTTCTCGCTTTGAAGAAGAAGGTATCTTCAATGCAAATACAGGTAATGCTTTCCTGGATAATATATTATCTCAAGGTGGCAGTGATGAACCAATGACATTATTCAAAAATTTCCGTGGTCGTGAACCGCAACTTGAGGCATTACTTCGTCACTATGGTATCCACTAAAGTTAACACTGCTCAGCTCAAAAACTTAGCTGAGCAGTGGCTATTCGAGCATCCTGATCTTCCATTTACTCTCGTTAATCAAAACAATCAACTTGAGTTACAAAAAACTGATGAACCTAAATTAGGCGCAATCGCGGTTAATTTTGTGTCTGGTGCGATGGCTCATCGTCGTCAATTTGGTGGTGGTCGTGGTGAAGCGATAGCTAAAGCTGTTGGCGTTAAAGGTAATTATTTACCCACTATTATTGATGCAACAGCTGGATTAGGACGAGATGCATTCGTATTAGCTTCCATTGGTTGCCATGTTACTATGTTTGAGCGACATCCTGTAGTTGCTGCCTTGTTAGAAGATGGGCTTAATCGTGCTTATCAAGATCCAATCATTGGTCAGCAATTACAAAAACTGTTACATTTAATTTATAATTCAAGTTTACTTGGGCTCAATTCACATCAAGAAAAACCTGACGTTGTTTATCTTGATCCGATGTTTCCGCATCGACAAAAAAGTGCATTAGTGAAAAAAGAGATGCGCATTTTTCAACAATTAGTTGGTAACGATCTCGATGCAGAAAGCCTACTTGAACCCGCAAGACGATTAGCTAAAAAACGCGTTGTGGTTAAACGACCTGATTATGCACCATTTTTAGCCAATCAAAAACCAACGGCGGAAATTAAAACTAAAAATCATCGTTTTGATATTTACACACCATGTTTATAGGAATAGTATTTGAAAATGCGACTGGATAAATTTCTAGCTCACCATCTAGGGGTAAGCCGAACAATAGTCAATAAAGAACTGAAAGCCCAAAAGGTAACTGTTAATGGAGCTGTTGTAAAATCAGGTGCTTACCATATCTCAGATGATCAAATTGTAGAATATGATGGTTTCGAAATTATACCTATTACCGAAAATCGTTACTTCATGCTCAATAAACCACAAGGTTATGTTTGTTCTACTGATGATCCTGATCACCCAACTATCCTCTATTTTATTGATGAACCTATGTCTGAAAAGCTGCATTCAGCAGGTCGACTGGATTTAGACACCACTGGGCTAGTTTTATTAACCGATGATGGTAAGTGGTCACATCGCATTACTTCTCCTAAACATCATTGTGAAAAAGTTTATCAAGTAACCGTTGAGCAACCTCTTAATAATGATCTTATTGAGATATTTAAACAAGGTATTCAGCTAAAAAGTGAAAAAACACTTACTCAACCAGCTAAATTAGTTATCCTTGATGATTACCATGCAGAACTTACAATAAGTGAAGGCCGATATCACCAAGTGAAACGAATGTTTGCAGCTGTAAATAACCATGTCACCCAGTTGCATCGTAAACAGATTGGCAATATTATTCTTGATATACCTGAGGGCGAATACCGCCCTCTTACTCAAGATGAGATCAATTCGTTTAATTAGCCGTTTGATTCTTAACTAATGTTTTCTTTTACTAGGTTTTATTGTTAAAACTTAGTAACTTTGTATCCAAAGGAATGACAACGTGCAAACACAAGAACCACAAGTAGAAATTAAAGTTTCTAAACAAGCACTTATCTTTATTCTTGGTTTCATTTCAATGTTAATGCCATTATCTATTGATATGTATTTACCAAGTATGCCAACTATTGCGAACAAATTTAATGTCGCCGATTCAACTGTGCAGTTGACAATCAGTTTCTATTTATTAGGATTTTCATTAGGTCAGCTTTTGTTTGGTCCACTCACCGATAGTTACGGACGAAGAAAAGTTTTAACTGCTGGACTAATTATTTTCATAATTGCAGCATTATGTTGTGGTCTTGCTGCTAATATAAATCAGTTAATCACAGCCCGATTTTTTCATGGAATAGCAGCATCAGCAACCACTATTGTTATTAATGCACTAATGAAAGATATCTATCGCGATCGTGATGATTTTTCTAAAATGATGTCTTTTGTAACATTGATATCGAATGTTGCCCCATTACTCGCACCGATTATTGGTGGTTTTATTCTTTATTGGTTTGATTGGCAAGCTAACTTCTATGCACTTTGCTTAATGGCGATTATTTGTTTTGCATTAGTAACAATCAATATCCCTGAGACATTAGCCAAATCCAAACGTGATAAATTCAGTATAATTCGAATTTTAAGCAACTTCATTGCCCTATTTAGACACAGACAAGTGTTTACTTACATGATGATTGGTGCATTTTCCGGAGCCGGATTATTTTCATTTCTAAGTTTAGGACCATTTGTCTATATGAACTTACATGGTGTTGCATCAACCAATTTCGGCTATTACTTTGCTATTAATGTTATGGTCATGGTTTCAATGAATACACTCAATAGCCGTATTGTAAAACGGGTTGGTTCTATTAAGATGATTCAGTTAGGCTTACTCCTCCAATTTATTACAGCCATAGGTATGGCTACAGTGAGTATATTTGACTTAGGTTTTGTCTTTTTAGTGGCATGTATTGCTGGTTATATCGGTTGTATTTCAACCATAGGTGGTAATTGCATGGCTGTAATACTCGATTATTATTCTCATATAGCAGGCACAGCCTCCTCGCTTGCAGGCACCATCCGCTTTGCCGTCGCTGGCGCTATCGGAGTCTTACTTTCAACACTCGTTTCAACTCATAATACAGCAACTGTTACGAATAATTTAACAGAATGGCTAATGGTTGGCTCAATGGTTATCTGTAACTTTTTTGCGGCTGGATTGTTTTTGAGTGTCAAAAATATAAAAAGGAATTAACCATGATTTATCAATTAGAAAATCTAAAACCACAAATTAATTCTAAGTGTTTTATTGCTAAATCAGCAGACATCATTGGTGATGTTATTTTAGAAGAAGGCGTATCTATATGGTTTAACGCAGTTTTGCGAGGTGATATCGCAACTATTCATATTGGTAAAAATAGTAATGTTCAAGATAACAGTACTATTCATACAGAAACTGACTTTCCCTGTATTGTTGGTGAGAATGTCACCGTTGGCCATAATGTTATTTTGCATAGTTGTAATATTGAGGATAATAGTTTAATTGGTATGGGAAGTACTATTTTAAACAATGCTAGAATTGCCAAAAACTGCCTAGTAGGTGCAAACTCACTAGTTACACATAGTCTACCTTATGAGGAAGGTTGTATGATTATGGGATCTCCAGCTAAAATTATTCGTAAACTCACAGATGAAGAAATTCAAGCAAATATTAAAAATGCTCAACATTACGTGTTGAATGCAAAAAGATTTAATCAAACCTTAACGCTATCGAATTAATAGTTGCTAATAAATTAGTTTTTATACACCTTTCACGCTATGAGTAGGTTCAATTTATGATAAAATACTCAAAATTTTTAATTAAGATAGTTTTTAGGTACGTGTTTGAAAAAATCTAAAATTACAAGAAGACAGATTGTTGCACAATTAATTCTATTATCATTAATAGGCCTGTCTGTTTACTTATTTTTATCACTGTTTACTTACAACCCATCAGATCCTGGCTGGTCACGTACAGCTTGGCACTATCCTATTAGCAACTTAGGCGGTTATATTGGTGCATATATTTCTGATATCTTATTTCAGTTTTTTGGATTAATCGCCTATAGTTTACCGGTTATTATTATCTTTTTTTGTTTACAATTAATGGGTTACTTTTACCGCCATGCCAGTGATCCTATTAACTATTTTAGTGTTTCTTTCCGAATTATCGGCATTTTAGCTTTTGTACTTAGTTGTTGTGGTTTTTTTGCTCTTAATATTCGCGATCCAGAACAATTCCAAGCAGGTGGTTATTTAGGTTCGATAGTAATTGAAAGCCTTCTACCTGTTATGAGTAGCTTAGCTACCTCTCTAGCTTTGCTTGCAACAACACTAGCATGTATTACGCTTTTAACTGGTTTCTCTTGGCTTTATCTGTTTGAAAAAATTGGTGCTTTAGTTATGTTCATCCTGTCACCAATAAAATGGTTATTTACTCCGGATAAAGTTTCACAACCAGCTGATTCGAAGCAAGAAGACAAATTAACAACAGAAAAACAGCCTCAATTTGATCTACCTATTGATGTTGATAGTAGTGATAATATTGACTCAACCAAATTGGCGACAGAATCAGATATTAGTACAACTAAACCTATTTCATTAAAAGATGATGAAGTATTTATAAAAACAGCTGCTCAATTATTGCAATCTATTGAGGCAAATACATCTCCTAACGAAACTAACCAACCGACTAAAGATATATCTAAAAAAGAAATGGATCCTGACGCGATTTTAGCGCGAATGGAAACTATTTTGAAAAATATGAATGAAAGCACCACGAGTGATATGAGTTCAACAGAATCTGATGGAGAAATTAATAGTCGTGAGGCCTTAGAACCTTTTGAAGAAGATAAATACGCTATTGCCGATGCACCAAGTAAACCTTTATTCACTATGGAGCATAATGAGCCAAAAATTAATCTAAATCATATTGCATCTCAAGATTCAGTTGATCCAATTGTAATCGAACCTTTAGCGGAAACATCACCAAGTATTACACCTGAATATCATAATACTAATGATATTCCAGCCGAATTTGAGATACCCGAAGATGTTGATATATCACTTCTTAAAGAAGAAAACCCTCTCATTGATGACATATATCAAAATGAGGTAGTAAACGAATCAAATGAACAACAAACTAAAAATGAAATAAAAGAAGTTACGGACGAGGATGAGGATGAGGAAGAAAGCCTTATTCATCCTTTGCTAAAACGCAATGATAAGCCTTTACCTAAACCAACAACACCGTTACCTTCGTTAAATTTATTAACGCCACCACCAACAACTCGAATTGAAGTTGATCACGCGGCATTAAATGCAATGTCAGAGCAAATCGAAAAAAGCCTCTCTGATTATCGAGTAAAAGCTAGAGTTGTCGATTATTTACCTGGCCCCGTTATTACTCGCTTCGAAATTGAACTTGCACCAGGCATTAAGGCAGCAAGAATTTCGACACTTGACCGAGATTTAGCTCGCTCATTATCAATGCCTTCAGTACGGGTGGTCGAGGTTATTCCAGGTAAACCGTATGTCGGAATTGAATTACCAAATAAAAATCGACAAACTGTTTATTTCAGAGAAGTATTAGATAGTCCACAATTTAAAAATGCACAATCTCCTTTAACAATTGTATTAGGAAAAGATATCGCAGGACAATCAGTGGTTGCAGATTTAGCTAAAATGCCACATTTATTGGTTGCAGGAACGACCGGTTCAGGTAAATCAGTAGGTGTTAATGCCATGATATTAAGCATTTTATACAAATCACAACCTGAAGATGTTAGGTTTATAATGATTGATCCTAAAATGTTAGAACTATCTATCTATGAAGGGATTCCTCATCTATTGACTCAAGTAGTAACTGATATGAAAGATGCGGCTAATGCTCTTAACTGGTGTGTTAATGAAATGGAGCGTCGCTATCGATTGATGTCAGCATTGGGCGTTCGTAACATTGCTGGTTTTAACGAAAAAATCAAACTTGCCGAAGAAATGGGACGACCAATTCCAGATCCTCTTTGGAAACCCACTGATAGTATGGATCTTGAAATGCCAACGCTTGAAAAACTTCCATATATTGTGGTTATGGTGGATGAATTCGCCGACTTAATTATGGCCGTTGGAAAAAAAGTCGAAGAGCTCATTGCACGACTTGCACAAAAAGCTCGAGCGGCTGGCATCCACTTAGTGCTTGCAACCCAACGCCCATCAGTTGATGTAATTACTGGTTTAATTAAAGCCAACATACCAACTCGAATAGCATTTACTGTTTCAAGCAAGATTGATTCACGTACAATCCTAGATCAAATGGGGGCAGAATCACTTCTAGGTATGGGTGACATGCTCTATTTAGCACCAAATAGCTCAATTCCTATTCGTGTTCATGGCGCATTTGTACGTGATGAAGAAGTTCATGCAGTTGTACAAGATTGGAAAGCGCGTGGCACACCTAAATATATCGAGAATGTAACAGTTTCAACTGATGATAATGAAGGTAATAGCTTCGATATGACCGACGAAGAACTCGATCCACTTTTCGATCAAGTAGTAGCATTTGTGGTTGAAACCCGTCGAGCATCAATATCAAGCGTCCAACGCAAATTTAGAATTGGTTACAATCGCGCTGCTCGAATAGTAGAACAAATGGAAGTTGAAGGGATTATAAGTGCGCCAAGCCATAATGGTAATCGCGAAGTACTTGCACAAGCATCACCTAATGATTATTAGGCTAAATTTCAATAGTAAACCATTTAACTAATAAGATAGTGTGTCACTATATAAAATTTTAAGTGGTCTGCTTTCTAAATTTTAACCAGTAAATCATTGATAAAATTGCGCCTATTATTGCTATACCGGCTAAGGCAAAATAGGCGATTATCATCGACCATTTCAAACTAATTATTCCAACAATAATTGGAAATAGCGTCATACCTAGTGCATAAATAGCTTGAAATAATCCCATGGCAGCAGAACGAGCATATGATGGCACATCTATCATCGCTTCAAAATTTAAAAACGAAAATAGTATACCCGTCCCTATACCAGGGATAATTTGCAATAGAAGAATATTATAAACAGAAGAGACCTGAGGTACTAAAATACAATAAAGTGCTAGTAATAGAAAAGATAAAATTACCCAGCTTGAAATTCTCATCAGATTAATCCACTTAGTCGCCCCCAATTTAGCAAATAGAACTGAAGATAACATATAGACAATTGAAGAAATGCCAATTGAAGAAGCACTTCCACCTAAATCACTCAATATCTGATTAGTAAAAGACATTGTGGTAGACATTTGAATCCCTTGCTGAATTAGAGCAAGAAATGAGAAAAACAATAATTTTCGATTACATAATGCGCTAAACAAAAGATGATAGTTAAAATCATGATGGATCTTTTCCGGATATTTTAGCTTTATTGCTAAAATAAAAGCCAATAACCCGCTAAAGCAACTAAGCACACAAATTCCTACCATATGAATATAATCATACAATAATGTACTTGTTAAAAAGGCTAAAAACACACCTAGATTATTAACCATTATAATTAAACTAGTTGCATACCCTTTTTTAGATTTGGGATAAAAACCTAAAAAAAGCACCATAAAAGAGATCCACATTGCACTGGCGAAACCTGAAATTATATTACCAACGAGAAAACCAGTTCCATTCGGTTCAATAATACGAATCACTGATGCAATTCCAGCAAAAAAGGTGCCTAATACAATAAAAATTTTATGTTTCTCTTTTACATTGGCTAATAAACCAACCGGCAATCTTAAGAATAATTGCGAAAATCCATAAGCACTAACCACCATTCCGATCATAGTAGTCGATATATTCATCGCCGCAAGATAAGGGGTTTGATAAGGAATATAGATATATTGCGCATACCAGAAAAAAAACACAATACACAACAATAAATAAGACTTCTTCTTGGCTGACTTCATTTATCCACAATTTTAATACTGATAATTTTTTGCTCTAAAAATATATCTAAATAAATTATTTAGCAATAATTATGACAAACTTGTCTAATTTTTTAAACTATGCTAGCTTGAAGTGAATTAAAAAGTGATAAAAATTGAACTTACTAAATTCATAATAAAAACATCTTAACTTTATGATTTATATAATAATGATAATTTTTAGTGTATTAAGCTTTTTTATCAATGAATAACCATTCTTTAAGTAATGGAGAAAATAATGGACTATCAAAAAATTGCACAGCAAATACTTGAATTAGTAGGCGGTAAAGAGAATATTATCAACTTAACACACTGCTTTACTCGCTTACGGTTTCAATTAAATGACAGTAAAAAAGCTAATCGCGAAAAATTATTACAGACAGAAGGTGTGATTTCCGTTGTTGAAAGTAGTGGACAATACCAAGTAGTATTAGGCAATAAAGTCACCAAAATTTATGAGCAACTCCTCCCTCTAATTGGCGAGTTAGAACAAAGTAATCAAACGGAACCTAAAGTTTCATTAGGGGTAAAAATACTTAATGCTTTTGCAGCTATTTTTACACCAATCATCCCAGCTATTGCAGCATCAGGTATGTTAAAGGGAATTTTAGCTATAGCGGTTATGATAGGTAATTATTACTATCAAACTGATATCAAAACTTATAACACCTACACGATTTTACATGCTGCATCAGATGCAGTTTTCTACTTCATGCCAATAATACTTGGCTATACCGCTGCTAAAGTATTTAAAGCACATGAATTTATATCGATGATAATTGGTGCAACATTATGTTATCCATCAATTGTCAATTTAATGGCTAGTAAAACTGAAGTCACTCTGTTTACCATTGAATTAACCAAAGCAAGTTACACGTCTAGCGTTATCCCAATTATATTAGCGGTATTTATTTTAAGTTATGTACAAAGATTTTTGGAATATATTATCCCTGAAGTATTAAAAATTATCATGGTGCCAACTTTTTCATTACTTATCATGATACCAGCTACTTTACTTATTTTCGGTCCTATTGGCATCTATATTGGCGAATTTATAAACTGGATCTATTACTACATTATGGGCGTTAGCCCTATATTATTAGGAGCATTTATTGGTGGTGTATGGTGTATTTTAGTCATCTTTGGCGCACATCGTGCTATTGTACCAATCGGCATTAATGACGTAGCTCAAACTGGACGCCAAAACTTACTTGCTTTCGCTGGAGCGGCGAACTTTTCACAAGCTGGAGCCGCATTAGGTGTATTTTTCAAAACCAAAAATAAAAATTTAAAAACCGTTGCCGCATCGGCAACAATCACAGCCTTGTTCGGCATTACCGAACCCGCGATTTATGGCGCTAACTTAAGATTGAAAAAACCAATGATTTGTGCGGTTGTGTGTGGTGCACTTGCTGGAGGATTAATGGGTTGGGGAGGATCTTATGGTACAGCCTTTGCCAACCAAGGGGTATTAACAATACCTGTTTATGCGGAAGCAGGTACAAAAGCGTTCTTATGCTATTTAATTGGTATAGGCTTTGCATTTTTTGGTTCATGCATTATGACAATGATTGTTGGATTTAATGACATACCAAACGAAAAAGAATCAAAAACAATTCAAACTCCATTAACCACTGATACAACTATTCTATCGCCTGTTGAGGGTGAGGTCATTGCCTTAAATCAAGTCAAAGATGAAGTATTTGCTTCAGGAGCGATGGGCAAAGGGATCGCGGTTTATCCTAAGGTAGGAGAAATAGTTGCACCAGCGGATTGTACAGTATCAGTACTCTACCCTACTTTACATGCTATTGGTCTAACATTAGATAATGGTATTGAACTGTTGATTCACATTGGAATTGATACCGTTAAATTACAAGGTAAATATTTTCAATCCTATGTACAAGCAGGTCAACACATTACAAAAGGAACCAAAATAGTTTCATTTGATATTGATAAAATAAAAGAATTCGATTTAACGACTTCGATTATTGTTGCTAATTCAGATCAATATAAAAATATAGAATATTGTCAAAAAGGTCACGTCAGTAAAAAAGACAATTTATTATTTATTCAAGTTTAGAGGTTAATATATGAAAGCTTTTGCTAAGGATTTTTGGTGGGGAGCATCATCTTCTGCTTTTCAAATTGAAGGTGGATGGGATGCTGATGGAAAAGGGATGACCGTTGCTGATTATAACTCATTTCAACGCTCTGCAGTGCAAGCCGATAGCAAAGTTGCCAGTGATTTCTATCATCATGTAGAGAGTGATATTGCTTTGTTTAAAGAATTGGGATTAAAGACTTATCGTTTTTCAATATCATGGGCACGTATTATTCCTGATGGGGACGGTGAAATAAATCAAGCTGGGATTGATTTTTATAATCGAGTAATTAACGAATTAATCAAAAATGATATCATTCCATTTATTACCCTTTATCACTTTGATTTACCATTTGCCTTAGTTGATAAATATAATGGTTGGCAAGGCCGCCGTTGTGTCGATGCGTTTAGACGCTATGCTCAGGTCTGCTATAAAGCATTTGGTGATCGGGTAAAAAACTGGCAAATCAATAATGAACAAAATTTGATGATTCGTGTTAATGAACGAATGAACATGTACAAAGTCGCACCAGCCGACACAGAAAAAGTGAGAGCTCAAATGGATTATCACATGTTTGTTGCTCATGCGATGGCAACAAATGATTGTCATGAACTAATTGCTGGAAGCAAAGTAGGACCAGCGGTATCATCCACCATGACCTATCCTGCAAGTAATAAACCAATGGATGTTTGGGCAGCTAAAATGAATGATAATTTTAAAACTAATTATGCCCTAGATATGTACTGTTTTGGTGATTATCCGGGATACTATAAACATTATTTGCAACGTTGTGGTATCTACCCTATCACACAACCAGAAGATGCCGAAATATTAAAACAAGCTAAACCGGATTTTATTGCCGTAAATTACTACCGAACATTAGTCGCAAGCTATTTACCGGAAGATGATGCTCATCCATTTGGCACTAAAGAAAAAGATATTGATTTCGATCTATATGGCTATTTCAAGATCGAGAAAAACCCAAATTTAACCGCTTCTACTTATGGCGCACAAATTGACCCGATGGGGTTGAGACTAGTATTAAATGAATATTATCGCCAATATCGTTTACCATTAATTATTACTGAAAATGGATTAGGTACTCCAGATACATTAACTGCTGACAATAAAGTACATGATGATTATCGAATTGATTATATCAAATCGCACATATTAGCTTGTCATGATGCAATTGAAGATGGGGTTAAACTATTTGGATATTGTCCATGGTCAGTAATTGATTTACTAAGTTCTCATCAAGGTTTCAAAAAACGTTATGGCTTTGTTTATGTTGATCGAGATGATCATGACTTAAAAACACTTAATCGAATTAAAAAAGATAGTTTTTATTGGTATCAGCAAGTCATCAAAGATAATGGTATTAAAGATTAAAAACAGGGATGGGCTTTAAAAAAGCCCATCATGATAGTTGTTGAAACAAACAGCTATACTGGAAATGATTGTTTGCCTAATCTCTTGTCATAACTTCAAATATGAACTACATCACTGTATTAGCCTGATAATAATTAAGTTTTAATGTAAATTAGATGATTTATAGATATGGAGTGATATTGAATTTTTGAGTTGAGGAACGGGGTTTTTGAGGCAAATATAAACACTAATTTAACCACTTTAGTTAGTCAAAAAGTAAAATAGTGCATTATTATGAAAGTAAAGGAAAATAGGATTGATAAAATCAATTATTTCTCAATCCTATTGATTAGCAGATAAAATTTAGATTTGAGCTAGTGCTTGTTCTAAATCATTAAGAAGATCACTGATATCTTCAAGACCAACCGAAATACGTAATAATTGATCGGATATACCTGCGGTTTTACGTGCTTCAGCACTAATTCCTGAATGAGTCATAGTTGCAGGATGACAGATTAAACTTTCCACGCCACCAAGTGATTGGGCTAATGTAAATATATTGAGTGCATTTAAAAATTTCGGCATAACATTAGCATCACCTACTAATTCAAAACTTAGCAGTGAACCAAAACCTTTTTGTTGTCTTTTCGCAATATCATGTCCAAGATTTGAAGGTAATGATGGATGAAAAACTTTTGCAATTTTAGGGTGATTTGCTAAAAATTCTACCACTTTTTGCGCATTTTCTTGCTGTAATTTAACTCTTGCTGCTAGCGTTCTTAAACCACGTAATAACAAATAACTATCAAATGACGAGGTAGATGTTCCGATATTATTGGCCCACCATAGTACATCCGTTGCTAATTGTTGATCTTTAAACACCAATATTCCAGCGAGTAAATCTGAATGGCCATTTAAAAACTTAGTACAAGAATGGCTAACAATATCAGCACCAAGCTCTAATGGTTTTTGTAAAATTGGCGTCATAAAGGTGTTATCGACTAAAACCAAAGCACCAACCGCATGAGCTTGTCGAGTGATCGCTTCTATATCGACAACTCGTAACAAAGGGTTACTTGGTGATTCAATTAAGACTAATTTAGGTTTTAAGCTAAGTGCTTCTTTCAAAGCAACAGAATCTGATTGGTCAACAAATTTTGTTTTAAAATAGCCTTTTTGACTCAAACTATTAAATAATCGATAACTACCGCCATAACAGTCATGAGGCGCAACAACAACATCATTTGGACTAAGTAAGGCAACGCTAATTAGATGTATTGCTGACATACCGCAATTAGTTAAAATAGCATCCGCCCCACCTTCTAATTTAGCAACGGTTTCTTCGACTAATCGTCTACTTGGATTGGATTTGCGACCATAATCAAACTTCCTCGGTGTTGCAAACTCTTCATAACGATAACATGTTGAAGGCGTAATAACAGGAACTACGCTACCAAATTGATCATCTGTATTAATTCCACCACGAACAGCTATCGTGCCTTGGCTAAAATTAGCACCTTGTCTTAGATTTTTAGAATCACTAGCCATAACAACCTTCCTACCAAGCATTTTATATATCTAATAATTGTATAAGAATAGCACAATAAAAAAAGACGTCAACATGTCTAGACGTCTAACTATCTTGGTGTATAGATTGCAGCTAAATAAAAAAAACGCTAAAATTACCCACATTATTTGTGATGTGATTTGGTGAAAAATATGATGGAATGGAACGGCGATTATATCAGCCCTTATGCTGAACATGGTAAAAAAAGTGAACAAGTAAAAAAAATTACAGTCTCAATTCCGTTGAAAGTACTTAAAATATTAACTGATGAGCGAACAAGGCGACAAGTCAATAACTTACGTCATGCAACGAATAGTGAATTATTATGTGAAGCCTTTTTACACGCTTATACTGGTCAACCACTCCCTTGTGATGAAGATCTTCAGAAAGATCGTGATGATGGAATTCCACAACAAGCACAAAAAATGATGAGAGATTTAGGCATCGATCCGGATTTAATCGACGAATGATTGAATTAAAATAAAATAGTAGATACAAAAAAGGCGCTTAAAGCGCCTTTTTGACAACGTTAGTTTAGTAAAACTATTTTTTACCACCAACCATTGCAAAACGTTGTTTGAATTTATCAACACGTCCGCCAGTTGCAACATCACGTTGTTTACCAGTATAAAACGGGTGACATTCACCACATACGTCAAGATGAATATCATGACCAATAGTTGAATGAGTTTTAATTGTGTTACCACAAGAACAAGTTGCTGTAATTGCAGTGTATTCTGGATGGATACCTTCTTTCATAATAAACCTCTAAAGTTTGTTCGTATCGCTATATAAACGGCTTAATCGCAAAATCTATACACCATACGAGTGTTAAATAACATGATAAGGGTGCGAATTATACGTCCTATATGAAAGATAATCAAGTAATAATCGACCAATCTAAACCGGTAATTGCCCGATAGTTACTTGAAGTTCAATCTTTTCTCCATTTCGTAAAACTAATATGGGGACGATTGTTCCTGGTTTCAACTCTGCAATTTGATCCATAGTTTCTACTATGGATTTTACTGGTTTATTATCAACCATAATTAATATATCATTTGCTTCAACGCCAGCCTGTAATGAAGGTCCTTCAGCATTGGTAACTAATATACCTAATACCTTCGGTAAATCACTAGGATTTTGCGTTGGGGCGAATTCTAACCCATCAATGCCAATATAGCCTCGAATCACTTTCCCATCTTGAATTAATTTATCCATTATTTTAACGGCTAATGCTGTTGGGATGGCAAAACCAATTCCTTCAGGAACATCATTACCGAGATTTTTAGCAAATGTCAATGTATTAATGCCTACCAACTCACCTTTAGTATTTACTAAAGCTCCACCTGAATTACCATGATTAATCGATGCATCAGTTTGAATAAAGTTTTGTCGACGATATGGGCTTAATCCGTCACGCCCTGTCGCACTAATAATACCTTGGGTAATCGTTTGACCGATGTTGTATGGATTACCAATAGCTAAAACAACATCACCAATTTTTGGGTCTCGTTTAGAATTAATAGGTATGACCGGGATATTAGTTGCCTCTATTTTAAGCACTGCAATATCAACCAACTTATCGGAACCTACAGGTAATGCTTCAAAAATTCGACCATCTTGCAAGGCAACAATAATTTGTTCAGCTCCATCAACAACATGATAATTGGTAATGATATAGCCATACTCACTCATAATTACACCAGAACCTAGCGGTGTAATTGGGCCATCTTGTGATTGTTTTGGAACAGAATTAATCGATCGACTGTAGATATTTACTACTGCTGGAGCAGCAATCTTAACCGCGTCAGAATAACTCATAGGTTCTTCATTAAAAATAGATCTGGAAAAATCTGATTGTGTTCCATTTCTTAAAGAAGGGAAAATAATGAGTAATACTATCGCTAACACACCACCAATTAATATTGGCCAAAGAAACTTTTTAAGCATAATTATTATATAGATGAGAATAGTTGATAAGATTCTATCATATCTAACTGATGGTTAAAATGAAGTTTTCGTCGATGCAAAGCATCGACGATTTTTAGCTATATAATTACTTAGCGTAAGATAAGATATAGACGGCTATCTCCTCGGACAATATTTAAAGCGATTGCAGAAGGATTGCTATCAATCACTTTACGTAGTTCAGAAATACTATTAACTCTAGACTTATTGACCCCAGTGATAAGATCACCTTCTTGTAAACTTAAACGTGAAGCAGGAGAGTTTTTAACAATACTCTCAATTAATACACCTTTTTGTCCTTTTATATCACCATTAACAAGTGTTGCACCTTCAAGTGCTGGATGTAAAGATTTTGCTTCGGTACTGGATGCATCACCGTTTTTCAATTTAACCTCAACAGAAATCTCTTTGCCATCTCGAATCAAACCTAATTTAACTGTACGACCAGCTCCAGTTGTCGCGATTTTTGCGCGTAACTCTGCAAAACTATCAACCGGTTTACCGTCCATAGAAATGATGACATCACCAGATTTAATTCCTGCCTCTTTTGCAGCAGAATCATCTATAACTTCACTAACAAAAGCACCTTTTTGTACTTCAAGGTCAAAAGCTTTAGCAATATCTGATGTTAATTCATTACCTTTTATACCTAAAACACCTCGTTTAACTTCACCATACTCAATAAGTTGAGACGTCAAACTTCTAACCATATTACTAGGTATAGCGAAACCAATTCCTACATTACCCCCACTTGGCGCAATAATAGCAGTGTTTATCCCAACTAGTTCACCATTTAAGTTAACTAAAGCACCACCGGAGTTACCTTGGTTAATTGACGCGTCAGTTTGAATGAAATTTTCAAAGCCATCCATACTTAACCCACTACGAGCTAACGCAGAAATGATACCTGAAGTAACAGTTTGACCGATACCGAATGGATTACCAATCGCAACAACGTAATCACCAACTCGCGTTTTATCTGAGTCAGCAAGTTTGATTGAGGTTAATTTTTTTGCATTATCCACTTTTAATAAAGCAATATCACTTTGTGGATCTTTACCAATTAGTTTTGCTTGATATTCATGACCGTCATTTATTACTACCGTAATTTTATCGGCACTATCAATTACATGATTATTGGTAACAATATAACCTTTTTCAGCATCAATAATGACACCAGAACCTAATCCCGAAAAAGGCCTAGATTGACTATCCGGATAGCCGAAAAATCGTCTAAATTCTTCCGGCATATTATTTTGCATTTGAGCAGTACCTTCAACTTTAATACTTACTACCGAAGGTAAAACGGTTTCCAACATTGGTGCCAACGATGGTTGTTGTTGGTTATTATCCGTTGGTAAAAATGGGAATGCCGCATTGGCATTAGATAATGTAGCTAAACTTAAACCTAAACTTAATGCAATTATACTTAATAATTTTTTTGGTTTTCGTAAAGAATGACTCATCATAAAACTCTCTTATTTAAGAAATTTGATATTTAAAACATAAATAGCCTAATAAAACTAAGAAATGTTGAAAATTAATTAAGATTTCACTTCATCATTTTTGAATAATCCTGAAGGATTATCTGAATAGTCTTTAGGCTGCTTTTCAAGTGTTAATTCATTTTTGACACTGATATCATTATTGACAGCTTCTAAATCAATCATAGGCATATCATCAGAAGTTACAAATTGCCCAGAAGTTTCAGCAATATGTTGATATAAGCGACGAAAATCTTTGGCCATATTATCCAATATTTCAGCACTATGAGAAAAATGTTTAACCATCATCTGTTTTTGAGATGCTAATTCTTCTTGGGCTTGTTCCAATTCGCGTTTAACTTTGGCATATTTACGTCCTTTTTGAGAAACAAAATTGGTGAAAATTATACCCACAATAAAACCAATTATTAGGCCGATGATAATATAGGTCATCATACTTTTATCCATATTTCACTCCTGTATCTTCTCATTTATTATTTCTAAATATTGTTTAGCTTATTTTGCATGGTTAGCAAGTTTTATCAATTGTTTTTTTAGTTTTTCAGGTGCTTGCTCAGCCAAAGCATTTAAATATATTGCTGTTTGAATCGTAATCACATTATTAATTTTAGCATTCTTATTTGAAAAATTAACTAATTGTGAGTTATTTGTCGCAATAGTGGGATTAATCTTATATTGAATAGAGGATAACGAAGGTAAGATTTTTTGACGTATACCTGAAATCAAATTACTTTGTTCGTATTTTATTCTTGTTAACCAGTTAGCTGAACTAACTTCAAGAATAAGAATACCTTGACGATAATTTGCGACTCTATATTGCTGATTCAACGGTGCTGGAAGCAATTCATCAATAACCTTCGTTAATTGACTCAGTGCTAATGTCCTTTCTTTTATTTGGGATAATAAAGCCCCTTGTGACAAAAGGCTGGTCAACATTTTTGGCTCATTATCACGCATGAATTAGGCTCATCCTTAGTTCTTGCTAAAATTAAAACAAATCTATTTTTAATATAAATAACTCAATACTCAATAATTTACCTGATCTATTCAAAAAAGTCGTGTAAAAAAATAATATTTACACATTATTTGAACTATTAAAAATGAAATAAATAATAAGGCTAATTAAAATAATTATTCAATTTCAAAAAAATAGGTAGAATCAAAAATTTTGATCCTACCTATGTTAGTTATTATTAATTATTTGTTAGTTATCTAGTTATGATTAATTAGTGGTACTTTGATTAACTTGGTTCTCGCGAATAAATGTCCAAAGCACAATTGCACCGATTACATCAAAGAAAGCTAATGCAATAAAGAAAGGACCAAAACCAATTATGCCTACAAATGCACCAATGAAAAGGTTAAATATTAATTGACCTGTCCAAGCACAAGCACCGGCCATCCCAACTGCTGTAGCAACCTGATTTTTCTTAAATAAATCGCCGCCTAAAGTTGATGCTACAGTAGATAATAATTGATGTGAAAAACCACCAAGGCTGATTAAAAATACCGCTAAGTATGGGTTTTCAACAATACTAACAAAACCAATGGTCATCATTAACACAGCGCCGATGGTAAAGGTGATCAATCTTGAATTGATTAATGATATTCCACGGTCATTAAAAAACTTCGCAACAAAACCACTTGCTAAACAGCCTAGATCAGCCATCAAAAACGGTAGCCAAACAAACATAGCAATTTCTTTTAAACTAAAGTGTAATGTTTCAACGAAGAAAATTGGCACCCAAAAATTGATTGTCCCCCAAGCTGGATCTGCAAGAAAACGTGCAATACCAATACCCCAGAAATTACGCTGAGTAAGGATCGTTTTTAAAGATACTTTTTCTTTATCATTGTCTAAATATTTTTCTTGACCTGCTTCAATATATTCTCTTTCTTCAGGAGACAATATTTTTGAATCTTTAGGGTCACGATAAAAAATAAACCAAGCAAGAGCAGCAATTAATGCTAACGAACCAGAAACAACGAAAGCAAATTCCCAACCTTGGAATAAAATACACCAAGCGATTAGAGGGGGAGCTAACATAGCACCAAAAGATGTCCCCATATTAAACACACCTGATGCGATCCCTCTTTCTTTTGCAGGGAACCATATAGAGGCAGTTTTTATTCCTGCTGGGATAGCTGATGCTTCACTAAAGCCCATTACACCGCGCATGAAAGCTAAACCTTGCCATGTACCTGTCAATGCATGACCCATGGTTGCTAATCCCCAAATTACCGCACAGATAGCAAACCCAAGTCTTAGACCTATAGTATCAATAAAAAAGCCCATGATAGGTTGACCTATTGTATACGCTAACTGGAATGCGCTAACAATCCAAGAATATTGCTCTTTAGTAATACCTGTGGTTTCTAAAATTGTCGGCGCGGCAACTCCTAATGCCGTTCGATCAAGATAATTGATTATTGTAATAGCACAGACAAGTAAAATCATGTACCACCGAAATTTTGGAATTGTTCTCATTTTATTTCCTTCATCTTATTTATTGTTAATTCGTGTTATTTAGAAAAATAATGATTTGCATTGTTAAAACAAATATTTCTAATCATGTTGCCAACTAAGTCAAAATCTTCAGGAATTTCTCCATTTTCCATCCAATTCCCCACCATATTACAAAGAATTCGCCTAAAATATTCATGTCTTGTAAATGATAAAAAACTACGGGAATCAGTTAACATACCGACAAATTGACTTAATAATCCCATTTGAGAAAGTTGCATTATCTGACGTTCCATTCCATCTTTTTGGTCATTGAACCACCAGCCCGAACCAAATTGAATTTTTCCTGCAATATTTGAACCTTGAAAGTTACCAGCCATAGTCGCTAAGACCTCATTATCACGAGGGTTTAGACAATACAAAATAGTTTTAGGAAGTTCATCAGTTAAGTCCAAAATACCTAATAATGAAGAAAGTGGTTCAGCAATGGGTCTATCGCCAATCGAGTCAAACCCAGCATCAGGACCAAGTATTTTAAACATTCGTTGATTATTATTACGCAAAGCTCCTAAATGTAATTGCATAACCCAATTACGTTTATGATATTGCTTACCTAACCAAACAAGTACTGCTGTACTAAATTGTGCAATTTCCAGTTCAGAAAGGGACTGATTAGCAAGACGTTTTACTATTATTTGATCAAGCTGTTTTTCCGAAGGAATATCAGCATAACGGAGAATTTCGATGCCATGATCTGCAGCTTCACAACCATGTTGTTCAAAATGATCTAATCGTTTGGTTAACGCACAAAGTAATTTTTCAAAACTATTAATTTCAATATCAGTTACTTTTCCTAATTCAACAATATAATCAACAAAGCCTGTTAGTTCTATTTTAAAAACTCTGTCTGGTCGCCAACTTGGTCTTACTTTAGTATTAAATGAAGCATCTAAAGCGATTTGTTTGTGATATTCAAGTGAATCAATAGGGTCATCAGTTGTTCCTACTGCTTTGACATTCATTTGTGTCAAAATACCTCTGGTTGAGAATTCAGCAGTCGCTAATTTATCATTAGCCTCAGACCAAATTTTATCAGCTGTTTTTTCGTTAAGAAGAATATTTTTTATACCAAATGGTCTTTTTAACTCCAGATGAGTCCAATGGTAAATCGGGTTTCCAAGCGTTAAAGGAACAACTTTTGCCCAAGTAAGATATTTTTCATAGTCAGATGCATCACCTGTGATATATTTTTCATCAATTCCAGCTGTCCGTAACACTCGCCATTTGTAATGATCACCTGCTAACCAAATTTCAGCTAAATTACGGAAATTTTTATTTTCAGCAATATCTTTTGGTGGTAAATGGCAATGATAATCGTATATGGGTTGATCTTCAGCGTAATCAAAATAAAGCTTTTGTGCCGCATCAGTTTGTAACAAAAAGTTATCATCTAAGAATTTTTTCATTGTTTTTCTTTCCAATTTATAAAGCTAAATCCTTAATAGTCTGTTTAGCACCTTTTTTCATTAAAGAAAGATAATGTTCTGTTATTTTTTCTCTGAATAATGAATTGGCGGGTAAATCTGATCCAAAAACAGCTTCTAAACTTAATAACGAGTTAACTCTTTCTACCCCTTCATCACTCTCAGCAACAAGTTTTTTCAACTCATCAACCATTGGATCTCGAATATCGATTACTTGTTTATGGTCATCAATACCACCAACATATCGCATCCAACCAGCTACCCCTAAAGCTAGTAATGAAAAATCAGAATTATGTTTAATATGCCAACGGATAGAATCAAGTATGCGTTGCGGTAGTTTTTGTGTACCATCCATAGCGATTTGCCATGTTCTATGTTTTAGTGATGGGTTACTAAATCTTTCAATAAGTTTTTCAGCATATTGTTGTAAATTAACGTGCGAAGGAACATTTAAGGTTGGTGCTTGCTGTTGCATCATTAACGATAAAGTCGCTTTTTTATAATTTTCGTCATTCATACAATCATTGATATGCTCATAACCAGCTAAATAACCTAAATAGGCTAAAAATGAATGGCTACCATTTAGCATTCGAAGTTTCATTTCTTCATATGGCACTACATTATCAACAAATTCAGCACCAGCTTCGTTCCAATTAGGTCGTGAAGTGACAAAATTATCTTCAATAACCCATTGAATAAATGGCTCACAAGCAATACCACACGGATCATACATTCCACCTAAAACATCTTGAATTTCTTCTAAGGTTTCAGATGTTGCAGCAGGAACAATACGGTCAACCATCGTACAAGGGAAAGTTGTATTATTTTCAATCCATTTAGCCAGCTCAAGATCGCGTGCATTCGCTAAATCTAAAATAGCTTTCCTCAAAACTAAACCATTTTCTGGCATGTTGTCACATGATAAAGCCGTAAACGATTTCAATCCTCTTTGCATTCTTCTATATAAAGCTTCAACAATAACACCTGGCGCTGACATAGGTTTACTTGGAGAAGCTAAATCTGCTTTGATTAATTCATTATTCAAATCCAAACCAGTCCCACCAGGCAACATACAGTAACCTTTTTCAGTTACCGTTAATGAAACAATTTCGACAATAGGATCAGCCATTTTTTCTAAAATTGTTTCAATACCGTCTGTTGGTGCTAATAATGATTCTTTTACACTTCCAATAATATAGGCTTGTTTAGATGTCGCGCCTTTTTCAAGCACTGTATATAGATGATCTTGTTTTCTAATATCATTGATTAACTCTTCACCACCAACAATATTTACCTCGCAGATAGCCCAATCACTATTACCTTTATTCAATAAACGATCAGTAAATAGTGCCTGATGTGCTCTGTGAAATGCACCAAAACCTATATGTACAATACGAGCGGTCATTTTCTCCCTATTGTATAAAGGTTTATTTTTGATTGATTGTGGTATTTCTAATAAATTCAACATTTTATACACCGTAATTAACTAACTGCAATATTTATTGGTTAGACATATTTTCATTTGTTGACAAAATTTTCATCTTTATTTTTCAATTTTTGTGATTCGCGTCACATTTTTTGGTTTATTTTATAGGGATGTTTGCTAAAATCTTTATAATGGCCGACAATATTGGTAAACCAATTTAAAGATGTAATGGATTTCTTTTATTATTAACTTAGAGGAGTTTAATAATTAGCGTATAATTATCTTCAATAAACTTAATAGTATTCTGAGGATTATAGATTATGCCAAGAGGCAAACGACTCTATCAAGAAATTGGTAATAAGTTAAAATTGTTATTAAAAAGTGGAACTTTTAAAATTGGTGACCGTCTACCACCAGAAAGAGATATTGCTGAGACCTTTGATGTTAGCAGAACGGTAGTTCGAGAAGCATTAATTATGTTAGAGCTTGAAAAATTAGTTGAAGTAAAAAAAGGCTCTGGTGTTTATGTAATTGGTTTACCAAGCGAGTTCTTGTCTGAAAAAGACAGGGAAATAGAAGAAGAGGATTTTGGTCCTTTTGAATTATTACAAGCGAGACAATTAATTGAAAGTAATATTGCCGCTTTTGCTGCCTCACAAATTGTAAAAGCTGATATTGTAGAGTTAAGAGCTATATTAGAACAAGAACGTCAAATTTTAGAACAAGATGTACTTGATGACTATAGTGCTGATGAAATGTTTCATATTGCAATAGCTCGAGCCACAAAGAACTCAATACTTGAGCGGTTATTAGAAGATCTATGGACAAAACGTTCATCAAGTAAAATGTGGGACCAACTACAAAGTAGAATAACCGATCATAGTTATCGAAAAAAATGGTTATATGATCATGAAAAAATTCTACAGGCATTACAGTTGAAAGATGCAATGGCTGCACGCCATGCTATGTGGCAGCACTTAGAAAATGTTAAACAAACATTAATGACTGTTTCTGACAGTGAAGATCCAAATTTTGATGGTTATTTATTTGACTCTATACCGGTCACTATCGTTAACCAATAGAAACAAATATGCATTGTTTATGGATCTTCATTTTAGAATAATTTTGTAAATGAAGTATCTTTGAGGAGAATTTAAATGGAACAAACAATGCGTTGGTTTGGACCTAACGACCCTGTATCATTGGACGATATTAGACAATCAGGGGCAACAGGAATTGTTACAGCTTTACATCATATTCCCAATGGTGAAATCTGGACAATCGACGAAATTAAAAAACGAAAAAAAATGATTGAAGACAAAGGTCTAACTTGGTCAGTTGTTGAAAGTATTCCTGTTCACGAAGAAATTAAAACCCATTCTGGCAACGTTGAACAACATATTGCCAATTATCAACAATCAATTCGTAATTTAGCCGCTTGTGGTATTGATACTGTTTGTTACAATTTTATGCCAGTATTAGACTGGACTCGCACCGATCTAGGTTATGAATTATCAGACGGTTCAAGAGCTCTACGTTTCGATCAAATTGCTTTTGCAGCATTTGATATTCATATTTTAAAACGACCTAATGCCGAAAAAGATTATTCACAAGAAGATCAGATTTCAGCAAAAAAATATTTTGAAAATATGACGCAAGCCGATAAAGATAAACTTGTTGGAAATATTATTGCTGGGTTACCAGGTGCCGAAGAAGGTTACTCACTAGATCAATTTCGAGCGCATCTTGCAACATATGACGGTATTGATAAAGCTAAATTACGTGAGAATTATGCTTATTTCTTGAAAGCTATCGTTCCAGTTGCCGAAGAAGTTGGCGTTGTTCTGACCGTTCATCCTGATGATCCTCCTAGACCTATTTTAGGTTTACCACGCATTGTTTCAACTATTGAAGATATGCAGTGGATAAAAGAAACAGTTGATAGCATTCATAACGGATTCTGCTTCTGTACTGGTTCTTATGGCGTTCGTAGCGATAATGATTTAGTTACAATGGCTGAAAAATTTGCTGATAGAGTTCACTTTATTCATTTGCGCGCAACAGTTCGTGAAGATAATCCATTATCTTTCCACGAAGGTGATCACTTAGCAGGTGATGTTGATATGTATGGCGTAATTAAAGTGCTTATTGCTGAAGAAGAACGACGTAAAAAAGCTGGAATCAAACGTTTAATACCAGTTCGTCCTGATCATGGTCACCAAATGCTTGACGATCTTAAAAAGAAAACCAATCCAGGTTATTCTGCAATAGGACGCTTAAAAGGTTTGGCAGAAATTCGCGGCGTTGAATATGCGATTAGACGTGCATTTTTTGAATAAAGACTAATCGCCTTTGACTAGAAAAGCCCATAATATTGGGCTTTTTTTAATTTGAACATAAAAATAGCGTGATATACACGCTATTGTTCTTATATAGTTAGAATGTCTTTATTTAAAATCATGATTTTAAATATTTATTATCGATATTTTTTATTTAAAGCAACACCAAAAAGATAGCCGAATAAGCACTGCTTAAAAAACATCATATTAAAGAAAGAAATTTTACTGTCTATCCAATTATTTATTCAAATAAAATATAACCAATAATTGGTGAACCAAATACTACTATTATTTTTAGTCGCTGTATTGAGTTATTTATTGAATTTGTGATGTATATCACAATACTTTCTCAAATTGGTATAATAAGTTTTTTGATTGTCGATAGCTTTAATTAATTTGAAAATATGAGCTATTGAATAAAAATATATTTCTAAAACTTTAATAGCATTATTACAAAAAATGCTATTGGTTCATTGTTGCTTTGACACAATTTATATTTAACAGCTATACTTTAGGGGATATTTTCTACATCTATATCGTTAAGCAGTTTTTTAATAAGCAGTTTAAACATAAGGGGTGTAAAATGGGTATCTTAAATAATATTTTTTCTAAAATATTTCCAAGCGCACAAGCCGCTGTAGGTCATGCAAAAGATGCAGTGAAAGAGCAAGTTGATAAAATCACTGACACCGTTAAAGGCAACACATCAAGTAACAACAAAAATAGTAATACTGAACAAAATCAACAAAATACATCAGAAAATAAAAACCCAATTTCTGAAATCGATGTGATGTCAATTTTAGATAATTTAGCTAAAAAATTTCCTGAAAAACTTAACTGGAAGACATCAATTGTTGATTTATTGAAATTATTAGGTATTGATAACAGTTTAGATGCACGTAAAAAATTAGCAACTGAACTTAATTATACCGGTAGTACAGACGATACAGCAGCAATGAATACATGGTTGATTAAAGAAGTTATGAAGAAAATTGCTGAAAAAGGTGGTAACGTTACTCACTTATTTTCTTAGTCTGGAATGAATACGTGATTTGTCATCCACCTGTTAATCAGGTGGATTTTTTTTAATTTAGTTGAATACAGAAAATATTAATCTTAGCAAATTTAAGCTTTGAATGAATGCAAACGATTCATTGCACTTTCTACTCCATCTTTCAGTAAGATATCTGTGCAATATACTGATTCATCGATTGCTTTATCAATTAAATCTTGTTCTGGTTTAGATGGTTTATTTAATACATAACCAACTACTTTATTCTTATCACCAGGGTGTCCAATACCAATTCTTAACCGATAAAAATTCAAATTATTGCCAAGTTTATTTGCAATATCTTTCAATCCATTATGACCGCCATGACTACCACCAAATTTTAATTTAGCAATACCTGGATTAAGATCTAACTCATCATGAGCAACTAATATCTCATCGGGCTGAATTTGATAAAAAGAAGCCATTGCTTGAACAGCTTTACCACTTAAATTCATAAAGGTAGTTGGTACTAACAAACGGACATCATGACCATGAATATTAATCCGTGAGCTATATCCAAAAAATTTAGGATCAATTTTTAGCGGTTGGTTATAACGTTCAGCAAGAAGATCTACATACCAAGCTCCTGCATTATGGCGAGTTGCAGCATATTCGTTACCTGGATTAGCTAAACCTACAATAAGTTTAATTGTTGTCATAATAGTCTGTCGTCAATTATTATTAGCAAAAAAGCCCCTAGAAGGGGCATTTATCTAATTCAGAAAAAAAGATTATTGATGGAACATTGCTGAAATTGATTCTTCGTTACTAATACGTCGAATTGCTTCAGCAAGCATACCTGATAATGTAAGTTGGCGTACATTTTTCAATGCTTTCACTTCTGCTGTTAATGGAATTGTGTCACAAACTACAATTTCATCAATGGCAGAATCTTTAATGTTACTTACCGCTTTTCCTGAGAAAATAGGGTGAGTTGCATAAGCGAAAACACGTTTTGCACCACGAGCTTTCAATGCATCAGCCGCTTTACAAAGTGTTCCGGCAGTATCAATCATATCATCAACTAAAATACAATCTCTGTCGGCTACATCACCAATAATATTCATCACTTCTGCTTCATTTGCACGTTGACGACGTTTATCAATAATGGCCATGTCAGTATCATTTAAAAGTTTTGCAATTGCACGTGCACGAACAACACCACCAATATCTGGTGATACCACGATTGGGCGTTCAAAATCACGTTGTAGCATATCTTCTAAAATTACAGGGCTACCAAATACGTTATCAACAGGTACATCAAAAAAGCCTTGAATTTGTTCAGCATGAAGATCAACCGTTAAAACCCTATCTACACCAACAGTTGATAAAAAGTCTGCAACAACTTTAGCTGTAATAGGTACACGGGCTGAACGCACTCGACGATCTTGTCTTGCATAACCAAAATAAGGAATAACAGCAGTAATACGACCGGCAGATGCTCGACGCATCGCATCAATCATTACTAATAATTCCATTAAATTGTCATTTGTAGGCGCACAAGTTGATTGGATAATAAAAACATCTTCACCACGGACATTTTCATTAATTTGGACATTGACTTCACCATCACTAAAACGGCTAACAATAATATCACCAAGAGAAGTATAAAGACGATTAGCTATACGTTTTGCTAGTTCGGGTGTGGCGTTACCAGCAAAAAGCTTCATATCAGGCACGAGAAATCCTCAAGCATGTAATCATGATTACATAAAACGTAATCGGTTAAATCGGAGTGATAATTATATAATCATTTACAGATCATCCTCAACTACATTATAAAAAATTATTACAAATATTTTATATCTATCACAATAATATATAGAAATATAAGTTAAAATGATGTTTTTTGAAGTAGATTAAAAATCGGTTAAAATACTGTACCACAAAGGTGAATAATTACCTTGATAAATCATTTAATACTAACAGCAGACACACAATGAGTGAACAATTAAAAACGAATAATCAAGAGACAGAATCTAAACGAACAATACGTAGTTTTGTATTGAGACAAGGCCGCTTAACTAAAGGGCAGCAACAGGCTTTAACTCATTTATGGCCTATATATGGCATTGAATATAATGCACACTCACAAATCACTTTCGAAAATGACAAACCGCTGGTTCTAGAAATCGGTTTCGGTATGGGTGCATCATTGATTGAGATGGCAAAATCCTCACCAGACAAAAATTTTATAGGTATTGAAGTCCATCGACCTGGCGTAGGCGCTTGCTTAATGGCAATCGAAGAAAATAAATTAACCAATTTAAAAGTAATGTGTCATGATGCAGTTGAAGTATTAGAAAATATGATACCTAATGAATCATTAGATAAAGTTCAAATTTTCTTCCCTGACCCTTGGCATAAAGCAAGGCACAATAAACGCAGAATTATTCAACCTGAATTTGTTAAATTAATTCATGAAAAATTAAAAGTTAATGGTGTATTACATTTAGCTACTGACTGGCAACATTATGCTGAGCATATGCTTGAAGTATTAAGTCAAGCTGATGGGTTTAAAAATTTATCTACAACAAATGACTATATCCCGAGACCTGATGACAGACCTATTACCAAATTTGAAAAACGTGGGCAAAATCTAGGGCATGGTGTTTGGGATTTGCAATTTATAAAAAAATAATGGTGCCTAGGAGCCAATATGCAAAATGAAACAATCGATTTAATTTGTCAGCGCCGCTCAATTCGGTCTTATAAATCAACACCACTGACTAATGAACAGTTGGAATCAATTTTTCAAGCGGCACAATCGGCTCCGAGCTCTAATTTTCTACAATGCACCACAATTATCCGAATTACAGACAGCGATAATCGTTCAAAGCTAGCACATTATTCAGGAGAGCAAAGTTATATTAATCAAGCTTCTGAATTTTGGGTATTCTGTGCCGATTTTAATCGCCACTTTCAAATTGATTCAACTATTCCACTTGAAAAAGCTGAGCAGCTTTTAGTTGGCTGTATCGATACAGCACTTATGGCGCAAAACGCCGTTATTGCAGCACAGTCATTAGGTTTAGGAACTGTTTTCATTGGTGGATTACGCAATAATATTTCGAAAGTTACCGAATTACTAGCATTACCTAAATATGTCCTTCCTTTATTTGGGCTTTGTATCGGTTATCCTGATCAAAATCCAGAAATAAAACCAAGATTACCGAAAGAATTAGTGTTTTTTGAAAATTACTATCAACCAATAGATGATCAACTATTAGCAAAATACGATACTCAAATGAGTGAATACTATAGTCATCGACAGACAAATCAAAAAGCAAGTGGTTGGAGTGATAAAATTGCTGAAACAATTATCAAAGGGCAAAGAGATTTCATTTTAACTTATTTGCATGAACAAGGATGGATAACTAAATGAACAACACTCAATATCAGTTAGACAAAGTCGTTATACTAAGTCGCCATGGCATACGTACTCCATTAGAAAACACGATAGCGTTCTTAGAAAAATCAAGCCCTTTTAAATGGCCAATTTGGGATCATGCTTATGGTTATCTAACAACACGAGGGGCCGTTTTAGAAACGTTCTTTGGACATTATCTATCACAATGGCTAGAGCAACGAAATATTAAGCTCTCACCAGAGAATCCTGATATATATGTTTATGCAAATAGCCTTCAAAGAACAGTAGCTACGGCTCAATTCTTAGTTGGCGGTGCTTATGCTGGTTATGACATACCTGTTCATCACAAATATACCATCGAAAAAATGGATCCTATTTTTGATCCAAGTGTACAAGATGACTCCCCAGAAATTAAACAAAAAGTATTAAAAGATATTAATGATGCAGACAAAGCAGCATCAATTTTCAAAAATTTAGCGCCGGCTTATCAAATCGTGTCGGATATATTAGATTATAAAAATTCGCAATTATATTCTGAACTTAAATGTGATTTTGCTGATATTCCTTATGAGCTTCATTTTGTGAAAAATGAAGAACCCGAATTACATGGACCATTAGCAATTGGAATTTGTGCCGTTGATGCTTTTTTATTACAGTATTACTCTGCATTTCCTAAAGAACAAATTGCTTGGGGAAGAATAACCAGCCAAGAACAATGGCAACAAATAATACAAATTCGTAACCACTATATTAATTTAGTTTTTCACTCTAAAACGATTGCACGAAGTATTAGTAAATTATTAATCAATAAGATAGATGATTTAATACACAGTCAATCTCATAAAGTCAATTTATTGGTTGGTCATGATAGTACTATTGCTGCACTGCTCGGTGCTTTGGATTTTGCTGAATATCAACTGCCTAATCAATTTGAAAATACACCAATTGGCGGAATGGTTATATTTCAACGTTACCGCCATCTACCATCAGGTGAATACTTCTTCAAAGCTGAATATGTCTACCAAAGTTTTGATCAGCTATTTACTGGTGAAGCTATTGATATTAATAATCCACCACAACATTATCAACTTAAGTTGCTTAATGCAGAACAAAACAGTGATGGATTCTACCGATGGCAACATTTTGAAAATAGGCTAAAAGAGTTTCAATAAAATTCAGATTAGATTGCCGATATGACTTTAAGTTTCAAATCATTAGGCAATCTATAAATATCAGTCACATTTAAAATTGTTATTTTAATTTCGCCTCAAAATGTAATCGATACCACAAAAATAGATAATAATTTTCATAAGTATCTATTCTTTGTATAAAATTTGTTACTTAAAACTTAATTAAAATACTATGAATTACTATTTCAATTAGGCACATATTGAATTTTGATATAACTTATTTGAATGTTATTTAACTAATCCAAAATAATTCAATAAAAATGTAATCGATTTCACAAAATGTTAACTAGATCACTTTTTTTGCATTTTTTTAATGTTATTATCCTGAGCAATTTATAGCTTTTAGTTTATTTCTTACATAAACGATTTCTGAATGATTAGGTAATCATTTAAAGCTTAGCAAAGGAAATTCACTATGAATCAGAAAATTAAATCTGCAATGCATAACAAAAATTATTGGGTCTTTAGCCTCTACTTTTTTCTTTATTTTTTCATTATGGGAGCTTACTTTCCATTTTTCCCAGTTTGGTTAAAAATGATAGGTTTAGATCAAGCGGATACTGGATATGTTTTCTCATTTATCTCATTATTTGCACTATTCTTTCAGCCGTTATTTGGGTTGATATCCGATAAGTTAGGTTTAAGAAAACACCTTCTTTGGATTATCACCTTCCTTTTAGTTTTATTTGGACCATTCTTTATATTTATATTAGGTCCTTTACTTAAACTAAATGTTACTCTAGGGGCTACTGCAGGCGGCTTATATCTTGGTATGGTCTTTAGTGGTGGTGCTCCTGCAATTGAAGCATTGGTTGAAAAAATCAGTAGACGTAGTGGATTTGAATTTGGTCGTTGCCGTATGTTTGGTTGCTTCGGCTGGGCGATTTGTGCTTCATTTGTTGGAATCATGATTTCTAAGGATATTAATGCTGTTTTTTGGTTATGTTCTGGCTTTGCCTTAGTGTTACTTATTTTAGTCAAAATAGCCGATCCAGCTAAAACAGCAACCACAGATGTTGTCGACCAAATGGGACTAAATAAACCTGAACCATTTAATTTAAAACTTGCGGTTAATTTACTAAAAATGCCTAAAACTTGGTATTTTATGCTCTACATTATTGGTGTGGCTTGTACTTATGATGTATTTGATCAGCAATTTGCTAACTTCTTCACCTCATTTTTCTCAAGTGAACAAGTTGGTCGTGAAGCATTTGGCTACGTCACAACACTGGGTGAATTTTTAAATGCGACTGTAATGTTTTTTGCTCCAATTATTGTCATGAAAATCGGAAGTAAAAATACTTTACTCGTTGCTGGTGCAATTATGTCAATTCGTATTACAGGTTCAGCATTTGCTAGTAGCGCAGTTGAAGTTATTATTTTAAAAACCTTACATATGTTCGAAGCACCTTTATTGTTAGTTGGTGCATTTAAGTATATTACAAAACATTTCCCAATTCGATTATCAGCAACTGTTTACTTAATTGCTTTTTGTTTTGCAAAACAATTATCTATAATGTTTATGTCCACCTTTGCTGGTTTAATGTATGTTAAAATTGGATTTGAAGGGGCATATTTAGTGCTTGGCTTAATTGCATTAAGTTTTACACTTATTTCTGCTTTCACCTTATCAGGACGTGGACCTTTGGATCTTTTCAAAAAGAAAAGCAACGTTGGAATTGAAGAATAGTTAAATAATAACAATTCAAAAAATTAAGGTATCAAAATGAAAATATTAGTAACAGGTGGTTGTGGGTATATAGGCAGTCACACTTGTGTTCAATTAATTCTTGCTGGCTATACACCTATTATTATTGATAATTTATTTAATAGTAAAGCCTCAGTATTAGAAAGAATAAAAACCATCACAGGAAAATCAGTCGATTTCTATCATGGTGATGTTTGTGATGGAAATTTGCTTGCAAGAATTTTTAAAGAACACGATATTAAAGCTGTTATTCATTTTGCAGGATTGAAAGCCGTTGGTGAATCAGTATATAAACCACTTGAATACTATGAAAATAATGTTTATGGCAGTATTGTTTTAATGAAAGCAATGCGTGATGCTGGCGTTAAACAATTAGTCTTTAGTTCTTCAGCTACCGTATATGGTGAGCTAGCGCCAGTTCCTTACGTCGAAACATTACCACAAGGTTTACCAACTAGTCCGTATGGAAAAAGTAAGCTTATGGTTGAACAATGTATGATGGATTTAGCTATTGCTGAACCTGATTGGTCCTTAACTTTACTGCGATATTTCAATCCTGTAGGTGCTCATCCTAGCGGTTTAATGGGAGAAGATCCGCTTGGCGTGCCCAATAATCTGATGCCTTTCATTACCCAAGTTGCAATAGGCAAACGAGAATCGCTATCAGTATTTGGTAATGATTACCCAACAGTTGATGGCACATGTGTGCGTGACTTTATTCACGTTGTGGATTTAGCAGATGGTCATATTGCAGCACTTAAAACTGATAGAAATAAAGCTGGAGTTCATATCTATAATTTAGGTTCTGGTGTAGGCTTCAGTGTACTGCAAGTGATTAAAGCCTTTGAAAAGGCATCAGGAAAATCACTTAATTGGCATTTCGCACCAAGGCGAGCCGGTGATCTACCTGCATTTTGGGCTGACGCGAAAAAAGCTGAACAACAATTAGGTTGGAAAACAAAGTTAACCCTTGATGATATGGTAAAAGATTCATGGAATTGGCAATCAAAGAATCCGCAAGGTTATCCTGATTAGAGAAATGTTTACATCAAAATTGCAGTAAAACTATAATTAAAGAGGCAAATATGGATATTTTTAACCCAGTTGATCATCCTCATCGCCGATATAACCCATTGACCGCACAATGGGTGTTAGTTTCGCCCCACAGAGCAAAACGCCCTTGGCAAGGTCAACAAGAAACCTTAAATGAAGAACAGAAACCCCATTATGATCCTAATTGTTATTTATGTCCGGGCAATAAACGTGTCACTGGCGATATAAATCCTAACTACACTGGAACGTACGTTTTCACGAATGATTTTGCTGCATTAATGGAAGATACGCCTAATTCACCCGATAGTAACGATCCTCTATTTCAAATCCAAAGTGCCAGAGGAACAAGCCGAGTTATCTGTTTTTCACCAGATCACAGTAAAACTCTACCTGAACTTGATTTACCTGCAATTGAAACGGTGATAAAAACTTGGATCACCCAGCAACAAGAGCTAGGAAAAAAATACCCTTGGGTACAAGTTTTTGAAAACAAAGGGGCAGCAATGGGCTGTTCAAACCCTCATCCGCACGGACAAGTTTGGGCTAATAGTTTTATCCCTAATGAAATAGCGCGAGAAGATCTCAATATGCGCAACTATTTTCAAAAAAATGGACGAAATTTATTAGTAGACTATGTAGAAAAAGAGTTGACCAATAAGGAACGCATTGTGGTAGAAACAGAAGATTGGTTAGCCGTCGTTCCTTTTTGGGCTATTTGGCCATTTGAAACCCTACTATTGCCAAAGAAACATATTGCTAGATTAACAATGCTTAACCAATCTGAGCAAAAAGATTTGGCCTTAGCATTAAAAAAACTGACCTGTCATTATGATAATTTATTCAATTGCTCTTTCCCCTACTCTATGGGATGGCATGGTGCACCGTTTGTGGAAGGAAATACTGATTATTGGCAAGTACACGCCCATTTTTATCCTCCGCTATTACGTTCAGCTACCGTAAAAAAATTCATGGTAGGTTATGAAATGTTAGCTGAAGTACAAAGAGATTTAACGCCAGAGCAAGCAGCCGAAAGACTGCGCAACGTTAGTGATGTGCATTATAAAGATAAGAAGGATAAATAAATGAAAGCATTAATCAATAAAACCGCGCAAGCATTTGAGGATCAATTTGGTTATAAACCCGATACCATTGTACAAGCACCGGGCAGAGTAAACTTGATAGGCGAGCACACAGATTACAATGATGGTTTTGTATTACCTTGTGCCATCAATTATGAAACTGTAATTAGCTGTCACAAACGTTCTGACAACTTAATTAGGGTAATAGCGGTTGATTATAATAATGAACAGGATCAATTTTTACTTAATCCTTCAATTGAAAAACATCCAAATTACCAATGGGCGAATTATGTCCGGGGTGTAATTCAATATATCGTAAAATATTCAGAAGATATTAGAGGTGTTGATTTAGCTATCAGTGGTAACGTGCCACAAGGTGCAGGATTAAGTTCATCCGCTTCACTTGAAGTTGCAATTGGTAAAATGTTTCAGGTGCTTTACGATCTACCTTTTGATGGCAAAAAAATAGCCTTAATCGGTCAAGAGGCAGAAAACAAATATGTTGGTTGCAACTGTGGCATAATGGATCAATTAATATCCGCGCTTGGCCAAGCACAACATGCTTTATTAATTGATTGCCGATCATTAGAAGCATTACCTATTTCTATCCCCAAAGATCTAGCCGTTGTAATCATTAATTCCAATATTAAACGCGGATTAGTTGATAGCGAATATAATACTCGTCGTAAGCAATGCGAAGCCGCAGCCAAAGCGCTAGGTGTAAATGCCCTTCGTGATGCATCATTGGTTGATTTACTACAGATCAAATCCTCACTCGATCCGCTAGTATTTAAACGTGCTCATCATGTCATTACCGAAAATGAACGTACACTTAAAGCCGCTTATGCGCTTGCTAATGAAGATTATCCATTACTCTCAAAATTAATGGCTGAAAGCCACAATTCGATGCGCGATGATTTTGAAATCACAGTACCTGCAATAGACTACCTGGTTAAAATTATACAAGACGTTATTGGAAATGAAGGTGGTGTACGGATGACTGGTGGTGGTTTTGGTGGTTGTGTTGTTGCCTTAGTTCCTAAGAACAAAGTTGATGAGGTAAAAGATGTGGTTAACCAAAACTATCATAAGAAATTTAATATTAAGGAAGATTTTTATATCTGTCAGCCAAGTGAAGGGGCTCATAAATTATGTCTGTAAAACAAATTATCACCCTTAAAAATAGCCAAGGCATGAAAATTAAATTGTCCAATTGGGGCGCAACTTGGCTTTCTTGTACTATGCAAGTTGAAGGAGAAAACCGAGAACTAATACTTGGTTGCCAATCATTCGAACAATACGAACAACAAGATGCATATTTAGGCGCTACTGTTGGACGATATGCCAATCGCATTGCAAATGCTGAAATAGATATAGCAGGAAAACATTATCAGCTTATTGCCAATCAAGGCGTTAATCAGTTACATGGTGGCAAATCAGGCTTTGATAAAAAAATATGGAAAATTGAATCACAATCGGAAAAACAAGTTACATTTGGATTAATTTCTCCAGATGGTGACCAAGGCTTTCCTGGCGAACTTAAAGTTACCGCTAGTTATACATTAACTGACGATAATCAAGTCATCGTCGAATATAATGCGAGCACAACCAAATGTACGCCAGTTAACTTAACTAACCATGCCTATTTTAATTTAGATGGTGAAACTAGTGATATACTTGCACACAGTTTAAAAGTAAATGCTAACTATTATTTACCTGTCGATGCCAATGGTATTCCATGCAATGATTTGCTTGATGTTACTCAAGACGATATGGATTTAAGACAGTCACGAGTTCTATCCGATAATTTGCTAACTAGCCCAGCACGAAAAATCACAGGCGGTTATGACCACGCTTACTTATTAGATAAATCAAAACCAGTTGCAGCTCAACTTGTATCGTCAGACAAAAAAGTAACAATGGACGTAACAACGTCTTATCCTGCCCTACAAGTCTATACTGGTAACTTTTTAGCCAACACACCAAATCGTCACAATGGTAAATATGCTAATTTTGCAGGAGTAGCATTAGAAGCACAGTTTTTACCCGATAGCCCTCATCATTTGACATGGCCACAACCAAGCTGCTTCTTAGAACCGGGACAAACTTACCATCACCAAATTACCTATCAGTTTTTTATAAGCTGATAAATTTCTCTTTTTATTATTGATGAAAAATAAATAACTTCATCAATAATAAAAATTCTACAAGTTTAACCATACCTCAAATAGATTTATGATAATAAAAAAAGTTGAGGAACGGGGTTTTTGAACATAAAAAACGAAGATTTTGTACGGTTAAACTAACAATCCAAGTCAAAATTAGGTATCATATTCTCCTATTCGCTAATGGATAAGATAAATGAAAAGTAAAAATCTCACGGCTATTTTTCCGGGAACATTCGATCCAATTACTAATGGTCACATTGATCTGATTACCCGTGCATCCCAACTTTTTCCTCGTTTGATTGTCGCAATAGCGGAAAGCCCTAATAAAAAAACGCTATTTACTTTAGAAGAAAGAGTTAACTTAGCCTCAACACCAGTGGAACATTTACTGAATGTTGAAGTGATTGGCTTTGATAATCTTATGGCTGACTTTGCCCAGAAACACGGAGCAACAGTTATTGTTAGAGGTGTGAGAACAACTCATGATTTTGAATATGAAAGACAACTTGCAGAAATGAATCGAGCATTAAAACCAGATTTAGACACCATCTTTTTAATGCCTTCAATTGCAATGGGATTTATTTCATCTACCATCGTTAAAGACGTTGCTTACCATGGTGGTGATATATCCAATTTAGTACCCTTGCATGTTAAAACAGAGTTATTGAAACGATTAACATAATATCGATTTATTAATATGGTCAATTTTTATACTCCTCCGAAAAAAAAACTAGCCTCTCAAAAACTGACAGTTACAGTTACAAAATTAGATGCCTTTGGACAAGGGGTAGCAAATCATAAAGGTAAAACAATCTTTATTAAATCAGCCTTGCCGGACGAGACCGTCGATATTCAATTAACCGAAGATAAAAAAAATTACGCTAAAGCCAAAGTAATAAAGTACCATAATTACAGTCAATATCGGGTTAAACCACAATGTAAGTATTTTACCCAATGCGGTGGCTGTGAATTACAACATATTTCGCCAGATCTACAACAACAAGCAAAATATGAAGCACTAATTAAGCTAATACAAAAAGAAACTGGGGCTTTGTTGGAAGATAACACACCTAATATCATTGCTGATCAACCCTATCATTATCGTAGACGTGCTCGGTTATCAATTAATTTCTTCAAAGGTGAATTACTTATTGGTTTCAGACAATCCGAATCGAACAAAATTATAAATATTGACCACTGCCCAGTATTAGTTGAACAGCTAGATGATTTACTCATTCCATTACAATCTTGCTTAAGACAAATCAAACAGAAAAAAGCACTTGGCCATATTGAATTAATTGCAGTTGATAGTGGAATAATTATAGTGTTAAGGCATACTGAGCTATTGACTGAGCAAGATAGTCATTTATTAAAACAGTTTGCTGAAATTCATAACATATCACTCTATTTACATGGTGATAATCTGGTTCATGTTTTTGGCAATAAAGAACATTACTACCTTATCGATCAATTAAAACTAACCTTTAGCCCACTCGATTTTATTCAGGTAAATAACCAGATTAATCAAAAGATGGTAAATAAAGCACTTGAATGGTTAGATATATCATCAAATGACAAAATACTTGACCTATTTTGCGGCATGGGCAACTTTTCATTACCTATAGCAAAATATTGCCAATCTATTACCGGTGTTGAAGGCGTAGAGGAATTAGTCGAAAAAGCTAAGCTTAATGCCAACTTAAATCAAGATAAAATTCAGGCTAAAACCCAATTTTTTACCTGTAATTTAGAAGATAAACAACAATTTTCGATATGGAATCAAACAGTATTTGACAAAGTATTATTAGATCCTGCAAGAGCAGGCGCTTATAATGCTACAGCAGAAATTGTTAAATTATCACCATCAAAAATAGTTTATATTTCATGTAATCCTGCTACATTAGCTAGGGACTGTAAACTTTTTATTGAGGAAGGATACAATATTGCAAAGATTGCTATTTTGGATATGTTTCCACAAACTAAGCATATTGAATCAATGTTGATGTTAACCAGATCAGGGTAATAATTATGGTATCAATTAGAGGCGCCCATCAACAAAATGACGAGCATTATACTCTAACACAGTTTGATGTTGAACAATGGGCTAAACATGAACTTTTATTAACCAATTTTGAATCCTATCAAAAGTTTAAGGATATCTGGGATTTTTGTTTTGAACACAGTGCTGGTGCGCCTGAACAAACCTACTGCTTCCAAAATGCAATTGAAATGGTTGAGATTTTATCAACCTTGAACATGGACATTAACAGTTTATGTACAGCCCTTTTACTGCCATTCCTTGATACTAAAATTATCCGCCGTGAAGATCTGCCTGAAAATTTCGATCGCGACATTATTCACATCCTTTCCAGTGTTATCAAAATGAAGGATATCAGGCAACTACGAGCCATCCGTAATGGACATGCAACTACTGAGCAAATTGACAGTATTCGTCGTATGTTATTGGCTATGGTAAATGATTTCCGTAGTGTAGTAATAAAATTAGCAGAGCGTATTACTTATTTACGTAATCTAATGAATGCCCCAAAAGAAGATCAAGTCCTTGCAGCTAAAGAGTGCTTTAATATCTATGCTCCTCTAGCCAATCGATTAGGAATTGGGCAATTAAAATGGGAACTTGAAGATTTTTGTTTCCGTTATTTACATCCAGATCAATATCGCTTCATTGCTCATAAGTTACATGAAAAACGATTGGATCGTGAATCATACATTAATCAATTTGTTAAGAATTTACAGGATATGATGAATAAAGATCATATTCGTGCTGAAGTTTACGGTCGTCCAAAACATATCTATAGTATATGGCGAAAAATGGAACGCAAACATCTACAATTTGAAGAATTATATGATATTCGAGCTGTGCGTATAATTTGTGACCGAATTGAAGATTGCTACAATGCATTAGGGATTGTGCATAGCCATTATAAACATATAGCTAAAGAATTTGATGACTATGTGGCTAACCCCAAACCCAATGGTTATCAATCGATCCATACGGTTGTTTATGGTCCACAAGATAAAACTATTGAAATTCAAATCCGTACTGAACAAATGCACAATGATGCTGAATTAGGTGTAGCTGCACACTGGAAATATAAAGAAGGCAGTACGGATAAGATGACGGCTTACGATCAACGAATTTCTTGGTTGCGTAAGTTATTAACATGGCAACAAGAAATGTCCGAAAGTGGCGAAATTCAAGAAACCGTCCGTAGCCAAATTTTTGATGACAGGGTTTATGTATTTACGCCTAAAGGTGATGTAGTCGATTTACCAACTGGTTCAACCCCTTTAGATTTTGCATATCATATTCATAGTGATGTTGGACATCGTTGTATTGGCGCCAAAGTGGGTGGTCGTATAGTTCCGTTCACTTATATTTTGAAAACTGGTGATCAAGTTGAAATTATTACTCAGAAACAACCAAATCCAAGTCGTGACTGGTTAAATCCTAATACGGGGTTTGTTAATAGCAGTCGCGCTCGAGCAAAAATACAAGCTTGGTTCAAAAAGCAAGATAGAGATAAAAATATTGCTGCCGGACAACAAATTTTAGAAAACGAGCTAGAGCCATTAAATATTAGCTTAAAAAGTGTCGAAAAAATTCTTATTAGTAAATACAATGCCCACTCTTTTGATGAGGTACTTGCTGGGATAGGTAGTGGTGATGTTAGGATTAATCAACTAGTTAACTTCATTAATGCCCAATTTAATAAACCGACAGCTGAAGAAGAAGATGAAGCTGTTCTAAAACAAATTACCCAAAAATCAACATCTCAAGCTAAAAATACAGGAAAATCGACCGCTATAAAAGGTGGTGAAATTATTATTGAAGGTGTCGACAATTTACTTTACACCATTGCTAATTGCTGTCGACCTATTCCTGGCGATCCGATTGTTGGCTTTGTAACACAAGGACGAGGTATTTCTATTCATCGAGCTGACTGTGAACAATTGCAAGAGTTAAAAAATCATGCTCCAGAGCGCATTACTAGCGCTATATGGAGTGGCAATCACAATTCAAGTTATACAATGGTTGTTAGAATCATAGCTAACGACAGGAGTGGTTTATTGCGAGATATCACCACTATATTGGCTAACGAGAAAGTAAATGTTTTAGGTGTCTCAAGCCGAATTGAAATGAAACAACAAATTGCGACTATTGATATGGATATGCAAATTTTTGATCAAGATTCACTAGAAAGAGTATTAAACAAAATTAAACAGCTTCCAGATGTAATTGAGGCAAAACGGTTTCAAGGGTAGCTATTGATTAAGTTGCCACTAATTCTAGGTGGCAACTCATTTATTTTGATTGATTCGTTTTTTCTAGAATCTCAAATTGATAATCATATTGATTTTTTTCATCAGCTTTATGTTGTTCTGAGTGAATTTGTCGCCATGCTATTTGAGAATAATCCGGAAAATAAGTATCACCTTGTAATTGAGCATCAATATGAGTTAAGTAAAGACGATTAACTAAAGGTAATACCTGACTATATATATTACCCCCACCTATAAAAAATGCCTCTTCAACCGACTGTTCATTGAGCAACGATATTGCTTCATCAACCGATTGAACCCAGCTAACATCAGAGTTTATTGAAGCTTTGTTATCAGCTTGACGACTAATTACAATGTTATGGCGATTAGGCAATGGTCTACCAATAGACTCAAACGTTTTTCGCCCCATAATAACTGGCTTATTTAATGTGTTTTTTTTAAACCATGCTAAATCTGCTGGCATATGCCACGGCATTTGATTATTTAATCCAATAACTTGATTATCCGCCATGGCAACAATAATACTTAATATCATATTAGTTCCTTTACACATACCCTAAGGATTTTATACGCTCATTCACATTGTCAGGGAATATAGTCTGCTGCCAAAGTCTTTGACTTAAAGATAGTAATGATTCTTTTTGACCTGAAACAATCCAATTAGCTAACTCGGTCGCCACATCTGGATAAACAACTGGTTTGGGAGAAGGCAAGCTAACCCAATATTTAAGCTTCATGCTATTTAGATTTTCCATCACAGTTGCCATATCCAAAGATTGCAAACATTGAGCATTATAAACTTGTTCAAATTGACCTGCTACTGGCTTAGTTAGAATCTTCTTCCCTAAAGATAACGCTTCAGATATTAATGCAAATCCAGTATTTGAAATAATCCCAGAACAACTAAGCAAAGCTTGCGTAAAATTATCTCGGCTTAACGGTTGTAATAATAAATTCTTACGCTCTGTAACTTGTTTTACATCGGGATGGAAACAACAAAATTGATATTGTGGAAATTGAGTAACTAATTCTGCAATTTCATTTAAATCTTCAAAAGGTAAATACACAACAATTTTACCATCTTCAGTTGGTACAGTTTCAAATGAATCAATCATTGGTGGAATTAGTTTATGGCCAAAGTGAAACCAATGTAAGCCAATTGGTTTTGTAACAGGTGCATAATATTTCATAATAACATTGGCTATCATGCCGTATTCTTTTGGCTTAAGGTAATGGCAGACAGATTGGTTACTAATCCCTAAACATTCTCGATTTTGA
Source organism: Gilliamella sp. ESL0443 (assembly GCF_019469165.1). NCBI lineage: Bacteria > Pseudomonadati > Pseudomonadota > Gammaproteobacteria > Orbales > Orbaceae > Gilliamella > Gilliamella sp. ESL0443. The sequence continues at coordinate 361,201 of NZ_CP048263.1, read as the reverse complement.
TAATGTGCAGCCCATGCACTTACTGGCTCAAAATCACTAATAATGCAATCATATTTTGATAAATCGAGATCACGAACATCTTTAATTAACCTAAAGGCGCGAATTTTTTGGATAGTTTTTCGATAATTAATTTTTCCATTATGTGTTGCAAAAGATAGACCGCTAAATGTTCGATAATTGCCAAAGGCCTGCATATCAAAATAATCTTTAGGATCACGACCACTGAAAATGTAATCAACATCAGCACCAGCCTTTTTTAGAGCTTTCGCTAAAGTTCTACTACGACTGATGTGGCCATTTCCTGTTCCTTGAACTCCGTAAAGAATTTTCATATCGTTTTTAATCAGAATATTATTTTTATGCAAATATGATACCAGAACCATTTATATTTGGCTTATTTATTTTATGATTATAACAAATAAATGAGTAAGTGATATTTATCATTAAACGTTTGAACAGCTTTAATTCCTTGGTATTAAAATCAAATTTTTATATCAAGAGTTAAAACTGTATAAATTTGCTGCTATTTTTAGTAAAATGGATTCGAGGAGATTAATTGTGTGATGAATAATGTCGCAAATCGTTAACAAGAAGCAATTTTATATTTTAATTATATTGGCAATATTTTTGCTTTTTTCTTCTATTGGGCATTTTTCTCTAATTATATCTAAACCTTGTTCAGATCATCATTCACCAAATTTAATATCATCTCAGGTGAACGCAAATCTTAATTATGCAAATACAGATTTGCCGACTTCTAAATCAACAAAATCTTTTATTGGTAAATCGGTTAATCATTGTGCCACTTGCAGTACAATTATAACTAATTATATTGTTAATTTTGATTATCCGATTCATAGTGAACAATATCTACTTACTAAATTTATTCCTGAATATAAAGAATTTATTCCTGAGTTAAAGCCACCAAAATTTATCTAATTTACGCAGTTAAATATTAGTAATAAGTACTGGAAATCAATAACACAATCTCACTTTTTATAGTCTTGACGGTTGTATGCAGGTTATTGTTTAACGTAATAAATAATTATAGGAATACTATGAAACGCCGAAATTTTATAATGAATATTACCGCTGCTGTCGGTGGTTTAATTGCAACTAAAGCCATAGCCAAATTGGATAATTCACCAATGTCTGACATGGTTTGTGATGTTAAATCTGATAATTGTGATAAGGGGGACAACATGCACGATCATATGAATATGAATATGAATATGAAAATGAATAACAACATGCCACAAAAACTGTTATCGACTACAGCGCTACCACACGGTAAAAACTTACCCGAGTTAACTAATTTAAAAAATACCAGCACCCAAGCTGGCGTATTTGAAGCAACGCTACATTTAAAACCGGTTAAAATAGCCTTAACACCGGAAATTACCACCGAATTTTGGGCATATAATGGCATGATTCCTGGTCCGAAAATCGAAGTATTTGAAGGCGATCATGTTAAAATAACCGTTAAAAATGATCTCTCACAGCCAACAACCGTTCATTGGCATGGTTTGCTGATTCCTTCAGATCAAGACGGCAACCCGCAAGATGCTATTCCGGCAGGTGGCAGCAGAGTTTATGAATTTACCATACCGGAAGGCACTGCCGGAACCTATTGGTATCACCCACATGGACATAATACCGTTGCAGAGCAAGTATTTCGTGGTTTAGCCGGTACCTTTATTGTGCGCAGTAAAAATGATCCACTTGCTTCGCTACCGGAGCAACATTGGTTCTTTTCTGACTTAAAATTAACTGAAAACGGCGAAATCGCCGAAAATTCCATGACCGACTGGATGAATGGTCGGGAAGGACAATTTGTGTTGATCAATGGCGCTTACCAACCCAATATAAAAGTAGAAGGTGCAACACGAGTCAGAATCTGGAATGCGTGTTCAGGCCGATATTTAAATCTATCAATACCGGATTGTGATGTCTTTTTAGTTGCTACCGACGGCGGTTTCATTACCGAGCCGCATCAACTCAATAAACCGTTATTACTTACTCCGGCAGAACGGGCTGAAGTGGTTATCGTTCCGAAAAAAACCGCCAGTCTTTATCTGCAAAACATCGGCTACGATCGTGGCAAAATGGGAAATGTACCGCCGGAACCAAACATCATTCTTTCACAGCTCCAGTTAACTCAAACGGCCAGTACAGTTCTACCAACGCATCTAAAACAAGTACCCATTTTAGGCAAAGCCGTCGCCAAAAAATCACTTGAATATACTGAAGTAATGGATAAAAGTGAGCCTCGAGGTGGTATGCTATTTTTAATTAATGGCAAACGGCATGATATGTCACGTATCGACTTGGAAAGTAAACTTCACGATGTTGAAGAGTGGACAATTGTTAATAACTCACATATGGATCACAATTTCCATATACATGGAGCGCAATTTATTGTGCAATCTCGTGAATTAAATGGCACTAAAACTACACCCGAGTTTGTTGCTTTGAAAGATACCACTAACTTACGCCCGCACGAAACGCTTGTTATTAAAATTCAACAAAATATGCCGGGACTACGTATGTATCACTGTCATATTGTAGAGCATGAAACGCTGGGTATGATGGGGCAATTAATGGTTAAAGAATAATGAAATAAATTACCCACTTTCAAAAAAAGATCGTGGGTATTTTTTAATAAATAACAAAATAAAATTTAATACATTTACTAATAAATAATAATAGTTTTTCATTTTGGCAAAAAATGCTAAGATATTATAGTTATGACCTTGATTAACTACTGGCAACAAATTAGTAAACGCCTCATCATCAAAACAGCCCTATCGCACTTATTATTAGGTGTAATCGCTGCTGGGTTCGGTTTATATGAAGAAAATGCATTACCAGTTCAATCATCTTCCACACAGGTTGGTATTATTGCTATAACAGCAATAGTACAAGATCACCAAGCACCAATAAGAACAAAATCTCAAACTTCATCTTTGTTAAAAGAAGAGCATTACGATAAGCAAATTATCTCACTCAATTATGATGAAGTTACTCCAAATACCGTTATTCGATTATCACCATATAATGGAATAAGAGCTGGTCCTCAAGCTACCGCTTAACGTGTTTTTATATCATTAAATTAATTTATTAAATAAGGTTTATTCCTTATTGATCCCATTATAAAAAAAGAATAAGAGAACAGTTATGTTATTAAAATTATTAACAAAAGTATTCGGTAGCCGTAATGAACGCGTTTTAAGATCTATGCGTAAACGTGTTGAAAATATTAATGCTCTTGAACCATCTATGGAAGTGCTAACCGATGATGAACTTAAAGCAAAAACCAATGAATTTAAGCAGAAGATTGCAAATGGCACTAAGTTAGATGACATATTAGAAGAAGCTTTTGCAGTAGTTCGTGAAGCAAGTAAGCGTGTATTTGGTATGCGCCATTTTGATGTCCAACTTATTGGGGGGATGGTGCTTAATGAACGCTGTATTGCCGAGATGCGTACCGGTGAAGGTAAAACATTAACAGCTACATTACCTGCCTATTTAAATGCATTAACCGGTAAAGGTGTACATGTTGTAACTGTTAATGATTATTTAGCTCAGCGTGATGCAGAAAATAACCGCCCTCTATTTGAATTTTTGGGCTTAACAGTCGGTATCAATTTACCTAACATGCCTCCAGAAATAAAACGTGATGCTTATAATGCTGATATCACTTATGGTACGAATAATGAATATGGATTTGATTATCTACGCGATAATATGGTGTTTAACAAAGAATCACGTGTTCAACGACCGTTACACTATGCTTTAGTCGATGAGGTTGACTCAATTTTAATAGATGAAGCAAGGACTCCATTAATCATCTCAGGTCAGGCTGAAGATAGTTCAGATAAATATATCAGTATTGATAAAATCATCCCTCATCTTATTAAACAAGAAAAAGAAGATTCAGAGCAATTTCAAGGAGATGGAGACTTCTCAATTGATGAAAAATCACGCCAAGTAAATCTTACTGAACGAGGTTTAATTAAAGTTGAAGAACTATTAATAAAACAAGGGATTATGAAAGGTGATGAATCACTTTATGCACCAAGTAATATTGTGTTGATGCACCATGTAAATGCAGCTCTTCGAGCTCATCATTTATTCCACCGTGACGTAGATTATATTGTTAGAGATAATGAAATCATTATCGTCGATGAACATACAGGCCGTACAATGGATGGTCGCCGTTGGTCGGATGGTTTACATCAAGCAGTAGAAGCTAAAGAACACGTAAAAATTCAAAATGAAAATCAAACGTTAGCTTCTATTACCTTCCAGAATTATTTCCGTTTATACGAAAAATTAGCTGGTATGACCGGTACAGCTGATACTGAAGCCTTCGAATTTAATCAAATCTATGGCTTAGATACCATTGTTATTCCAACCAACCGCCCAATGGTTAGGAAAGATTTACCTGATCTTGTCTATATGACAGAAAAAGAGAAAATTAATGCTATCGTTGCTGATGTGCAAGATTGTGTCAAACGAGGGCAGCCAGTCTTAGTAGGTACTGCTTCAATTGAGAAATCCGAACTTGTCTCTCATGCATTTAAAAAAGCAGGGATTAAACATAATGTACTTAATGCTAAATTCCATGCTCAAGAAGCTGAAATTATTGCTGATGCAGGTAGTAAAGGCGCTGTAACTATTGCAACAAATATGGCAGGTCGTGGTACCGATATTATGCTTGGTGGTAATTGGCAAAGTGAAGTTTCGAAATTAGAAAATCCAACTGATGACGATATCCAGAAAGCTAAACAAGCATGGCAAGTTAAACATGAAGAAGTCATTCAACTTGGTGGGCTTTATATTTTAGGTACTGAACGTCATGAATCTCGTCGTATTGATAACCAATTACGTGGACGTGCTGGCCGTCAAGGTGATCCAGGTGTTTCACGTTTTTACTTATCATTAGAAGATCCACTTATGCGCATTTTTGCATCAGAGCGTGTTGGTAACATGATGCGTAAATTGGGTATGAAAGAAGGTGAAGCAATCGAACACCCATGGATCACTAAGGCTATTGCTAATGCTCAGAAAAAAGTTGAAAGCCGCAATTTCGATATTCGTAAACAATTACTTGAATATGATGATGTTGCAAATGATCAACGTAAAGCTATATATAGCCAACGTAATGATTTATTAGATAACGCAGATATCAAAGAAACTATTGATTCTATACATGGAGATGTATTTACCACTGTTATTGATCAATATATTCCACCACAATCTATTGAAGAAATGTGGGATATTCCTGGACTTGAAGCAGCATTAAAAAGTGACTTTGATTTAGATTTACCAATTGCAAAATGGCTTGATGAAGAACAAAATCTTCATGAAGAAACCTTACGTGAACGTATTATACAACTTGCACAAAATAAATATCTTGAGAAAGAAAATATTGCGGGTTCTGAAGCCTTCAGACAGTTTGAAAAAAGTGTTATGTTGCAAACACTTGATACATTGTGGAAAGAACATTTAGCAGCAATGGATTACTTACGCCAAGGTATTCACTTACGAGGCTATGCACAGAAAGATCCTAAGCAAGAATATAAACGTGAATCTTTCAACATGTTTGCAAATATGCTAGATGCATTAAAATATGATGTAATTGGTATATTAAGCCGAGTACAAATTCGTTCACAAGAGGAAGTTGAAGAAGCTGAACGCCAACGCCAAGCTGAAGTCGAAAAATTAATGGCTAAGCAGCAAGCTAATCATGAATCAATCGGTGGCATGGGCAATGATGAACAATCAGCAAACTCACAACAACCTGTTGTTCGTGCTCAGGCAAAAGTTGGCCGTAACGATCCTTGTCCTTGTGGATCAGGCAAAAAATATAAACATTGTCATGGTGCTGTTAATTAAATCAAAAATTTAGTATGATAAATAATTATTGATGTTTAAATAACCAATTAAGGTAAAAAACAAATGGGAAAGCAGTTGCTTTCCCAAACTTTAATCACATACAAATTGGATCATGAGAAAACATACTGAAATTGCTGTAGGTATCATTCGTTCGCAAGATTGCCAAATCTTTATCACCCAACGCGGTGAAGACTCTCATCTTGCTGGTTTTTGGGAATTTCCTGGGGGAAAAATCGAAGCCGGCGAAACACCTTATCAAACTTTAGAGCGTGAAATAGCAGAAGAAGTTGATATTCATATTCATCAATCACAATTTTTAAAAACTTTTGAACATAGTTATGATGATCGTGATATCACTATTCATGCTTACTTAGTAGAAGAGTGGGATGGTGTTCCTTTTGCAAAAGAAGGACAACCAAGCCGTTGGATAGATCAGGAAGATCTAAATGCAGATGAATTTCCAGATGCTAACAGACCGATTATCGAAATGCTTAAGAACCTAGACAAACAGATCTAAGTTATTTCCTTATTTAATTTTAATTAGACTCTATAAAAACAATGAAAGAATATAAAGTTGTCATTTATCAAGAAGGGGCTTTGTCTTCATTAGTTTTCGGTACAGCTAATTCAAATGCTGACAAATTTTCCGCTTTTTTAAATAATATTGCCCAAGAAGGCTGGCGCGTAATTACAATGCAAAAAGATATCCGTCGCTTATTTTTATTCTGGCAACGTGAAGCCTATCTAATTGTGATGGAGCGAGATAGAGGACAGGTGAAATAAAAACCACGTTTTCTATTTTAGAATTAATAATTACTTCGTAAATAGCTATTTAATGATTTTATAAAATCATTAAAATAATTTAACTCGAAGAGTTATTGTGTATTCTTTGTTCAGCCAACGCAAGAAAGATAATCCCAACTATAATAGACAAAGCACCTAATAATCGTGAAATGGTAATTTGTTCGTTAAAAGCAATGACCGACACTATCATTACTGTTACCACTTGTAGGTGAGAAGCAGCAAAAGCTGGACCAACTGGTGCTTTTTGCAATAATACCATCCATGTTATAAATGCACCTGCATACCCAATCATAACTAAATATGCCCAACCATGACTAAAAACTCTTAACAACCAAGCAATATCTGGTTCAAATGGCAACGCTGAAATAGCAGTAAGTTTAAAGCTGGTTTGCCCAAAAGTATCAAAAAAAAGTAGTAAAATAAAACCAATAATATAGAACTTTTTCATTAAGTTAATCCTACTAGTACTACGCCAAGAGTTATAAAAAAAATACCAATTAAACGAAATGGCGTTAAATGTTCTTTAAATAAAACACGCCCAGCAATCATTACTGTAATAATATTAAAAGAGCCTAATAGTATGCTTTTAGACAAAGAAACTTCACTCAAAAAAGCCAACCAAAATACAAAACCGATGAAGTAAGCTCCAAAACCTAACCATAACCACATGTTACTAAATAATTTCTGCCAATAATTTAAACCCTTCTCATCATTAGAAGTAATAGCAGCATATTTGAATGCAATCTGCCCTACCGTGTCACAAGCAATATTAATTAACCATAAAAAAAAGATTAAGGTTGACATGAGTGACAAATTCCATGAATTTCAAGCACACTATGCTTTATTAAGAATTGACTTTGGCTAGCAAGTTGTTTAAGTTGCGACTCGATATTCTCAGAATGTTTTTCGATAATTTGCTGACAATTATCACAAATAAATAAGATTGATATATGCTGAGGATCCTGAAAATGAGGGCAAATGATATAGCAATTGGTTGACTCAACTTTATGAATAAAACCTTGCTCAAGTAGAAACTCAAGAGCTCGATAAATCGTTGGCGGTTTTGCTTGTGGCTCACTAACTTTTAAGAGATCTAAAAGATCATATGCGCTCATAGCTTTATTCGCTTTAAGCATGATATCTAAAACGGTTTTACGCTGAGTTGTCAGCTTAATGCCACGTTTTTTGCATAAAGTTTCAATTTTCTCAATCAGCATATTATGCATTCAGTTAAGTTCCCTTCACTTTATTTGTTACTTTTTCAATGCCGCTTTTTTTCTTCTAATTTCTTTTGGGTCATTGATTAAAGCTCGATATATTTCTATACGATCGCCGTCTTTTACTTGTTCATTCAGTTCACAACGTTTTCCATAAATTCCAACAAGATGTTCATCTAATCGAATTTTACATATTGATAAGATATTGGATTTTGTAATGGCTTGCAAGACATTAGTTTGCTCATCAACTGCGCAATCAATAATCGTAGGTTGATTAGGTAGCGCATAGACAACTTGAATATTTATCATATTAATATATCTGCCTTGCTCTTTGAGAAAATGCATTAACCATGTTGGTCATCACCTCCTTAAATATTGGCGTAAAAACAGCACTCATTAATTTATTATTAAACTCAAAGTTTAAATTTAAGCTGATTTTACTTTTTTGCTCATCAATTTCAGTAAATTCCCATCGCCCCTTTAAATGTTTAAATGGACCATCTATCAATGCCATATCAATTGAATTAGGCTCGTTAATCTGATTTATGGTGGTAAAAGATTTTTTAAATCCCAATTTTTCAACCTCAATAAATGCAGTTAAAAGGTTATCTTGTTTGCTAATAATCCCAGTTGCGATACAATCAGGAACAAACTCAGGGTATCTAGCTATATCATTTACCAACGCAAACATTTGTTGGATTGAATAAGGCTCGATCACTTCGTGAAAAACATGTGCCATAATAATAAAAAATTAAAAGTTAAAATTAGTGGCATATAGTATCATGTAACTCTATAATAACGCACATTATGACTAAGAAAAAATCACATAAGCCCGGTTCGGCTACCATTGCATTAAATAAACGTGCGCGTCATGAGTACTTTATTGAAGAGGAAATTGAAGCAGGTTTATCCCTACAAGGTTGGGAAGTTAAATCACTGCGAGCTGGCAAAGCGAATATCAGTGACAGTTATGTGTTACTTAAAAATGGCGAAGCATGGCTATTTGGTGCAACTATAACTCCATTGAGTGTTGCTTCAACCCATGTAGTGTGTGACCCTATACGCACTCGAAAATTACTGCTAAATGAACGAGAATTAAACTCGCTTTTTGGACAAATAAATCGTCAAGGTTACACTGTTGTTGCACTTTCATTGTATTGGAAAAATGCATGGGCAAAAGTAAAAATTGGCCTTGCAAAAGGTAAAAAAGAATACGACAAACGTACTGATATTAAAGAACGCCAATGGCAAGTTGACAAAGCACGTATAATGAAAAATGCGAATCGCTGATCATAACGTTTAAATTAACGATGGCGTATAATTTGTGGCTCAATAAAAAATTCTAGATGTTTTAATTCTTTAAAATTTAGCAAATCATCAACCACATCTACACAAGTTAGCGCCATATTTTCGATATCTTGCACAATAGCATCTATCGGATAATACGTATAGCCAAGATAGTTATTGTAATCATAAGAACACAAATACACCTGCTCTGGATCAATTCTAGCTGTAACCAAATAACCTAAGACCTCTTCCAATAAATTACCTGATGGTGTAAAAATAGCTTTTGGCATTCGGCCTAACCTTTCATGAACACCTTTAAGTAATTCAAAACCTTTATTAGGAGAATAATCATCACTCACAATCCATTCTGGTTTTACAGTTAATCCCACACTTTCTAAGCCACGCCTAAAACCCTCAAGTCTTGCACATATCGAAGTTAACTGAATATCACAACCAATAAAATAAAATTCGTCTAAATTCTTTGCATAAGGCTTAATTAAATCACTTACAGACTGTAATGATTCACTTGTAATAAAGGGTAACACGGTATCTTTGAGATAACGGTCAAAAAGTAGTACTGGTGTATTTTGATTAATATCTACATACAATTTATCACTGTCTAATGAGGTTACAACAATCATCGCATCAACTTTTCGCTCTACTAAGTTTTGAGCTACTTTGATTTCAACCTCTTTATTATAGTGACTACAAGTAATTAATAATTGGATATTTTTTTGCCGAAAAGATGATTCAAGATGATGCAAAAACATAGAAAAAAATGAATTTGACATATCGGGGACAATAACACCAATCGTATTGGTGCTATTAGCCTTCACCAAATATTGACGAATATGGGGTTGATCGCTATATTTCTCCGCGATCGATAAGACTCTTTGCCGAGTTTGTGGAGAAATACGATATTTTTTATCTCGTTTGTTAAATATATGACTGACGGTCGTTGCCGACACGCCAGCCAAACGAGCAATATCATTAATTTTTAGTTTATTACTCGCCATAGATCACCTTAATACTAACGTGGAGTACGTTGTTGTTTATTCGGGAACACTGGATTGTGGTTCACCGATGGACTTTGATACCAATAAGCAACACTCGCAATATCATCACAACGTTCATATAGTCTTATATCATCATTACCGATTTGTTGAAACGCTAATTTGATATTTTTGTGAAATGCAATTGGATCTGGAAGATGCCAACGATATAAACCATGTGAAGGCAAACCATCATCACCAAAACCATGTACTGGATTAGAATCTCCAGTTTGGAAAAAGTCACGAGTTGCATCACGGTTTGTTTGATATGGATATCCCATAAACATTGTTTGGAAACATTTCGCTTTTGGACGACCTTGGCTATCACGGTTATGGAATGCCCAAGCTCCACCAAAGTAATCTTCTGAACCAGTTGAATGTTGTGTTGGATAATCGCTATCATCATCAAGATAGAATTTAAACTCCCCTTCTCCCCACCAATAACGCTCTAAAGCCGTAAGAGCTAAGTAAGTACCTACATAATAACCATAACCTTGAACATTATCTAATATGACATAATCTTGTGCATGATTAGTCACACGTTGACGACGCCATTGAGCATGAAAGTAAAGTGGATTTTCAAATGGTTTTGGCATCAACGCATAATTAATAGCAAAGAAGAAATGTTGCAAATCAGCTTCATGTTCATTGTGAATTTCAACTCTAGCTTTTTTATTAAATGGCATTCTAAAATAACTATTAAAACCACCTGTTGGATTAACCACTATTGGCATAGAATTAATATCACATCTCGCACCAAAACCATTACAGAAAAAGTCACCAATAGGACTTTCCACTGAAGGAACAGTTTCATCATCCCAATAAATTCGAATCACAACATCACGTAATACAAAGCTTCCACGATGTGTTTTATCAGTTAAAGTAAACCACATATGACGAATTTCCCCTGGGCCAGTAATTTCAGCAATAGTCACTTTTTCACCAGCAGGAATGGATATAAAACCTTGTCCTTTCCTACATGGACCTAAAGCACTAGCTTTCATACACGATTTACCCTTTTCACCAGTCAAATTTTCAGGTGAAATAGTTCTTGTTTGTTCGAAGTGAAACTGTGTTACTGAATCAAATATATTCATTTTGCGTCCTTAATAAGTTTTAACAAATATTATTAATTAAAATATAAATTTCGTTTGCTTAATTACTTTCATTTTCAATTTTGTCTGACTTTCTATCACGACTTAAGAAGGCCATAGCAAATATCATGAAGCCTAAAACAACTAAGCCTAAATAATTAAACGTAGTAGCAGCACCTTCAGTGTCATAAAAATTACCGACAAAGGTAGAAAATAATATTACGCCTACTGAACCGGCTACTTGATAACCGATCAAAAACACTGTAGCTGACAAGCGTGCATTGAAATTGTTATCAATATATTTAAACACTGAGACTAAAATAGTTGAGATCTCTAAACAGTGCATAAGTTTGATTACGGAAATAATTGCAATACTTTCAACATGACCTGTTAAAAATATTCGAGTTGCAGAGATAAATGCAGCAAAGATTAATGCATTTTTTGCACCAACTTTGTTAACCACAAATGGCACACAAAACATAACAGCTGCTTCTAAAAAGACTTGAAATGAATTCAAAATACCATATAAGCGATAACCATCATTTACATCGGTAAACTGCTGAGTAAAAAAGACAGGGAATAATTGTTGGTCATAAATGTTGTACAAGCTATAAGTACCAAGTACATAAACAACAAATATCCAAAACTTTTTCAGTCCAAAGACTGAAACAATTTCATTAAAACTTAGTTTATCTTTCTTCTGAAATACTGCTGCCGATGATTTACTTAAATCTGGTTTGAAATTCAAATTGAGTATCATAAAACAGATACCGACCACTGAAGCAGCCCAAAAGTTAAGATGAGGATTGATACTAATTAAAATACCAGCGATAAAGGTACCCACTGCGTAAGCAATACAACCCCAAGTCCGGCATTGTCCAAATTCAAAATCGAAAGCACGGCTGATTTTTTCACAGTAAGAATCGATCAAGCCCATACCGGCAACCCAACCAAAACCTAAGAAGAAACTGCCAAAGATAACACCAACATAAAAATTATGTCTTAAAAGTGGCTCGTAAACATAGATTAATGCAGGTGCAGCACATGTTATGATGACACTTTGAAACCAAATTAGATGTTTTTTTAAGACTAATTTATCTTGATAAACACCATAAATAATCATGATAATTAACGAAATAAAATAGTTAAAAGAATAGATAATACCAGTCTGTTTTGCTGTTAAACCAATCTCTTTACTAAGCCATATTGCATAAAAAGAAAAAACAAAACTACCCGCCGCGTAATACATAATGCTATAAAACGAAGCAAACCAATAAGTTGGTTTTTTATAAAATGCACTTGTCATAATTTATCCTATAAAGAGTTAAGCACTGTTTTGAGTATGAATAGCTAAAAATTTAGCTTTAACGGCTTTATTAGATAAATGTGATCTACATCAAAATTATTTTGTTTTCGAGAAAGAGAAAAGAAAATTGTCAGGAATGCAAATAATAAGAATAAACAGTATTAAAAGATTGAAGATAAAAAATTGAATGAAGAAATCATACTTAATTAAAACAAAAAATTTTTACATTCAAGAATATTAATAGCAAGATATAATGGTAAAGCTAATAAAAATTTAAAAAATAACCGTTACCAATACGGCAACGGTTATTTTAAATATCATATTTAACTTTTCAAGCTTATTAACTTACCGTCTTGCTTAACAAAAGACTGATTAATATGTACGTCTTGACTATTTTTTACACATAGTGGATCAGTCACAATATTATCAATAATGACATTATTAAATAAAACACTTTGTGCATTCTCAATAAAGAACCCTTTACCAGCCTCCGGTTTGACATCTTTAAACATATCAACCTCGCCTGCTTGAGCATTTTGTTGCATTGAAACACGGATATTATCAAAAGAGATATTAGAAATAGGAGATTCTGGAATACCATATAAAAAGCCAGCATAAGCACGAACATTTTTAGCAATAATGTTTGAAAAGCTAATATTGTGGCATGCTGGTGTAAACTCATTAACGGGTAGAGCATCTTTATTCCAAACAATTGGATCATTTCCTTTTGGACCACAATAATAATAGTAGTTCATAACAAATGCCGATAAAACTTCATCCATTACAATATTACTAAATGTGATATCAGAAATAGTTCCTCCTCGACCTCGACGAGTTTTGAATCTTACACCTCGATCGGTTTTTTGGAATACACAATTTGTAATAGTTACATTACGGATGCAACCACTCATCTCACTACCAAGTACAACTGCACCATGACCATGAATCATATTACAATTAGTAATTAAAATATTCTCACATGGACTTTTTTCGGCTGTTTCTTCAGTGCCTGCTTTTATTGCAATACAATCATCGCCAACATCAATATAACAATTTGAAATTCTTACATTACGACAAGATTCAGGGTTAATACCATCGGTATTCGGTGAATCAGCTGGATTAAGAATTGAAATATTATCGACAACGACATTATTTGATTCCATCGGATGAACAGTCCAGCTAGGAGATTGAGTTAGAAAAACTTTTTCAATTGTAACTCGTTCACAATAATCAAAACCAATTAAGTAAGGTCTTGGATACTGAAGATTGCTTCGATCATGACGGAATGTATGCCACCATTTTTGACCATTACCATCAATTTTACCATTTCCAGTTATAACCACATTTTCAATATGTTGGCCATATATACAAGGCATATACACATCCTGTTTAACGCCTTCCCAACGAGAATTAACAACAGGATAATCTTTAGCATCATCAGAAAATAATAAAGTCGCTCCTTGCTCAATAACAAACGTTATGTTGCTACAAAGTTTAATTGCCCCAGTAAAATAGGTACCAACAGGAACAATTAGCGTTCCACCACCTAATTGATCAATATGTTGAATTGCTTTTTCAAAAGCTTGAGTATTTATTGATTTTCCGTCACCAATAGCGCCAAAATCTTTTACAGATATAGTCGTCATGAGTTTATCCTTTATATTTTTACAAACATTTTAATTTACTCTAATGTCTGCAGCTTTAGGTTATAGGATCAGCATACTGATCCTGATAAATATTTTGCTTTAATTAGTTGTGGTCTCTTTTTGCTTAAATCCAATGTTATTATTACCGAAACATTTTTCGTAAGCGATGCCAGATAATTCTTCAACCACTTTTCGTGTTTCAGGCGTAACATCTTCCATTTTGCCACCTTGTCGAATACGAGCAACTTCATTGATAATGATGGAATGAGTAGAGTGATCGAGCTTCATTCTCCAAGCAAAGAATGCCCCAATTAATGCCATTCCTACTACGCCGTATAAAATAATACCATTAATAGCATCAATCGCACTTTGTGGCTGTACATGTGACTTCGATTCAAAGCCATAAGCACTTAATATCATACCAAGCACAAAGACAATTGAAGCACGAACTAGTTTACCTGCCATGGTCATTGCTCCTGCATATACCCCTTCACGACGTCGATTAGTTACAACCTCATCTACATCAGCTAAGAATACATATACACTCCAAGGAATATAGTAAACACCACCAGTACCCAAACCAAACCAAATTGTAATACCCACTACAATCCAAGTGATATGAGGCAGATTAAAGTAATAAATACCGACATAACCAATCATCGATGAAATAACAATGAGTAATGCGATAATAAATGGTTTTTTGAAGCCTTTCTTAGCACAATACATCATAAAAAATGCGGTTGAAACCAGCTGACAAATACTACTTAATGAATTCATTGAAGCAACAAAAGAACGAGGTTCACCTAAACTAAATACGATGAAATAGGTAAATACCGCAGTAAATAACCACTCAGCACCAAATCCGAATAAATACATTCCTAAATGCGTTCTAAACGTTTTAACACGGAATGTTGATAAGATATCGATAAAAAGCTTTTTAATTGCTTCAAAAAAACTATGAACAGATTCATCTTTTACTTCTTCTTTAGGTTTTTCCCAACTATTACAATAAAGCAAAATCAAAGCTAACATCATGATAGTGGCATAAGTGATCCCAGTTAACAAAAATGGTGTTGCGGATTCCTTACTATAGAAATAAAAGAATACACCTGGTATCGCCGCACCTAAGAAATTAGCTACTTTACCAAACATTGCTTTTGAACCAGTTAAATAAGTACGTTCTGAAAAGTTAGATGTCATTTCTACAGGTAACGTATTAAATGGAATCATGATGCTGGTATAAATAATCTCAAATAAAATATATGTTACTAAGTAATACCAAAATCCCATACCATCAATCCAAAGCATAGGATAAATGACCATTAGCGGAATACCAATCAAAATAAAGAATCGACGGCGTCCAAAACGTTGCCCTATTTTAGTTTGATAGAAATTGTCTGTAATAAAGCCCATCAATGGATTCAGTATGACATCCAAATAAGTAGCGATCGAAAAAATTAATGCAGCTTGCACCACACTTAATCCACAAAAAGTGGTATAAAAATAGAGTAGCCAAGCGCCACTAATTGCTAATGCCCCACTACCAATTAAATTACCACTGCCGTATGAAAATCTTACTAACCATGTAATTTTATTCTTTTTTTCCTTACTCATAAAAGATACCTATAATATTTAAAAAAAACGGTCCCTCGCATCAAGTCCCGAAGGACTTAATGACGTGGATATTTATTCTTGGATTTTTATCTATAGAGTTACACCACTTTTCAATATGGCTAAATTTCTAAAGTTGTTAATTTCGTTTCGTGTTTGTTTCCCGTTAGCAATAAGAACGATATAGTCAATAAACTCTATCAACAAAGATTGCATGGAGACTCCTTGTATCAGTTTACCGGCATTAAAATCGATCCAATTGGCTTTCTTATCAGCTAATTGTGTATTAGTCGCAATTTTGACTGTTGGCACAATACCGCCATATGGAGTGCCTCTTCCTGTGGTGAAAAGCACCATATGACATCCAGCTGCTGATAAAGCACCAGTAGCTACTGCATCATTACCAGGTGCGCTTAGTAAATTTAATCCATGTCTAGTTAACATTTCACCGTATTTAAGAACATCAATAACTTCACTACCACCCGCTTTTTGCGTACAACCTAAAGATTTTTCCTCTAAAGTTGTAATGCCACCAGCCTTATTCCCAGGAGAAGGGTTTTCATAGATTGGTTGATTATTTGAAATGAAATATTGTTTAAAATCATTGATCATGTGTACAGTCTTATCGAAAGTCGACTCATCAATACAATGTGACATCAAAATGTTCTCAGCACCAAACATTTCTGGTACTTCAGTAAGAACACTTGTTCCACCATGAGCAATAACATAATCAGAAAACAGACCAAGCATTGGATTAGCTGTAATACCTGAAAAACCATCAGAACCACCACACTCCAATCCAAATTTCAATTCACTTAAATGCCCTACTTCACGTTTATCTTGCTTCATAATGGCATAAAGTTCTCTTAAATGAACTAATGCTGATTCAACTTCATCGGTTTCTTGCTGAGCGATTAAAAATCTAACTCGAGATTCATCATATTCACCTAAACTAGCCTTAAATTCTGAAACCTGATTATTTTCACAACCAAGTCCGATGACCAATACAGCACCAGCATTAGGATGTTTGACTAAATTTTGTAAAATAGTTTTAGTATTTTGATGATCTTGTCCAAGCTGAGAACAGCCATAAGGATGTTCAAGTACAGTTATACCATCAATTTCTAATTGATTATTTAACTCATCACAAAACTGTTTAACAATTTGTTCTGCTATCCCGTTTATACAAGTTACAGTTGGAATAATCCAGAGTTCATTACGGATACCAACTTCACCATTTTTACGTCGATAAATTTGTACTTCCTTATCGGTAATCTCATGCAACAGATCATTTTTCGATAAAGTAGGTTGATATTTGTAATCATTAATATCACTTAAATTGGTTTTTAAATTATGAGAATGAATATGCTCTCCAGCTTTAATTAAGCGAGTAGCATGACCAATTGGTAAGCCATATTTAATAATATTTTCATCTTGGTCGATATCGATAAGTGCAAATTTATGCCCTTGTTTAATAGGCTCTTTTAGATCAATTACCTGTCCATCAACAACGATATTTTCTTCATGTGCTTCTAAATCAGATAATGCCACACCGACATTATCTTTATTGTTTATTTTTATATATTTAACCATTGAATCACTCATGTTATTTGCTACCATTAACACATTTTTCAATTGCTTGACGCATTCCCTCTTCGGTTATGACAGTTAAATATTGTGTTAAAGTTTGTGCTAATTGAGGAATAGTTAATAGATCATGCTCCCAATGAGCCGTGTCACCTAAAACAACTTTGATTAAATCCTCTAATGAACTTTTCCCTTCTGCAATGGCTGTCCAACTATTACTGAAGCGTTCTAACCAGATTGCATCATCTTGTAACGGATAACTTTGTCCATTACGCACACCTCGATAAAATGCGATCAATGCAGCAAAAGAGAACACCAAATGTTTAGGCAATGTTCCTTTTTCTTTTTGATAATTAATTAATTGAGGAAGAATACGTGTTTTAAACTTAGTCATACTGTTTAAAGCAATTGACATCAATTGATGTTCAATAAATGGATTTTTAAAACGACTAATAACTGATTGAGCAAAATCAACCAATTCTTGATGAGGTAAATCTAAAACAGGGATAATTTCATCAAAAATGGTTTCTTTTATATAAGATAAAATCTGAGTGTCATTCATTGATTCGCCAACAGTATCAATACCTGATAAATAAGCAACAGGAACTAATGCAGTATGAGCACCATTTAAAATAGCTACTTTACGCTCTTTATACGGTTTAATATCATCAACAATTTTGATGTTCATATTGCATTTATCAAGGCATAATTTTTCAGCTAACCATTGCGGTCCTTGAATAACAAATAGATAAAAATATTCCGCTGAATCAATAAAGTTATCTTTATAACCTAATTCAGTCTCAAGCTCAGCGATTTGCGCTTTTGGGTATCCTGGAACAATTCTATCTACTAAAGTTGAGCAGAATAAATTATCATTTTCAAGCCAATTGATAAATTGGTCTGACAAGTTCCACTGATTCGCATATTTAAGTACTAATTTTTTAAGTGCATCGCCGTTATAATCAATTAATTCACATGGAATAATAATCAAACCACTTTCTTTACTGCCGGCAAAGTGAACAAATCTTTCATATAAAAATGCAGTCAATTTTGCTGGATAACTCGTTGCAGGTTTATCTGTTAATTTGTCACTTTCAACATAACTAATGCCAGCTTCGGTAGTATTTGAAAAAATAAACTGAATATTCGGATCTTTAGCTAACTCAAGATATTCATCATATTGAGTATATACATTGATTTCGTTATTAACTGAACGAATCAATCTAAACTCTTTCACTGCTTCATTTTGTTCATTCAAACCACGAACAAGCGTTGTATACAACCCATCTTGAATACTTAATGATGGTGGGAAGTCCGTATTTAACGGGCGAACCACAACAATACCAGCATCAAGATCAGTTTTTTCATTAAGAATATCTAACTGCCAATCTAAAAATGCACGTAAAAAATTACCTTCGCCAAACTGAACAACACGTGTCGTATATTTTGCACCCGGAAAATCATTTCTGTTTAATGTTTTCATTACTCTAACTCTTCTTTAATTAATCTAATCACAACGACTTAATGCTTTTTAGCTTAGTTCAATACCAAAATAGTTTTTAGCATTATCAAAACTAATATTTTTAACCATTTGACCTAATAATTGGATATCACGTGGTGCTTCGCCATCTTCAACCCAACGTCCAATCATTCGACATAAAATACGTCTAAAATATTCATGGCGAGTGTAAGATAAGAAACTACGACTATCGGTTAACATACCAACAAAACGGCTTAATAATCCAAGTTGAGCAAGCTGTGTCATTTGACGAATCATGCCGTCTTTTTGATCATTAAACCACCAGCCTGAACCAAATTGCATTTTTCCTTGAATACCTGCTCCTTGGAAGTTACCAATCATCGTTCCAAGAATTTCATTATCAGATGGGTTTAAACAATACAAAATCGTTTTTGGCAATGCATCTTGTTTTGCTTGAGCATCTAATAGACGAGAAAGCGGTTGAGCAATAGGTGAATCATTAATAGAATCGAACCCAACATCAGGCCCCATTAAATTAAACATTCTTGAATTATTATTACGCAATGCACCTATATGATATTGTTGAACCCATTCACGTTTGTTGTATTCAACGCCCAAGAAAATAAGTACAGCAGTTTTAAATTGAGCAACTTCTTTAGCGGTTAAAACTTCGCCAGATAAACGTTTAGTTAAAATGGTATCTAACTCTTTTTCAGTAGCTTCTTCATAAACAACTGTATCTAATGCATGGTCAGAAATCTTACAACCATGAGCAGCAAAATGATCCATACGTTTTGATAAAGCCTGACAAAGCGCTTGGAATGTTGAAATTTCAACATCGGCTACTGCAGAAAGTTTTTCCATATATGCCGCAAAGAATTCTGAATCAATATTGAATGCTTTATCTGGACGCCAGCTTGGTAAAACTTTAACATCAAATGAACTATCTTCTGCAATAGTTTTATGATGAGCTAAATCATCAATAGGATCATCTGTTGTACCTGCCATCTTAACATTCATTTTTTTCATGATGCTACGAGCTGTAAACTCTGGAGTCGCTAACATCTCATTACAAGTATTCCAAATTTGCTCTGCTGTAGAAGGTGATAATAGAACGTTATCAATACCGAAAGGACGACGAAGCTCTAAATGAGTCCAATGATATAAAGGATTACCAATAGTATGAGGAACAGTTTCTGCCCAAGCCTTGAATTTGTCTAAATCACTAATATCAGTACCAGTACAGAATTTTTCTGCAACACCATTGGTACGCATTGCACGCCATTTGTAATGATCACCTTTTAACCAAATATCGTATAAATTCTTGAATTGATAATCTTTAGCAATTTGTTCCGGTGGTAAATGGCAGTGATAATCAAAAATTGGCTGATCAGCAGCAAAATCATGATAAAGCTGACGAGAAAATTCGGTATCTAGTAAAAAGTTTTCAGTTAAAAAACTCATTTTATTCTCCATAAATAGTAGTTAACTATTAAAAGATTACAGGAAAATACATCCTGTAATCTTATTAATTTATTGATTAATTTTGATCTGATGTTGGTTCTTTCAAAATAGTCCAAACCGCTAAGGCAGCTAAAAGATCTAAACAAGATAAAATTACAAATAAAGGACTAAAGCCAACAGTATCAGCAAGTGCACCAACAATAAGTGCAAAAATAGTACTAGCTAGCCATGCAGCCATGCCGGTAAATCCATTCGCTGTTGCCACTTCATTACGGCCAAATACATCAGACGATAAAGTAATTAATGCTCCTGATAATGCTTGGTGAGCAAAACCACCAATACAGAATAAAAAGATAGCAACATAAGGACTTGAAAATAGACCTATCAGACCAGGTGCAATCATAAGCACACCACCAACCGTCACTACCATTTTTCTTGAATTAATTAAGCTTACTTTAAAATGTTTTTGGAAAAATGGTGACATATAACCACCAAGAACACATCCAACATCAGCAAAAAGCATTGGCATCCAAGCAAAAATAGCGATTTGTTTTAAATCAAAACCATAAGCTGTGAACATGAATAATGGAATCCACGCATTAAAGGTACCCCATGCAGGCTCTGCTAAAAATCTTGGTAAAGCAATTCCCCAAAAACGGCGGCTGGTTAAAATTTTACTAGCTGGTAATTTTTCATTATTTGAAGTTTGATGACTCGCTTCTTGACCAGATAAAATATATTTTTTTTCTTCTTCAGAAAGACGTTTCTGTTTTGTAGGGTGACGATAAAGAATTAACCAAAAAATTCCCCAAATAAAACTTAATAAACCACACAATATAAATGCCCATTGCCAGCTATGGAACCAAATTGCCCATGCAACTAATGGTGGTGCGATCATGGCGCCCACTGATGAACCTAAATTAAACCAACCAACCGCGATCGACCTTTCTTTTGCCGGAAACCATTCACTAGTCGCTTTAAGTCCCGCAGGGATCATTGCTGCTTCTGTTGCACCAACAGCACCTCGAGCAAAAGCCAGTCCGATCCAACTACCTGAAAATGCGGTACTAACACAAAATACTGACCACAAAATAGCAAAAACCGCATATCCCGCTCTCGTGCCTAACAAGTCCAAAATATATCCGGCAACTGGTTGCATTATGGTATAACAAGCTGAGTACGAAGCTACCACATATGAATATTGCTGCGTTGTTAATCCCATTACTTCATTAAGAACCGGGGCGGCTACCGCAATCGAATTTCGCGTAAGATAACCAAGAATTGTCCCGACGGTGACTAATGCTATCATATACCATCGTAGGTTTTTTATCGTTTTGTACATCTTTAATTGCTCCTAAATATATAGATATTTTGGCGCATAATAACATGCCTGACAACTAAAAAAGTTGACATACATCACAAAAATGAACTATATCCCTAATAATTAAAGGGATATTTTTTAAACTAAAAAGTTTGTAACTAAAAAATTTAATTAAAAAAATTGGAACAACATTATTTAATTTGAAGCAATTAGATGTTATTTTAAAAGTCTAAAAAAACTTAAAGGATTTATGCAAAATTCATCATGACCCAAGAACAGCACGAGTATCAAAGACTTTATCAAGTTATCGCAACTGAACTTAAAAACCGAATTATTGACGGCATTTATCCAGTAGGAAGCAAATTACCATCTGAAAGATTGATATGTGAAGAACTAAAAGTAAGTCGTTCAGTTGTCCGTGAAGCTATTATTATGCTTGAAGTTGAAGGTTATGTTGATGCAAGAAAAGGCTCTGGAATTCATGTTATAGCTAATAGTTTACAGACCAATATTCTAACCTCCCAGAAAGGATTAAATTTTTCTACGACAGGGCCTTTTGAATTATTGCAAGCCCGCCAACTTATTGAAAGTAACATTGCCGAATTTGCAGCAACACAAATTACTAAAGACGACATCGTCAAATTATTAGAAATTCAACATAATGCTAAAAAAGAAGATCATTATCGTGATTCTGATTGGGATCTAAAATTCCATACACAGATTGCCATGATCACACGGAATACCGCTTTAATTACTATCGTTCAAGAAGCTTGGCAGCAAAGAACATTAAACCCATTATGGAAAAAACTTCATGAACATGTACAACAACAAGACATTGAAAGCTGGTGGGATGAACATGACAAAATATTAGATGCGCTAATTAATCGTGATCCAAAAGCGGCTAAGTTAGCCATGTGGCAACATCTAGAGAACACCAAAAAAATGTTATTTGATGCTGCTAGCGAAGATTTTGAAACAAAACGAGATCACTATCTATTTTCAGATAACCCCGTTATTAGTATTAATGAAAATGAGTAGATTCTATTAAAAGCAATACACTTTGCGCCATTGCGCAAAGTGTATTAATTCGCAAAAGTTAAATAATTAACTATCGTTTAAACCATTAACGCTGATCATCAACCGTTACTCCAGCTGGTGGAGTAAACTTAAACTTATCAAGTGCTACCTTACCTAGGGTTTGACGAGATAAATCATAAAAACTACGCTGACCATCTTCCTCGATAATCGTAAAATTTGAAATCATCCCAGTAGGCAAAACAGAAATAACAAAATCTTGGTTAGAACCATCAGTTGGTTTCAATGTAAAAGAGTCTTGTTTACGTGTAACAGTATATGCATTCCAAATAGGATTATGACTATCTGTAATCAAAAGCATTAAACGATTATCCACCGATTTTTTTAAGCTCATTACACTAACTTGTTCAACGGCAGGAGTATAAACCCACATGTTACGCCCATCTGAAATGATTGACGTCTCGTCTGGCTCAGTCATTGTCCAATTAAAGTAATAAGGCCTTGTTACCCACAAATCACCTTTACCTTGTTGAACTGGTTGTTTATCGGCTGTTTTCACATCTTGTGAAAATCGAGCATAAAACCCATCAATTTTAGCTAATCGCTCTTGCAACACCTCTTTATCACCAGCCCATGCTGCACAGCTTGTAATTAACCCAATTAAAATTAAAAACTTCTTCATTACCAATCCTTATGCATTTTGTTTAATACAATAAATTAAACAATCATTTTAATTTAGTTCAAAATATTACCGTTTTTCTGTTAGCTGTGAAAGATATTTTCTTTTCTTTTTCACTTATCAGTTAAGCAGTATATAATAATTGTATTTTGTAAATTTGGATGATGTAGCATGCCTAGTCTCTCTTTTGAATTTGGGTCAGATGAATTTAAACCTTTAGCGGCAAGGATGCGTCCACGTAATTTATCTGAATATATAGGTCAAAGCCAACTACTTGGTAAAGATAAACCCCTGCCTAAAGCAATTGAAGCAGGTCATTTACATTCTATGATCCTTTGGGGACCACCCGGAACCGGCAAAACCACTTTAGCAGAAATTATTGCGCATCATGCTAATGCCAAAGTAGAACGAATTTCAGCAGTAACTTCAGGGATTAAAGATATTCGCGAAGCGATTGAACGAGCTAAAATTAATCAACAATCCGGAGTAAGAACCATTTTATTTGTTGATGAAGTTCATCGTTTTAATAAAAGCCAACAAGATGCTTTTTTACCTTATGTCGAAAATGGTACTGTAACCTTTATTGGCGCTACCACTGAAAACCCCTCTTTTGAGTTAAATTCAGCACTACTATCCCGTGCCAGAGTCTATCTGCTTAAATCATTAACTAATGAAGATATTGAGCAAATTTTACAACAAGCGATGGATGATCCGGAACGTGGTTATGGCAACCAAAAAATTACGCTACTTGAGGAAACCAGAAAACAGATTGCCGAATTTGTTGGTGGTGATGCAAGACGCGCACTCAACACGCTTGAATTGCTGGTTGATATGTCTGATGGAAAACCATTAACGCCTGAATTACTAAAAGAAGTCATCGGCGAACGTAGTGCAAGATTTGATAATCAAGGTGACCGTTATTATGACCTAATCTCGGCAGTTCATAAATCAATTAGAGGATCTGCACCTGATGCAGCACTTTATTGGTATGCAAGAATCATTTCCGCCGGTGGAGATCCGCTATATGTCGCTCGTCGATTATTGGCTATTGCATCAGAAGATATCGGTAATGCCGACCCAAGAGCAATGCAAGTCGCTTTAGCAGCATGGGACTGTTTTACTCGAGTTGGACCAGCAGAAGGCGAACGAGCTATCGCACAAGCAATTGTTTACCTAGCATGTGCACCTAAAAGTAATGCGGTTTATCTTGCATTTAACCAAGCGATGAAAGATGCAACATCCAAACCTGACTATGATGTTCCAGAACACCTACGCAATGCGCCAACCAGTTTAATGAAAAATTTAGGTTATGGCGCACAATATCGTTATGCACATGATGAACCTAATGCCTATGCAGCCGGTGAAAACTACTTCCCACCAGAAATGGCCGACAGCAAATATTACCACCCAACACAACGAGGTGTTGAGAAAAATTACTCGGAGAAACTGGCTTGGTTGGAAGCACAAAATAAAGCTAGCACAAATCAGCGCTACAAAAAGAATTAGATTGAATATATTAATAGTTACCAAAAGTTCTTGCTTGAGCAAACATGTTGACTGATATTAAATTGATCAAACTAAATCATGCATGTTTAAACAAAGTTTTTGGTAAAGTTGTATATACCTAAAAAATTGATTCACTGATAGGTAAATGAGAGATCCTTAGCAAAGGCTTATCCTAGTTCTTGAGCATATTTAATTAAAATTATATTTGGGAGATAGCTTTAACAGTTATTATGCTTTATATCCTTATAAAGCTAAATAAACGAAATAGATTCATATTTATGATATGAATTTCGAGTTGTAATTATAGATAGGTAGATCTTATCATTCCCCAATATCTCATTTGGTAAGTAACTACCTATCATTGCCTTTTTTTGACAAAAAAGTTCATATTTCTAAATATCACCCGTAGTCATTGATTTTCGTCAATAAATTAAAGATCACCGCTTATTAAACACACTATATATAGTAATAAAATGATTAATAGGCACTATATATTGTATATTTTGATAAATATCAATTATTATAATCACCATTAAAAACCACAAAAATGGATGGAAAATGAATAAATCAATACTAGTCACAAAACGTGATGGAAAAAAAGAACCTATAAACCTAGACAAAATCCATAAAGTCATTACATGGGCTGCTGAAGGTTTAGATAATGTATCGGTTTCTCAAGTTGAATTACGTTCACATATTCAGTTTTATGATGGTATTCGCACTTCCGACATTCATGAAACAATCATTCGTGCAGCAGCAGATCTCATCTCTCAAGATGCACCAGATTACCAATACTTAGCTGCGCGCTTAGCCATCTTCCATTTACGTAAAAAAGCCTATAACCAATTTACTCCACCACCGCTTTATGAACATGTAAAAAAACTTGTTGCCAGCGAACGTTATGACAAACATCTTCTTGAAGATTATAGCCAAGAAGAGTTTGAACAAATGGATAAAATTATCGATCACTGGCGTGACATGAACTTCTCTTATGCAGCGGTTAAACAACTTGAAGGTAAATATTTAGTTCAAAATCGAGTGACTGGGGAAATTTATGAAAGCGCCCAATTCCTATATATTTTAGTGGCAGCATGTCTGTTTGCAAATTACCCTAAAAATACTCGACTAGATTATATCAAACGCTTTTATGATGCCGTTTCGACATTTAAAATCTCACTACCCACGCCAATCATGGCGGGTGTTCGTACCCCGACTCGTCAATTTAGTTCTTGTGTGCTAATTGAATGTGATGACAGTTTAGATTCCATCAATGCCACCGCAAGTGCTATCGTAAAATATGTTTCTCAACGAGCTGGTATCGGTATTAACGCGGGTCGAATTCGGGCATTAGGTAGCTCTATTCGTGGTGGCGAAGCATTCCATACGGGCTGTATCCCATTTTATAAATATTTCCAAACTGCGGTTAAATCTTGTTCACAAGGTGGTGTTCGTGGTGGCGCGGCTACCGTATTTTATCCAATTTGGCATTTAGAAGTTGAAAGTTTATTAGTATTACGTAACAACCGTGGTGTTGAAGAAAACCGTGTGCGACATCTGGATTATGGTGTACAAATCAATAAATTAATGTATCAACGCCTCATTAAAAATGAAAACATTACACTATTTAGCCCATCAGATGTACCAGGGCTTTACGATGCGTTTTTCGCCGATCAAGAGAAATTTGAAGCACTTTATCATCAATATGAACAAGATGTTAATATCAGAAAACGCGTAGTAAAAGCAGTAGAACTCTTCTCATTATTAATGCAAGAACGCGCATCGACTGGTCGAATTTATATACAAAATGTTGATCACTGTAACACGCATAGTCCGTTTAATGCACAACTTGCGCCGGTACATCAATCTAATTTATGTATGGAAATTGCGTTACCAACCAAACCACTTAATAATGTCAATGACGATAAAGGCGAAATCGCACTTTGCACCCTATCTGCCTTCAATTTAGGTAAAATCGAATCGCTTGACGATTTTGAAGAACTTGCCGACTTAACTGTTCGAGCCCTTGATGCATTACTTGATTATCAAGATTATCCTGTTCCTGCGGCTAAAAACGCATCGCTTAATCGCCGTACGCTTGGTATTGGTGTGATTAATTATGCTTATTATTTAGCGAAACACGGTGTTAAATATTCAGACGGTAGTGCTAATAATCTAACGCATCGTACTTTTGAAGCGATGCAATATTATCTATTAAAAGCATCGAATAACTTAGCCAAAGAAAAAGGCGCATGCCCACTATTCAATGAGACGACTTATTCACAAGGGATCTTACCTATTGATACCTATAAACAAGATCTCGATACAATCACTAAAGAACCATTACATTATGATTGGGAGTCTTTACGTGAATCAATAAAAACTCATGGTTTACGTAATTCAACTTTATCAGCATTAATGCCTTCTGAAACATCATCCCAAATCTCCAATGCCACTAACGGTATTGAACCTCCACGTGGTTATATCAGCATTAAAGCATCGAAAGATGGCATATTGAAACAAGTTGTGCCTGAATATAATAAATTAAAAGATTTATATGAATTACTTTGGCAAATTCCAAATAATACAGGTTATCTGCATTTAGTAGGCATTATGCAGAAGTTCATTGACCAATCAATTTCGGCAAATACTAATTACGATCCAACCAAATTTCCGAATGACAAAGTACCAATGAAACAACTTTTAGCTGATTTACTAACAGCTTATAAATACGGTGTAAAAACCCTTTATTATCATAATACACGTGATGGTGCTGAAGATATTCAAGGTGATATTGAACTCACATCAAGTGATGATGGTTGTGAAGGCGGAGCATGTAAAATTTAATGGCCCTGTTTAGCACTATAACAAAAGTGAAGGATAGCGATAAGTTATCCTTACTATTCCTACTTTTTCCAAATATTTAGTGAAAAAGTAAACAAAATTAGGAGTTCGACTATGAGTATGAATTACAGCACCTTCTCACACGTCCATAATGATCAACTTAAAGAACCAATGTTTCTTGGTCAACCGGTGAATGTTGCTCGTTATGATCAGCAAAAATATGAAATGTTCGAAAAATTAATAGAAAAACAACTTTCTTTCTTTTGGCGCCCAGAAGAAGTCGACGTTTCACAAGATCGTATCGATTATGCGGCTTTACCTGAACATGAAAAACATATCTTTATTAGCAATTTAAAATATCAAACATTGCTTGATTCAATACAAGGACGAAGCCCCAATGTTGCCTTACTTCCCCTAATATCTATCCCTGAACTAGAAACATGGGTAGAGACTTGGTCGTTCTCAGAAACTATCCATTCTCGTTCTTATACGCATATCATCCGCAACATCGTCAATGATCCTTCTGTAGTGTTTGATGATATTGTTACCAATAAAGAAATCCAAAAAAGAGCTGGTGATATTGCGGGTTACTACGATGACCTAATTAGTTACGCAAGTTATTACAACCTATTTGGTGAAGGTAAACACACTATCAATAATCGAACCGTCACTATCGACTTGCGTGAACTTAAAAGACGACTTTATCTCTGCTTAATGAGCGTTAATGCCCTTGAAGCTATTCGTTTTTATGTAAGTTTTGCTTGCTCATTTGCCTTTGCAGAACGAGAATTAATGGAAGGTAATGCAAAAATAATCAAATTGATAGCTCGTGATGAAGCGCTTCATTTAACTGGTACTCAATTTATGATCAACACCCTAAGAAGTGGTGAAGACGATCCTGAAATGGCCGAGATCGCCAAAGAGTGCGAACAAGATTGTTATGACCTGTTCTTACAAGCAGCCAATCAAGAAAAAGAGTGGGCAGAATACCTATTTGAAGGTGGTTCAATGATTGGATTAAATAAAGATATCCTTTGCCAATATGTTGAATACATCACCAATATTCGTATGCAAGCTGTTGGGCTTAAATTACCATTTGAAGTAAAATCCAACCCAATCCCTTGGATCAACAATTGGCTTGTTTCCGATAACGTACAAGTCGCACCACAAGAAGCAGAAATGAGCTCATATCTTGTTGGTCAGATTGACTCAGAAATCAGCGAAGATGATTTAAGTGATTTCAAATTATAATTGATAGTAGCTTGCATGGATTGAAAAAATAAAACTGTGCAAGCTATGTTTAATTATTCGCAATCAGTGCCAAACTAAACATTTATCATTTTGATAAATTTAAGTAATTTAGTTCTTCCAAATTTATCTACCCTATTCTTAAGATTAACTAAAATATCAGCAAATGGTATAGACTCCTCAATTATTTTTACACAAAGTATTAACTTACCTTATTCATAAAGTATGAAATGAACCAAGTCATGATTTATTAATACTTATTCTGAGTAACAAAGGATTTGTTTTTAGGTGAATGTGTCTTTAATAAATATTATCAAACGGTATACAGTCCTCAATTATTTTAACAAAAAAATCAAAAATCAATTTTAAAAGGTTCAAATGCTCTTTAATTAAAAGTAAAGGTATTCTAACTTGACACTCTTTTAAAATCGGGAGACGATATGACAATTGAATTATCTCAATTTGATATGATGACTATGACTAATGCGCATTTGTTTTATTCTGTCTCACCGCTTAATTTTAGTGATAACCAAATCACAGTTCCTTATATAAAACAGCAACTCAATGCGTTTCAACAATGGTCGATTACTCAATTCGAAAACAATGCTGATATTGATGATTTAGTGCATTTGCGTAGTCAATTTATCGATCAGCTACTTGAACGTTTATGGCATTACTATCAAATTCCAGAACAAATTTCATCGCTATTTAAAAAAAATCGGATTGCACTTATTGCTGTTGGTGGTTATGGCCGTTGTGAACTGCATCCTTTGTCTGATATCGATATTTTGATACTAAGTGATAACTCACTCACCAAAGAGCTTGAAAAACAGATAGGTGATCTAGTTCGTTTACTTTGGGATCTTCATCTTGATATTGGTCACAGCGTCAGAACATTAAAGACCTGCCTGCAAGAAGCTAAAAATGATATCACAATTATGACAAACTTAATTGAATCAAGATTGATTGCAGGAAGTGAGTCATTACTTAAGGAGCTCCAAACACAGATTTTTAGCGATAAAATTTGGCCTTCGCCAGCGTTTTATCGCGCAAAAATCAAGGAACAACAAGAAAGACATCAGCAATATCATAGCACTACCTATAATTTAGAGCCCGATTTAAAAAATAGTCCTGGTGGCTTGCGTGATATGCAAATTATCCAATGGTTAGCTATTCGCCATTTTGGGGGAGAGTTTTTGCAAAAAATTGGACATTTTGATTATCTCACACCCGAGGAAGTCGAAGAATTCAAAGCCTGTCGCAAATTTTTATGGCGGATGCGTTTTGCCCTGCATTGTGTTATTAACCGCTATGACAACCGCCTACTATTCGATCGCCAGTTAAGCATCGCTAAAATGTTAGGTTATAGTGGAGAAGGAAATGCCCCGGTTGAAAACATGATGCATGATTATTATCGGGTAGCACATAATATTACTGAACTCAATCAAATGCTCTTACAGTTATTTGATGAATCAATATTGAAAAGTTACTCACAATATAAAACTTATGATATCGATGAGCATTTCCAAAGTAGAGATAACCTTATTGATGTTAAACATAATAGTGTTTTTACTGATGATCCGGTAACGATTCTTAAGCTGTTCTATACGCTTTTACTTAATCCTCAAATTACCGGACTTTACTCTAATACCATTAGACAACTCCGTTCTGCAAGGCGAAAACTCACGTATTTATTATGTGAAAAGCCAGAGGCAAGAACGTTGTTTATGAAGATCATCAAACATCCTGATGCAATCAAAAAAGCCATTTTACCCATGCATCAATATGGTATTCTGGCGGTTTATATTCCCGGTTGGCAACAGATTTCAGGAATGATGCAGTTTGATTTATTTCATGCTTATACCGTAGATGAACATACTATCCGTTTATTGTTAGAACTGGATCTTTTACGTTCAGAAGATGGCAAACAAAAACATCCAAATAGTTCAATGGCATTGGCTAAATTATCAAAACCTGAATTGCTTATTATTACCGGATTATTTCATGATATTGGCAAAGGACGGCATGGCGATCATTCGGAAATTGGCGCAAAATTAGTGGAATCTTTCTGTCAATTACATGAATTAGATGCGAAAGATACTGATTTGATTGTCTGGTTAGTTCGTTATCATTTATTGATGTCAGTAACAGCCCAAAACCGTGATCTGCAAGATCCGGAAGTTATTCGTGAATTTGTTCAACTGGTTAAAAGCAAACGACGATTACAATATTTGCTTTGTTTAACGGTTGCCGATGTTTGTGCAACCAATGAAACCTTGTGGAATAGCTGGAAACAGAGCTTGATGCGTGAGCTTTATCTAACAGCGAAGCGCTCGCTTGATTCTGGCATTCATCAAATACCAGAACAACGCAGTATTGCACGTCAACATAAACAGCAAGCATTAGCTCAATTGCTTGCACAAAATTACGATGAACAATCCATTAAACATTTTTGGCAAAGCTATCGTGTTGACTACTTTTTGCGATATACCGCTGAACAGATTGCTTGGCATGTACAGCTTCTTTTGAACCATGAATTGAATCAAACACTCGTTTCAATTAATCCAAATCCTTATCATGGTGGTACGGAAATAATTATCTACTCATCAGATAGACCTTTCCTATTTGCAGCGGCATGTAATGCTTTAAGTATGCTAAATTTAAGTATTCATGATGCTTTAATTATTACCAATAAAAATGGATTTGCGCTTGATACTTTTATTGTACTAGAACCTAATGGGCAAGTGGTGCCTGAAAATCGCCATCAGGATATCATTCAAACTTTAAATAAAGTTCTTCATCAATCAGTTTATAAAGGTGTGACGATTAAGCCGACTAAACAAAGATTACGATCATTTTCTGTTCCGACTCAAGTTAACTTTGTCTCTTCAATTAACGATACTTATATGGAATTAATCGCACTTGATAAACCGGGATTACTTGCTTGTGTTGGTGAAGTCTTTGCAAAGTTAGACTTATCGTTGAGTAGTGCTAAAATAGCGACAATTGGTGAGCATATTGAAGATCTGTTTATTCTAACAGATAAACACAATAAAGCCCTTGATGATAACACCTGTCAAAAACTACGCGAATCGATAGTATTGGCTATAGATTCAATAAACTAATTATCGAAAAGTTAACACAATGCAATTTTTTATTATTTTATTTCCTATTTTTTCTATTTTTATTGTAGGATTTATTGCCCAAAAAGTTCTGAAGTTTGATGTCGCCAATCTTTCCAAAATGTCGCTGTATGTGCTTTCACCTTTTTTGGCTTTTAAAACGTTTTACACACATACCTTAACCAGTGACTATTTTATCTATATTGCCTATATCTTTGGACTCTGCTTTTCTTTGGTATTTATTGTCAGCATGTGGTCAATTGCTATGCGCTATTCGGTAAAAGAGCGTTGTGCGTTGATTTTAAGTTCATGCTTTATGAACAATGGTAATTATGGCACCCCAGTATTACTGGTGTTTTTTGGATCGCTTGGATTCGATTTAGGTGTCATTATGATGGTGTTACAACAATTTGTTATGAGCACCGTTGGTATTTATTATGCGGCTAAAGGCAGTACACATAGTGATATTGTGAGTCA
The DNA here is from genome assembly GCF_019469165.1 of Gilliamella sp. ESL0443. Lineage (NCBI taxonomy): Bacteria > Pseudomonadati > Pseudomonadota > Gammaproteobacteria > Orbales > Orbaceae > Gilliamella > Gilliamella sp. ESL0443. Next base: position 328,523 of record NZ_CP048263.1, on the reverse strand, counting down.
AAAAGATGTAATAAAAAAAGTGATTAGAATGCCAGTTGCCTATGGTGCTTTTGCCGGAATTATTTTCCAGCTTTGTCACATTCCACTTTCAAAATCTATTATGACTTCAATTGGAATGATCGGTGACTCATCTATTGTCATCATTATGATTATTCTCGGAATGCAGCTGGCTAAAATAAAAATTACCCAACTTGATTACCCAAAGCTCTCATTTGCTTTAACTGCAAGAATGGTTATATCACCAATAGTGGCTTTTGCGATGGTTTATTTTATGCCACTGTCACCCATGTATAAACAAATTCTTATCGTTTTAGCCGCAATGCCAAGTGCAGCCAATACGACCTTAATGTCAGTACAATTTGATACTCATCCTGAACTGGTATCTAGTGCAACCTTGGTGAGTACTTTGTTAAGTTTAATTACATTACCTATTGTTCTTTCAATAATTGGTGCGCCAATACCTATCTAAATAAAAATAATAGATGGATAAAATCAATCGATGCCAAGCCATTCTTGTTCAAATTGATTGACAAATTTAACCAATATTTCATGGCGCTGTTCGGCCATTTGTTTAGCGGTGTCAGTATTCATCATATCTTTAAGTAAAAATAATTTTTCATAGAAGTGATTAATTACTGTATTGGTCTGTTTATAATTGTTTTCATCAAGTTTAATTCGAGGTGGGACATTGGGATCATGCATGATATTGTGTTTATTACCACCATAATAAAAAGTGCGCCCAATGCCAATAGCTCCAATTGCATCAAGGCGATCCGCGTCTTGAACAATTTGCCCTTCGAGCGATAATGTGGCTTTTTGTGAAAGATTTTTTCGATAGGACATATTTTCAATAATATCGAAAATAGCGCTAATTTCGGCTGATGTTAATTTCAAACTGCGTAAATACTCTTTTAATTCAATTATGGCACTATCAACATCTTCCGTAACTTTTTCATCAATAACATCATGTAAATAAGCACTCATCAACACAATAAAAGCATTTGCTTGTGGCTGGTGGTTAAGAATTTTTTGGGCTAATTTAACCACTCGCTCAATATGCGCCATATCATGACCAGAAAAATCATGGGAGAGCTTTTGCTTTACATACATTTTAACGTTATTAAGAGTGGTTTGGGGTGATATAGTCATTTTATTATGCTTATTAAAATTTAGTGTAAGATTTTATTAAAACCTGAATATTGTTTATATTACCGCAGTTAAAACTCAACCGCTATTTATCCTTTTAATTAATAATTTTGACAAAGAAATTAATTATAAAAAACAAATAAAATCAATTAAAAAAAATCATTAATCCTAAATTGGTATCATAATTAATGACTGTTTGGCTTCATTTACTAAAAAATGCCTAGTATTTAATGTTTTTTTTATATTTTTTTTAATTTCTTTCGATTGTTTTCACTAATTCCGAGAGGTAGAATGCGCTAATCAAAATTCATAATCAGTGCAACTAACTGGAGTTGATTAAGTGAAAATATCAACACGTAAAGTTTTGCCATGGCAACTTATAGAATGCTTCACTCGATATCGTCAATTCATCGCTCTACTATTTGGACTATCTATTTTTTGTATTGCACTGGTAGTGTGTTGGCATTTATTAAAAACCATCAATATTAACGATTTAAAGTCAGCTCTACAGCAACTTCCTTACCATGCAATTTTACTTTCGTGTTTATCAGCAATAGCTAGTTATATTATGCTTATCTGCTATGAATGGTCAGCTGCACGTTATGCAGGCGTTGAGCTAAAATTATCAACAATTGCGGTCGGCGGTATTTGTGCTTCGGCGATTGGTAATGCTGTAGGATTATCAGCATTATCAGGTGGGGCCATTCGTTGTCGGCTCTATTTCAAATATGGATTAACCACTATAGATGTAGCAAGGATGTCAATTTTTGTTACTCTTTCATTAGGCTTTACCTTACCGTTATTAGCATCAATCGCGGCACTAATTCATATTGAAAAGACCACGATAGCACTACATACTTCAGTAATCAGTATCGAGTTAATATGTAGTGCAGTATTTATCATTTATGCCGGTGTATTATTATTTTTATATGCTCATCGATTGTCTGAAAAACCAAATAAAGATACGCGTTTATACCAATTTTTTCATTGGAAAATCCGTTTACCTAACTGGCGTTTAGCTAGTAGTCAATTTTTAATTACCTTACTAGATGCTATTTTAGCTGGTGCGATCCTCTATTTCTTATTACCGAATAAGCCAAATTTTATTGTTTTTATCATGATTTATATTCTCGCTTTAGTAGCAGGGGTGCTTAGTCATGTTCCGGGTGGTGTTGGTATATTTGAAGCAATTATATTAGCCGCTTTTTCATCTCAAATTGGTGCGGCATCATTAACTATTGCTTTAGTTATTTATCGATTAATTTATATTATATTACCACTCATTCCCGCAGGAATTTTGCTGTTAATTAATGAAGGTAAAAACTTTCTTTCTGTTCCACAAGTAAAAGAAACCGATACTGGCATTGCTGCAACAATTATGGCCACCTCGGTATTCTTTGCTGGCGTAGTGATGATGTTTTCAAGTGTCATCCCTGGATTCAATCACCATTTTGTCAGTACCTTCATTCCTAACAAAATCGTCAATTTTGCCCATTTAACTGCCAGCTTAATTGGTGTTTTATGTTTATTACTAGCGATGGGATTACGTCGCCGACTTTATTCTGCTTGGGGATTGTCCGTTATCTTGTTGATATTAGGTAGTATCTGCTCATTATTAAGAGGTTTACATTGGATTGAAGCCTTTACTTTATTATCGATAGCAATATCATTGTTCTATTTTAGACACGCCTTTTATCGTAAAAGCCGACTAAGTATTTTGCCCTTTTCGTTAAAATCCTTTGTGATCACATTTGGCTTACTTATCCTATTTGTTTGGCTAATTTTATTTATTTATCAAGATATTCCTTATAGTCACAATTTATGGTGGCAATTTGAATTAGATAGCCGTGTTCCTCGAGCCTTGCGTGCAGCATTAGGGAGTTTTATATTATTAAGTGGTGTGATGTTATTTTGGTCTTTCAAACCGGCATTACCCATCTTAACCATTCCCACTAAAGAAGAATTGAGCGAAGCCCATCAAATCATCCTCAACTCGAAGCAACCTGAAGGCGGATTAGTGATGAGTGGTGATAAATCATTACTTTTCAATCAATCAAAAACCGCTTTTATCATGTATGCAAGGCGAGGAAGAAGTATGGTTGCGCTTTATGATCCGATTGGTAATGATAGTGCGCGCGCAGATTTAATATGGGAATTTAGGGATCTTTGTGATCAACACCATTTACGCCCAGTTTTTTACCAAGTTAGAGCAAACAATTTACCATTCTATATGGATATAGGGCTTAGAGTGGTCAAACTTGGTGAAGAAGCGTTAGTTAATTTAAATGAATTTGATTTAACATCAAAAGGTTATAAAGATCTTCGATATACTTGGAATCGCGGGCAACGTGATGGACTTAGTTTAAAATTTTATCCACCAGGTACTGCACCGCTTGATGAGCTAAAAATAGTCTCGGATGCATGGTTAAAAAATAAACACTCAAAAGAAAAGAAATTTTCGTTAGGCGCTTTTTCGAAATCTTATTTAGATAATTTCACCATTGCTGTTATTGAATACCAAGGCAAAATTATTGCTTTTGTGAATTTACTTGAAACCAATCAAAACTACAGTGCAACCATTGATTTAATGCGAGTTTTACAAGATATTCCTAAATCCACTATGGAATTTTTGATGGTAGGATTGATTCTACATTATCAGGAAAAAGGCTATCAGTACTTTAGTTTAGGGATGGTCCCGCTTGCGGGTATGCAAAGGCGACGTGGTGCGCCAATGATCCAACGCTTAGGGGCGTTAGTTTTTCGACGTGGTGGACGTTTTTATAACTTCCAAGGTTTACGTCGCTTTAAAGAAAAATTTGCTACTCATTGGGAACCACGTTATATGGCGGTTCCCAATGGACTTGATCCTTTGGTCGCCTTGATTGACACCACTATGTTAATTTCTGGCGGTAAAACGAATTTAACTCACAATAAGAACAAATAAGATGAAAAATATCATACGTTATATTTTATTCTTTATGATTTTAGTATTCATTGCAGTTTGCATAGTCGTAGGTTGGTATTTTTATAAAAACCAACGAACCGCTTCTGTAAATACCATAGCCATTAATCAAAACTTTTCTATCTTATCGGCTACCCCAAAACAATCAGCTGAGGCTGCTGCTATAATTGTTGCCACTAAAGATAATCATTTTACGGCTGATCAATTATTAAGTTTATCTGAATCAACAGGTGCTAAATTAGTACAGTTTGAATTAGAACCGCAAGGAAGTTGTGAAAAACAGCAAACTCGTTTTGAGGAAGCACAGAAAGTCTTAAATGAAGATAAATTTGTTGTTGCTGGTATGCAAGAAGGTGCCGCCTTTGCTTATCGGTGGTTAACCCAACAAAATGATGATGCCAAAGCTTTATCGATTGAATTTACATTAGATCATAAAGATTGTGATGCACCTTTACCCGCTCAGGCAAACCATGGAGAATGGCAAGTAATTTGGAATAATCCACCAGATGAACAAGTTGCCATTTTTCCTCGACAACAAAAGCAGATTAAAGTAACCACCAAAATTGGCGAATATCAAGCATCACCAATTGAACTATTAAGTTTACATTTACCATCTATTTTATTTGGTGAGCATGAACCATTACCAGTAATAGAATTACCCGCTAAAGGTAAACAATCGCATCCCAATAGTGTTACTTTTTATTATTCAGGTGATGGCGGTTGGCGAGATTTAGACAAGGTTTCGGCAGAGTATATGGCTTCTCATGGTTATTCTGTCGTTGGTGTCGATGCACTAAAACTATTTTGGCAACATCGTTCCGTTGAACGTAGTGCTAAAGATCTTACTCATTTAATGCAAGAATATCGGGATAAATGGGGCGTTAATAAATTTATTTTAGCTGGCTATTCATTTGGTGGTGATATCTTACCTGCACTATACAATCGATTATCCAAAGACGATCAAGAAAGTGTACAAGCTTTAATTATGATTGCCTTTTCAAAAGACGCTAATTTCGAAATAGAAGTCAGTGGCTGGCTTGGTCAATCTGGCGATGAAATGAAAACCGCGCCGGAAGTAAATCAGATTCCAGCAAATAAATTATTTTGCATCTATGGCGAAGAAGAAAAAGAAGATACCGGTTGTCTACAACCAGAGATGAAAGGAGAGGCTTATAAATTACCTGGTGGTCACCATTTTGATGAAAACTATACGCATCTCGGTCAAATCATTATGGAAGCGATCGATAAACGCATAACACCTTAAAATAAGCAAAAAAGGGGCAATAGCCCCTTTTAGTGATTCACCTGATTTATAAGATCAATGCTTGCTGATTCTGATTTTTCCTTCTGATAACAATACCCCAATGAGGGTTGATAACGTACCGATAGCCGCGATCCAAGTAAAAGGCTCATTTAAAATAACGACTGCAGCAATAATGGTTAAAATTGGAACTAAATACAAATAAATACTAATTTTTACTGCACCAACTAATTTCACCGCATAATTCCAGGAAGCAAAACAGATAGCCGAAGCCCCTACGCCTAAGAATAGAATATTAAAAAGATTAGCCGTGTGCGTGAAGCGATCCAGTCCCCATTTGAAATCAAACAGATACAACGCTGGCAACATCATCACTAAACCATAAAAAAAGAAGCGTCGTGTTAATAAAATCGTATTGTATCCATAATGACTGCATTTTTTAGTCAAAATTGAATAACATGCCCAAAACAAGCAGGCACCTACCGCAAGCAGATCACCCAATGGATTAAGTGACAGTACAAATTTACCATTCAAACTTATTAATCCAACGCCGAAGATTGCAAACAAACACCCGATATAAAATCGCTTAGCTGGCCGTTCAGTTTTTAAAAAGAAGATTGATAAAAGTGCGGTAAACACAGGTGCTAATGTGGTAATCACACCTACATTTGAGGCAGTGGTATAAGTTAAGGCAATATTCTCACATAAAAAATAGCAGGTTACACCACAAAACCCGGCACACAAAAACATCAACTCTTGTTTTAAACCTTGCCAAGCAAAGATCCGTGGCGCTAAAATCCAAAGCGTTAAATAACCCAACCCAAACCGGTAAAATAAGATTTCAATAGGTTTAAAATCGATTAACAATACTTTAGTGGCAATGAAAGTAGTTCCCCAGAGAAACACTGTCATCAAAGCAATCAGATGCCCTCTTGTCCTCAATGAAAATAACATTTAAGTTCTTACTCTCCATCTACTATTTATATGTTAATCATTTCCCTATCATTTGGTTGTCAGATTGGACATACAAAAAATAAAAATATAGGAAAAAGGCTTGATCATGATAAAAATATCACTATTTTAATAGAAATTTAAGATCGGCTAGATTAACTTGCTGCTAATCTTTTTTCAATATGTTTCCATACATCAATTATTTATGCAGATTATTTGAATATTAGAAAAGCGTGCAATTGAATTTGTAAAAGCAGTAGATAAAAAAAATCCACTCAAAAATTGAGTGGAAGGCAAAAAATGAATTAACGTAATCTGAATATATAGACAGACTAAATCATAAAAAGTTCCAAATAATTTCAAAAAAATTTAAAGTTTTTATATAAATTATTGTATGCAATTGATTTATAAATATTTATTTGTTGATTTTTTTATATATAAAATCACTTAAAATGAATTATCATAACCTTGATACAAGCTAATTGGTAAATTAGTTATGCTTTGATAGGGTTCACCATTAATCATTGCTAACAGTATCGATACTGCATTTTGGGCAATTTGTAGAATTGGTTGACGGATTGTAGTTAAAAACGGCATATGTTGTAGAGTTAATTCAGCACCATCAAATCCAACTACTTGTAATTGCGAAGGTAAAGATAATCCACAATCTCGCGCAGCATTAATTGTTGCAATCGCTGATGAATCATCAGCTAATACTCCATCAATAGTTTGGGACTGTAACCGTTTTTTAATTAACTGATATTTTTCTTCATAACTAATTGAAAAATCCATATCAAGTGTAATTGACTTAAGACCTGCAACTTGAATGCTATCTTTGTAAGCTTGATACCGTTTATTAGCATCCATATCAACTTGTTTATCATTTGTAATCGAACCAATATAAAGAATTTTCTTACAACCATTTTTTATTAAATGTTGGCTAGCTAGAAGTCCTCCAGCATAGTTGTCACATGAAATAACAGGTATTTTTTCATTTATTTTTCGATCTATTGAGACGATATTCAGATCGGGTATTAAGTAATCAGCTAAATTTTCATTCATAGAGTTAACTATGACTCCTTCAACCTGATGACGCCTTAGCATCGATAAAAAATTTTTTTCCTCTTCTTGATTATGATGACTGTTGCAAATTAATATTTTATAACCTTGGCGAGATAATATTCTTTCTAAATAACTGATTAATTCCATTTGGAATGGATTAGTTAAACTTGGAAAAATCAAGCCTATTAAATTACTTTTATTATTTGATAATGAACGTGCTAATTCATTAGGATAGTATCCTAACGTTTCCATTGCTTCTTGCACACGTTGACGAGTTGTTGCACTAATATATCCACGATTATTTAATACCCGTGAAACAGTAGTAGCGGAAACACCCGCTAGTTTAGCAACATCATCTCTGCTTAATTTCATAATCATCCTTTAACTATCATTAATATTATAACGAGATAATTATAATGCTTTTTATAATGACGTAAATCATTCAGTTGATTTGTAATTTTAAGATCAAATTTTTTAGTGATATTCATCACAAAATCACTTCGGAATAAGTGATATCCCTCACAAATTTAGCATTCTAATTGTGGACGCGGTTGACACATGAACGCGGTTGACATGAAATGAAATAAATTATTTCAAAAGTGAATGACAAAGAAATGTCATTTATTCACATATAAATAAAAGGAGTAAAAAATGCAAAAATTACATTATCAACCAAAAGGCTACTGGGTTGGCGATATTATGCCATTTGGAAAAAACGGGGTTTTTTATCTTTATGATCAACGCGACAATCGCAACCCTTGCCCTTTTGGTGAACCGTTTGGATGGTCACTTGCCACTACGACTGATTTTGTTAATTACCAAAATTTGGGAGATTCTATTAAAAAAGGTGGTGAACAAGATGTCGATCAATTTATCTATGCTGGATGTGTCTTCGAAGCAGAAGGTAAAGGACATGCTTTTTATACAGGTTACAACCGCAATTGGGAGAAAGAGGGAAAAACATCACAAGTATTATTACATGCTTGGAGCGACGATTTTAAAACATGGCATAAATCCTCGCAACTTATAACACTAACACCACAACCTGGTTATGACATTAGTGATTGGCGAGATCCCTGGGTAATTTGGAATGATGAAAAGCAAGAATATTTATTGATTCTAGGCGCAAGATTAAAAGGACCGAAAACAGAACAATCGGGTCGAGTTGTTGCTTTTACATCAAAAGATTTAAAAAATTGGCAATTCCAAGGTGATTTTTGGGTAGCGGGTAAATATACCATGATTGAAATGCCTGACTTATTCAAAATTGGAAATTGGTGGTATTTGATTTATACCGAATATAGCGATCAAAGTAAAACTCGCTACGTCATGAGCCAATCTTTAGAAGGTCCATGGATCACCCCTGACGACGATGCTTTTGATGGGCGAGCTTACTATGCAGCAAGAACCGCCTTTGACGGTAAACGTCGTATTCTTTTTGGTTGGGTACCAACTAAAGAAGATAATGATGATTTAAAAAATTTCCAATGGGCAGGAACTTTTGTACCTCATGAAGTTTATCAAAAAGCTGATCATACACTTGGTGTAAAAGTAGTGGATAGTTTATGGAATGCTTTTATTCATCCCCAAAAAATTGATGATTTTTCAATTAATTCTCCTTACGCACGTCAAGAACAATTATTAATTGAAAATACAGGCAAAACATTCCGTTTTTCAACGACAGTTAAATTCAGTAAAGGTACTCGAGATTTTTCCATCCGTTTGATGAAAGATAAACATACTGGCGAATCATATGATTTTATTTTTTCGCTTGTTGATAACCGATTAACTTTCGATAAAACCCCTTGTTATCCTTGGTATCGCGTGATGAATAAAGGTTTAGAGCGCCCTATTCATCTTGAAGCGGATCGTGAATATGAGTTACAGATTATCGCTGATGATACGCTATTTACTTTATACATAGATGGTACTGCGCTAAATGTTCGTGGTTATGATCAATTAGGAAATAGCTTGGCAATCGCCGTCAGTGATGGAACTTTAAGCTGTAAAAATAATTCTTTTTCAAATGAAGGATGTTTTCCAGAAAAATGGTAATCGTGCCTATCAGGTCACTTAGCTATCAGGTTAGATGATCATCATGATCAAGGCTTTCATCAACTATTTATGATCAAAGCCTTAATTTAGATAGGCGATTATCTTCAGTAATTTAAATATGGAAAATTCATTGGAGATATCATAATGAATACAACAGTAATTGATAACAATGGTCATATGGCTGACCATGACATCTCATTTAAAGAAAAACTCGCTTATGGACTAGGTGATTTTGCAACAGGCTTTTCGGGTGTTACCGTTGGAACCTTTGCGCTTTACTATTATACCGATATTGTGGGAGTTTCAGCTACTTTACTAGGAGCTGTACTACTATTTTCACGTGTTTTTGATGCTGTGATTAATGTCGTTATGGGTTTTATTGTTGATAGAACAAAAAGCAAACATGGCAAAGCTAGAGCATGGATTTTATGGTCGACAATTCCATTTGGTTTATCTTTGATAATGGTATTTAGTGCACCAGAAAATTGGAGTGAATTTGCATTATTAATTTTTGCTGCCATTACGCTCAATATACATTGGATTATTTACACTTCAAGCAATATCCCTTATGGCACGCTAGCAGCATTAATGACCCAAAACTCTTACCAACGCAGTCGATTAAATACTTATCGTATGCTTTGCTATTTTGCAAGCATGTTAATCATTCCGTATATTACACTACCTTTAGTCGAATTTTTTGGTGGAGGTGAACGCGGTTGGCAGTTTACCATGATAATTTATGCCGCAATTTTAATTTTTACCTTTTTCTATACTTTTTTTAATACTAAAGAGCGGATTAAACCAATTAACCAATTTAAGTACAATGCGCCATCACTTGGTGTTTCATTAAAAACTCTTTTAGCAAATAAGTATTGGGTCACAATGTTCTTCACCATGTTAGTAAGTTTTAGTATTTTAGGACTAATCAATGGTGTGGGTGTTTACTACGCAAAATATCTTTTGGCCGATAGCCAACTTATCGGTTTAATCAATATGGCTTTTGCACTACCGTTAGTTGTAGTATTAATGTGCTCAGCTTATATTTTAAAAATAATGAGCCGTTTAACATTTATAATTGTTGGTATGGCAACCATTATATTAGGTAGTATTATCATGGCAATTGCACCTCATGATACCTATATTGCAATAATTGGAACTATCTTACGAGGAGCAGGTTTTGCACCTATTATGGGAAATGCATATTCTATGCTAGCCAATACCATCGATTATGGCGAATGGAAATTTGGCATTAGAAATGATGGCCTAGTCTATAGTGGAGGAAGCTTTAGCGCCATATTAGGCAGTGGTATTGCTTCCGGAGGAATTGGTTGGATATTAGGAATGGCAGGATATATTGCGACAGATATTGCTAATCAACCTGAAAGTGTATTAACTACTTTACAAGTATTATTTATTTATGCACCCTTAGTATTAAGCGCAATCACCATTATATTATTACGGTTTTATACCTTAGAAAAAATTTATCCTGATATCATCAAAGAACTAGCTCAAAGAACACATAATGTCTATTGACCATCTAAACGGAGGGATTGATAAATCTGTTATTATTCCCTCTACTTCATCGATTGGCTAAATATGTAAAAACAATCCTAAATCAAAATAATATACAGTTTTCACTATTTGATATTAACTATTCAATTCAGAGAAAACAAAAAAAGCATACTATTAATATCGCTATTTTAAAACCTGCAAGACCAATGGAAAGATAGATAAATCCAGAAATAGGTTAACTTGTATTACTACTTGAATTCACCTATAATGCCCTAATATTACTTATACCACAATTGGGGCTGATTCTGGATTCGACGGGATTTGCGAAACCCAAGGTGCATGCCGAGGTGCGGTAGGCCTCGTAAATAAACCGCAAAAAAATAGTCGCAAACGACGAAAACTACGCACTAGCAGCTTAATAACCTGCATAGAGCCTTCTCTCCCTAGCCTCCGCTCGTAGGACGGGGATAAAGAGGAGTCAAACCCAAACGAGATCGTGTGGAAGCCTTGCTTGGGGCGGAAGCATTAAACTTAATCAAGCTAGTCTATCGGTAGCGTGTTTGTCCGCAGCAGGTAGGCGAAATTTAAAGACAAACTACGCATGTAGTACCAAGGATGTAGAGATTTCGGACGCGGGTTCAACTCCCGCCAGCTCCACCATCAATTATAATTCCCACCTATACTTAATGACTTGTATTTTGTGTAATTTATACCCATAATTATATATATTTAAATAATAATATTATTTTTATGGAAAAACTTAAAATATTAAGAAAACAAAGTAATTATACACAAAAATATTTGGCTAATATGTTGGGCGTAAAAACCAAAGATATCCAAAACTGGGAATTGAATAAAGCTCAGCCTGAATTAAAAATATTACGAGATCTTGCTGTTATTTTTGGTACAAGTGTTCACGACATTTTAAGTAATGAAACAATAACAACAACAAATCATATGCCTTGGAACACCAACGAAACTATTGATTATTTTTGGGGACATATAGGTATTCTTTTATATAATTCGAATATAATTAAATGGTACCCTATAACTAATTCTACATTTGATAGAGTTGAATCAATCTTAAGTAATGATGAACCAAGTAAAGAAAATAATATCTTATCTTTTGACACATTAAATAATCGATTACTGTTCATCAATAAAAACATAGTAAAAAAAATTTCACTCCTCGACGATGCTTCAGACATGCCAAAAGATTGGGAGCTTCCGTGGGATGGATATCAAGGACTAGGCTCTGAAGAATTTTATAACTTGATAGATGAATACTTTTTTGACTATGAACATTTTTGTCAGAATACTTCAGAAGAGCTACAAAATATCGTAGCAAAATTAATTGAAGAAAAAAGAATTACTGAGGATAATGTACTTGAGATTTTAAATCAGGCATATATTTATTATCATGATAATACTGTTGAAACTATTGATATAGTTAATGCTTCGGAATTATTTGATAATGTTGATACAATTGAATTTGAACTCAATAGATTTATTCAATTTTCTGATTATAATGGTGAAATACATTTTATTCCCTTGAATAGTGTTGGTTTAATTGATGTTCCTCTGTACTTATATAAAATTGGTTGTAAAGAAATATTCGAAAATAACTAAGAAAATAAAATGGATAAAAGAAAAAATATAGAAAATATTCATATAGAGAGTTTGGTTCAATTTATTGATCAAATACTGAATATTGAAAATAAGAATCACCAAAAGATATTCTATCGAGGTCATTCAAATGAAAATTATCTTTTAGAACCATCATTATTTAGAAAAAATAATCAAAGTCATACCGAATATTGTAGCCAAGAGCACATATTATATCGAGAACTTTATATGTCTGAATATAAAGAGTTTATCAATGATAAATATACATTAGATAAATTAGTTAGAATGCAACATTACTCTATGCCCACCAGACTACTCGATCTAACATCAAATCCATTAATAGCTCTCTATTTCGCTTGTAAATCTAGTATCGAAATAGACAAAAGAATTGGTGAAGTAATTCTATTTTTTATAGATAACGAATATATTAAATATTATGACTCTGATACAGCAAGTTGTATTGCAAATTTAGCAAGACTATCCCACGATGAAAAAAAAGCAATTAATTTTAATAGAGAAAAAGAACGTTTTAATCAGCAACCAAGTATAAAGAAACTATTACATTTTATTAGAGAAGAAAAACCATTTTTTGAACCCAGAATTGATAAATATGATTTAAAAAATATTATATGTATTAAAGGGATAAAAAATAATATTAGAATATCTTCTCAATCAGGCGTTTTCCTTTTATTTGGCTTAAATGCTACTTTAAATGAAAACGGTAATGAACATATAGAAATTCAAAGAATAAAAATTCATAATCGGAAAAAAATTTTACAAGAATTAGATTTAATCAATATTAATGAAAGTACGGTTTTTCCCGATATCGAGAGCTCTGCGAGATACATATCTTATAAAAATAGATCAATAATCTGAATAATATATCATTTCATCACATTAAGTTAATGTATCATAATCTCTTCTTTTTACATTAATTAATCTACCAATAAATGAACGCTAATCTTGAACTTAAAAACTAGAAATATCATGTTTTGATAAATTAAAATGGGAGAAATGAATCAACTTAGAATAAATATTAATCAAATTGGAAATTTTATTAATATGGCAGAGAGAAAACCTATTAATTAATTGTGATAAGATTATCAAATTGAAACTATATATTTTATTTTTTAATTGTATTTTTATACAGATCAATTGATATTCACTGTACAGTCTGAACGAGCAAAAATGTTGAATATATTAACGGTAGATTCTAAATTAGATTAGTAAAAGGCATCTATCCACAAACCTAAGCAGAATAGCAAGAAAAGCAATACAGTCATTTTATCATTCATTATCGACATAACCGCCACTAACAAAGGGAAAGGCCGATTATGAAAATTTCATGATAACTTTTATGATTATAATATTTATAGTTGAGGTATTGATGATTGCCCATTATTTTTCCGCAGTTAAATATCAGATAGGAATGGCAACCGATATCTCAAATATCCTTGGGGCAGTATATCCTATGTTTGATAAACTAAGTATGACCATTATTTTATCATTTATGCTAGTTGAAATTTTTCTTTCAATCTTTTTAAAAGAAGACTTTCAATGTAAAAATAAAAAGAAATCATTAACTGTTCGAGTGGAATATTATATTCTAATATAAGTAACTCCCTTGCATTGAATACATCATTTATTTTTTGTATTACCTTCTCTCCATTACAATCTAAATTAAAAAATGTCTTGTATAAATTATATAATATCTTTCGCGTTTACTGATTCAATTGCAAACACTCTATCTGTATTCTGAATAACATATGGTAAGTTATGAGTTAAAAGCAAGCTAAAGGATAAGATTAATTAGCTATTTCTAGCTTTTTAGAGATATTTACTCAAAAATTCCAAACCCACTTATTTGATATCAATATTTTCTGTATTACATATAATTGACAATAATATTAGAATAAAAGATACTAATATTATGGATAGAATATCCATTAAAAAAGGATCCATAAATGATTATTAATTTTACTGTAGAAAATTTTCTTTCTTTTAAAGAACCCCAAACTTTAAGTTTGGTTGCAGAACCACCCTATGATAATAATAAAGATAATTTATTTGATACTCCTATAGAAGGAATTAAGCTTTTAAAAGCAGTTATTATTTATGGAGCTAATGCATCAGGAAAGTCTAATTTTATTACAGCCCTCGCTCACTTCAGAAGTTTGGTCTTAGAGTCATTGAAATTTACTCCAAATGATAATTTATGGGATCTCTCATCTCCTCAGTTTGCATTAAATTCTGAAAGTCGGCATTCTCCATCACGTTATGAAATTAACTTTTTTTGTAATAATATTCGATATAACTATTCTATTTCATTTTATAAAGACAGAATATTTAATGAACATCTCTCTTATTTTCCAAAACGGTACGAAAAGCTTATATTTGATAGATTTTTAGATACTCAGGACCAGTATATCTTTAATTTTGGTACTGATTTGAAGCCATTAAGGATCTTTAACGATATAGCAAAAAAAACAGCTAAAAATGTACTTTTTTTATCAAAAGCAGTTCAAGAAAATACCCACTTTTTAGAACCTATTTATAATTGGTTCGTTAAAGGCTTATCTGAAGAACCTGATATGATAAATTTAGCTAGGATGTGTTGCAATGATAGTTCTTATAAAAAAAATATATTAGATTTTATTCGCTCTCAAGATATTAATATTGTTGACTTAAGCATTGATGAAAAAAAAATTGAATCAGATTTTTTTGATGATGATAATATTCCAGAAGAGATCAAAAAGAAATTACTTGATAATTTAAAAGACCAATTTACTTATAAAATATCTACCTACCATAAAGATAATAATGATGACTTAATTGAGTTTCCGGTAAAATTTGAATCAAGAGGAACTATTAAGCTACTCAAGCTTTCATCAATTATGATGAAAGATTCAATCTATGAGTCAAAAGCTTTTTATATTGATGAACTAGGCTCTGATTTACATCCACTATTAGTGAAAAATTTTGTAAGAAGTTTTCAAAAAACAAACAATCAGCTAATTGCTGCAACACATGATACTCATTTAATTGACTCTGAATATTTAAGAAAAGACCAAATTTATTTTATTGAGAAAAATTCAGAACAAGCATCTATTTTATATTCTTTATCAGACTTCCGTCCAAGAAATGATAGAGAAAATTGGGAGCTACGCTATTTAAGCGGAAGATATGGCGCTACACCATTTTTCAAAGATTAAAGCTGGGAGTCTTTAATGGGAAGTGAAGATTTAAAAAAGAAAAAAATACTTGAAAATAAGAAAAACCGGGCCAATAGAAAAGATATAAGACGAAATATTAATCATAGACGTTCAATAATACCCAAAATTTTGATATTGACAGAAGGTGTTTCGGAGAAGATTTATTTTGATGGATTAAAAAATAAGCTTTCTTTATCGACACTATCAGTAATAAAATGTGAATATACTGATAGTGTTGGAATTATTAAAAATGCTATAACAATCGCAGAAGAATCAATCCAAAAGCTTGAGCCATATGATTACATATTCTGCGTATTCGATCTAGATACAGTTAATGATAAGAATTTTATTAATGAAATCATAAATTATAAGAATCAAAATCCTAAACAAACTAAAGTAAAAATTTTTCCAATTTATACTTATCCTTGTTTTGAAATATGGTTCATTTTGCATTTTGATTTATGCACTAAACCATTCAATTCTAAGGGTAAGAAATCTATAGGGGATACGGCAAAGGCTTATTTGAAAAAATATGCTAAAGAATATAACGAAACAAATAGAAAATGTATAGAACAGTTTATTGATAATTATAAAGAAGCACTAAATAATTCGATGAAACTAATTGAATGGCAAAAGGATAACGAGTCAATTAATCCAATATGTACTATACATAAATTAGTAAAATTATTAGAAAATATTAATCAAAGAAATCATGAGGGATACATTTTTAGTAAAGACCATGAAGAAGAATTCATAGAGTCATACATTAAAACATATCAACAGTTATCGAAGCTGCATAGATAACTTGATATTTTAAATTAATATATTTTACTAGCACAAACTGGAGCTAGCTGTTACCGGTTTTCTATGATCAACTTTTCAAAATTACTACAAAATCGAAAACCTAGATTAGTTTTAACTTTTAAATTTTAACTAAAATCAGTAAGAATAATTTTTCAAATATTAAATACCTCCTCTAACTAAAAATAGAAATTTACACAAAAAATAAAAATTTTATTTATTATGAGTTTTAACAAATTTAATAAGGGAAATAGGTTATTTACATAAATTCCCCCAGATCCTTCCAAAACACCAAAGCGTTTGATAGTAAATGTCATACGTTATTTTATCACGTTATTAATGCAATATTATTCAAATAAAACTTTTATGCTAAGATAATTGGTATCGGTACAAGTTCATGTCAAACTTGACAATTATTTAATTAAAATCATCTAAAACATTTCATGCTATATAAACTAGTACCATAAGAAATATCTGTAGAAAAATAAGAAATGAATTTATATATTATGTGAATGATAGGGAATTAGATGTCGCAAATACTTTATCGATTTCTGATAATACTTAAAGGGCTAAACTAACTTAATTATGGTGTTCAAAATGTCAGTAAAGCCCATTGACTTATTATCTATTAGAGCAGAAAAAGTTTTATTTAATCAACAATAACCCGTCCATGTAATGGCTGAATTGGGCGATTATTATCATGGTGCATGATCGAGTGGAATTTTTCGATTTGTTCTGCTGAAGCTTGGGATTGTTGCTGTAACACGATCCATCTTACCCCTTCTGTACATGGAGGTGTTGTTAACGATCCGCTAAAACGGTAATAATTCAATTCCTTTGGGAATAACGCTTTAATATCAACGGCGTTTGCTAAAATGGCGCTTTTTCCTGATTCTGTGGGCATTTGTTGCCATGCTTTTGCTAATTCTGAATTAGTCTCACCTTTATTAAACATTAATGCGATTACGGCCAATTCATTATCTTTGTTTTTATAAACAAAGTGTGCTGCCATTGGAAAATATTTACCTTTAATGGTGTTTTCACTCGGTGTATGGAAATGAAATTGTTGTAATGTGAATATTTCATCGTCTATTTCTAATTGGTTATTTCCGGAAACATCGATCTCAATAGTATGGCCGTTGTTAATAATATTTTGCTGACCGGCTTCAAAAGTAAGTTTAAGCTTGCTATGTTCTGTTTTTAATACATGATCAATATTGATTGGCGATTGATTTTTACCATTTTCACAAGTTGAATATTCCGGTGAAAGTTTTCCCCAGTTTTCTGGTTTTTCCTGTCCTTCATACCCCCAATGTGGGTGATGTTCTGCTGCGGCGCAAGATAAGCTTGCTAGCATAAACATTGCGATAATTGCGTTACGTTTCATGTTTGCCTTCAATGAGAATTAAATTTCAGTGTATAAATTTTATACCTCATTTATAAAGATGTCTCAATAAAATATATTTTTTTGCCTCGAAATCTAAATAAAAAGCCTTGAACATACTTCTTGTATTATTCCCGCTAATTTTCAATAAATTAAGTGTGATTGATAGTGCAGATATTCTTATTTTATTTCATCAAAATGAGCAAGTCTTATCAAAATATCAAAATTGTAGATGAAAATAATACTGGAAAAATGTATGGCTAAACCCAAAAGGTAAATAGTTTTAGCTTGATGCATGTATTTATGAAGTAAAGATTCAATTAAAAATGAAATACCGAGTTAATAATCACCCTAGCTCTTCTATTACGGATGAAACCACCGATCATTTTATTGTAATAGTGAGAATGAGGAATGATTCAGCTAGAAAATATTTATTATTTTATGATAATGCTATTGGAAATAAAAACGTAGGTGCCTTCAATGAAAATAAATTGTATTTTATATGCAAAAAATATAAAGTTGAAGGTGTAACTAATAAAAGAAATACTTATTTTTCACCATCCGGATATAAAAAAATATATGGTATCCCAGATAAGGAAATCTAAAAGAAAATGAAAATAATAGCTCTCTGTTTACTTGTTCCCTTTATCGCTAATTGCAGCAAAGGAAATGTGTCTAACGCTATTAAAAAAAATATAGAATCAGAAGAAGTAAACTTCATTCTTAGTAATTCCCTCACCCTAATAAATGGTGAAAAAATCTCATTATCAAATATATATGCTATACCTAACAATATTGATTCTATACAAGTGGATAATGTGCAATTTGAAGCAACATTATCTGATTATTGTGGGAAAGGAAACTATATATATGATGAAGAAAAAATGGATGGTTTTTTACCTAAAAAACTCGAATTTATTCTTTATTATCAATATAAAAAGAATAATACAGAACCCACTGCATTTAACTTTAAACAAGATAATGCAAATCTTTACTTAACCGTTACTAACCATGAAATAATTACAAAATATTGTAATAAAACAAATATACGAACACGAAATACCGCATTTTTATTAAAGGTTTATTCAAACGGAGCTAGATATAATTTACTGGCGATTAATGATATAAAAAGTATCGATGAAATATGATACTTAATAAGATGGATAACGTGATGAAAAATAAAATAAGTTACTTTTTTATTATAGTATTACTATGTAGTTGTAGTAATAAACAATCAAATAACGAAAATGCGGAAGTTGGTTTCTTTAATGAAAAAAAGAATATAAATGAAACGGCTAATACAATGTCACCCATTATTAAAGATAATTTCGGAAATACTTATATTTTAGATATTTTCAATGTTTTTTCACAGAAATTAATTTTGCAATCCGAAGTTTTTTTTATAGATTATCTAAATACCTATGATCAAGTATTTGAAATTTCTTTGATAAATAAATTGGATTATGTCATTGTCGAAATACAAAACAGAATTGGTGTTAGCGCCTATGAGCTATTTATTCGAGAAAGAAATAATAAGTTGGAAATTTTCAAACAAACTGGTTGGGATCGTATATCTTATAAATTTGAAATAGCAAAAGATGATTATGATAATACAAATGCAAATTTGATCTGCTTAAGTCAAGAGATAAAACCAATAAATGGCATCATAAAAATCCCTGATGATTTAAATTTTACCAATGAAAATACAAAAGACTGCTTTGCCTGCCCACAACAATATACTACTGAAGAGTGTTTACAAAAAAAACAGTCGGGTGAAAAATTTAATTGGAAAGAATAAGAGGAAAGAGATATCACATATTTCTAATCCATGTAGTGAATTAAATGAGAAACACATCATCAAAACAACCACAAGAATGTTTACTGGATAATGTTGTTCTTATTCATTGCTATTATTTATATTAAAATTAAAACAAAAAATTAGTTTTAAATAGTATTAACAGCTCGATTTAATGGGAAGAGGAAATAAACTTAAAATGAGAATATTATTACTCATTCTGTTGTCTTTGGCTAACGTAGCATGCAGTCAAAAAATAGAAAATCAACAAGCAGTTAATCATCCCACTCCCCTAGAATATAGTGACGTAGCGACTAATGTTTTAGATCCTTTAGATATTTCTTCTCCTAAGATAATTTCGCAATCTGATACGCATTTATTAGGCCAATCTGGCTATGCCTATAAACTAAAAATCAACAACTAGGAAGAATTAATCTTCTTAAATTATAATAAAAATTTCAAACTCTATTCAGAACCAAGACTAAGTAAAAGTGGTGTTATATCTAAAATCGAAGGATATGATGACGGATATACCGGTATTGAATCGATTGATATTAAAATATCTGAAAATAAACATTATGTTAAAATCGATGCTATTATCAAAGGTTATGTTGAAATATCAGACAATGACCAATGGCTACACGAAAACTATCAATGTGTCATTATCGATATCAAAAAATCAAAAGTCGTTTGGTCTGGGGTAGAAAGGTTTGACGGTGAGTGGAAAGATGAACAATGGGTAAGTCATGGACAAGTCGAGTTTGATGGCGAATAAAGTTTAAGTTCGAAAGAAAGATAAATTGAAGTTACCCTTGGCAGCAAAGACCATCTCACGATGGTGGACATTGTCATTTTGGTAATAGGTCTGGCTTGGATATTGATTTTCGCTATTTGGAAGTTAATGATAGAAGTTTTCAGTGAGATCGAAGGTATTATTTATATTTTGATAGAAATAAAAATGCTATTATTTACCAAATTGCTTTTGAATATGGATTCAGATCTAACTATGCGACAACTTTGGCAGAGTTTTCCGGTGTAAACTCTGGTGTTCAAAATCATTATGATCATGAACATTGGGGATTTAATATAGATTTTATACATACTACTATTTAATTAGGAAAATAATGAAAACGATAGCTATACTTTTACTCATTAGCTTTTTGACTTCTTGTGCTTATACGCATAAAGAGGAAAAAACAAGCATAAACTCTAGCAAAGTCATTGTGTTAGACCATGATCCTGTTTTAATTCAGTTAGGCAGTAAAAAATTAGCATTAAAAGGATTAAACCCTGAAGACTTTTCACTGGTACAAAAAGGTAAGACGCTTTTTATCATTAAAAAGCTGTATCTGGGTATAGATGATCTCCAAATAGAATTTAGAGATAACAAGGATCAAGATTTCCTATTAACTGGTGAAATAGAATATGCGGTTTCTCAAAACTTAATTGATGATATTGATAGGGGAAATGTATTTTTACCATTTTCTTTTAAAGAAGATATACTGCTACATAACAATAAAGGTAAATTTATTTTATCAACAGCGATTAAAACTACACCACAGCTAGAAGCCATTTGCCATGAAAGATATTTTGATGAGATCCGAAAAGAGTCTTATTTGGTTCAAAAACAGTTCTATCAGAATGAAATAATCGATAACCCAGAAAAATATAAGGATTGTTGCCCTGAGTATATTGAATATGCAAAAAAGTTTTTATCTAAAAAAGAGCGTGATTTTCACTCATTACAAAGCCTGTTTGTTGAATTTACCTATAAAAAAATAAAGTTAAACATGGGTGATGGTTATCATATCGTCTTTAATAATATTAGTGATTTTGTTCCTGAATAAAAATGAGTGATTATGCGGATTGTATTAGTTTAACTAAATAGAAATAAAATACATACCGTATATAATATTCATTTATCTATTTATAACTTTCGAGAAATCCCTAATATCTATGCATAAAATAATTATTTTACTTACATTGACTCTATGGTTGGGTTGTTCGTATGGGCAACCGATAATAACTTATACACCTGCCACTCCCGACACAGCAAAAGATTTGTCAGGTGCACTTATATCACCACCATTAGGGCAGCGGGCAATACTCCATAAAGCAAAAAACGAAGATTCAATTGCAGAGTTGTACAATAATTTTGTTCATAGATATGGAAGTAGGGATAGCTTTTGTTCCTTACTTGGTTGTGAGGAAACCGTAAATTATAATCCTAAACTTTTTAAAATAGAATATTCAGATTCTGATGAGGTTTTTAGCAGATATAATTTATATAAAGAAGAAGCGATACCTTTTATTATTTCATTCAAATACCTCAAAAAAGGCGATAAAATCTTAAAATTAGCAATACAAAAATCAGAATCTAACAGTTATCTAAATCTATCTATATATCTGTTATCCTTAAAAAATGGAGTACAGGTTGATTCTAGAAGAATTTATTATAATCGCTCAGGAGAAATGGGTTTTACAGATGGTAAAATTTTTTATATAGATGAAAACCTGATCATTTCCACCCGAGACTATTCCTTTACTGAGGACGGAATAACACAAACACCGTTTTATCAATATCAACTAAATGACGAAGGCAAATTTATTCGTTACTATCCTAAAAATGGTAACTATAAAGATAATCAAGAGCAAGGTTTAGTTAAAAACCATACTCGCGAAGGTTTATGGATTGAGAAGAAAGTAAACCATTTAATTGGTACTTCATATTTTGAAGCCGAATATAAAAATGGGTTAATACAGGGTGAAGGCAAGTTTTATAAATTAGAATATAAGTTAAAAGACGGCTCTATTCCCTATTATATTCCCTATTCTTCTGCTAAAAAAGGCAAACTTTTGTACACAGAAACCTATAAAGACGGTGAGCTTGTCGAACGCAAATTTGTGGATAAAGAAATTGATTAATTGAATTAAAGATTGTGTAGTAAACAAACAATTATTATGCTTATCACCCTCATAAATATGAACGGTGGTAAGTAAACTGATATAAATTAGTAAATTAAAACGAATAATCATTCAAAACTAATCATTATAATGGCGTCAGTTTTTTTGAAATTTAATAACAAGAGTCCGATAACAAAAGATATGTAACTAGAGTGTTTTTTATGATGATATCCCTAAATAATAAATTCATTATCACTACCCTATTAAGCCTTTTTTTATTCAGCTGTAACCCCGATAAACAAGGAAATATGAAATGGATAGCCAAATACGATTTTAATCAATTATACCAATTAACCGATCAAGCAACTGTCTTAGACCCAATGTCTGCTTTTCGTTTTGAAGAATTTATAGCCCCCAATGAGAACACCATTATTTTGATTGGAAAAAAAGATCTTAATGCCTTTGATTCAATTCAAATAGGATATCAAGCAGTAATACTTATATCGAAAGATCGGGGCAAAAGTTATCAAGAATTATTGCTACCCGAACAAGAGATGAAATGGATTGATACCAGTAATGATTATTCATTAGTAGAAGCTCAAAATAGATTACCCGATAACAGTAAAAAAATTTCCCAATATCTTTTAGATCATAAGAGTCTAAAAGTGGTTAAAATAGATGAGTATTTATCTGCCGATGATATCGATTATAAAAAATTCAACGGTAAATATGTCATATATTCCAATCGAGGCAATTTAAAACTGATTAATTTATTGAATCGAGAAGAAGAATACCCCTTGCCTGACGACTTAAACAATCAGCCATTTTATTTAACCGCACAGGGTAACATTCTAACTTTACAAAAAAATCAGATCATTAGTTATGACCCTAAAACCCAAAACCAGCAAATCATCAAAAGTTTCAAAAATAACTATGATGTCTTACTATATCAAGATGACACTTTTATTTTGGGTAAAGCTAACCTGTTAAAAACGTCTGCAACTTTTTATAATGAAGAGGAAAAAGA
Source organism: Gilliamella sp. ESL0443 (assembly GCF_019469165.1). Lineage (NCBI taxonomy): Bacteria > Pseudomonadati > Pseudomonadota > Gammaproteobacteria > Orbales > Orbaceae > Gilliamella > Gilliamella sp. ESL0443. The sequence continues at coordinate 304,825 of NZ_CP048263.1, read as the reverse complement.
GTTATATACACTTGATTCAAAAAATGTGAACTTTTACCGATATAAAAATTTTGTATGCGACTATAAACTTTTATCATCTATTAACCCGTCAATTCGATATTCATATGACTATGGACAAACTTGGAATAAGTATGAGTTAAAAGGCATGTTTGCTACTTCTAGACCTGTCGGATTTTATAAAGATAAATTTATCATTTTACGTGCATCATTCCATGATAAACCAGATCCTGAAGATCGAGGGGGAAGAATTTTAATCGGTGAGTTTGAAAAATAGGACAATGTTAAACACGCTTAGTATAATATAATTATTTTTGATTTAATTTATCTATTAATCATATATTTTATTGGTATCATGAGCAATTAATGAAATGTAAAAGTCCCCAATGGTTTAGAAGAAAGAAAGAAGTTTACAGAAATATTAAAAGGTATAATGAAATATAATGAGTGTATTAATAAAAAATAAAGGAATCTTTTTTATTCTAATAATGATATTAACTTTTTCTTGTCAAGGACAAGTTAAAAATGTTTATAGTAAACAAAAGATTCAAGATGAGAGCGAAGCTGATATTATTAAAAATAATATTTTTCATATTCAATTTGATAATGCAGGGGAACTCCATAAAAATTTAGTATCGGATCAACCTTATGATCATTTTATAATTCAAATAGAACAAGGAAATATAAAATTTAAAGAAAACTATAAATTATTAATTAGTAACTATGGTGATAGAAATGATTTAACATTTACTTTGACAAAAGTAAGTAAAAAAGAATATACCTTAGAAATTATACAAGAAACCAGACATTTAACAGTTGATAAATTCATTTTTGAAAAGGATAAAAACAACTTATTAGAATTAATATCTATGGAACAAATCCAATCAGGAAATACTATTCAAATCTGTAAATATAGTATGTCAAGAAAGAAAGGAAATGAAATTAATTTAATCATAAATTCAATTGATGATCCTAAATGTTTCAACGTCAAAAATAAATAATATTAAAAGTTAGATACATAAACAAATAATAAGTCTACAACCCAAAATGGAAAAAGGAGCAACCTCGCCGGACAATAAACAATCACAACCCAATCAACCCGAAAACAAGGTATTACAACCTCAAACCGATTCCTATTCAGCCAACCCCAATCAAATTGTCTATGATTTGTTACATTAATCTGATTTTCATATTAATGTAGCGGATGCCTATTTTGCAAAAAAAGTAAATGCCCCGAATAAACCTAATGAATATACCTATTTAAAATTAAATCAAGCCTCTTGGGGTGACAAAATTTATCTGGTTGCCAAATGTTACGATACTCCCCGAAAAGGTAAATTAGTGCTCAGTCTTAGGGAAATTGAAAATACCGATACTACCCAAAACCTGTATTCAAATAACCCAGTTCCTTTTTAGTCAATGGAGAAGAAAAAACAGAAATAGAATACACAGTAGAGGGCTCCATTACCTATACCAAGGAAATAGTAAAAACGTTGTTAAAGTTTCCAATAATAAAGAAGCGATCTATTTTCGCTGTGATATAGCTAATAACAACAAAGCGGATTATTTTATTTCTATTCATGCAGATGGCTTAACCAATTTTACTTCCGGCGCTCATGTTATCTATTATGAAGGAGATAAAAAAGGGCTAGAATTAGCTAATGATATTTTTAGTTGTTATACTGTTGTCAGTATAGGAAAGAAACACCCTGATGCTAGAAATAATGTAGGAGTTCTTGGGGGAAAAATCAAACGAAAGATAAAGTTTTAATCGAGCTTGGTTATATTACACACCCTAAAGATGCAAAAAGTATTTACGACAACATGAACTCAATAGCAGAGCAACTTGCTCAAGGGTTAGAAATCAACATTAAATAACATTTTTAGGAATAAAATGAAAAAATTACTAATGGTGTCAATGTTTTTTGGTGGCATTTTGGCATGTGTTCAACACATTGAAGCAAAAAAGATTTCCGAAGCTCCCCCTTCACATTCAGTACAAATTAAAGAATCCAATACACCGGAGGGTTTTCTACGGTATGAATATTATATCAATGGCAATAAAGCAGCGGATTATATAAAAACTTACTATACTAAAGGCGGTCAATTAGAATCTGTGTATTATATGTCATCATATAAACCAGACGGCATTTCTGCTCAAGGATTTTACCCAAATGGAAAACTAAAATTCATCCGCTATGTAAGAGATGAAGTTAAAAAAGGAGATGTATTATATGTTATTTATTATCCTAATGGACAAATAAATCTTATAGAAACAATAGTTACTGACTCTTTAGAATTACCCAAACTCACTACTATTTACTTTGAAAATGGCGTTAAGCAATATGAAGGGTTTATGGATATGTATAATGCTACCACAATACCTGTAGGATTATGGAAAACATACGATGAAAAAGGCGATTTAATCGAAACCACCTATTATCATCCTGATGAATTAGGCAAAGACTATAAAATCGTAACTCAATATAAGAATGGAAAAGTTGTTTCAAAGAAAATTTACAATTTTGATGATTTATATGAGACTGAGTTAAAAGAGCTTTTCACCATACCGAATAATACTTATTCAGTAAATATTTATAGTGAGTTGCCCTATACGAACGAGCTTTCTTTTGGTAAAGAAGAACTGATATCAACACATTTTCCTAAAAAATGGACAACCCAATTTTGGCAAGAAAAAGTGGAAAGGAATAACAGTAGGATACAACGTAATTATGATTCAGTATTTTTTTATTTGAGTAAATATTCAAATGATTATTTATATCCAGAATTATATTTAAACCCTCAATTAACAACTCTTAAAGACAGATTTTATGAATCTGAAATGAGTAATTTTTACTATGATAAACTATCACATTTTTTTGATAAAAATATTAAAAAAGATAATTATCTTTCACCAGTAAGCAAAATAAATATTAATGATAAAAATCTAAATCTATTTCTATTAACATCTTCTCATACAACACTTGAAGACAAGCCAGTTTATAATAGTGAATACGAGCCTTATAATTATTCTAGAATGGATTTAATCACAACAGATAGTACTAACACTATCGATAAATTAAATGTTTATTATTCTTTATCATGGGTAATTAATGGTTATAGAAAATTATTTTTTATAGATAAGAACAATATTATTCATATTAAATATTTTGAAGAAGATGAAGAGGATACGCATTTTATCCGTTATGAAAAATTCCAAATTTCGCCTGAAGGCAAATTTATTCGATATTACGACCAAAACGGATTTTTCCAAAATGAAGAAGAACAAGGATTAGTCGAAAATCATACCCGTGAAGGTTTGTGGGTTGAGAAGAAGCCAAATGGTTATTATACTTACCTTTATACTTACCTTGAAGCAAATTACCAAAAAGGGTTACCGATTGGAATTTGGAAGTTTTATAAATTAGATTACCAAGAGATGCCAGAAGGATCTGTTGATCTATCTTCTGCTAAAAAAGGCAAACTTTTGTACACAGAAACCTATAAAGACGGTGAGCTTATCGAACGAAAATTTGTGGATAATGAAATTGATGAAATGAAGTAATGATAGTATTTTAAACTGCTTTTTATTTTGCCTATCACCCTCATAATTATGAACGGTGATAAGTAAACAATAAATTAAAAAATATAAATAATTACTTAATCATCCTATAATGGAAAACTAAAGCCTTCATACAGAAAATATAAAATCCTCTAAAGATCAACCCAAACGAGTAGATTCTTATTCAGCCAATCCTAACCAAATTGTTTCTGATGTGTTACATCAATTTGATTTTGACATTATTGATTTATAAACAAATAGAGATGTATAGATATGAGATAAAGTGAAAAGTTGGCTCCTCCAACTGGACTTGAACCAGTGACATACGGATTAACAGTCCGCCGTTCTACCGACTGAACTATGGAGGAACACTTGACGGACAGAATATTAACTATCTATGACGATTATGTCAATCTATAAAACACTAATTAAGTTTAACTGCTCAGCTTGTAAGCAAATAGAGTGAATACTATGCTAAAATAGTACAGATTAATAAGTAGAGTAAAATTTATGAAAAAGAATATTTGTGTTTTTTGTGGTGCTAGTGAAGGGAATCGTCCAGAGTATCGTACAGCGGCTATGCAATTAGGCAAGGTTATTGCCAATCAAAATAGACGATTAATCTATGGCGGAGGCAATAAAGGATTAATGGGCATAATTGCTAATTCCGTTTTAGATCATGATGGTGAGGTTATTGGCATCATTCCAGAAAAATTAGTCAAAGCCGAAACTGCACACCTTGGTATTACTCGATTAGAAGTTGTTGAAAATATGCATCAACGTAAAGCAAGACTAACTGAACTTGCCGATGGATTTATTGCAATGCCAGGGGGAACGGGCACGTTAGAAGAGCTTTTTGAAGTTTGGACAGGGATGCAAATTGGTTATCATGAAAAACCCGTCGCACTATTTAATAGCCAATTTTGGCAACCTTTATTGAACTTCTTAAAGCACGCAGTACAAGAAAGTTTTATTCGAGAAAGTTTTTATCAAACATTAATTATCTCAGATACTGCTGATTCAATGTTAGAAAAAATGGACAACTTTATACCAAAAAACTTACAACGCTGGGTAAAAAAATAATTTAATATAAAAAAAACGCCATCAATTGATGGCGTTTTTAGTTGCATAATTATTATGCGATAGCTGTTGTTTGTGATTCAGGTTTCTTAATCAATGCGTAAGCAACACCTGCAATTACAGAGCCTGCAACGATTGATAATATATATCCACCAACAGGTTTAACTACGCCAGGGATTGCTAATGCAAATAAACCACCATGTGGCGTCATTAACGTTGAACCAAATGCTAATGCCATACCACCAGTGATTGCACCACCAACAATACAACAAGGGATAACACGTAACGGATCACGCGCTGCAAAAGGAATTGCCCCTTCAGAGATAAAGCATAAGCCTAAAACTAAAGACGCTTTACCACTCTCTTGTTCTGCTTTAGCAAATTTTTTACGAGCGATTAAAGTAGCTAATCCCATCGCTAATGGAGGAACCATTCCCCCCGCCATAACTGCAGCCATAGGCGCATAAACTTGTGAAGAAATCATACCAGTACCAAAAGCATAAGCAACTTTATTAATTGGTCCACCCATATCAGTACACATCATACCGCCTAATAATGCACCTAACATAACAGCATTAGCACCATTCATGGTATTTAGCCATACAGTAATAATTTTCATTAACCATGCGATTGGCGTACCAACAACAAATTGCATAACAAGACCAGTAATTAAAGTTGCAAGTAAAGGCACAATTAATATTGGTTTCAATGCTTCCATACTTTTTGGTAATGGTAAGTATTTTGTAATAGCTAATGCGACATAACCTGCAAAATAACCAATGATAATACCACCTAAGAATCCTGCACCAGTTGAAACTGCAAGTAAACCACCAACTAGGCCAGGAGCAAGCCCTGGTCTATCAGCAATTGAGTAAGCAATATAACCAGCAAGCAATGGAACCATTAACGAGAAGGCTAAACCACCAATTTGAGCTAAATGAGGTTCACCAACAAGCTCATTTACAAGAGTTTGTTTAACAACTTCTACGCCATTTTCAAGTACAGTAACTGTTTTTAATACCTCTTGGAACTGACCAAAAGCAAAAGAAAGCGCAATGATCAAACCACCTGCAACCACCATTGGCAACATGTAAGACACACCTGTTAGTAGATGTTGATAAAAGCCTTTCTTTTCATTGCTTGATGTTGCAACAGAAGTAGAACCAGACGGTTGATAAATTGTTGCTTCTTCAAATGCTTTATCTAATTCCTGAGCGGTCTTTTTAAGAGCTGGACCAGTTTTGGTACGATAAAGTTTTTTACCAGCAAATTTGCTTAAATCAACATCAATATCACATGCAGCTATAACTACATCAGCAGAAGCAATCTCTTCTGGTGTTAATTCATTTCCAACACCAACAGAACCACGAGTTTCTACTTTACACCACCAACCACGTTTTTTCGCTTCTTCTTCAATCGCTTCAGCTGCCATAAATGTATGAGCAACACCTGTTGGGCAAGCAGTTACCGCAACAATACGTTTTTGTCCACTGTTTGCCACAGAAGTGCTAGTATCACCAGTCGATTGTTCATAAACAGTTGCTTTACTTTGTGCATCATTTAAGATTTTTTTAGGATCAGCAAAAACATCATTTATATCATTAACAACATAAACTTTTTTGCCAATAACTGATTTGTCACTAATATTACCGCTACCAACCGAAATGATAGTATCGGCTGATGTTGCATTATCAATAATTTTAAAATTTAAAGAATTAGCAGCTAACGCTAATTCCGCTTTAGCTAATCGCCCATTAACTGGGCCTGAATTGCTACCTTCAACAATGTATATATTCATGAATACTCCTATCCAGCGATTATTTCAATTTTTTCCGACATGTTGGTAACCGCTTGACGGTCTGACACACCAACACCAGCTTGTTCAACAGATAAAGCGGCAACACTTGATGCAAATACTAGGGTGTCTTTGATTGATTTATTATTTAATAAACCATACATTAACCCACCGACCATTGAATCACCAGCACCAACAGTGCTAACCACTTTACATTTAGGTGGTTTGGCTAACCATGCTTCACGTTTAGTTACCCACAAAGCACCTTTGCTGCCAAGTGAAATTACTACGTTTTCTACCCCACCATCGATAAGTTCCATGGCTGCTGTTTTAATTTCTGATAATGTAGATAGTTTTCTGCCTACCCACATTTCCAGTTCTTTATCATTTGGTTTAATTAACCAAGGGTTGGCCTTAAGCCCTGCTACTAAAGCATCACGGCTACTATCAAAGACCACTTTAGGACAAATTGCTTTAACTTGTTTCATCCATTCTGTGAATTTTTCCAGCGATACTCCAGCAGGTAAACTACCACTAATGGCAACCATATCTATCTCTTTCAACCATTTTAAAGAATTGGAAACGAAAGTTTGCCAATCTTGATCGTTAATCGTGAAACCTGAAAAATTTAGGTCAGTGACTTCACTATTTTCTTCAGTGAGTTTAACGTTAATTCGGGTACGACCATCAACGGTCTGGAATTTATCATCAACATTCAGAGATTTAAAAAGTAAATTAAAACCATCACGATTCTCTTTACCTAAAAATCCACCCACGGTTAATTGAATACCAAGATCAGATAATACTTTGGCAACATTGATACCTTTACCCGCAGCAAGCAAAGCATTAGTTTGAACTAAGTTAACATCACCAAGCTCAACTTTTGGGCAAAAACCTAATAGATCATAAGCAGGATTTAAAGTGATCGTTGCAACACGATAAGTCATGATTAAGCACCCTCTCCTAAACCACTTTCAATTGCTTTACCGATTGCATCTAATACTTGTTCTGCATCATTACCAACAGCAGTGAATTGTAAACGGCTACCTTTTTTCGCACCTAGCGCAACAATTTTCATTAAACTAGTTGCACTAACTGGCTCGTTTTTACCATCTAGATTAGCTACCGTCACTTTGCTATTGAACTCTTTAACTAATTTGACAAGAACTGATGATGGGCGAGTGTGTAAGCCATTTTCATTTGGAATAACAAATACTCGGCTTAATTCCTCACCATTAGCACCACTGTTTGATGAATCATTAGGTGTTACATTTTCTGATGTTTCAGATGATACAGAATGATCCCCTGATAGGAGTAGATTATTAAAATCATCACTTTTTGCAGAAATTAATAATGCTAATTTTTGGTTATAAGCTAATGATGCAATGTTATTCACGATAGCTGTAACTGAATCATCAACAGCTGAAATAGTAATAAGAAGCTTAACTGGTTTGCCATCTTGATTAAGATCATTCACCGTACGGCTAATAGCAATCGCATTTTTTAAATTGCCTTCGCGGCTGTCACTTAACCATACCCCATTACCTAAATAACTTGGTTTATTATCAAGTACGTTCGTAATAAAGCTGACATTAACCGCATCGTGTTGTTTTAAACGTGAAGCATTTAAAGCTTGTAATGTAGTTAAGCTATCAGCTTGTATATCCAATAATAATGAGGATTCATCAATTACAAATTGACTATCTTCTACACTTTCTTTGCCAGTTAAAATAGCTAAAGCTTCATCGGCAGTTTGGATTTTTTTGATTCGCTCTTCAACACCATCAGCACCAAGTACATGAGTTAATTGGCGAAGTAATTCTAAATGCTCATCAGAACTCGCAGCGATACCAATAGCTAGATAAGCTTTTTCGCCATCATCACCCCACTCTACGCCTTGAGGAAAACAAAAAACTTGAACCCCAGTTTTTTTAACTAAGTGGCGAGTTTTAGGTGTGCCATGAGGTATAGCAATACCAATACCTAAATAAGTTGCAGCTTGACTTTCACGTTCAAGCATACCATCAACGTAGCCTTCTTCAACATAACCAGCGCTAGTTAATGCGGCTGCAATCTTTTTAATTGCCTCACTTTTGTTGGTTGCTTGTTCATTTAAATGGATATCTTCTTTAACTAAATGAAACATATAATAAATACCTCTGGGTTATAATATTGGATGTACTAAAAACAACTCAGCAATCCCATAATCGTTATTGAATCATGATTGAATCGTTTCAGCGATAATGAATATAAACGTCCTAATTATCAAATAAATTATATCTATTAATTCCTAAAATGTGATCTAGATCAGCTTTTTGAGTAAATCTTTTTAGCTCTATGACGATTTAATTTGACTTTTTAGCAATTTTTCTCGACTCAGGCTACCTCGATAAATTAAACGTCGCGGTATGACTGTTGTTCCTGGTTGATAGTTCTTTTTATGCAAACTATTTAATAATAATTCAATGGTTACTTCTGATACTGATTTATGATCTTGAGATAACGCAATCAATTTACACGGTAAAAAATCGAGTAACTCATTATCACCAAAGGTGGCAATTGTTAGATTATCCGGTAAACGACCAAACTTTTTCAGAATTGCATCAATGGTGCCTTGTAATAAAGAAAAAGAAGTGGAAAAAATGCCGTTTGGTAAATCATTATTTGCCAACCATTGACTAAAAGTAACCTCTGCATCGCGACGACTATAATTATTTGCACACAAAAAATCAACTTTATTGCTATGATTTAGAGCAACTTCCTTAAAACCCTCCATTCGTAGCTGGCTAACAGACAAGTTAGGTAATGCACCAATATAAGCGACTGTTCCATCAACAAATTGATTAAAAGCTTGAGCTAGCATTTTAGAATCTTCTTTGTCAGATCCAACAACATTCCTAAATTCAGATGTTGAGAGTGTTCTGTCTAATGCAAACAAAGGAGTATCACTATTTTGCCAACCGTTGTAAAACGCATAATCAGAATCATTAACAAACGATGAAGAAATGACTAAAGCATCTACACGGCGTTGTTTTAAATGTTTTACACACTCTTTTTCAATTTCCGGATTATCTTCAGAACAAGAAAGCAATAATTGATAGCCTTCTTTTCTTAACAACTGCTCTAAGTAACTTGCAATTCGGGTATAACTTATATTTTCAAAGTCTGGAATGATGATACCAATAGTACGTGTTTTCCCCGCTCTTAGACCTGCTGCTACAGCATTGGGTTGGTAATTATATTCTTTCACTACTGCCATCACTTTAGCAATGGTTTTATCACTAACTCGGTAGTGTTTAGCTTTACCATTTATTACATAGCTGGCTGTCGTTCTTGAAACGCCAGCTAACAGTGCAATTTGTTCTAATTTCATGAATATATCTCAATAAAAAAATTCATCAGTTATTTAAACTGAACACAAATTAAATGTAAACAAAACTTATCATTTAAACTTAACGAATTATAAGAAAAAAAGGATTTAGTGTGAATCTAAACCCTTTTAGTTAAAAAATCTTTTATTAATAATAAATAGCAATGTTTTGGTTATGAATAGTTTCTATTTTTACTGGCGTATCAAATATATCTTCTAAAATAGTTGAATTCATAATTTCTTTTGGACTACCTTGATAAACAAGTTGGCCATCTTTCATGGCTAAAATATAATCAGAATAAACTGAGGCAAAATTGATATCATGGATAACAATAACAATCGTTTTACCGAGCTCATCGGCCGCTCGGCGTAACTGTTTCATCATCGAAACTGCGTGTTTCATATCAAGATTGTTTAGCGGTTCATCAAGCAAAACATACTCAGTATCTTGACAAAGCACCATAGCAACATAAGCACGTTGTCGTTGCCCGCCAGAAAGTTCATCTAAAAACCGATCTTTATACTCAGTTAAATTTAAGAATTCCAGTGCTCGATGGATATGTGCTAAGTCATCTTTATTTAATCGCCCTTTTGAATAAGGATAACGTCCAAATCCTACTAATTCAAAAACAGTTAATCTGCTAGTAAAACGGTTTTCTTGCCTCAATACCGATAAGTAGGTGGCAAGTTTATCACTTGGCGTATTAACCACGTCCATACTTTGTATTTTTACTTGTCCTTCATCAGCCAGTAATAGACGGCTAATAATTGATAATAATGTCGATTTACCTGCACCATTAGGACCTATGATAGCTGTCACTCCACCTTGTGATATGGTCGCATTCACATTTTTTAATACAGATATGGTTTGATATTTTTTACTAATATTATCAATTTCTATCACATTGGAACCTTTTTCAATAATAAGAAGATAAACAGCGAACCACCAATAAACTCAATTACAATAGATAATGCACCAACCATGTTTAAAACATGCTCTAAAAACATTTGCCCACCAACAAGGAAAATAATTCCTAATAAAAATGCGGTTGGCAATAAAAAGCGATGTTGGCTGGAACCACTAATACTGTAAGCTAAATTTGCAATAAGTAAGCCTAAAAACGTAAATGGGCCAACTAATGCGGTCGATATTGAAACTAATACCGAAACTAATAATAAAATAATGGTGACACTTTTTTGATAATCGATACCAAGATTAATCGCATTATCACGACCTAATGCTAGTACATCAAACCGAAAACGCATTCGCCATAAAAATAGACCAATTATGCTGGAAATAACTAATGAAAAGACAATTAGTACGGGTTCAGCTCGAGTAAATGTTGCAAAAATTCGACTTTGTAATACAGCAAATTCAGTCGGTGTCATTAGACGTTGTAATAAATTAGAAAAACTACGGAACAGCGTTCCTAGAATAATCCCAATTAATAAAACTAAATGAAGATTTTGTTTAAGTTTGTTAAATAATCCTCGATACAAAAATAGAGAAAATAAAATTAATAGTAATGACTCAAAGATAAATTTACCGACAATACCAATATAAGGGATACCTTGGGCATCAATAAAAAATATTACCACTGTTTGAATCAACACAAACAGTGATTCAAACCCCATTATTGAAGGTGTTAAAATTCGATTATTCGTAACAGTTTGGAAAAGTAATGTTGAAGTTGCTGCCGAAAAGGCGACTAAAATCATCGTTAATACAATCCAAGTCCGGTGTGTCAAAATGTAGCTGATATTGCCTTTTAAATTAAATGTCATGAAAAAAACAACACAAAGCACGGCAATACCAAGTAATAACCATACTGTTTTTCGGCTAGAAATATGGCGTTTTTGATTAACTAGCATGACGTTTTTTACTCAACAATACTAAAAAAATAATAGCCCCTACTACACCAAGAATGACACTGGCTGGTATTTCAAATGGATAACGGATAACGCGTCCAATAATATCACATAGCAAAACAAGCCCACTGCCTAATAAACAGATCCAAGGAATCGTTTTTCTAACATTATCACCAAATAATAAACTGACAATATTGGGAACAATCAGTCCTAAAAATGGCAATACACCAACCACCACAACGACTATTCCACCTATCAAAGCAATCACAACAAGACCAATTAACATGACTCGATTATAATTAAGCCCAACATTAACCGAAAAGTCTCTACCTAAACCGGCAACAGTGAACCGATCTGCACTCCAACAAGCAAGTAGAGTAATACCTCCAACTAACCATAATAACTCATAACGACCTTGCAAGATTCCGGAAAAGTCTCCTGACTCCCAACCACCAAGTGATTGTAATAGGTCAAAATACATCGCAAAAAAAGTACAAATGGCACTAATTACCGCACCAAGCATAATCCCAATAAGAGGCACCATCAGGGCAGATTTATAAATAATTTTGCGAGAAATGAACATAAATAACATAGTGCCCGCCATAGCAAATAAGCTGGCAACCACCATTTTCATCATCACACTTGCACCAGGCGCAAGCACCATCATCACTAATAAACCAAGACTAGCCGACTGAGTTGTACCTACTAACGACGGTTCCACAAAACGATTTTGGGTAAGGAGTTGCATAATTAAACCAGCAACACTCATCGCGCTGCCAGCTAATAATAATGCCACTGTTCTAGGTACTCGACTAACAAAAAAGATTTGTCGCATATTACTGTCAGACCATAAATCAGCTAACGTAACATGCCCAGCACCAATAAAAAGGCTTAATGCAGCCATTGCGAATAAAAAAACAATGCCTGCAATAAAGTAAACCGTTTTAGACATGATTTATATTAATTTGCTGATGATTTTTGTAAAACATCACTTATTTGATCCATCAAACGACTATAAGTTTGAATACCACCAGAGATATACATAGAAGTAGAATCTAAATAAACAATATGGTTTTGTTGCCATGCATCGGTTTTTTGAATTAATTCGTTATTTAAAACCTGTTGTGCTGATTGTGCTTCTTTATTACCAATTGCGTTATCTCTATCAAGCACAAATATCCATTGTGGATTAACACTTAATACAAATTCAGAAGTTACTGCATTACCATGACGTCCTGCTTCTTGGAATGTTGTTGCAGGTTGAAAACCTAATACATCAAAAATAAAACCAAAACGTGATTTAGGACCATAAGCAGACATTTTTCCGCCATTAACCATAATCACTAAAGCCGTTCCAGCAGTGCTAGTTTTTGATTTTAAGCTATCAATTTTCTGATTAAAATCAGCAATTAGTTTTTTAGCTTCTGCTTGTTTACCAAAAATATTACCTAACTGCTCAGTACGCTGCGTCAAACTAGCCACAAAATTATTAGGATCAATATCAAGCGAAATTGTCGGCGCAATATCACTTAATTTTTTATATACATCAGTGGCACGACCACCTGCAATAATCACATCAGGTTGTAATGAACTTAATACTTCATAATTTGGTTCAAATAATGTACCGACATTGGTATAAGTTTTATCAGCATATTTAGATAAGAATTCGGGAAAATGCACATCAGATTGAGGAACTGCTGTAACGGGAATATTTAATGCATCAATAATATCAAGTGTTGCAGTATTAAATACGACTACTTTTTTCGGATTTTCAGGAACCTCTGTTTTACCTTGAGCATGTTCAACAACAATTGATGTTTTATTAGCGGCAGGTGCTTCTTTTTTATCATCACAACCAACCAAAGCAAATAAAGCGGTTAGTAATACTAAAAATTTAAATTTGATAGATGAAAACATTGTAACTCCTAATTATTAGCTTAGTTCAAAAGCGCGTAAATGATAAATAGAATGATTATCATTTAGACTGAATTGTAACTAAAAATAAATAAGTGTTCAATGAACTTTGATAAACAAAAAAATCATTAATTAATAAGCTTATAAAAACATCAGCCAATAATATTAAATTAAAGGCTGATTATTGATCAATTCTACGTCAATTAATAATTGGAATCTTCGGATAATTCTTTAAGCTTTCTGGTTAACGTATTTCGTCCCCAACCTAAAAGGTTGGCAGCATCTTGTTTGTGACCACGAGTAAAATTAAGTGCGCATTTCAATAAAATTCGTTCAACTTCACTAACGGTTTGTGTCAATATCCCTGTTTGGCCCGCTAATAATGCTTGCTTAGCCCACTGTTCGAGCATCGTTTTCCAATCTGTTAACGGCTGAGGATGGGTATTAATGTCATAATTAACAGATGTAGCAGGCACCGATAACTGTAATAGTTCTGGAGGTAAATCTTGAACAAAAATTTCATTATTTGACGACATTACAGTCACCCAACGACAAACATTTTCCAATTGCCTAACATTGCCCGGCCAATTAAACATACATAATAAATTAAGCGCTTCAGGACTCAGCACTTTACTTTCGACGCCTAACTCTTTGGCAGTAGTACGTAAAAAATGTTCAGCCAGTTTTGGAATATCTTGTGCTCTATCTCGTAATGGCGGTAATAAAATACGAATAACATTTAAGCGATGGAATAAATCTTCTCTAAACTTACCTTCTCTTACTCTCGCTTGAAGATCTTGATGGGTTGCGGCAATAATACGAACATCAACTTTAACCGGTGAATAACCACCGATTCGATAAAATTGACCATCGGCAAGCACTCTTAATAATCGCGTCTGCACATCTAACGGCATATCGCCAATTTCATCTAAAAATAGCGTACCACCGTTGGCTTGCTCAAAACGACCATGCCTTATTTGGGCAGCACCAGTGAATGCGCCTTTTTCATGACCAAACAATTCAGATTCAATTAAATCTTTTGGAATGGCAGCCATATTCAGTGCAATAAAAGGTGACTGAGAACGTGGACTATGGGTGTGCAATGCTTTAGCAACTAACTCCTTACCCGTTCCTGATTCGCCGTTAATCAGCACACTAATAGATGATTTTGAAAGTCGCCCAATAATACGAAACACTTCCTGCATTGATGGAGCTTCACCGATAATACCAGTAGAAGCTTTACTGCTAGAGGGACTGCTCGGTTTATTGCTTTGAGTTTGTAAAATAGCTCGTTCCACCAGTTGAATAACTTCATCAACATCAAAAGGCTTAGGAATATAATCATAAGCACCTTTTTGGTAAGCATTAACAGCGGCATCAAGATCGGAATGCGCCGTCATAATAATCACAGGCAAATTGGGCATTTGCTCTTTAATATAATTAAGTAAAGATAAGCCATCAATTCCAGGCATTTTTATGTCAGATAATATGACGGCTGGCTTTTGTGGGTGATTAACTAAAGCATCAATCACATCTTGACCACTTGAAAAACTGATGCAATTAAAATGAGCATTAGTAAGTGCTTTTTCTAACACCCATCTAATCGAACTATCATCATCAACAATCCAAACATTCATTTCAATTAACCTCATTGTTTGATGGGCAGATAGATAGAAAACTCTGTGTGGCCTGGCCAACTATTAAACTCAATTTTTCCATGGTGCTGATCGATAATATTATGAGCAATCGACAAACCGATACCATTACCACCTTCATAACCACTTACCATCGGATAAAACAACGTATCTTGAATATGCACTGGAACGCCAGGTCCATTATCTTCAATATCGATGCGAGCACAAAGTCGGTAACGCTGACCATGCAAAGTAACCTGAAATGCCGTTCGCGTTCTTATTATGATAGAGCCTGTTTTCGAACCAATCGCTTGTATCGCATTACGAATGATATTTAAAACTACCTGTTCAATCTGTTCAGAGTCATGTACTAATTCAGGCAAGCTAGGATCATAATCACGTATAATCGTTACGTTTGACGGCTTTTCTAAACTTAAAAGCGCATAAATTCGCTCAATAGCTTGGTGAATATTCTGCTGTTTTTGTTGTAAACGTTGTTGTGGGCCTAATAACCTATCAACAAGATTCCTTAATCTATCTGCTTGTTCAATAATAATTTGTGTATAGTCTTGCAACTCATTTTTAGGCAGTTCACGTGATAATAGCTGCGCTGCACCTCTAAGCCCACCTAATGGGTTTTTAATTTCATGGGCAAGTCCGCGGACTAGCTCACGTGCTGCATTTTGTTGAGCTTGTTGTAATTGTTCTTGGCTTAGTTTTTTATGGCTATTAAGTGGTGCCATTTCGATCAAAATATGGCCATTAGCAAGCAGTTGTGCCGTCAATGATAAAATATGTAGTTCATTATTTATCACTAAATTTACTTCACTATCGGTAAAACCTTGGTTTTGATCTAAGGCATTTTGCATTAAATCAAGGTCTAACGAAAAATACCCTAACAAATCAGGAAGACAACTTTCTAATATTTTTTTAGAACTTTGGGCTAGTAATTGTTGTGCCGCAGTATTGGCATAAAGAATATTGAGCTTTTTATCAAGTAATAAAATATTGGTTATCATAGAGTCGAGAACAAGATTCGCATCAGATTCATTATCAAATGTCATCGTAAGCACTCCGTTCTCATTAGATACCACCGCCAAACAGCGGTGGTTAAAACTTCAAATAATAAAATAATGACTTATAGGCTATAATACAATTCAAATTCAACCGGATGCGGAGTCATGCGTACACGATCAACATCTTGGCGTTTTAAATCGATATAAGCATCGATAGTGTCATTAGTAAACACATTACCACGGGTTAAGAATTCACGATCCGCATCTAAAGCATTTAACGCTTCTTCAAGTGAACCTGCAACTTGTGGAATTAATTTAGACTCTTCTGGTGGTAAGTCATATAAGTTTTTATCCATCGCATCGCCCGGATGAATCTTATTGATAATACCATCTAAACCAGCCATTAACTGTGCAGCAAATGATAAGTATGGGTTACCAGCTGGATCTGGGAAACGAACTTCAATACGACGAGCCTTAGGACTAGTAACAACAGGGATACGAATTGATGCAGAACGGTTACGAGCAGAATATGCAAGCATAACAGGTGCTTCATAACCCGGTACTAAACGTTTATAAGAGTTAGTTGCTGGATTAGCAAAAGCATTAATTGCTTTAGCGTGTTTGATAATACCACCGATATAGAATAAAGCCATTTCAGAAAGGCCAGCATATTTATCACCAGCAAAAAGGTTCACACCATCTTTAGCAAGTGATTGATGGCAGTGCATACCAGAACCATTATCACCAAACATTGGTTTTGGCATAAATGTCGCGGTTTTACCATAAGCATGTGCAACATTTTGTACTACATATTTATAGATTTGCACTTCGTCAGCTTTTTTAGTTAATGTATTGAAACGGCAAGCAATCTCATTTTGACCAGCAGTTGCAACTTCATGGTGATGAGCTTCAACAACTAAACCTAGTTGCTCCATAATTAAACACATTTCAGAACGGATATCTTGTGATGAATCAACAGGAGGAAGCGGGAAATAACCACCTTTAACACCTGGACGGTGACCTTTGTTACCTTCTTCGTATTTAGTACCTGAGTTCCAAGCAGCTTCAATATCATCAATATGAACAAAACTACCTGACATCGGCGTTCCAAAACGCACATCATCAAATAGGAAGAATTCTGGTTCTGGTCCAAAAATAACAGTATCAGCAATGCCTGACGATTTTAAAAACTCTTCAGCGCGTTTAGCAATTGAGCGCGGGTCACGATCATAGCCTTGTAATGTTGCTGGCTCTAAAACGTCACAACGAATATTCAATGTCACATCTTCAAAAAATGGGTCAATCACGGCACTAGATGCATCTGGCATTAACACCATATCTGATTCGTTAATCCCCTTCCAACCTGCAATTGAAGAGCCATCAAACATCTTACCATCTTCAAAAAAATCTGCGTCAATTTGACTAACAGGAATGGTAACGTGTTGTTCTTTACCTTTAGTATCAGTAAAACGTAAATCAACAAATTTAACATCGTTTTCTTTTATTAGTGTAAAAACTTTTTGTGTAGACATGTAGCTTCTCCATTGAGGACATATAAAATAAATGTTCAGTTCAAAGGCATATTTGCCTATTTATTAAATTATATGCAAATTTGATGCCAATTTTTTAACCACTATTTTTGAACGGTTTTTATTGGTTAGATAATAGCAAAAATTAACATTAATGCACCAAAATAATGCACAAAGCACCAAAATAATGCACCAAAATGTAACATACTGCTACTTGCGTTACATTTTGGTGCCATTAATGAAAAGTGAATTTGCTAACTCTTTTGAATGATCTACGATTCTTTTCGATAACCTTTTATTATTAAATAAAAGGTTGTTTTATCCCAATCCTTTTTTAGGGTTTCTTCCGAAATAAATGTAGCCTCATATAATACATTATCTTTTGGATTGACAATTGCTACTGGTTTTAGTTGTTCCCAATAACAACATACGAATTTCAAATCGCCCATTCCCATAGTCTTAATTAAATATTCATGAGCTTGCTTAGCATATTTACCTTCAACTTTATAAATAACCTCAATAGGCCATGTTTGCCCATAGTCGGTTGTCCTACACTTTTCATATTGAAAAAAATCAGGGGCATTTGGATCAATTTCATGGAAAAAGTCTCGACAAGTTAGATTCGGATCAAACCCTAATGAACTAGATTGACTATCTTCCTTTAGTTCCTCTAGGCTTAGTATTTCGTCAGTATTAAGATTATTTGATTCTGCTAATGCTGACGAAATTAAAGTAACGAAAATGAATGGCAACAAAATAAATCTTTTAAATAACATAGTTTCAATCCTTAAAACTTTTAAATCTTATTAGCTTAAAATAAGATTTCTCCCTTTAGGTCTATATTTCAGTAGACAATATCGTTATAATCTTAACCTATTTTTAATAATAATAGGTAATCATAAAAGTATGGACTTTGTTACACTCGAAATTATACCTTTTATCCAAAATCACCTTTTACTTTCATTAGGTTGGATTGTGTTATTCGTTGCAATCATTGTAATGACCGTGAAAAGTAAATTATCAAAAGTGAAAATAATTAATAACGCGCAAGCAATTAGTATGATCAACAAAGAAAACGCAGTTATTGTCGATATTCGCTCAGCAGATAGTTTCAAAAAAGGGCATATTACTGAATCTCACAACATTTTACCCGTTGACATTAAAAATGCTAGCGCAAAAACCATTGAAAAATTTAAAGAAGATATTATCATCGTGGTTGATGATAATGGTTTAACATCAGCAAGCATTGGTGAAGTATTAGTCAAACAGGGCTTTTTGCATGTATTTACATTAAAAGATGGTATTGCTGGATGGAACGGCGAAAACTTACCATTAGTTAGAAAATAATATAATATTAAAATAAGGTTTTATCATGACAGAACAAAACAATACACCTGAAACACAATTTGCTATTCAACGCATTTATACCAAAGATGTTTCATTTGAAACAAACAACGTTCCAGAAATTTTCACAAAACAATGGCAACCAGAAATGAATTTAGAACTAAATTCATCATCACAAGCGTTGAGTGAAGGTGTGCATGAAGTTTCTTTACGTGTCACAGTAACCGTAAAACAACAAGAAGAAGTTGTATATATTTGTGAAGTGACTCAGTCAGGTATTTTCTCGCTTATCGGATTTGACGATGCTCAAATTCAACATTGTGTAGGTGCTTATTGTCCTAATATTTTATTCCCTTATGCGCGTGAAGTTATTTCAAGCTTAGTAAATAAAGGAACTTTCCCACAACTTAATTTAGAACCTGTAAATTTTGAAGCTTTATTCATTAGCTATTTGCAACAGCAAGAAGCTAAAACCGAATCGACTGAAACTTTACAGTAATTACTAGTTAATAAAGTCTATGTTTATGAATAAAAATGCAGCAGTGACAGTGATTGGCGCAGGTTCTTATGGAACCTCGCTGGCTATATTACTGGCACGAAATGGTCACTCAACCTTATTATGGGGACATAACCCAGATAAGATGGCTATTTTGCAACATGATAGACAAAATAGACAATTTTTACCGGATATTTCTTTTCCTGACCAACTTCAAGTTGAAGCGGATCTTAAAACTGCCGTTTCAGCTTCACCAATTTTATTAATTGTTGTTCCAAGCCACGCATTTGGTAGCATTCTTAAACAAATCAAGCCATTTTTAAGAAAAGATAGCAAAATTGTTTGGGCAACCAAAGGACTTGAAGTCGATACCGGTCGACTATTACAAGATGTTGCCAGAGAAGTATTGGGTGATAAAATCCCATTAGCGGTTATTTCAGGCCCTACTTTCGCTAAAGAAGTTGCATCAGGCTTACCAACAGCAGTAACAGTTGCCTCAACCGATGATCAATTTTTAACTGAACTCCAAAATTTATTTCACTGTAGTAAATCATTCCGTGTTTATAGCAGTAAAGACTTTATTGGCGTTCAACTTGGTGGCGCGGTAAAAAATGTTATTGCAATTGGTGCTGGTTTGTCCGATGGGCTGGGTTTTGGTGCTAATGCGAGAACAGCTTTAATAACCCGCGGACTTGCCGAAATGATGCGATTAGGCGAAGCGCTTGGTGCCGATCCTGCCACGTTTATGGGGATGGCTGGTTTAGGCGATTTGGTACTTACTTGTACAGATAATCAGTCCCGAAATCGTCGATTTGGTATTTTATTAGGTCAAAACAAATCCATTCAAGAAGCACAAGATATTATTGCTCAAGTGGTTGAGGGTTGCCGAAATACTAAAGAAGTTTGGGCATTAGCTCAAAAATATCATGTTGATATGCCTATCACAGAACAAATCTATAAAGTGCTTTACGAACATAAAGATCCAAAACTTGCAGCCATGTCATTATTGGGTCGCTCACAAAAACAAGAATTAAAAAGCGAGTCTTAGATCTTTAAAAACCCCGCTCCTCAACTTTTTTTATTTAATGAATGGTCTGTTACTGGGTTTAATAAAAACATTACTAGCACCGATTTAAGATCTCAAAAACCCCGCTCCTCAACTTTTTTTGATATGTCGTGGTTTTTGGGAGGGCGTTTTAAACACTCATTCCTAGGCCCTTTTCCTTGGCTTTCTGGTAAATATCATAACCAACATAGACATCTAATACTGCCGTTCCCACACTTTTAAATAACGTGATTTGTTGATCGTTTTGGCGACATTTTTGTGGATCAATAACTAAATCACCTAATTCATAAAAATCTTGTTTTGTAACTAAATGTTGATTAATTGGATCGATAATATCACCCGCCTCAGCAAATACACCATCTTTGGTATCAAGTACGCGAATATCAGCATTTTTAACAATATTACTTGGTATTTCGTGCATTTCTGGCGTGTAAGCACCTACTCCATTGATATGTGTTCCTGGTTTAACCAAATCGCCATTGAATGTCACAACTTTTGATGTAGTGACAGAGGTAATGATATCTGCTTGGCAAATATCTTCATCTAGATCGTTCGAAAAATAGAGGTTAGCGGAGAAATGAGCGAATCGTTTCTTCATCTCTTCAGTAAATTGCTTGCCTTTATTGACATCAAGCCCAAAGATCGCCACATCAGTCAATTGACGGACGGTTAACATCGCTTCTAACTGTGAAGCAGCTTGTCCACCAGTACCAATTAATACAGCACGTTTAGCATCTTTTCTGGCTAATAAATCGGTAGCTGCTCCTTGTACCGCGCCTGTGCGTAATTGGGTCACAAATGTGCCATCTAACATCGCACAAACTTCGCCTGTTAACGGATCGATCATAAACACTTGCGCGGGAACAGATGGCTTACCAAGTTTCGGGTTATCAGGAAAAACCGAGACAATTTTCAAACCAACCACATCATTTTCTTTTATATGAGCAGGCATAATCAAACATTGCCCTTTTTGCATGTCAAAGTTGATGCGTAATGGAACTTCACTATTACCTTGAGTATAGATTTTCAGTGCTTGTTTATCCGCTGCAACAGCATCTTTCATAGTATAGAATTGTTGAATATCTTGGGCAGTTAAAATTAACATTTCGATTCCTTATTTAATATTTATTTTCATATTATTTATTATCCATTATTTAATCTTACCAACAAAAAAATAAATACTCTTGTTTAATATCAATATAAATAGATAATTTTCGCTTTCTTGTATATTTAATTTATTTTCATTATTATTACAAAGTACAATTTTGTACGGAAATTGAGAAATCAGATGTTATTTAAAATATTAAAGTTTTTTCTAAAAATTTTATTTCATGTAAAGATTCAAGGGAATCTCAATAATTTAAAACAAGACAGATTACTTATCACACCTAATCATGTTTCCTTCCTAGACGGCATTTTAATCGGCGTATTTTTACCAGTTAAACCAGTATTTGCTATCTACGCAGGCTACATTGATCATTGGCTAGTCCGTTTAGCCAAACGTTACGTTGATTTTGTGCCAATGGATCCATTAAGTCCAATGGCGATTAAAAGGTTAGTTCGTGAAATTGAAAAAGGACGACCAATTGTTATTTTCCCGGAAGGTCGAATTACCATAACCGGCTCATTAATGAAGATTTATGACGGTGCAGCATTTGTTGCTGCTCGTTCTCAAGCAACGATTGTACCTGTCTGGATTGAAGGTGCAGAATTTACGTTAACTAGCCGTTTAAAAGGCTTATTTAAACGTCATCTATTTCCTAAAATTACAATTCATGTATTGGAACCAACATCAATCCCAATGCCTGATGCACCAAAAGCAAGTGAACGACGATATATTGCTGGTGAAAAATTACATCAAATTATGATGAATGCCAGAATGGCAAGTCGACCAAAATTGACACTTTTTGAAGCATTGCTCGAAGCTCAAGTTCGTTATGGGGTAAAATCGCGAATGGTTCAAGATCCTACCACTCACGAAGCTTCCTATCGAAACTTGCTTAAGCAAATTATCGGTGTTAGCTGCATAATTTCTAAGATTACCAAACAAAAAGAAAGAGTTGGTTTATTGCTCCCTAATGCAACGATTACTGTTGCAACTATTTTTGGTCTATCAGTCAAAAATCGTATTCCAGCCATGCTTAATTATACAGCAGGAACTAAAGGGTTAACCTGTGCAATTACTGCGGCTGAAATAAAAACGATCATTACTTCACGCAAATTTATTCAAAAAGGTAAGCTTGATTATCTATTAGAAGAAATTAAGGACGTAAATTGGTATTTCCTTGAGGACTTGCGTAGTAGTTTGACTTTTGTTGATAAACTTTATGTTGCACTTCATCAATACATTCCACGTTTAGTGAAACGACAACAATCAAGTGATGACGAAGCTTTAGTGTTATTTACATCAGGCTCAGAAGGCAATCCTAAAGGTGTAGTGCACAGCCATGGTAGTTTATTGGCAAATGTTGAACAGATTCGTACCGTTATCGATCCGACACCGGCTGACCGTTTTATGTCCGCATTGCCATTATTCCATGCTTTTGGTATTACTGCCGGCTTATTTTTACCGTTGTTTTCTGGAAGTCGTACCTTTTTATATCCGAACCCATTACATTATCGTATGGTGCCAGAAATCATTTATGATCAAAACTGTACCGTGCTATTTGGCACACCAACATTTTTAGCCAATTATGCTCGCTACGCTCATCCTTATGATTTTATGCGATTACGTTATGTGGTTGCCGGTGCTGAAAAACTTTCCGATGCGGTGCGTGAGCAATGGAAAGATAAATATGGCATTCGAATCTTAGAAGGTTATGGCGTAACCGAATGTGCACCAGTTGTTGCCCTTAATGTGCCAATGGCATTTAAAGCAGGAACTGTTGGTCGGCTATTGCCAGGTATGCAATCAAGATTAATACCTATCCCAGGGATTGGCGGGGAATTACAGCTTAAAGGACCTAACGTAATGAAAGGTTATTTACGAGTTGAAAAACCCGGTGTACTTGAAGAGCCTGTTGCCGTTGATGAAAATGGTAATGCAGAAAAAGGCTGGTATGATACTGGCGATATCGTAGATATTGATAAAGATGAGTTTTTGACAATTAAAGGGCGACTGAAACGCTTTGCTAAAATTGCGGGCGAAATGGTTTCACTGGAAAGTGTTGAAGCGCTAGCTAGAAAAGTTGATCCTGATGCCATGCATGGCGCTACAGTAAAAGCTGACGCAGCTAAAGGTGAAGCGCTTGTGCTATTTACTACTTCAACTACATTAACTCGAGAACAGCTTAATCAGGCAGCACAAGATTTAGGTATTCCTGCATTAGCCATTCCTAGAGATATTCGTGTGGTTAAAGAATTACCATTGCTTGGTACTGGCAAAATCGATTTTATTACGCTACGCAAAATGGCTGATGAAAATGAATAATAGCAAGGATTCACTATGAATAAACAGCCTTTATTAACCGTTGGCATGGCTGCAACCATGCTAGCCCAGTTTTTTTCAGCCTTTGCTGATAATGCTATTTTCTTTGCAATATTAGCTTTTATTAAACAACTCAATTATCCAGAGTGGAGCCAATCGGCATTACAAATCGGTTTTGTCATCCCTTTCATCCTTCTTTCGCCATTTGTTGGTCAATTTGCTGACAGTATGTCTAAAGGCAGAGCGATGATGATCTCAAATGGTATTAAATTATTAGGTGCTGCTGTTATTTGCCTAAATATCAATCCATTTTTAGGTTATTTTCTAGTTGGTGTGGGAGCAGCCGGTTATTCACCAGCTAAATATGGTATTTTAGGTGAGCTCACCTCAGGCGATAATTTAGTGAAAGCAAATGGTTTAATTGAAGCATCAACAATTGCAGCTATTTTACTAGGCTCACTTGCTGGAGGCCATATTGCTGACTTAAACATCACATTGGCATTACTTACTTGTGTAATAATGTATGGCCTAGCTGTTATAGCAAATATTTTTATTCCTAAACTTCCTGTCGCTCGAAAAGATATTGAGTGGAAGTTTATGAGTATGATAAAGGATTTTGCTAAAACCTTTAAAATTATTTTTAATAATAAACAAGCACTTTATACTTTACTCGGCACTAGCCTATTTTGGGGAGCGGGTATTACCTTGCGCTTTTTATTAATTAGCTGGGTGCCAATTGTGTTAGGTATTACTGACAACTCAACCCCAACAAATCTAAATGCCGTTGTGGCAATAGGTATTGTTGTTGGTGCTGGCCTTGCTAGTGCTATGGTTTCAATATCCAATACATTACGGTGTATTCCAGCAGGAATATTAATGGGGTTTGCCGTCATTGCATTTACCTTGCAAAGCAATATGACGAGTTCTTATATTCTATTAGTGATTATTGGTGCTTTAGGTGGTTATTTTTTAGTCCCACTAAATGCATTAATTCAAAAAATGGGGAAAGAGCTTATTGGTGCTGGTAGTGTAATTTCAATACAAAACTTAAGCGAATATAGTGCAATGATGATTATGCTCAGTGCTTATACGTTAGCTATTGCTTGTGGATTATCTGTTATTACTATCGGTGTAGGTTTTGGTATGCTATTTGCCATTCTTATCGGGTTTGTATGGTTAGGTTTAAAATCACATGTCAAACATTAATTTATCAGCAATGATCACCGAAAATCGCAATAGTGCGAGCGAGAACATCGACTGCGCATCCACCCTTGAAATACTTCAAATTATCAATAATGAAGATAAAAAAGTGGCAATCGCAGTCGAAAAACAATTAGCTAATATAGCCAATGCGGTAGATGCAATTAGCGATGCTTTCTTAAATCATGGCCGTTTAATTTACCTTGGTGCCGGCACTTCTGGGCGATTAGGTATTTTAGATGCGAGCGAGTGCCCACCTACTTACGGAACGCCTCCAGAACAAGTCGTTGGGTTGATTGCAGGCGGGCACCCTGCCATATTTAAAGCGGTTGAAAATGCAGAAGATTCACCAGAGCTAGCAGTTAATGATCTAAAAAATATCAATTTTAGCAAAAAAGATATTTTAGTAGGTATCGCAGCAAGTGGACGCACACCTTATGTTATCGGCGGTATGCAATATGCTCAATCACTGGGTTCAACAGTAATTAGCTTATGTTGCAACCCCAATGCACCTATGATTAACTTAGCTAATATTGCCATTACCCCAATTGTTGGCGCAGAAGTAGTTAGCGGTTCATCAAGAATGAAAGCCGGTACAGCACAAAAATTAGTACTTAATATGTTAACCACAGCCAGCATGATTAAAATGGGTAAGGTTTACGGTAATTTAATGGTTGATGTTGAGGCCACTAATGCTAAACTCGTAGAACGCCAAATATCAATTGTCATGCAAGCAACCGATTGTAACCGGGAGACGGCTATTTCAACACTAAGTCAATGTAACAAAAATTGTAAAACAGCTATTTTAATGATTCTTGCAAGGTTAACAGCTCTGCAAGCAAAAACAGCGTTACAACAAAATAATGGTTTTATCCGTAAAGCATTAGAACAAAGCAACAAATAATCTTTCTTAGCATTACACAAATATTACTGTTCTGATAAAGAAAGATTATTCTAAAATTTAGCAATATATTTTATCAAACCTTGATGAAGATCGAATTTATAAATCATATTGTTAACTAAAATAAGTAAATAGATTTATTTTATTAACTTTATATTAGCAATAATATAAAAAACTGGGAGGTACGTTATGGTTGGAATAATCTTGGCAACTCATGGTGAGTTTGCTGAAGGTATTTTACAATCAGGGACGATGATATTTGGAGAGCAAGAAGACGTTAAAGCCGTTACTTTGCATCCAAGTGATAGTCCTGAAAGCTTAAAGGAACGGATGCTGGCAGCAATTGCTACTTTCGATGATCAAAATGAAGTGCTTTTTTTAGTCGATTTATGGGGTGGAACACCATTTAACCAAGCCAATACACTCTGTGGTGAACATCCAAATTGGGCTATCGTTGCAGGTTTAAATCTTCCAATGTTGATTGAGGCATACTCATCACGTTTATCGATGGAGACCGCCAAAGAAGTGGCTGCCGCCATTATTGAATCAGCCCAAGATGGTATTAGAACAACGGTTGAAGTGGCAGCTAAAACAACGCCAAACAATCAACAAACAAGCACTATCCCTGAAGGTACTGTTTTAGGCGATGGTAAATTGAAAATTGTATTAGCGCGTGTTGATTCACGCTTGTTACATGGACAAGTGGCAACCTCTTGGACTAAAGCGACTAACCCTAATCGTATTATTGTGGTTTCAGACTCAGTTGCCAAAGATGAATTAAGGAAAAAACTGATTGAAGAAGCCGCACCTCCTGGTGTTAAAGCCAATGTTGTGCCAATTAAAAAAATTATTGAAGTTGCGCATGATCCCCGTTTTGGTAACACAAAAGCCTTATTACTTTTCGAAAACCCTGAAGATGTACTTCGCGCTATAGATGGCGGTGTTGATATTCAAACATTAAATGTTGGTTCAATGGCGCATTCTGTCGGCAAGGTAATGGTCAACAAAGTGCTGTCAATGAGCGCTGAAGATGTTGATACATTCGAGAAATTAAAAGCGAAAAATGTGAAATTCGACATTCGCAAAGTACCTAATGATTCTGAGGATAATATGGATGAATTATTAAAGAAAGCGAAACAAGAATTAGCTGAACAAAAGAATTAGTTTAATTAAGGGGTTATTATTATGACTTTATCAATTATTGCTATCATTTTAGTGATAGTTATTGCGTTCTTAGCTGGAATGGAAGGTATTTTAGACCAATTCCAATTCCATCAACCACTAGTTGCTTGTTCACTAATTGGTTTAGTAACAGGAAATCTAGAAGCTGGCGTAATGTTAGGTGGTTCATTACAGATGATAGCATTAGGCTGGGCAAATATTGGCGCAGCGGTTGCACCTGATGCCGCGCTTGCTGCTGTTGCTTCATCTATTATTTTAGTTCTTGGTGGACAAGGTGAAGCTGGTGTATCGACAGCTATCGCTATTGCCATCCCACTAGCAGTTGCTGGCTTATTTTTAACGATGATTGTGCGAACTATTGCCGTCCCATTAGTGCATTTAATGGATGCTGCAGCAGAGCAAGGTAATATCCGTAGAATCGAATGGTTACAAATATTAGGGGTTTGTTTACAAGGTTTACGTATTGCAATACCAGCAGCAGCGCTGTTATTTATTCCTGCTGAAGTGGTAAAAGACGCATTAAATTCAATGCCTAAATGGCTATCAGAAGGTATGGCTATTGGTGGAGGCATGGTAGTGGCTGTTGGTTATGCGATGGTAATTAATATGATGGCAAATCGTGAAGTTTGGCCATTTTTCATTATCGGTTTTGTTGTTGCCGCGATATCACAATTAACCTTGATTGCAATTGGTGCTCTAGGTATTGCTCTAGCACTAATTTATCTAAATCTTTCTGAACGTGGCAATTCATCAAATGGTGGTAGTAAAGGCGATCCACTTGATGATATTTTAAATGATTACTAAGAACTTGGAGAAGAACATGACAGATCGAATTCATTTATCGAAAAAAGACCGTTTATCGGTAGCTTGGCGTTCAACTTTCCTTCAAGGTTCTTGGAACTACGAACGTATGCAAAATGGTGGCTTGGTTTATTCAATGATTCCTGCTATCAAAAAATTATATACCACAAAAGAAGATCGTTCGGCTGCACTTAAACGCCATTTAGAATTTTTCAATACACATCCTTATTTAGCATCGCCTGTACTTGGTGTGACTTTAGCCCTAGAAGAAGAACGTGCTAATGGTGCGCCTGTTGATGATGTCACTATTCAAGGGGTAAAAGTGGGAATGATGGGACCTTTAGCTGGGGTTGGTGATCCAGTATTCTGGTTTACCGTTCGTCCTATGCTTGGTGCACTAGGCGCCTCACTTGCCTTGAGTGGTAATATTTTAGGGCCAATTCTATTCTTTCTGCTTTGGAACATAATTCGCATGAGCTTTATGTGGTTTACCCAAGAATTTGGTTACCGTACTGGTTCTAAAATTACCGATAACTTAGGTGGAGGTTTACTCCAAAAAATCACTAAAGGTGCATCTATCTTGGGGATGTTTGTTCTGGCAGCTTTAGTACAAAGGTGGGTATCAATAAAATTCCAACCAGTCGTATCCACAGTAAAATTAGATAATGGTGCATTTATTGATTGGAATTCCCTACCTGCTGGTGCCGAAGGTATACAAAAAGCATTGATACAAATGCAAGATGGGCTCGCACTTAGTCAAGACAAAGTAACGACTTTACAAAATAACTTAGATCAGCTAATTCCTGGACTTGTACCATTACTATTAACGTTCTTCTGTATGTGGTTACTTCGTAAAAAAGTATCACCTATTATAATTATTCTTGCACTATTCTTAGTCGGTGTTACTGGTCATGTTATTGGTCTTTTATAAAGCCAACAATGTTGACTAAAAAAGTTGAGGAGCGCACTTTTTAAACAAAATTGCTGTTTTGCCTCAAACAAAAATCACCCTTTTCTTTATAAATAATGAGAAAAGGGTGCCTTAGCAACTCAGATTAAAATAATGGATATAAGTAGCTAAATGGTTCAATCATTAAATACCAAAGTAGATTTAACAGTAAAAGCGACTGCTTTTTCAGGTTTTTCAGAATATGGCCAGATTATGATTGGTGATAAGGCGTTCGAATTCTATCATCAACGCGATCCTCGGAAATATATTCAAATTCCTTGGGAAGAGGTCGATTATGTTATCGCATCGGTATTTTTTAAAGGTAAGTGGATATCTCGTTACTCCATACAAACAAAAAAAGACGGTACGTTCGCTTTTGCGTCCAAAGAGCCGAAAAAAGTATTAAAAGCAATACGTGTCTATGTTGATAGCAAAAAAATGGTCAAAGCGTTAGGATTTTTTGACGTGTTAAAACGAGCTTTGTTCCGGAAAAAGTCTTAAAGATCAACCATCACTTTTAAAATATATCATTATATAGCAAGCAAGCTCACCATTATCAATGAAGCTAATTATTTATAATATAACTAGTTAAAAAGATGAATTTATGTTCATTTATAACTAAGCTTGTCGATAACTGATGCTACCTAACTTTTTCACACACAATCAGCCATTGCACTTTTTGCTAGAAAGAGTATAATTTTGGGGCTTTGATTTTGTCCGTGTTGGGCAAAAGAAAGATTATTTTTTAATTTAAGAGGATGTTATGGTAACTATTCGTTTAGCTCGTGGTGGCTCTAAAAAGCGCCCTTTTTATCAAGTAGTTGTCACTGATAGCCGTAACCCACGTGATGGTCGTTTTATTGAGCGCGTTGGCTTTTTTAATCCAATTGCACAAGGTAAAGCAGAAGAATTACGTTTAGATCTTGATCGCGTAAATTATTGGGTTGGTTTAGGTGCTACTATTTCTGATCGTGTTAATACATTGATCAAACAAGCACAAAAAGCTGCTTAATTAAGTAATAGTGTAAAGATGAATACTGAGAATCTAATCGTTGTTGGTAAACTTGGTTCAAGCTACGGCATTCGTGGATGGCTCAGGATTTTTTCGTTTACAGAATTTCCAGATAGTATTTTTGATTACAAACCTTGGTATATCCAGCGTGCTGGAAAATGGCAGGAAGTAATCGTTGAGAGCTTTAAACCTCATAATCAAGATATGATTGTCAAACTCAAAGGCGTTGATGATCGAGATCAAGCCAATGCGTTAACTAATGCTGAAGTATTCATTGATGCAGAAGAATTGCCTGAGCTTAATCAAGGCGATTTCTATTGGAAGGATTTGATTGGCTGTAGAGTGAAAACAATTAACGGTTATGATTTAGGTCAAGTAACTGATTTAATGGAAACCGGTTCTAATGATGTGTTGGTTGTTAAAGCAAATCTAAAAGATGCATTTGGAGCAACAGAACGTTTAATTCCTTTTGTTGAAGAACAATTTATTAAACAAGTTGATTTAACAACAAAAATGATTGTGGTCGATTGGGATCCCGCATTTTAATCGGTAAGGTAAGAATATGTGGATTGGCGTAATTAGCCTTTTTCCCGAAATGTTCCAAGCTATTACCTGTTATGGTGTAACTGGTCGAGCAGTAAAAAACGGACTGTTAACAGTAGAATATTGGAACCCGCGCGATTTTGCGCATGATAAGCATAAGACTGTCGATGATAGGCCTTATGGTGGTGGTCCCGGCATGTTAATGATGGTACAACCACTTAGAGATGCGATTCATGCTGCGAAAGCAGTAGCAGGTGAAAATACAAAAGTAATCTATCTTTCCCCACAAGGGCGCAAATTAAACCAACAAGGTGTTTGCGAGTTGTCACAATATCAAAAATTGATTTTGATTTGTGGTCGATATGAAGGTATAGATGAACGCGTTATCCAAACCGAAATTGATGAAGAATGGTCAATTGGGGATTACGTGTTAAGTGGCGGTGAATTACCGGCGATGACAATGATTGATGCATTAGCAAGGTTTATTCCAGGCGTATTGAATCATGAATCATCAGCAGAAGAAGACTCTTTTGCAAACGGTTTACTTGATTGTCCACACTATACCAGACCTGAGGTGTTAGATGGAATGGCGGTGCCTGATGTGTTAATGTCTGGTCACCATGAAGCGATTCGTCGCTGGCGATTGAAACAATCACTAGGACGAACTTGGTTGAGAAGAGAAGATCTTCTTGAAAATCTAGCTCTGACTGATGAAGAGCAACGTTTACTCACTGAATTCCAATGTGAATATCGTGATAAACCGAGCCATTAATATTTCAGTATAACTAGTAAGAGACAAAATTATGAAAAATGCAATTATTCAGCAATTAGAACAAGAACAAATGAAAAAAGACATCCCGTCTTTTCGTCCGGGTGATACGGTAGAAGTTAAAGTATGGGTTGTTGAAGGTAACAAAAAACGTCTTCAAGCATATGAAGGTGTGGTTATTGCAATTCGCAATCGTGGTTTACATTCTGCATTTACAGTACGTAAAATTTCGAATGGCGAAGGTGTTGAACGAGTATTCCAAACTCACTCACCAACTGTTGATTCAATTACTGTGAAGCGTCGTGGTCAAGTACGTCAAGCTAAACTTTACTACTTACGCGAACTTCGTGGTAAAGCGGCTCGTATTAAAGAGCGCCTTAACTAATTCAAATTGGTTAATATTTAATAAACTATTAAAATTATATCCAATTAAATATGGTCACCTTTATGGTGACCGTTTTTATGTGTATAGTTGATTCCCGCCAACAATTGTTGACAGATTTCAAGCAATTTCTAAAGCTATAAAGGGTAATACTATGGATAACTATCTTGTTGAAATTCTCGCCACCACAACCAAGTTATTCGCTTTAATGACACCACCAGCAGTGCTAAGTGCATTCTTAAGTGGTACTAAACAATATGATGAACAACAACGCCGAAAGACTGCACTTAAAACATCGTGTGCCGTTTTTATTATTGGTATTGTGTTATTCTTTTTTGGTAATGCCATGTTTAGTGTGTTTGGTTTTACACTCGATGCTTTTAGAATTGGGTCGGGAGCATTGCTATTTATTACCGCTGTTTCATTGATGAATGATTCACCTGAAAAAAATAAAATTCATACTGATGATGATGATATTAGTGTGGTTCCTCTTGCAATACCTTTATGTATGGGACCAGCCTCCATTGGTACGATTATTGTTATGGGGACAAGTTCGGTAGGTATGCAAAACCTGATTGGCGCCCTTTCGCTATTGATTGCCTCAAGCGGTATTTATGCCATGTTACTATGCGCAAAAAGCATTGCTAACGTTTTAAAAAATACTGGTATTGCAATTTTGTCAAAGCTTACTGGGTTATTAATATCAGCTATTGCCGCTCAAGTTGTATTTACTGGCGTCTCTGCATTTTTAAAATAAGTTTTATAATTCAGATAATTAAAATTTCAATTCTAACAGTAAGTAATCACCTACAATTGATAGTTAAGGTGATTACATAAACTGATAATAAAGTTAATCGGATTTACGTTTTTTGAAAAAGTAATATGAAGCTAAAATTACGAAAATTAAGATTATCTCAGATAATAAAATAAAATGCCCTGATTCACCAAACCATACCCCAACAATAATAATAATGTTAACAGTAATAGAAATCATCGCTAACCAAGGAAATAGCGGAGATTTAAATTTGATCATATCTTTAGAGTATTTGCCTTCATTCACTCCCTTACGAAATTGATATTGGCACCAAGCAATAATAATCCAAGCAAAACAACCAACTTGTCCAGTACTCGCTACCAGATAGAGGTATAATTTTTCAGCAGCAATATATTTAGAAAACAGCGAAACTAACGCAATAATTGCGATAAATAATATTCCTTTAGTTGGCACGCCTCGTTTATTGACTTCTGAAAAGTATTTTGGTGCTAAATCATCTTGAGCCATCGACCATAGCATTCTCGAGCTGGCATAAACAGCCGAATTAGCGGCCGATATTGCAGCACAAAAGATAACAAATAGCATCACATATGAAGCAAAGGTAATCCCGGCTTTATTGAATACCCAAACAAATGGGCTAATTTCATTATGGGTTGCTCCATAAGGGTAAACTAGTGCTAACACCGCAATCGCTAACACATAAAACAAGATAATACGAAAAGCCACACCAGTGATAATTTTTGGCAATACGCTTTGAGGTGATTGCGCTTCACCAGCTGCACTACCAATTAATTCGACGCCCTGAAATGAATAAGTAACAATTGTCATACAAACAAAAATTGATAAAAATCCACTAGGAAACCAACCTTGTTCGGTTTTAAGTGTTGGTAATACATGTGTTTGATTATATTGATGATAGAGTAAATAAATACCAACAGCTATAAATGCAATAATGGCCAATACTTTTATCGTTGAAAACCAGTATTCACTTTCGCCAAAAGCTCTAACAGACGTTAAATGGACACAAGTAATAACGGTTAAAATAATTAGACTAAGAATATAGATGGGAATAGAGGAAAAAACTTGGTGAGCGATCATCGAAGCTGCAGTTAAATCAGCAGCCATAGACAGTACCCAGCTTAACCAATATAACCAGCCAATGGTATAACTCCAAATAGGATGTGGAATAAACATTAGTGCATAATGCTGAAAAGAACCCGCATGTGGGAATGCACAAGAAAGTTCACCTAAGCAAAGCATGGTCGACAGCATAATACTACCCGCAAGTAGATATGCGATAATCGTACCTAACGGTCCAACCGTGCTAAGTGGTGCTGCAATACCAATAAATAATCCAGTTCCTATTGAGCCACCTAACGAAATCATCAATAAATGACGATTTTTTAAGTTTTTCTTTAAGGTACTGGGATAAGGACTTTCTTGAGATTCTGATGTTGCCATGTAAACCGCCTAGTAATCAATAATAGCTGCTGGTTGCCCAGCAGCTGATAGATATTAATAAACAAACCGTTTTTCTACACCATTGGTTTGGCAAGCCATAAGTAGGGCTGTATAATCAAGCTCAAACCCAATCATATCGCCAACACGTAATGTTTCAGAAACATCTTCAATATCAACAATAGTATGATCGCTGGTTTGACCTAAGACCGTAATGTTGTCATTAATCGGTATACAGCTTTCTGCTGGCACATCTTGACGGCCAAAAGCGAGAAGCGCGCGTTTACGAGTACCATGATCAACAAAAGTTTTGCTGTTCAAAAAGGCATCAACACCTAATTCTCCAACAGGAACGGTTGGTTTACTATTAAGCTCGATGATTTGTGCATACAATTTATACATGTCACTACAAGCTTTTTCTACAGGTTTGTTTGAGTGATGAAACTCATCAAGATATTTCATATCCACATACTCAATACCAAACTCATGTAAACCACCAATTCGAATGTGATTAAGCCCTTCTGGCCAGATCCCTTTATCAAGCAGATGGTAACTTGTACAATTACCAGCTGATAGATACTTGATCTTGATATTACAAGCTTCTTCTACTTTACGCGCTATGTGTAAAAAATCCACACCATTTTTAACAGTTGGTAGAACAGTACCATAGCAGTTGAAGTTGGTCCCAAGCCCATAAAGCTCAACACCTGGTAAAGATAAGATTAGTTTGACTGTTTCGATGATATCATCGACATGTTCAAACCAAATACCTTCACGTAAATCGCCCATATCAACCATTAAAAATACTTGATGGACTTTTTGTTGTTTTACCGCTTCATCAGAAAGTGCTTGAATAACTTGTTTTTCACTGTTTAAGCTAATATCTGCGTATTTCACTACTTCACTGATCTCACTTAAACAAGGACTACGTAATAAACAAGTTTTACAATTTAAAGCATCTTTAAGTTTCTTCAAATTGTAGGTTCTTGATTCAGCAATCACATCAATACCACCATCAAGCACCGCTTTGGCGGTTTCAACACAGCCATCAAAGACTTTATTTACCGCCATCACTTCAATGCCGTGTTTAGCAAGAAGCTCTTTTTCAACACGGGCATTGTCTTTTAATTTACCTAAATCAATTTCCAATATAGGTTTGTACATAAATTTACTCCTCTATATCTTATTGCAAGCGGTTACGTCTTTGTGCGCGATGGTATATCCATTCAGCTAACACAATTGCAAGCACTGCACCACCAACAATTTTAGCGATGTACTCAACATATCCACCCATATCAATTTGTGCTGGTGGAATAAAGACTAAGATCACCGCAAATAGCGTAGATAAGAAACCTAAACCAGGTAAAATAATTGGTAAAACTTTACCAGGAATCTTGAAGCTACGTGGTACATCTGGTTGAGTAATACGTAAGCGATAGTACGCAATAAACATCACTAAATAAGGAATAAAGTAACAAATGGTTGTTAATGCAGTTAACATCCAATATGCAGCAGCAATACTTGGTGATACGAATGTTGAGAAACAAAGTACCGTTACAATTATTGCTTGGATAACTAAAGCAAATGCTGGTGTTTGATATACAGGATGTAATCGACCAATACGTTCACCAAGTAAGTTATCTTCTTTTGATGCTTCTTGTAACATATAGATAGGACCAACTAACCATGAGTTAATTTGACCTAATGCACCAAAGAACAAACAAATTGCCATTACTGGTAATAACCAAGGCATGTGTAGCTCTTTAGCAGCAGCTTCCATCGCTTGCATTACACCGGCAACAATATCAGTATCAGCAGCAGGTAATAAGGTATTAATTGCCCAAGTACCAATCATATAGATACCAACGATAACAACTGCAGATACCGCCATCGCTTTAGGGAAGTCACGTTGTGGATCACGAGTACGACCAGCGATCATTGGTGCAACTTCTAGCCCAGCAAAAGCAAACATCATGCTTGATAAAAATACAATAGTATCCCAGCTACTTAAATCCGGAATCCAATCACTAACATGGCTATAATCAGTTGCCATTGGATGACCAGTCATTAACCATACAATAGCTAATAACACGATAATAGCAGCAGGAATAAATACACCTAACCATGCACTAACACTGTTAATGATTTTAGTCCATTTCATGCCTTTGATATTCATTAACGTTAAGATCCAGAATACTGCCATGGAGCCAACACCAATAAATACCTGATTCTGAGCAAGTTCAGGGTTAAACATATAACCAATTGCAGTAAAACCAAACTGCAACATTAATGGGAAGAAAAGCACACATGAAAACAAAAAGCAAACAACCACTATCCAACCGACACGTTTACCAAATGCTTCTTTTACCCATACAAAGATCCCACCATCTTTTGGCCAGCCTGTTGAAAGCTCACCACAAACCATGGCTAATGGAAAAAACAAACAAAATGCAGCAAGTAGCCAAAGCACCATTGCTGACGCTCCGTAAGGAGCAACATTAGGAATTTGACGTAAACTCAATATTGCAATGACATTCATAAACACAATGTCTTTAATACCAAGTAAACTTGAATCTTTAGAATCACTCATAATAACCTCACATAATAACAACTGGGGCAGTTATTGCCCCAGCCAGTTCATGATTAATACACGTCGTATCCAACCATATCCTCGTAAGTGTCTTCACGGCGAATCAATCGATCTTTGCCTTCTTTATCAATCATAACAACAGCAGTACGTGGGCGGTTGTTATAAACTGTTTGGCTTTCGATGGTATAAGCACCGGCATCAAGGAAAGCAATGATATCGCCAATTTGTGTGTCTTTAGGTAATAAGAATTCTTCACCTTTAACACCCACATGGAAATAGTCACCACCGTCACATAATGGACCCGCTAATTTAATGTACTCATCATGTTGCTCAGTGATTCTTGATGCATCATAAACATAGAAGAACCAATCAAAGTGTTGACTGTCAGATAATACGCTGTAACCCGCATCAACAAATTTCCATTCAACATGTTCTTCGATGTTACCGTCTAAATCGTAGTTAGTTTTACGTTTTTCACAAGCAACTTCAGTTAATAGCACACCAGCTGAACCGGTTACTTTACGACCTGGTTCGATACAAATTTCAACGTCAGTACGCCATTTATGTACTTCACTGATTACCGCATCGGCGAAATCTTGTGCAGTAATACCAGCATACATATTGTCTTCTAATGGATTACCATTTTCTTCGTCATATTTATATGGAACAGGAATACCACCACCAACGTTGATTAAATCAAATTTAATGCCAAGAACTTCTTCTAAACGGCGTGATTCATCAACTAATACTTTAGTCGCTTTTGCAAAAGGTTCTGCTTCTGGTACTTGATCCCCTACGTGCATATGTAAACCACGTAAATGAACATAAGGCATTTCAAGAATACGACGGCAAGTCTCTTCAGCTTGTTCTAAGTCGATACCAGATTTAGCGTGATAAGCGGTTACTAATTCTGCGTGAGTTGCTGACGGTACATTTGGTTCAACACGCACACAAACATTTGCAACTTTTTTCAAACGTCGTGAAATCTCATCAATAATATCAAGCTCATATAGGCTATCTACGTTGATGATGTAAAGATCGTTTTGGATAGCAAATTCTAAATCAACTGGTTTTTTAACCACACCGTTGAAAACAATTTGGCTACCAGGGAAACCGATTTCTAAACATTTACGAACTTCAAACATTGAGTTAGCTTCTGCATAGATACCCGCATCTTTAATCGCTTTAAGCACACCCATTACTGAACATGTTTTTGACGCATAGAAAATCTTAGTATTTGGATGAGCTTTAAACGAATCTTTGATCTCCTGAATATTACGGTCAATTTCTTTTTCAGAAAATACGTAAAAAGGTGTTGGATATTTCTTTGCTAATTCTTCCAAATTCACACCATCAAAACAAAGTTTACCGCCTTGAGCACTGAAACGACGATCTTTAGTTATAAGATCTGTGCGTATTTTGTTATAATTTGACATAATTGTGTCGGACATATGACCTCCAGTTAATTAGTACATAAAAAAGGTAAGTAAAAAGATTACTCACTTACAATGCAATCAACGTGCCAACTTAAAAAAACACAAACAATCAATTGTTTAACAGAATAATTACAAATTTAATATTAGTCATTTAGTAAAAAATATGTTTTTATGACAAAAATTTGTCACTTTTTTTAGTAATAATTGAAAGATATTTAAATTAACGCTCGCTATACTTAGTAAGAATCCAACTTTCAAAAGGTTTTAGTATCATGATAATTGATCCTGAATTATTACAAGCATTGGAAATATTTAAACATTTTTTTGATCTAATACATCAGCCTATGGCTATTATTGACAAAGAAGGTAAATATATTTACTACAATCAGGAAAGTGCAGAACTTGATGGCTACCCAATGGAACAAGCCATAGGTAAACCAATGCTTAAAGTTTACCCTAATTTGAAAAAAGAAGATAGTACTATGCTACAAGCTTTACAGGGTAAAGAATATCAAGATACCTATCAAACCTATTATAATCATGTGGGCAAATTAGTTGATTATCAACATACAACGGTTCCTCTTTATAATCACAAAAAAGAAATTATTGGCGCGGTTGAAATTGGTCGTAATTTATCTAATGTTAGACAACTGCAAGATCAGGTATTCAGTCTTAATAGAAAATTATATCAAAATAAAGAACAGCCATTACCAGAAATCGTTTTTGCTTCAAAAAAAATGCAGCAGGTGATCGACCAAACTAATATTTTAGGTAGTAATGATGTGCCAGTATTGATTGTTGGCGAAACCGGCACAGGGAAAGAGCTATTTGCTAGATTAATTCACCAAACTAGCCAACGCCGAGATAAAGCGTTTATTTCACTTAACTGTAGTGCTTTACCTACAACATTGATTGAAAGTACTTTATTCGGGACTGTCAAAGGAGCGTTTACTGGAGCTGAAAATCGCCAAGGTTATCTTGAACTTGCTAATGGTGGTACGTTATTTCTTGATGAACTTAACGCGATGCCACTTGAAATGCAAAGCAAACTGTTACGATTCTTACAAGAAAAAACCTATTGGCCACTAGGTGGGAATAAAGAGCAACATGCTGATGTTCGAATTGTTGCAGCTATGAATGAATCACCGGCTGATTTATTAAAAACAGGCAAAATGCGTAGTGATCTATTTTATCGATTAAATGTCGGATTAATTAAACTGCCAGCACTACGCGAAAGACAAGAAGATATTCCTGTATTGGCAAGATACTTTATTGATAAACATAAAACTGATGTAAGTGTTGTGATTACTGGTATTAGTGAACATGCATTACAGCAACTTATGTCAGCGCCTTGGCCGGGTAATGTGCGAATGCTAGAAAACGCTATTGTCCGTAGTATGGTTTTACAAAATGAGCCAGGAGAATTGCAGCAGATTATTCTGGATGAAGAATTATTTGACCTTCATAGCCCTTATCCACAAGATGAAGCCAAGCTTGAAAAACCGACTACCAGCGAAATAACTGGTAATCTTACCGAACAAGTCGAAAATTATGAAAAGCAACTTATTATTGATGCATTAAATCAGGCCAATGGGAAAATTATTACTGCAGCAAAACTACTCGATGTTTCGAGAACCACCTTACAATATAAAGTTAAGAAATATGATATACATATGGGGGTAATTGATAATTAATCAAAGGCTTGCGCGCAAGCAAATGCACTGCTCCAAGCCCATTGGAAATTATAACCACCTAGCCAACCAGCTACATCAACAACTTCACCAATAAAATAGAGATTGAGGTGATTTTTCGCCTCCATCGTCTTTGACGATAAAGCATCACAGCTCACACCACCCAAAGTTACCTCAGCTGTACGATAGCCTTCCGTTCCATTCGGTGTAACCATCCACCTAGTTAATGTTTGGTAAAGCACTTGCTGCTGAGTAGGCGTTAATTGCTTAACGGTTAAATCGGCTATCAAATTTAATTGCATCAAAGCTTCAATTAACCGCTTCGGTAATATTTGCGCCAAACAATTTTTAATGCTTTGATTGCGATTATTTTCTAACAAGAGTTGAAAATCACCTTCAAAGCTTACATCTGGCAACAAATTAATGGTAATGGCTTCACCTGCTTGCCAATAACTAGAGATTTGTAAAATCGCTGGTCCAGATAATCCTCGATGAGTAAACAGTAAATTCTCTTTAAAAGATATTCGTTCATTAGATACTTCAACCGGCACGGCAATGCCCGACAAAGTGGATAATACTTCTAGCAAAG
Organism: Gilliamella sp. ESL0443; assembly: GCF_019469165.1. Classification (NCBI taxonomy): domain Bacteria; kingdom Pseudomonadati; phylum Pseudomonadota; class Gammaproteobacteria; order Orbales; family Orbaceae; genus Gilliamella; species Gilliamella sp. ESL0443. Next base: position 264,448 of record NZ_CP048263.1, on the reverse strand, counting down.
GTTTATGTAAGGTAAATGGCACCAACCCTGCTTTTACGGGCACAACGGGAATCGAAAATTTTTCGGCAATTTTATATCCGATAGCGGTCATACCTAGTGCTGGCATAGATTGCCCACCAGTTGCTACAATTAATTTATCAGTATGAACAAAACCTTGTGAAATCGATAATTTAAATCCTTGCTGCTCAGCCTCAACATCTTCAAGCTGAGTGTTTAACATGAATTTAACTTGCCCCTTTTGGCACTCTTGGGCAAGCATATCAACAATATCTTGCGCTGAATTATCACAAAATAACTGTCCATGATCTTTTTCATGATAGGCAATATTGTATTGATTAACTAGTTGAATAAAATCCCATTGAGTAAAGCGCTTTAATGCAGACTTACAAAAATGACGATTTTCTGAAATATAATGGGTTGATTCTACGTTAAGGTTGGTAAAATTACATTTACCACCACCAGACATTAAAATTTTGCGTCCTAATTTTTTACCATTATCAATAACAGTTACATCATAACCTTTTTGTCCTAATAATCCGGCACAAAAAAGCCCAGCAGCACCCGCACCAATAATTGTAATTTTATTTTGCATATAAGACCTATTACCCATAATAAAGATTATCTATTATATAAGAGTAGCGATTCTAACTCACTCATTCTTGAAAAAATGTGTAAAAATCGCCAATTTTGATGCTCAAAAACCCCGTTCCTCAACTTTTTTTAATCAAATATTAATTATTATTATGAGAAAAAAACCAATTTCTGAAACTTTTGTCTCTATTAAATTTTAATTATAGTATAAACAAATAGTTAATATGAGATATTAGCTTCATTAATAAATATAGACTGAGTTATTAAAAGATTGACTTATAAGTAATATTTATTTGACCAAAAACCTATTTTTAATTACCTTCACACCTATTATGGGATTAATGCCTATATCTTCTCAAAAAATAATAACGATGAATTAGAGGCAATGATATGTTATATAACCAGCATCATGAGAAAGATAACTGCGGATTTGGTTTAATCGCTCATATAGAAGGGCAACCAAGTCACAAAGTGGTGCGTACTGCAATCCACGGACTTGCTCGAATGCAACACCGTGGTGCCATTTTATCCGATGGTAAAACGGGCGATGGCTGCGGGCTTTTAATACAAAAACCAGATCGATTTTTTAGAGTTGTCGCAGAAGATGCCGGATGGCGTTTGGCAACAAACTATGCTGTAGGCATGCTATTTTTAAGCCAAGATGAAGCCGAAGCCCAAGCAAGCCGTGATATTGTAGAAGAAGAGCTAGCCGAAGAAACTCTATCTATTTTAGGTTGGCGTGAAGTACCAATTGATAAAAGCGTTCTGGGTGAAATTGCCCTGTCATCACTGCCAAGAATCGAACAAGTTTTTGTTAATGCCCCTGCTGGATGGACAAAAATTGATTTAGAGCGTCGTTTATATATGGTACGACGCCGCATAGAAAAACGTGTGCAAGATGATACGTTTTACGTATGTAGTTTTTCAAATCAGGTCAATATCTATAAAGGCTTATGTATGCCTAAAGATTTACCTAGATTCTATTTAGATTTGGCTGATATTCGTATGGAAACAGCAATTTGTTTATTCCATCAGCGTTTTTCAACCAATACCGTACCGCGTTGGCCACTTGCTCAACCATTTAGACATTTAGCCCACAATGGTGAAATTAATACTATCGAGGGTAATCGGCAATGGGCTAAAGCGCGATCTTACAAATTCAAAACGCCACTTATACCCGATTTACAAGATGCCGCGCCGTTTGTTAATGTTACAGGCTCGGATTCAAGCTCGCTAGATAATATGCTTGAATTATTCTTAGTAGGCGGTATGGATATTGTTCGTGCTATGCGTTTACTTGTGCCTCCTGCATGGCAAAACAATCCGGATATGAATGAAGATCTCCGTGCTTTTTTTGATTTCAACTCTATGCATATGGAACCGTGGGACGGCCCTGCAGGTATCGTTATGTCCGATGGACGTTATGCCGCTTGTAACTTAGATCGTAATGGCCTTCGCCCTGCACGTTATGTGATTACCACTGACAAACTAATTACTTGTGCATCCGAAATTGGTATTTGGGATTATCAACCAGATGAAGTAGTGACCAAAGGACGTGTTGGCCCCGGTGAATTACTAGTGATTGATACTGAAGAAGGTCGCATTTTACAATCGTCAGAAACGGATAACGATTTACAAAAACGCCATCCGTACAAAGAATGGATGGCTAAGAATGTAAAACGGCTGATTCCATTTGAAGATCTTCCTGATGATGATATCGGCTCTCGTGATTATGACGATACTTTACTAGCTACTTACCAAAAGCAATTTGGTTATAGCAGTGAAGAACTTGACCAGTGTATTCGAGTTTTAGGTGAAAATGGTCAAGAAGCAACAGGCTCTATGGGCGATGATACGCCATTTGCGGTATTATCAAGTCGTCCTCGCTTAATTTATGATTACTTCCGACAAAAATTTGCTCAGGTAACTAACCCACCTATCGACCCATTACGTGAAGCACACGTGATGTCACTATCAACGAGTATTGGTCGTGAAATGAATGTGTTTGCTGAAGCTGAAGGGCAAGCTCATCGAGTTGCTTTTAAATACCCGGTATTAGTTCATTCGGATTTTAAACAATTAACGACCTTAGAATCACGCTACTACAAATCTGAAACGCTTGACATCACTTATGAAATTGATGGTAGCTTACGTGATGCAATTGAACAATTATGTGGTGATGCCGAAGCAAAAGTACGTGAAGGAACTGTACTACTAATCCTATCTGATAAAAATATAGCGCCAGATCGCTTACCTATTCCAGCCCCAATGGCTGTTGGCGCAGTGCAACAACGTCTAGTTGAAAAAAATCTACGCTGTGATGCCAATATCATTGTTGAAACCGCAAGCTGCCGAGATCCGCATCAGTTTGCAGTCTTGCTAGGGTTTGGCGCAACTGCAATCTATCCATACTTAGCTTATGAAACTTTAGCGCAAATGGTCGATAATGGTACGATGAATAAATCTTACCGTGAAGCGATTATTAATTACCGTAATGGTATTAATAAAGGCTTATATAAGATTATGTCCAAAATGGGAATTTCAACAGTCGCCTCTTACCGTTGCTCTAAACTATTTGAAGCAGTTGGTCTCCATGAAGAAGTGGTTGAGCTATGCTTCCAAGGTGTAACTAGCCGTATCAGTGGTGCCAATTTTGAGGACTTTGCTCAAGATCAGTTTAATTTATCTAAAAAAGCATGGTTACGACGTAAACCATTAGAACAAGGTGGATTACTCAAATTTGTTTATGGTGGTGAATACCACGCTTATAATCCAGATGTGGTGCAATCACTACAAAAAGCAGTTAATGAAGGTAATTATGAAGATTATCAACGTTATGCGGATATTGTAAATAATCGACCACCAGCAACTCTACGAGATTTATTAAAACTAAATCCTCCTGAAAACGCGGCTATTTCGCTTGATGAAGTTGAACCAGAATCATCATTGTTTAAACGCTTTGACTCCGCTGCCATGTCAATTGGTGCCTTAAGCCCAGAGGCGCATGAATCATTAGCTGAAGCAATGAATACATTAGGTGGTTTTTCTAATTCTGGTGAGGGTGGAGAAGATCCCGCTCGTTACAACACGATAAAAGTATCACGTATCAAACAAGTGGCTTCTGGTCGATTTGGTGTTACACCAGGCTACTTAATGAGTGCCGATGTTATTCAAATTAAAGTAGCCCAAGGCGCAAAACCAGGTGAGGGAGGACAATTACCTGGTGATAAAGTCACCCCTTATATTGCAAAATTACGTTTTTCTGTGCCGGGAGTGACATTAATTTCACCTCCACCACACCACGATATTTATTCAATTGAAGATTTAGCTCAATTGATTTTTGACTTGAAACAGATTAATCCAACAGCAATGATTTCGGTTAAATTAGTCTCTGAGCCGGGAGTAGGCACTATCGCAACAGGGGTTGCTAAAGCATATGCAGATTTAATCACCATTTCAGGTTATGACGGTGGTACTGGTGCCAGCCCATTAACATCAGTTAAATATGCGGGTTCCCCTTGGGAGCTTGGCTTGGTTGAAACCCAGCAATCATTAGTTGCTAATGGGTTACGTCATAAAATTCGTTTGCAAGTTGATGGTGGATTAAAAACGGGGGCAGATATTGTAAAAGCTGCAATTTTAGGCGCTGAAAGTTTTGGTTTTGGTACTGGGCCAATGGTTGCATTGGGTTGTAAATACCTCCGTATTTGTCACCTAAATAACTGTGCAACCGGCGTAGCCACTCAAGACGAAAAATTACGTAGCGAACATTATCATGGATTGCCAGAAAAAGCGATGAACTACTTCCGTTTTCTTGCGCGTAATACTCGAGAAGTTATGGCTGAACTTGGTGTTAGACAAATTGTTGATTTAATCGGTCGTACTGATCTGCTTATTGAACTAGATGGTATTACTGCAAAACAGCAAAAACTGGATTTATCAAGTTTACTTAAAACAGCATCCCCTATTGAAGGCAAACCAGTTCATTGTATTGAAGATAACAAACCATTCGATAAAGGTGTGCTTAATAAAGAGATCATAACTCAAGCACAAGATGCGGTTGATAATCGTCAAACTAAAAGTTTCTACTTTGACATTCAAAATACAGATCGCTCTGTTGGTACCACTTTATCCGGTTATATTGCTAAAAAATATGGCGATCAAGGCTTGGTTACCTCCCCTATTTCGTTGAACTTCAATGGTACTGCTGGTCAAAGTTTTGGCGTTTGGAATGCTGGTGGTGTGGATTTAACCCTTACAGGGGATGCTAATGACTATGTTGGTAAAGGCATGGCTGGTGGTCGCATTGTCATTCGTCCACCACAAGGTTCTGCATTTTTGAGCCATGAAGCAACCATTGCTGGTAATACCTGTTTATATGGCGCAACTGGCGGTAAATTATTTGCTGCTGGTCGAGCGGGTGAGCGTTTTGCTGTGCGTAACTCTGGAGCCATAAGTGTGGTTGAAGGCATTGGTGATAATGGTTGTGAATATATGACGGGCGGAATTGTCTGTGTTTTAGGAAAAACTGGCGTAAACTTCGGTGCTGGTATGACTGGTGGTTTTGCTTATATTTTAGATACCGATGGTGATTTGCATAAGCGTATTAATAAAGAGTTGGTGGAAATGTTAAATGTGGCTGACTACTCGATTCATGAAGAACATTTACGTGGTTTAATCATGGAACACGCACAGCTTACTCACTCATCTTGGGCAGAAGAGATATTAGCTAATTGGGAAGATTTTGCGAAACAATTTGTTTTACTTAAACCAAAATCTAGTGATGTTAAAGCGTTATTAGGTCACCGTAGTCGCTCTTCAGCAGAGCTACGTGTGCAAGCACAGTAAGGAGAAAACACGATATGAGTCAAAATGTTTATCAGTTTATCGATTTACAACGTGTTGATCCGCCTAAAAAATCGCTAAACGTCCGTAAAATTGAGTTTGTTGAAATTTATGAAGGCTTTTCAGCCTCGCAATCTCAAGCACAAGCAGATCGTTGTCTGGCTTGTGGTAATCCTTATTGTGAATGGCGCTGTCCAGTACATAACTATATCCCAAATTGGTTAAAATTAATTAATGAAGGGAAGATTTTAGAGGCTGTTGAGCTATCGCACCAAACCAATAGTCTACCAGAGGTGTGTGGACGAGTTTGTCCGCAAGATCGTCTTTGTGAAGGTTCCTGTACTTTAAATGCTGAATTTGGAGCCGTAACTATTGGCAGTATTGAACGTTATATTACTGATGAAGCCTTTAAAATGGGGTGGAAACCAAATCTATCTAACGTTGAAAAAACTGGACTAAGAGTCGCAATTATTGGTGCAGGCCCTGCTGGGTTAGCTTGCGCTGATGTCCTAGTTCGTAATGGTGTTACACCAGTTGTTTTTGATCGTCATCCGGAAATTGGGGGCCTATTAACTTTTGGTATTCCTGCTTTCAAATTAGATAAAGAAGTCTTAATTCACCGCAGACATGTCTTTACCGAAATGGGAATTGAGTTTCGCCTTAATACTGAAGTGGGTAAAACTGTACAATTAGCCGATATCATCAATGAATTTGATGCAGTTTTTGTTGGTACTGGTACTTATCAATCAATGCGTGCAGGCCTAGAAAATGAAGATGCCAATGGTGTTTATGATGCCCTACCATTTTTAATTGCTAATACCAAACATATTATGCAATACCAACAAACTGATGATGCGCCTTATGTCGATATGAAAAATAAACGCGTCGTGGTATTAGGTGGTGGTGATACAGCAATGGATTGCGTTCGAACGTCTATACGTCAAGGTGCAACTGAAGTGACTTGCGCCTATCGCCGTGATGAAGCTAATATGCCAGGTTCTAAACGCGAGGTTAAAAATGCTAAAGAAGAAGGCGCACAATTCCAATTCAATGTACAACCTCTGAGCATCGAAATCAATGATGCCGGTCATGTTACTGGTGTAAAAATGGTAAGAACGGAGCTTGGCGAACCTGATGCGAAAGGTCGTCGTTCTCCGGTGATAATTCAAGGATCGGAATTTGTACTTCCGGCAGATGCAGTTGTAATGGCATTTGGCTTTAAACCTCATTCTATGCCGTGGTTAGCCGAACATGGTGTTGATTTTGATGATAGAGGGCGCATAATCGCACCACAAAGCAAAGGTTACCAAACCAGCCATCCAAAAATCTTTGCTGGTGGTGATGCGGTAAGAGGATCGGATTTAGTGGTGACTGCCATTAGCGAAGGTCGCAAAGGGGCAGAAGGGATTTTAGATTACTTAGAAGTATAAAGTGATTAACTAAGTAAACCTTATTTCCATTCCCTACTGAGTGGGAGTAAGGCTTATTACTTAATATTTATTGATCTGCCTAAACCATAATGTTTATTGATTACAACCTAAATATCGTCATTTATCGGGTTGAAATCGCCAATGCATATTCACTTTGATAATTGGCATTAATGACTATTAGCTGATACCATGAAATTTTATCAGCTAATAACCTTTAATTATTGTATTATTTGGTTATAAATAGACAATCTGAGAACCATTTTCAGGATTTTTAGTCGCCTCAGCAAACCCTTCTAAGAAAAAGGCTAGATGATCAGCTTCATCCCCTAAAAGGCGCCCTTTGACTTTATTCCAAGTTAATAACACGATAGCTGCTTGTGGTTCACAACAAATTAACATCGGTTGTTCAAGTTCTTCATTCCAATAAAACTCACCGCCGTATAATTTTTGGGCTGTCAGTAATAAGTAACAACCATACTCTTGAGCAATCATATTAAGCTGTTCTTCAGGGATACTAAAATTTTTCTCAGCTAATTCACCAATAATAATTTCAACAACAGAAATACTTTTTTCGGAATAATCGAGCTGGTTAATACTCCACGTTGGGCTATGTAAAATGGCATTTTGTGCCCATGCTTCGATTTCTTGATATAATTCATTTTTTTGTTCAGTCATTTTGATTTACTTCGCTAGATAATTGTTCAGATTGTTTGACAATTTGCCATGCATCTTCCATTTCTTCAAGTGTTGCATCAATTAAATTGTGATTTTTTTGTTTAAGTAATAATTCTACCTGCTTAAAACGCCTTATAAACTTGTTATTGGCATTTTGTAAACATAACTCAGATTTAACTTTTAAATGTCTGGCTAAGTTAACGGTGGCAAAAAATAAGTCGCCAAGCTCTTCTTCAATTTTGGATTGATCTTGTGCGGTTTTATTCAATTCCTCTTCCACTTCGCTAAGCTCTTCTTTAACTTTATCAATAACAGGTTTTAACTCTACCCAATCAAATCCAACTGATGCACAGCGTTTTTGTATTTTTTCAGCTTTCATTAATGCTGGAATGGCGATGGGAATATCATCTAATAGTGAATATTGTGCTCGTTTATCACGTTCTTGTTGCTTAAGTTGTTCCCAATTTGGCTTAACAGTAGTATCATTTGAAAAGACATGGGGATGACGACTAATCAGCTTATCAGCAACAGAGAGGCAGATATCATCAAAATTAAATAAACCTTGTTCATTTGCTAAGTCAGCATAAAAAACAATCTGAAACAGTAGATCACCTAGTTCATTTTTAAGTTCAGCCATATCTTTTTTTTCTATGGCATCTAAGACTTCATAAGTTTCTTCTAGAGTATATGATTTTAATGATTCAAAAGTTTGCTTACTGTCCCATTCGCAACCTTTAATTGGATTACGTAATTGTTTAGTAATAGCTTGTAAACGTTCTAATTGGTTCACGATATTTCTCACAAAGTAGTAATTGTTAAATAACATTGTATCAAAACAAAATAGTAATGTTTTAATAACTAAATAATAAGCATCCAAAATTTAATAAAAATATTTCCATTTAAAAACAATGGATAAAAATTTAAAAACAATAAAATCACACGGATTTACACTCAAAATACACAATTAAGTATATAATACATTTAATTTCAACTTAAAAAACACTAAAAACATGAATAAACTAAGAGAACTTACATTTAGAGGTATTATTCTTGGTGCACTGATAACAATGATTTTTACTGCATCAAATGTTTATCTGGGCTTAAAGGTCGGTTTAACTTTTTCTTCTGCAATTCCTGCAGCTGTAATTTCTATGGCGATTTTGCGGTTTTTCCCTAATTCAACCATTTTAGAAAATAATATGGTTCAAACGCAAGCTTCTGCTGCAGGGACATTATCTTCAATCATTTTTGTTATTCCGGGCTTATTAATGATGGGATACTGGCATGATTTCCCATTTTGGTTAACCTTTGCTGTATGTTTGGCTGGTGGTATGTTAGGTGTGTTATTTTCTATACCGCTTCGACATGTCATGGTAGTAAAAAGCGATTTACCTTACCCTGAGGGTGTTGCTGCTGCCGAAATATTAAAGGCTGGGTCAAAGGCAGAAGGAAATGACGCTAATGGTGGATTAAAAGATATTTTATTCGGTGGCGTAATTGCTTCTTTAGTCAGTTTATTTACTAATGGATTTAAACTACTATCTGGAAATACAGCTTATTGGTTCACAGCAGGCAAGGCAATATTTCAAATACCCTTAGGGTTTTCTTTAGCATTATTAAGTGCAGGCTATCTAATTGGTATTATTTCAGGTATTGCAATACTACTTGGGACAATTATTGCTTGGGTATTTGGCATACCGATTTTAACAGTTATCAACGGTTATGATTCAAGTTTACCTTTATCTCAAGTTTCCATGCAAATTTGGGACAACGATATCCGTTTTATTGGTGCAGGAACGATTGCTATTTCAGCTGTTTGGACTTTGCTTTCTTTAATAAAACCAGTTATTGAAGGAGTGAAAATTTCTTTTAAAACTCTACGTTCAGATGTGTCAATAAAAGACACAACAGAACGCGATCTATCCCCTAAATGGATTTTTTCTATTATGGGGATGATGTTAGTCATTTTAGTCGTGACTTTTTATTCATTTATAGCTGATAGTGGCTTATCTACAGGCATAGCTTGGTCATTAGTTGCATGTGCGGTATTGTTTTCTTTTATTATGGGTTTTTTAGTTGCTGCAGCTTGTGGATATATGGCTGGTTTAGTCGGATCATCAGCAAGTCCTATGTCTGGTATTGCAATACTTGCAGTTATTGCTGTTTCACTTATTTTATTAGGACTAGGTGAAATTAATGGCATGTTATCAACGATTGAAGGATCGAATTTTGCAACAGCATTAGCATTATTTACGACAAGTACTGTTTTAGCAATAGCATGTATATCAAATGATAATTTGCAAGATTTAAAAACAGGTTATCTAGTCAATGCAACGCCATGGAAGCAACAAGTTGCTTTATTAATTGGTTGCTTTGTGGGTGCTTTAGTTATAGCTCCTATTCTAGAAACCTTATATCACGCTTACGGCTTTACAGGCGCTGTTCCTCGCAGTGATATGGATCTTTCTCAAGTTTTAGCCGCTCCTCAAGCATCTTTAATGACAACTATTGCACAAGGTATTTTTTCGCATAAACTTGATTGGACAATGATTTTTATTGGCCTAGTATTAGGGGGAATAATTATCATCACTGATTTAATTTTTGCTAAAAATAACTCAAAATTTAGATTACCAGCTCTTGCTGTCGGATTAGGCATTTATTTACCACCAAGTGTCACTACACCGATTTTTGTTGGCACATTACTATCTTGGATTATTAAACGTTATACTTATGCTAACGCAAAGAAAAATAATGTTGATCCAGAAATACAATTTAAAAAAGTGGATAGCAAAGCAGCATTAATTGCATCTGGCTTAATAGTTGGTGAAAGTTTAATTGGCGTTATATTAGCGGTAGTAATTGTGATAAGTATTACTAATGGAGGAAGTGATGCCCCATTGGCAATATTTAAAAACTTAGGTGATTTACCACAATACCTAGGATTATTGGTATTTATCCTTATCTGTTGGCTTTTTATTCGCAGAGCTTTGTCGGCAATAAAAAGTAAAATTTAAGTGATATTAATATTTAGGCAATTATTACATTAATTATTAAATATGATTTTTATTCAACATATTAATAAATAATCTTATTTTATCATTTTCCGCATTGTTTACCGTATCAATCATAAATATTCGATTCAAATGCAATGCGGATAAATCACCAGTAAAACGTATTGCATAAAGTTCTTTTTTTGTTAGCATAGCTTGTTTTTAGAGTAATAGATGGCAATATTATGATTGTTTTTGATTCTATCCAAATTCGTCGTGGTGTTAATCTGCTTTTAGATAACGCTTCAGCAACAATTAATCCTAAACAAAAAGTTGGATTAGTAGGTAAAAATGGTTGTGGTAAATCCACCCTTTTTTCATTAATTAAAGGCGAAATTCACTCTGATGCTGGAAGTGTATCAATACCTACACAATGGCAGCTTGCTTGGGTTAATCAAGAAACACCTGCTTTAGATGTTCCAGCTATTGAATACGCTATTGACGGGGATCGAGAATATCGCCAATTAGAACAAAAACTAACGATTGCTAATCAAGAAAATAATGGTGAGCAAATTGCGATTATTCACGAACAACTCGATACCATTGATGCTTGGACAATACGGGCAAGAGCCGCAACACTATTACATGGTTTAGGATTTTCTAACGAACAACTCAATTTACCGGTTAAATCCTACTCGGGCGGTTGGCGGATGCGACTAAATTTGGCGCAAGCTTTAATGTGCCGTTCTGATTTACTGCTGCTTGACGAACCAACTAACCACCTTGACTTAGATGCAGTGATTTGGCTTGAAAAATGGTTGAGTAATTATCAGGGAACGCTTATTTTAATCTCTCATGACCGAGACTTTTTAGATCCACTTGTTAATAAAATTATTCATATTGAACAAAAAAGTTTATTTGAATATACCGGAAACTATTCTTCATTCGAAAACCAACGTATAACGAAATTGGCACAACAACAATCATTATACGAAAGTCAGCAACAAAAAGTCGCCCATCTGCAAAGCTATATTGATCGCTTTAGAGCAAAAGCAACCAAAGCAAAACAGGCTCAAAGCCGAATTAAAATGTTAGAAAAAATGGAGCTTATTGCACCGGCTCATGTGGATAATCCTTTCCATTTCAATTTTAAACCTTCTGAATTTTTACCAAGTCCATTATTGATGATGGATAAAGTGGTTGCTGGTTATGGAGATAAAATCGTCCTTGAAAAAATTAAATTAAATCTTGTTCCCGGTTCGAGAATTGGTTTATTAGGACGGAACGGAGCTGGTAAATCGACTTTAATTAAATTATTAGCGGGAGAATTACAACCTAAAGAAGGTCATATTAATTTATCCAAAGGTATTCAATTAGGCTATTTCGCTCAGCATCAGTTAGAGTATTTGCGTGGTGAAGAATCCTCACTTTGGCATTTAACCAAGCTTTCTGATCCTAAAATAACAGAACAAGAATTGCGTAATTACTTAGGTGGTTTTGATTTTCATGGCGATAAAGTCAATGAACCTGTAAAAACATTTTCAGGTGGTGAAAAAGCTCGATTAGTTTTAGCATTAATTGTTTGGCAAAAGCCAAACCTACTGTTACTTGATGAGCCAACTAACCATTTAGATTTAGATATGCGCCAAGCATTAACTGAAGCGCTTATTGATTTCGAAGGCGCGTTAGTTGTTGTATCGCATGATCGCCACTTACTACGTTCAACAACTGATGAGTTTTATTTAGTTCACGATCACAAAGTTGAACCATTTAATGGTGATCTCGATGATTATCAAAAATGGCTTGCCGACGAGCAGAAAGCGGAAAATCAGCCACCACAACAAGATGATAGTCATAATGACAATAGCAAAAATCTTTCTGCACAAGACCGTAAAGAACAAAAACGCAAAGAGGCCGATCGGCGAGCACAAATGCAACCGCTGAAAAAACAGTTACAAAAAGAGGAACAGACGCTCGAACAGTTAAGTAAGCAATTAAAATTGATTGAAGAGCAATTAGCCGATTCCTCTATTTATGAAGCAGATAAAAAGAGTGAGTTAACACAATTATTATTACAACAAAGCCAGTTAAAAGGTAAGCAAGAAGAGTCAGAATTGGCATGGTTGGATTTACAACAACAACTTGAAGAGTTTGAATCGGCATAAAACGATTGGTAAGAATTGATAAAAACCATGGAGTATAAGTCAATTCAGATATCGCCTTATTAATACTGTTCTACATTAATAAGCCAAAAAAAATCACAGAATTAATTCTGTGATTTTTTATATGGGTATTTTGAGATATTAGCTTTTTTCGACTTGGCTAAAATCAAGTTCAACCGGTGTTGAACGACCAAAAATTGATACCGATACTTTTAGGCGACTTTTTTCATAATCAACTTCTTCAACTACACCATTAAAGTCTGCAAACGGTCCTTCATTAACTCGAACAAGTTCACCTGGTTCAAATAGGGTTTTAGGACGTGGTTTATCACCAACTTGTTGTAAACGATTCATGATAGCGTCAACTTCACGCTGGCTTATTGGTGCTGGTCGATCTGATGTTCCACCGATGAATCCTAAAGTTCTTGGAACACTTTTAACTAGATGCCAAGTTGCATCGTTCATCATCATTTCAACTAAAACATAACCTGGGAAAAATTTACGTTCACTTTTACGGCGTTGACCGCTTTTCATTTCGACAACTTCTTCGGTTGGTACTAAAACTTCACCAAAAGAATCTTCCATATTATGTAATTTAATATATTCACGTAATGATTGTGCAACACGTGCTTCATAGCCAGAATAAGCTTGGATCACATACCAGCGTTTTTGTTGTGTTTCACTCATATTAACGCCCTATTAATGTTAAATAAAAGATGACTGAACGGAACAAAGAATCCATACCCCAAAGAGCTGTACCAACAATAATTGTAATAACAGCTATTAATAAAGTTGTTTGTACTGTTTCTTTACGAGTTGGCCATACAACTTTTCTTAACTCTTTTCGTGATTCTTGCAGAAATGTTATAAATGATTTTCCTTTATTGGTTGTAAATGCAATAAATAAGGTTAAAAGCGAAATGACAACAACCGCAATGATTCGAACAACTGTATTTGGTTGATATATATCATTAGGCGCAGAGAAATAAGAATTTCCCCAAACAATTAACGCAATTAATACTAGAACCAAAACCCATTTAAACTTGTCTAGAACTGTGCTTGTATCTTGACTCTCGTTACTTACTAGCATATAGAACCTATAATTATGTTATTTATAATATTATCCATTTTCCAAAATGCTCTTTTTAATAAAAACATTTTGCTAAACAGACTAGATAAGAAAGGGCATCAAACGACACCCTTTCTAAATAGTGCTTGCTTTAATTATTTAATAACCTTAGCAACAACACCAGCACCAACAGTACGACCACCTTCACGGATAGCGAAACGTAAGCCGTCTGCCATTGCGATTGGGTGAATTAATGATACTGTCATTTTGATGTTATCACCTGGCATTACCATTTCTACGCCTTCTGGTAATTCAATAGTACCAGTTACGTCAGTTGTACGGAAGTAGAACTGTGGACGGTAGCCTTTGAAGAATGGAGTATGACGACCACCTTCATCTTTGCTTAGGATATATACTTCTGATTCAAAATCTGTATGTGGTGTGATTGAACCTGGTTTTGCTAATACTTGACCACGTTCGATTTCTTCACGTTTTGTACCACGTAGTAATACACCTACGTTCTCACCAGCACGACCTTCGTCTAGTAATTTACGGAACATTTCAACGCCAGTACAAGTTGTTTTTGTTGTTGGTTTGATACCAACGATTTCAACTTCTTCACCAACTTTGATTACACCACGTTCTACACGACCTGTTACCACTGTACCACGTCCTGAAATTGAGAACACGTCTTCAATTGGAAGTAGGAATGGTTTATCGATATCACGCTCTGGTTCCGGAATGTAGCTGTCTAAAGCTTCAGCTAATTCAACAATTTTTTCTTCCCATGCTGCATCGCCTTCTAACGCTTTTAACGCTGAACCACGAATTACTGGAGTGTCATCACCTGGGAAATCGTATTGAGATAGAAGTTCACGTACTTCCATTTCAACTAATTCTAATAATTCTTCATCATCAACCATATCGCATTTATTTAAGAATACGATGATGTAAGGAACACCTACTTGACGACCTAAAAGGATGTGTTCACGAGTTTGTGGCATAGGACCATCAGTTGCTGCTACTACTAAAATAGCACCGTCCATTTGTGCCGCACCAGTGATCATGTTTTTAACATAGTCAGCATGGCCCGGACAGTCTACGTGTGCGTAGTGACGAGTTGGTGTATCGTATTCAACGTGTGAAGTGTTGATGGTGATACCACGTGCTTTTTCTTCTGGTGCATTATCGATTTGATCGAATGCGCGAGCTTGACCGCCGTATTTTTTAGAAAGTACAGAAGTAATAGCTGCTGTTAAAGTTGTTTTACCATGGTCAACGTGGCCGATTGTACCAACGTTAACGTGGGGTTTTGTACGTTCAAATTTTTCTTTAGACATTTATAGTCCCTCAATGTAATACAAATCGGTGGTGAATCACCACATTAACCAAGTATCATATTTAGTTTTAACATAATACTAATTTAAAATTAGCTTTGCATAATAACAGATAAAGCCATCTAGTGACAAGCTTTAAAGCTATCAAATATAATTTTTTTAGAAGTTTAGGAAAGTAACAAGAATGGTGCTGATAGGCAGATTTGAACTGCCGACCTCACCCTTACCAAGGGTGCGCTCTACCAACTGAGCTATATCAGCAATTGGAGCGGGCAGCGGGAATCGAACCCGCATCATCAGCTTGGAAGGCTGAGGTAATAGCCATTATACGATGCCCGCATGTTCAAACTCGGCTACCTAAATGCTTCAATTAGCAATTGCTAATGTTAGATAATGGTGGTGGGGGAAGGATTCGAACCTTCGAAGTGTGACACGGCAGATTTACAGTCTGCTCCCTTTGGCCGCTCGGGAACCCCACCCCGAATCATTATAAACTATTTACTTAGGAAAATGGTGCCGGCTGCCGGAATCGAACTGGCGACCTACTGATTACAAGTCAGTTGCTCTACCTACTGAGCTAAGCCGGCCTAAGTGCTGCGCATTATGGACTAGAACATTTAACCTTGCAAGCAAAAAAAACATTTTTTTTATTGTTTGCTTAAAAAAAAATCAAAAATATAAAAAAAACCTGAAATATAGACTATTTCAGGTTTTTATTTAATCAAAAATAATGTGTTAAATTATTTCTTTTTTGTTGCTTTTTTAGTCGTTGCTTTTTTCTTAGTTGAAGCAACACCTTTAGCTGCTGTATGTACTGCTACGTCTTCACTGATATCACCTTTATCTTGATATGCACGACCGTAATAAGTATCAAGTAGAATTTGTTTCAATTCTGCAATTAAAGGATAACGAGGGTTAGCACCTGTACATTGATCATCAAATGCATCAACTGCAAGTTGGTCAACTTGAGCTAAGAAAGCTTTTTCATCAATACCAAACTCTTTAATAGAGAATGGAATTTCAAGATCTTTTCTTAATTGATCTAACCAACCAATTAATTTTTCAACTTTCTTCTCATCTTTATCTGATGCAGCAGTTAAGCCTAAGTGGTCAGCAATTTCAGCATAACGTCTAACGGCTTGAGGATAACCATATTGGCTAAACGTACCTTGTTTAGTTGGTTTATCTGTTGCATTGAAGCGAACAACATTACTAATCAGCATTGCATTTGCCACACCATGAGGGATATGGAATGCAGCACCAATTTTATGAGCCATAGAGTGACAAACACCTAAAAATGCTTGAGCAAATGCAACACCAGCTAACGTTGCAGCACTATGCACTTTTTCACGAGCAACTGGGTTTTTAGCCCCTTCTTTATAGCTTGTAGGTAGATATGCTTTCAATATGCTCAATGCTTGTAATGCTTGTCCATCAGAGAACTCGCTTGCCATAATTGACACATAAGCTTCTAAGGCATGAGTTACCGCATCATAACCACCTGCAGCACAAAGTGATTTAGGCATATTCATTACTAAGTTAGCATCAACAATTGCCATATTTGGTGTAATTGCATAATCAGCTAATGGATATTTTTGGCCAGTTGCATCATCTGTTACTACCGCAAACGGTGTAACTTCAGAACCAGTACCAGAAGTAGTTGTCACACAAATTAATTTGGCTTTTTTACCCATATTAGGGAAATGACAAGTACGTTTACGGATATCCATAAAGCGCAATGCTAATTCATCAAATTTTGTTTCTGGATGTTCATAAAGTACCCACATAATTTTTGCGGCATCCATTGGAGAACCACCACCTAAAGCAATAACAGTATCCGGTTGGAATGCTATCATTGAGTCAGTACCTTTACGAACAACACTTAATGTTGGGTCTGCTTCAACATCAAAGAAAGTTTCACAAATTACACCACGTTCTTCAAGTTGATCGGTAATTTGTTTTGAGTAACCATTGTTAAATAAGAATTTATCGGTTACTAAAAATACGCGTTTGGCACCTTGTTCAATTACTTCATTTAAAGCAACTGGAAGTGAGCCACGTTTAAAATAGATAGAACTTGGTAATTTGTGCCATAACATGTTTTCTGCTCTCTTAGCGATTGTTTTCTTGTTGATTAAGTGTTTCGGACCGACATTTTCTGAGACCGAGTTACCACCCCAAGAACCACATCCTAGTGTTAAAGATGGCGCTAAATCAAAGTTATATAAATCACCAATACCACCATGAGCAGCTGGTTGATTAATTAAAATACGACATGTTTTCATTTTACTACCAAAGTAAGCAATACGATCACGATTGCTATCTTGGTCAGTATAAAGCACAGAGGTATGACCCATACCGCCCATTTCAACTAATTTTTCAGCTTTATCTACTGCTTCATTGAAATCTTTTGCTTTAAACATAGCTAAAGTTGGAGAAAGTTTTTCATGAGCAAATGGTTCCGATAAGTCAACTTTACTCACTTCACCAACAAGCACTTTTGCACCTGCAGGCGCTTTAAATCCAGCTAATTCAGCAATTTTAGTTGCTGGTTGACCAACGATATTAGCATTTAAGGCTCCTTTATCATTTAAGATAATACCTTGTACTGCTTTGGTTTCCTTAGCATTTAAAATATAAGCGCCATATTGTTTTAATAAATTACGAACTTCGTCATAGACAGAATCAACAACAACAATAGCTTGTTCTGAAGCACAAATCATACCGTTATCAAATGTTTTAGACATCAACACTGATGCAACGGCACGTTTTAAGTCAGCTGTTTCATCAATTATTACAGGAGTATTACCTGCTCCAACACCTAATGCTGGTTTACCAGAACTGTAAGCTGCTTTAACCATACCTGGACCACCAGTAGCTAAGATAGCAGACACATTATCATGATGCATCAATGCATTAGATAATTCGATAGATGGTTCATCAATCCAACCAATAATATCTTTTGGAGCACCAGCTTTAATTGCAGCATTTAGCACAATTCGAGCTGCTTCAATGGTAGATTTTTTAGCGCGAGGATGAGGTGAAAATACGATAGCATTACGAGTTTTTAAACTAATTAGTGATTTAAAAATCGCTGTTGATGTTGGGTTTGTAGTTGGAACGATACCACAAATAATCCCTAATGGTTCAGCTACAGTGATAGTGCCATATGGCTCATTTTCAGCAACAACACCACAAGTCTTATCATTGCGATATTTATTAAGAATATACTCAGCAGCAAATAGGTTTTTGATAACTTTATCTTCAACAATTCCCATTCCTGATTCAGCAACAGCTTGCTGTGCAAGAGGAATTCGAGCTGCGGCTGCAGCTGTTGCTGCTGCTACGAAGATTTTATCAACTTGCTCTTGAGTATAAGTAGAATAAGTTTCTTGAGCTTTTTTCACTCGAGTCATTAACTCATTTAACTCATTCATATTGGTTACTGCCATAGATTTCTCCTTGAAAATTAAAAAATAAACTTGGATCGTTTGGCGTCTTCCTTGAACATATTTATAATAGCAAAACGAAATTGTGGAATATCGTAAATCAGTTTTTTACTTAATACAATAAGATATTTAACAAAAAATGAATGTTCTTTAAAAGAACAAAATTTATTATTACTTTAAGCGAATTAAATTTGAAGATTTTAAAAAAATATAATTAATTAGCTAAAGGAAGCAAAATTGTTTCTTTAGCTAAATTAAATTAAAAATCAAACATTAATTAACTTATCTAATACATAACTCACCGCCACAAAACCAAAAGTCGCTGTCACGGTAGTAATAGCGCCAAATCCGGACTGACAATCCATTTTCTTACTACCTTCAGCTTGGCTTTTAGTGGAACAAACCTGACCATTTTGAGCTGGATAAGTTAACTGCTCAGTCGAAAAGACGCACGCAATGGCATACTTACCTTTGCTATCTTTATTGAGTTTATAATCATTTTTTAAGCGCTCACGCAATTTAGCCGCTAACGGGTCTTGAACGGTTTTGGCTAAATCAGCAATTTTAATTTTGGTCGGATCTTTTTGCCCGCCTGCGCCACCAATGGTGATAACTTTTAATTTGTTTCGCTTGCAGTGCGCTAAAAGCGCAGCTTTATCACGCACGCTGTCAATGGCATCAATAATAAAGTTGAAGCGAGGGTTTTGTTTCGACCCTAAATAGTTTGCAACATTATCCGGACTGATAAAATCATCGATGACATTGACGATGCATTGAGGATTGATCTGTAAAATTCGTTCAGCCATAACAGCAGTTTTAGCTTTACCAATATTGGTATTTAACGCATGAATTTGCCGATTAGTATTGGTGATACACACATCATCCATATCAATTAAGGTAATTTGCCCAATACCACTACGCGCAAGGGATTCGGCCACCCATGACCCAACACCACCAATACCAATGACACAAATATGAGCTTGTGAAAATTGCGTTAATGCTGCTTCACCATAGAGCCTTGCAATACCGCTAAAACGTTGAAAGTAGGATTCTGATTTCATAATTGATTATCGAAGGTGCTTATCGTCAAACACCCAACACTCCAAAAACTTGTTTACCAATAATAAAGATAATTTGCTTTGCTAACTAATTTATATATAAATAATGTCAATATATTCGTTTTCAAGGACTCAAGTTGCAATATATGCTTTGCAAGGCACTTTAAATGTACATCCCGATGATGCGCAACCAGTGGGATATTATTTGTCATTAATTGTATTCGTTTCAATTATTTGTTTTTCCTAAAATATAGCTGGTTAATTATGCTTAATAAAGAGGAAAAGCAAATGCGCAAACCTAAAAAATTACTCAACGATCCTAACAATGTCAGGCAAGAAGTGATGCAAGGCTTAGTATATGGATATAATGGCAAACTCACTGCAATTCCAAACTACTTTGCAGTTTATGGCAATCACATCACAGATGATCAAGTTGTGGTTATTTCCGGCGGCGGTAGCGGTCACGAGCCAACTTTTGCCGGCTTTATCGGTGAAGGTAGCATTGACGGCTGTGCACTTGGCGAAGTGTTTACCTCGCCCTCGCCTGATCAAATAATTGAAGTGACCAAAGCCACACATCAAGGTCATGGCGCACTATTTTTATATGGTAACTATTCCGGGGACGGGATGAATTTTGATATTGCCGCCGAAATTTTAGCCGAAGAAAATATAACCACCAAAACCATTCGCGCAACCGATGATATTGCTTCTGCTCCGCTTTCTAAAATCTCAGATCGTCGGGGCGTTGCCGGTATTATGTTTCTTTATAAAATAGCCGGCGCTGCGGCGCAATTGGAAAAATATGATCTTGACCAGCTTTATCAAGTCGTAGCAAAAGCCAATAATAACGTACGTACTATCGGTGTAGCGCTCAATGGTTGCGCTTTGCCTCAGTCGAATAACTTTAACTTTGAACTGGCCGATAACGAAATTGAAATTGGTATCGGTATTCATGGTGAAGCCGGTTTACGCCGTCAAACAATGACCTCCACCGACGAAGTAGTTAAAGAGATGATAGATAGATTGTGTGACGATCTGCCTTTTGTGCGAGATGATCGTGTGTGTGTACTGATTAATAACCTAGGTGCAATGAGTAATACCGAACTGTTAATTATTGCCAGAACAGTCGGTATTGAACTCGATTCACGAGGCATAATCAGCCATGATATTGCCATTGGCCATTTTTGTACCTCATTGGAAATGTCCGGCTTTTCGATCACCTTAATGAAATTAGATCAGCAGTTACAACACCTTTATGACTTACCTTGCCAAACCTTAGGATGGAGAAAATAGAATGAACGTGTCACAACTACGTAAAATGATGTTATTTATTGCCGAAAAAATGGTAGAAAGTGAGCCAACATTAACCGCTTTAGATCAAATTGTTGGCGACGGCGATCATGGTATTGGTATGAAGCGAGGATTTGCAACATTGATAATCCTGTTACAAGATGATCAGTTTAAGCCAAATGATATTGGTGATTTTTTCAATCAAGTTGGTACAAAATTAATGACCAGTATGGGCGGGGCTTCCGGTGCAATATTTGGCACTTTATTTAGAGCTGGCGGTAAAAGTATTATTGGTGAGGCAGAATTTAATACCAGCACATTAGCAACACTACTTAATCAAGGTTGGCAAGCCGTCTATCAACGAGGCAATGCTAAACCGGGTGATAAGACCATGATTGATGCTTTAGCAGCTGCGGCAACCAGCGCAAATGAATTATGCCAATTACCCTTGAAAGAGGCGTTACCTAAAATTGCCCAATCAGCAATGGAAGGCGCAGAGCAAACCAAACAGATGATAGCGGTATTTGGTCGAGCTAAAAACTTAGGTGAACGTGCCATTGGTCATATGGATCCGGGCGCTGTTTCAATGGCTTATATTTTAAAATATATGAATGAATATATTCAGATGTCTTAAAAAAATAAATCCGCTAACAGTGTTGGCGGATTTATTAACTTATTTGTTTCTGTCATTTAGGCGTGACTTTTCCTCTCTTTCATTATCCACCTACCCTATTGTTTAAATTTTATTTGGGAAGGATATGCCCAACTTTGTAACTCTTGCGGCGGGAATCCACCCGGATCTTTACCACCATTAATCAACAATGCGTGATAATAAATCTCTGCCATTTCTTCAATGTAGGCCGCTTTTAATACCGCTTCATAGGGATCTTTATCCACCGCAATGGCGCCATGTTTTTCCATTAAAATGGCATCGGCTCGCTTAATTGGCTCAATGACACTAGTTGACAGTTCCGGCGTACCAGGGCGACCATATGGCGCAACCGGAATCACGCCGTCTTTTAAATTCAAAATAGCACACTCATAAACAACTGCCGGAATGGGCTTTGCTAATACCGCAAATGCCGTTGCAAAAATTGAGTGGGTGTGTGAAACGGCAAACACATCCGGACGAGCCTTATAAATTTCCAAATGCATCAAACATTCACTAGTCGGTCTTAATCCGGATTGCGCTTCAATCACATTAGCATCTAGATCCATAACCACAATATCACGTGCGGTTAATAGTTGTTTATCAATGGTTGTTGGGGTAACTAGCACATAGCCGGTCTGTTTGTCCCGAACACTTGAATTACCTGCTTTATGTTTACAAAGTCCCCATTCACTGGATTTCTTAGCCATATCGACAACATATTGTTTTTGAATCTCTAACATTTTAACACTCCTTTTTAGGCAAAATATTCATTGATAGCGGGCAAATAATTCCCAAATTTCTTGATTATTTTTGGCTTGGCGTAAATGGGTTGAACCGTCATGAAGTTCTAATAACTCATTTAATTGCGCCAATGCTTTAAGATGTTTTTGTGGATTGTTGGTCGCTAGCACTACAATTAAATCGGCTTGCATATAGCCACCAATATCGATTTTGTCGGGTAACCTAAGTAGCGACATGGCAACTTGATTGACACCATCATCAATACCGGCATGCGCAATAATTAACCCTTCAACCAGCATAATGTAGGGCTGTTCAAATTGGATTTTATTGATCATTCGTTCCAGATAATAACGTTCAATAAATTGTCCGTTTAATAGTGGTTTAGCCGCTAATTCCAGTGCCTGTTGCCATGAAATATCGGCTGTTTGGGCAAGGTAGATATGCTCTTTTTGCATTAAATCCGCCAACGAAGGGATCTCTTGTTGGTTGATTCGTAGCGGATTGTCATTGAGTTCATCATTATACAGGTAGGCGGTAAGCTCTTTTTGTAGCGCCTTTCTGTCTTTTATATGGGTGAACTTTTCAACAATTAACATCAGTTCTTCAACTTGGATAATGCTTGGGTCAATCCCTTGTAATGTGCCAATAACTTGGTTACGCAATGCGTTTTTATGCAAATTATTTAACGAAGGGTTAACGATAAAGAGCAGTTTATCGGTGGATAAATGTGAGGTTGAAAAAACAATGTCATAATAGTGTTTATACTTTTCAAACTCTCGTTTAGACATGGCATCAGAAAAGTGAAGTTCCGGAAGCAATACCTGTAAAGTCAAATATAAGTAAGTAGAGACTGTGGCGCTATTTTCACAAACAACTATAGCAATTTTCTTTGTTTTAATTTGGTTAATTAGCCCTTCTCGTGTTAACCAGCCGCCTAATAAAACGGTAATAAACGCCACTTCCTCATCCGGCATATTACAATGCAGTATCTTTTCAAACGGCGCTATGGCTTTACGTACCATTTCATGTAAATGCCCGAACTCTTGCAAAACAATATCGTAAACACTGTTGATGTTGGTAATATGGTAACGGATGCGATAATAGGCCGGTTTCCAGTGTTGATAAATACGTTCAATTAATTCACTTTTGTCCTGAAAGGTAATACAGCTGATCTGTTCAAAATTATCGATAACTTCAACTGCACTCTCTAATAACACGGCATCGAGATGAAAATATTTGTCTGATAATGCTTGGATATTGGAACTTTGTACCAATACCGTTAAAAAAATCTGCTCATTCAGATCGGTAATGCCAAAGCGTTCAATTAATTTTTTCATTAATTGAAAATCACGACTGTTTGCTACATCGGTATAGTTTTCCGGCAATAACTCTATTTTTTTGTTGGTTTCAATTCGGTGTAGCATAAAACCAATAAAATAGGTTAATTCTTGCAGTTGTTCATCGGTAAAAACAATTTTTAATTTTCGTTCAATTTCACTAAACACTTGTCCGACTTGTTCTAATCGGCCTTGAGTAATAATCTTATTGTGCCGAAAAATTTTATCGGCTATTGGCATATTAATGATGCGATGAATTAGCTTTAATAATAAATAGCGCTTATTAATTTCTGTGCCAACAATGCGATAACCATTTTCACGATCATAAGTTACCTGCATATGGTATTGATCGAGCAGGGTTTGCTCTTTTTTAATGTCATTAATCACCGTATTTTGGCTAACGGTCAGCGCTGAGGAGAGATGAATTAATGACAAGCGCTCAGTTCTGGTTAATAAAAAAAATAGCAGCAGATGTACTCTTTCATCTTCTGAATAGATATATCGACCAATAGAAAGCGAGACGGGTTCGTCTCTAAAGGTTTCAATCACGACTTTAGGAATGCTAAATTTTCCGGTTTTAAATCGTTTAATTAATTCAAGATTTGATGACTCAAGAAAATCATTAATCTTTTTTAAGGTATAACTAAGCTGTTTACGGGTTAACCCAAATTTATTTTGCAGCTCTACGCCACTGACACTTGGATTTTGAATTAATGCATTTAAAACAGCATGAATTCTTTTATCAACAACCATATAATTATTAGCCTCTTGCTCGTTATCTGATGATAACGAGCATTACCATCAGTTTGTACTAATTACCTGTTTACAAATAGTCCAGTTTTACTCATCTATTTTCAGATCAACGCTATCTTGTTGTGCCTCTTTTTTCAGTTCACGTGCATAAAAGAAATAGCCAGTGCACCAATAAATAGCCAATATCAATGGAACAAAATAGCCTTGTAAACATTGCCAAATAAATGAAAATGCATAAGTAAAGACAGGTGCATCAATAGAGCTGTTAGAAATAAGTTGGTTGTTTGGAATATCAATCGCCTTAGTGGCTAAGCCTAAATCGGTAATCATTGGCGCAAATTGCGTTCCGACAAACAGAAAAAATGGCACACCGATGATAGCTAAAATCACCATTCTTAATGTATTGCCTTTGGTTAAAATATAAGCTGGCACAACCAGTGCGATATTAATAATGCCGGCAAATGGTAAGATTTTATTGCCGGGTAAAATTACTGCCCAAATTAAGGTAATAGGAATGGCGACAATTAAAGTAAACCAGATTTCACTTGCTCCACCCATAAACGGCCAATCAAGACCAACAAACAGTTTACGACCGGCAAAGCGTTTATTCATATAATCGCTGATCGCTTCGGATATCGGGGATAGCGCCTGCATAAATAATTTTGAGATCATCGGGAACAGCATTAAAGCGGTCGCCGCTTGTACTCCTAGCATTAAAATGGCCGCCACATCATAACCAGCAATAATCCCAAAAATGACACCTAATAAAAATCCGATTACGTGATTTTCAGCAAATACCCCTAGTTTAGAACGCAAGGTTGCTGCATCCATTGGCTTATTCAAAGCGGGGATTTTGCGTAATAGAAGATCAAAAGGATAATAAATGGCACTGAAAAATAGCATTCGGTGCGTACAAGTTACGCCCGGAATACCGGTTAACTTTTCGATTCGATGCTGATTAATATCACCGGAATTGAGCTCTAAAATAATTTGCAACGTTGCAACAACAAAAGCCAATATCAGCGCAATTATTCCGCCCACAAGTGGCGTTGCTACGGCAACAACAATAAAGGCAGTAAAAATTTTACCCCATACATTCCATAAATCAGCATTAAACGTATCGGTCTTTTTCAATACCAACATTAAGATATTGACGCCAACTTGCAGGGGAAACATTAAAAAAGCATATGGCCAAGCCCACGAAACATTTGCCATTGTTGTCCAACCACCGTCAACAATACTGAGTTCAATGCCGGTTCGCTCCATCATGGTTTGTGCAGCAGCGCCTATTGCGCCGACCATAAAACCAATCAGCATACTCATTCCAACAAACGCAACACCTAAAGTAATAGCGGCCGATGCCCCGTCTCGAAATTTCATACGTACAATTAAGCCCGCAATGAGCATTATGATAGGCACAAATACCGGTGCACCTAAATTCAAAATATAATTTATAACTGTTCCAAGAAAGTCCATAATTACACTCCTATTTGCAGGCATCGATAATTTTTTGCAGTTCTGCATCCATATTTATTCCGGTTAAAAAAGCAATGCCATTAATAACCGGGATAGGATATGTTTTCTCAATTTTGGTAATGGCAATGTATGCCGCACTGTTTTTAATGTGAGAATCAACCGACTTAAGATCGACAACTTCCACTTTAATATCATTAAGATTTCTCTCTTTTAATAAGCGTGTCACTTTACTTGCAACCGTTTGTGATGTGGCCACTCCACTCCCACATGCAACAATAACCTTTTTCATAATGCCTCCTTATAAATGGATATTTGACGTCAATAAGTTAAAAACTTCATGTTCTGTTTTTGCCTGGTATAGTGCCTCTAAAAAACATGAATTTACCAAGCTGGACATCAATTTTTGTAATAAATCAATATGTCCATCTTTTTGGTTAAATCCCAATAGAAAGATAAAATTAGCATCTAAAACATGATCATTATTTGCCATTTCACACCAAGGGATTGTTCCTTTCACTCGAGTAAAGAAAATGAATGGTCTAATAACATGTTCGATATCGGTATGTGGCATTGCCACCACATAAGGTTTGGTCGGTAAAGCGGTCGGAAATAAAGACTCTCGGTGTTTAATCGCTTCTAAGAATGTTGGATTAACATAACCACCACGTTGTAGAATTGAAAAAGTAAAATCAAAAAATTGATTTGAATTTTGGAAGTCTCTATCTAACACAATCAGATCGTTACAAAACAGCTGGTTATTAGATTCATTTTCCATTTCATCCTCCATCATTATGTCGTTAGTCTTTTTTAAATCGGGCTGATTTTGATGACTAACTCATACAGTAATTATTTGATGTCATTGATTTTAGGAAATTAAAACAGCGCAGACTATTGGATTTGATACCAAAAAATATCCATAAAATTGCACATCATAGGGATAAAAGTTATCGCTTGAAAAATGCGGGAAATATCTGAGAATAGTTATACCAAGTTAGATAGTTAGGCAATTGTGATTCTGCTATTAGCAATTTAATAGACAGAATCACAATAAGTATTGAAGGTTATTTAATTTTTGAAAGAGTGAATTGGTGCCGGGATTCGTCCACCACGATGAATGAAATCAAATGAACAGAATTTACTCACCGGCATCACAGGAGCATGACCGAGTAATCCACCAAACTCAATATTATCACCCACCTTTAATCCCACAGCCGGAATAATCCGCACAGCAGTGGTTTTGTGGTTAATGACACCGATTGCCGCTTCATCAGCAATAATAGCAGAAATCGTTTCAGCGGAGGTATCACCCGGTATGGCTATCATATCAAGACCAACTGAACACACACAGGTCATGGCTTCGAGTTTTTCCAAATTAAGTGCCCCGCAATTAACCGCATCAATCATGCCAGCATCTTCGGAGACGGGTATAAAGGCGCCACTTAAACCACCAACATGACCACACGCCATTACGCCACCTTTTTTAACGGCATCATTTAACATTGCCAAAGCTGCCGTTGTGCCATGTGTGCCGACAACTTCCAGTCCCATTTCTTCTAAAATATGCGCAACCGAATCACCAATTGCCGGCGTCGGTGCGAGCGATAAATCTACGATACCAAATTTCACACCTAAGCGCTCTGATGCTTCTTTTCCAACTAATTGCCCCATACGGGTAATTTTAAATGCAGTTTTTTTAATCGTTTCGGCAACCACATCAAAAGGTTTACCTTTTACTTTCTCAAGCGCACGTTTAACAACGCCTGGGCCACTAACGCCAACATTAATCACACAATCGGCTTCGCCAACACCATGAAACGCACCGGCCATAAAAGGATTGTCTTCAACTGCATTGGCAAATACCACTAATTTTGCACATGCCATACTGCTATTATCAGCAGTTAACTCTGCCGCTTGTTTGATAATTTGCCCCATTTGCTTAACCGCATCCATATTGATACCGGTTTGGGTTGAGCCAACATTGACCGATGCACACACACGCTCAGTTTGCGCCAGTGCTTGCGGAATGGATTTAATTAAAATCTCATCACCTTTATGGTAGCCTTTTTGTACCAAGGCAGAAAATCCACCAATAAAATTAACGCCAACCGCTTTAGCTGCGCTATCAAGGGTTTTAGCAAAGGCAACATAATCTTTGTCATCGCTGGCACCGGCAATTAATGACATCGGCGTCACTGAGATACGTTTATTGATAATAGGAATACCAAATTCGGAAGTAATTTGATCCCCAACTTTGACAAGATCTTTAGCCAATGTGGTTATTTTGTCATAAATTTTTTGACGCGCTTTCTCACCATTACTATCGATACAATCAAGGAGAGAAATTCCCATGGTTATTGTGCGGATATCAAGTTTTTCTTCCTCAATCATTTTAATTGTTTCGAGGATCTGTTTTGTTTCCATTAGTCCTATCCTTAAATAAGAAATGTAGAATTAGAATTGAAATTACAAACGATGCATAGCATCGAAAATCTCTTCTCGTTGAATATTGACTTTTACCTTGAGTCTATCACCTGTTTGCGTTAATGAAGTTTTCACTTCATCAAACGAGACTTTTATTTTGGATAAATCAAGCAACATAATCATGGTAAAATATTCATCCATAATCGTTTGGCTCACATCTAAGATATTAATATCTAATTCAAACAGCTTTTGACTAATTCCGGCAATTATTCCGGTTTGATCTTTTCCTATAACAGTTAAAATCGTTTTCATCACATACTCCGCACAAAATTCACACAATTAAAAGATATTTATTGAGTTGATTATAATAACATCTTCAAAAATTATCGAAATAGGAGTAGATTGTTTTTTTCAACAAAAATAAAAATATTATTAGCATAAATTGAAAGGGCGAAGTTATGATAAATTTCCAAAAATCCAATAAATTGGATCATGTCTGTTACGACATCCGTGGACCTATCTTAGATCATGCAAAACGACTTGAAGAAGAAGGTCAAACTATCCTTAAACTCAATATTGGAAACCCCGCCCCTTTTGGTTTTGCCGCCCCTGATGAACTATTGGTTGATGTCATTCGTAATCTACCTTCTTCGCAAGGCTATTGCGATTCAAAAGGGCTTTACTCAGCTCGTAAAGCCATTATGCAACACTATCAAGCAAGAGGGATCACCAATCTTGATGTTGAAGATATCTATATCGGTAATGGCGTGTCTGAACTGATTGTGCAATCCATGCAAGCACTGCTCAATAGCGGGGATGAAATTTTAGTACCAATGCCCGATTATCCATTATGGACAGCGGCAGTTAGTTTATCCGGTGGCAATGCCGTTCATTATGTATGTGACGAAGAGGCTAACTGGTCACCGGATTTAGAGGATATAAAACGTAAAATCACGCCAAAAACCAAAGGGATTGTGATCATTAATCCTAATAACCCAACTGGCGCCGTGTATAGCAAAGAAGTGTTACTTGAAATTGCCGAAATTGCTCGCCAACATAATTTGCTTATTTTTGCCGACGAGATTTACGATAAGATTTTATACGATGATGCCGTTCATCATTCGATTGCCGCCCTTGCTCCTGACCTATTTGTTGTTACCATGAGCGGCTTATCAAAAACTTATCGTGTCGCTGGCTTTAGACAAGGTTGGATGGCGCTTTGTGGGCCTAAACAGCATGTAAAAGGCTATATTGAAGGGTTAAATATGCTCGCCTCGATGCGTTTATGCGCTAATGTGCCATTACAACATGCTATTCAAGGTGCATTAGGCGGATATCAAAGCATAAATGAATTTATTGTGCCCGGTGGCCGTTTATATGATCAATGTATGTTAGCTTGGCGGTTGTTAAATGAGATTCCGGGCGTTTCATGCACCAGACCACAAGGTGCTTTATACCTGTTTCCAAAGCTGGATCAACAAAAGTTTAATATTCACAATGACCAAAAGTTAGTATTAGACTTTTTATTACAAGAAAAAGTATTGTTAGTGCAAGGCAGCGGCTTTAATTGGCACAAACCCGATCATGTAAGAATTGTTGCACTGCCACATACCGGTGATCTTGAAGATGCCATTAACCGCTTTGGTAACTTTCTATCTAGTTATAAGCAATAATTAGATACAAATAAAAAAAGCGCCAAAATTGGCGCTTTTTATTTAACCAGTAATGTGAATTAATTATCTTTTTAATTCAGCTAATTTATTACGGATATTTTGTGCACGTTTAGATGAAGATGGATGGCTACTTAAAATTGATGATTCACCGCCACCTAATTTATCAAATGCTGTTGCAAGACCAGCTGGATTAATTTTTCTTTTGATTAAATAATCAAATGAGAAGTTATCCGCGTCTTGTTCTTGAGCTTGTGAGAATTGAGCATTGATCACTTTTTCTGCTAATTTACCAATACTTGATTTAGATAATTTAGCAACTGCTGCATTACCTGATGCTGCTGCTGCATCACGAGCAATTTCTGTAGCATAAGCAACTTGAATTGCTTTTTTACTGTGACCTAAAGCTACGTGGCCTAATTCATGACCTAAAACACCTTCGATTTCGTTGTCATTCATCATATCCATTAGACCGCTGTAAACACGTACACAGCCGTTAGCCATTGCCCATGCGTTAACATCTTTAGTAATATATACTTTATAGTTAACTGGTGTACCGTTTATATTATTACCAAGAGCTTTGGCAATTTTATTTAAACGTTTAGCGTAAGCACTTTTAGCTGGAGCAATTTTTGATTGAGCATCCATTTGTGCACATGATTTTTGGCTTAATGCTTTCACATCATTATCACTGAGTGTTGCCGCTTTCAAACCTTTCATGCCAAGACTAGTTAAATCGTTAGTACTCATGTTTTTACAACCAGCTAACGACATAGCTGCAACTAAAGGTAGTGCAACAAGCAAAGTTTTTTGATGTTTTTTCATATTCTTTTCCTTATATTAACAAATTTTACTTTTTTCTAACTTAAAGCTAGATTTTTTGAATTTTAACGCAAATTTAATAATAATCAACAAATAATTACTTGCTTAGTCATTATTAGCACTTTAGACTAGTGCCTCATTTTTTAAGGAACACAAATATGCAACTGTCAGATTTTGATTTTACACTCCCAAAAGAACTGATTGCAAAATACCCATCAGAAACAAGAAGCTCATGCCGATTATTATCACTTAACAGCCGTACAGGTCATATTGAAGATAAAGTATTTACTGATATCACTGATTACATCAATCAAGGAGATTTACTTATTTTTAATAACACAAAAGTGATTCCGGCTCGAATATATGGAAAAAAAGCATCGGGTGGAAAAATTGAAATATTGATTGAGCGTTTATTAGAAGATAATCGAGCTCTTGCACATATAAAAGCATCTAAATCACCTAAAGCAGGTGCTGAACTCATTTTAGGTGAGGAAAATAATATTAGTGTTACCATGCTTGCTCGCCATGATACTTTATTCGAATTACAGTTTCCGGATGATGTACTTAAAATTTTAAATGAAATTGGACACATCCCTTTACCACCTTACATAGATCGACCTGATGAGGATCAAGATCGTGAGGTATACCAAACTGTTTATAGTAAAGTACCTGGTGCAGTTGCTGCGCCAACAGCAGGTCTTCATTTCGATGAACCTTTATTAGAAAAGCTTAAAAACAAAGGTGTCGAAATGGAATTTGTAACGCTGCATGTCGGTGCAGGCACATTTCAACCAGTAAGAGTTGAAAATATAGAAACGCATATCATGCATGCTGAATATGCAGAAGTACCAGAATCAGTTGTGAAAGCAGTTTTAGAATGCAAAGCCCGAGGAAATAAGGTCATTGCTGTCGGTACAACATCAGTCAGAGCGTTGGAAAGTGCAGCAAAACAATCTGGCAAAATTGCACCTTTTTTTGATGATACTCAGATATTTATTTATCCAGGTTTTGATTTTAAAGTAATTGATGCACTTATTACTAATTTTCATTTACCTGAATCCACTTTAATAATGTTAGTTTCTGCATTTGCTGGCTATGAAAATACTATGCGAGCTTATCAACATGCAGTAAACGAAAAATATCACTTTTTTAGTTATGGTGATGCCATGCTAATTACTAAATAAGTTATAGCCAATTAAATTTTACCTAAATTTAATTGGCAAAATATAAAAATACTAATAATGCTTTAACTTGTTAGTGATGTTATTGATACGATTTATATTAGTTGGATGCGATGTTGGTTGATTTTTAGCATGAATTGGCATTTTTGTTAGCATATTAACCAATCCTTTGGGATCTATTTTTTCCTTAACTAATAAATCAAAAGCATAATTATCTGCTTCAACCTCATATTGATGGGAAATTTCTTCTTTTACCATAATCACTATTTCATTAGATTTATCAGTAATCTCAATATAAGGCGCTTGTCTAAATAAACTTATTCCATGTTTTAGTGCAATGTGAGCCTGTTCATGAGCAATAACAGCTTGTAACTCATCATCTTCAAGTAATTTCATCAATCCACTATTTATTCGAATACAGCCATTAGCTGTAGACCAAGCATTAGGTTGACTATCAAGATAAACTTTGTAACTTAATTCAATATTATTTATTTTTCTAGGTAACTTATTGGTAAGATTAGATAATCTCTTACTAAGAAAATGATAATCGGGTGCAACAATTGCCTTCTTATCATTTTCAATGCAAGCTTGTTGACTAATAGCTAATATATCAGAGTCAGATAATGCTTTAATTCGTTCAGATGAAATGATAGTTGGCTGTATTTGATTTTGACATCCAACTAACATTACGACAAATAAGAAAATAATATATTTCAAAAGCTCAAAGATCCTTATAGATATTGTCTATTTAGGTTCAGCACGATAAACTACGCACCGCAAAAATAATACGATAACGTATTATATCAATAATTAGCGCCAAACTGTTTATTTGGTCGCAAGAGGTTAACACAAAAAAATGAAATTTGAACTAGATAATACTGACGGCTTAGCTCGTCGTGGACGAATGAAGTTCGATCGTCGTGGTGTTGAATATACAGTTGAAACACCCGCATTTATGCCAGTTGGCACTTATGGTACCGTCAAAGGTATGACCCCAGAAGAAGTCGCTGCAACAGGTGCACAAATTTTATTGGGTAATACTTTCCATTTATGGTTAAGACCTGGACAAGAAATTATGCGTAAACACGGTGATTTGCATGATTTTATGCAGTGGCCAGGCCCGATTTTAACCGACTCTGGAGGATTCCAAGTTTTTAGTCTTGGTGATATTCGAAAAATTAAAGAAGAAGGCGTCTATTTCCGTAATCCTATCAATGGTGATTCAATCTTTTTATCACCTGAAATTTCAATGGAAATTCAATATGATCTTGGTTCTGATATCGTGATGATTTTTGATGAATGTGCACCATTTCCTGCCGAGTGGGACTATGTCAAAAAATCGATGGAAATGTCTTTACGATGGGCAAAACGTAGTCGCCAACGTTTTGACGAATTGGGCAATAAAAATGCCCTATTTGGTATAGTACAAGGTGGTATACATCAAGAGTTACGTGATATCTCAATTAAAGGATTAACCGAAATTGGTTTTGACGGCTATGCAGTCGGTGGATTAGCTGTTGGCGAACCTAAAGCCGATATGCATCGAATCTTAGAGGGCACCTGTCCACAGTTACCTGCTGATAAACCACGTTATTTAATGGGTGTAGGCAAGCCAGAAGATTTAGTTGAAGGCGTTCGTCGTGGTATTGATATGTTTGATTGCGTGATGCCAACTCGTAACGCACGTAACGGGCATCTATTTGTTACTAATGGGGTCATTAAAATACGTAATGCCAAATATAAAGATGACACCACACCGCTTGATCCTGAGTGTGATTGTTATACCTGTAAAAATTACACGAAATCGTATCTTCATCATTTAGATAAATGTGGCGAAATATTAGGGGCAAGGCTCAATACCATTCATAATTTACGTTATTATCAACGCTTAATGGCTGAAATTCGTGATGCGGTTGCCAATCAACGTTACGAAGCATTTGTCGTCGAGTTTTACCAAAGAATTGGCAAAACCCCCGCTCCTTTCACAAAATAAAAATTATCATTATAATTTTTAGGGGTAACTATTGACACATCGAGGTTAGCGCAGTATTATGCGCATCCTAACGGCGAGTAGCGCAGCTTGGTAGCGCAACTGGTTTGGGACCAGTGGGTCGGAGGTTCGAATCCTCTCTCGCCGACCAATTTTAAATAAAAAAGCCTGCTCATTGAGTAGGCTTTTTTATTATCTCTTTTATTATTTTTTATTACAAACTGGCTCGTGATTTTATGATCGGTAAAAGCTCCGTGCTTTCCAATTTAATTGGCTTCCCATTTTTTAATTTATTTAGCAATAACGTCGCTGTGTATTCGCCAATTTGTTTAGACGGTATTGCAACAGTGGTTAACGGCGGAAAGCAAACTTCACTAAACTCATTATCACCAAAACCGCTGACGGCCAATTGATAAGGAACGCGAATATGTCGCCGTTGACACTCATATAGCACACCGCAAGCCAATTCGTCGGTAGTACAAATTAACGCATCAACCTCAGACCAGTTTAACAAAATATCGGCAAGCAACTGTGCGCCGGTACTAAAGTTCGCTGGTTTGGCGGCATGAATGATACGATGAGTCGGCAAGTGATAATTGAGCATCGCTTTATGCCAACCATGTAAACGCTGTTGAAATAGATGATATTGCTGATTTGCACAAAGTAAGGCAATATTTCGATACCCTTTATTAATCACATGCTCTGTTAATTTATACATCGCTAAACTATCATCAAAGCCAACATCAACATCGATTGATTCATCATATTTTTTACCGATATTCATTACGGTGATTGTTTTATTTTGAACAATTTTTTTTATCAGCTCATCATTTTCAACATAAAACAGCAAGACAGCTTCAAGATTATGGCTATAAAGTGTCTCTAACAGTTGGGACTCTTGTTTATGGTAATGATAAGATTCAATGATAAGTGTGGTATACCCCTCTTTAGCTAACTGTGTCTGTAGCGAATCAAGCAATATTCTTACCGAATAATCATAAATTCGAGTGGTAATAACGGCAATCACTCGATTGGCGCTGGCTGATGCTAATAAACTGGCGGCGACATTCGGCTTGTAGCCCAATGTCTCAACAGCTAATTGAATTTTATGTCGAAGCTTATCTGATACCCTTTCCGGCGTGCGTAAAGCCCGAGAGACCGTCATTGTTCCCACGCCAGCATATTTAGCAACATCAAATAAAGTAATCTGCCCTGTATTTCGACGTTTTTTAGTATCCTGCATCTTTCATCCCGATTGAATTTGATTTATATATTCATTTACGCATACAATTTTTGCTGTAAAGATATTAAAAAACAGAAGATTACTCAATAATCATCTACAATGCATCAAGCAGTTTATAGCTAAATTGTGACTTTTTTCTAATTCTAGTATGTCAAAGCGGAATAGTTTAGAATTAATACATTAAAAATGTTATCTATGTCACACAATCGAAAAAAAATTTTCTAACTTTGATAGCGCTATCACATTTCTGACAATTTTTGATTTCTATTATTACTTAATATGATAATTTTCTAACAGATTATCAAAATGATTAACGGTCTTAATGGAGGTAAAATGTTAGGTACATGGTTAACTAATGAAACAGTCAATGTTGTTGATTCAGTCGAAGATTGGCAAGAAGCGATAACACTTTGTGCTGAGCCATTATTAAAGAATAAAACAATTACATCAGATTATATTAAGGCTATTTTTGAACTACACAAATCAATAGGTCCTTATTATGTTTTGGCACCCGGAATTGCAATGCCTCATGCAAGGCCAGAACAAGGCGTAAACCAATTAGGCCTATCGATGTTACTGGTTAAACAAGGCGTTAAATTTAATTCCGAAGAAAACGATCCAGTCTATTTAATCACTCTATTAGCCGCTAACGATAGTACCAGCCATATCGAAATGTTAACTCAATTGGCGGTACTGTTTGGCGAATCTGACGATATCCAGAAAATTTTCAATGCGCAAAATCGTGATGAAATTTTGGCGGTTATCAAACAATATTAATTTCCAACGTATAAGTAAAAGGATAAACAATATGAAAATTATGGCAGTTTGTGGCTCAGGACTTGGTAGTAGTTTTATGGTAGAAATGAATATCAAAAAAGTACTCAAAAAACTAAACATTGATGCAGAAGTCACTCACGCTGATCTAGCTTCAGCAACACCCGATCAAGCTGATTTGTTCGTGATGACAAAAGATCTCGCTACCAGCTCAGGAATTCCAACTGAAAAATTAGTAGTATTAAATAATATTATTGATATCAACGATTTGGAAAAGAAACTCGTTGAACATTTTGCCAAAAACTAAGCAAACTTTGAGGTGTTACTATGATTCAGGAAATAGTAAAATTTATTGTTGATATCCTAAAAGTTCCAGCGGTACTTGTTGGTTTAATCGCAATGGTAGGATTATTGGCTCAACGTAAATCGTTTGCCGATACGGTTAAAGGAACCATTAAAACTATTTTAGGCTTTTTGGTATTAGGCGGTGGTGCAACAGTGCTTATCAGTGCCATTACCCCTTTAGGCTTAATGTTTGAACAAGCATTTAAACTACAAGGAATTGTTCCCAACAATGAAGCTATTGTTTCAATGGCATTAAATGAGTATGGCACAGCAACTGCTTTAATTATGGCGTTTGGCATGATTGCAAATATTATCGTTGCCCGATTTACTCGTTTAAAATACATCTTTCTAACTGGCCATCATACTTTTTATATGGCTTGTATGATTAGTATTATTTTAACTGTCTCAGGGTTTAAAGATTGGCAATTGGTCTTTACAGGTGCATTAGTTTTAGGGCTTATTATGGCGTTTTTTCCCGCTTTAGCTCAACCACAAATGCGCAAAATTACTGGTAATGACGATGTCGCATTTGGTCACTTTGGTACGCTAGGTTATGTCTTAGCTGGTTGGCTTGGAATGGCAGTTGGTAAAGGATCTCGTTCAACCGAAGAGATGAATTTGCCAAAAAACTTAAGCTTCTTACGTGACAGTTCAATTTCAATCTCGTTAACCATGATGATTATCTACCTTATTTTAGCTGTATTTGCCGGTTCAAATTATGTTGAAAGCAATCTTAGCAATGGTGATAATTATTTAGTTTATGCCATCATTGAAGCGATTACTTTTGCAGCGGGTGTCTTTATCATATTGCAAGGCGTACGTTTAATTCTTGCCGAGATTGTCCCTGCATTTACAGGATTTTCAGAAAAATTAGTCCCGAATGCCAAACCAGCTTTAGATTGTCCTGTCGTATTTCCTTATGCCCCTAATGCCGTATTAATTGGCTTTTTATTCAGCTTTTTAGGTGGATTAGTCGGATTATTTGTCCTAGGTCAACTTAACGCCGTACTGATTTTACCGGGCGTGGTTCCACATTTCTTCTGTGGTGCAACTGCTGGTGTATTTGGTAATGCAATGGGGGGACGTCGAGGCGCAATGCTTGGCGCATTTGCTAATGGTTTATTAGTGACATTCTTACCTGTGGTATTATTACCTGTGTTAGGATCACTTGGTTTTGCCAATACAACGTTTTCTGATGTCGATTTTTGTGGTGTAGGCATTTTACTTGGTAATATGGCAAAATGGTTTAATAAAGATGTTATCATGATGATTATTGTTGGTATCTTCGCTTTATTAGTTGTGTATAACTATGTAGCTAAACCGAAAAGCGATATCCATAATGATTAATAGATAATATTGTATCGATTAAAATCCATCTAATTTGCCAGACTAATCAGTCTGGCAATTTTATAAAAATAGTCATTGTATAGTTGTTTTTTAAAGGAATAAAAAATGGATGATAACCAACAAAATAAAATTTATGTCACTGAAGATATTTATCTAAAAACCGCAACGGCTCATTATGCCAATATCACATTATTGATTCAAATCGTATTTTGTTCAGTCAATTTATGGCATGGCCAAACAAATGCGAGTCAGATACGGCTAACTTTTTAGCAGATTGTTTTAATAAACATCAACGAGATGAAACTAAAACCTATGTTATTTTAAATAATAACATACCAGTTGGATTACTTTCCTTTAACCACATTGATAAAAGCAATAAAACAGCTTATATAGGCTATTGGCTAGATAGCAAAGCACAAGGAAAGGGTATTATTACACAAGCTATCCAAGCACTCACACATTATTATGCGATAAAAAACTTATTAAACGTTTTGTCATTAAATGTTCTGTCACTAATTTAAAAAGTAATCAAGTCGCTAAGCGTTGTGGTTTTGATTATGAAGGAACACTTAAACAAGCAGAATATCTTAATGGCAACTATTATGATCAAAATATTTATAGCTTAATTTCAAGTTATATCTAAGTTTAAAAAAATAAACCGACAATAGTCGGTTTATTGAATGTATTTATTAAGGAATATATTTCAATTGATGATATAACCATACACAATTAATGCAGTTATAACGATTAAAGTTCCACAAGCAATAACGTATTGTGTTTTGACACGATATTTTTTCATTTCACCAAGCGAAAGCTCTTTATTATGATTTTTTCTGTGATAATAGTAGTACAAAGGTAAGCCTATTAATGTCAAACAGATTGAAGCAATACCGTTTACAGTTTGATAAATCAACATACCATAAATAACATAAGCTGCTCCGCTTATAGCCACAATGGGAATAATAGGATAACCGATAACTTTATAAGGCCTAGGTACGTCAGCATATTTTTTTCTGGCAATAATCACACCAACAAAAGTAAGTAGATAAAATACCCAAATCGCAAACATTGAAATCTCAGATAACCGATCAGCATCTAGTAATATTGAATACAAAAATGAAAAAATGACCAAAACAATAATGGCATTAACCGGAGAACGGCTATCTTCATCAATAGTACTTAAAAAACGTGCTCCAATAATTGTACCTCGTTCCGCCATACTAAACATAGTTCGCGATAACGTCATGATATAACCATTGATACCGCCTAAAATTGAAACCATAATGCCAACTGCAACTAAATTACCACCTAAATGTCCAAACATTCGTTGTGAAGCCACCGCAGATGCATCGTGTCCAAGCGTAACCATCTCTTTTACAGGAAATATTTTGAATAATGCAATATTAATACAGGCATAAACTATTACTAAAAATATAATGCCGAGAATAATGGCTTTGGGT
Organism: Gilliamella sp. ESL0443; assembly: GCF_019469165.1. Taxonomy (NCBI): domain Bacteria; kingdom Pseudomonadati; phylum Pseudomonadota; class Gammaproteobacteria; order Orbales; family Orbaceae; genus Gilliamella; species Gilliamella sp. ESL0443. The sequence continues at coordinate 225,340 of NZ_CP048263.1, read as the reverse complement.
AACACTCTTGATGGATTACGAATTTCACCAGCAACGGACGCTACTTGCGCCCAACCATCATAAGCAAACAAGGTTGCCAATATTGCTACTGCAAATGGCGCAGTAGTTTCAATTCCTTGGCCGCTTGAACTAAATAATGCAACTTGACCATTACCTTTCCATAATCCAAATATTGCTAACAACAAAATTGGAATGAGTTTACAAAAAGTAGCGATGGTTTGCAGATATCCAGCTTGTTTAACCCCTATTGAATTGATACATGCAATGAACCCCAAAACCCCAGCACTAACCGCCAATCGATAAGAATCATTGATATCAAATAATAAACAACAAACTGAGCTAAAATATCCTACCAATGCGCCTACTAATGATGGCGCAAATAAAACGGTTATCATCCAACCATATAGATGTGAAACTTTTGCACCATAAATCTTTTCTAAATAAACCAACATGCCACCTGTTTTCGGGAACATAACGCCCAATTCACAGAGTGTTAAACCACCACAAATAGAAAAAGCACCACCGATTATCCAAGCTAACAATGCAAAATTATAATCCCCAGCTACTTCTAGTACCGCTGGCGGTTTCATAAAGGCACCAGCCCCTAAAACCATTCCAACAACTAGTGATAGTGCAGAAAGTAAACCCAAATCTTTCCGCAAATTATTCTCTAAATTGTGCTCAGACATAAACAACCCCTTAAATCTATCAATTAAGCAAGCAAAATTGGCTTATGATAGGGTTTTATTTATAAAACACAAGAAAGATTATTCTTAATCTAAAAAAAGTCATACAAATTATAAAATAGTTAACATTCTGTTTAATAAAAAAGTCAGCATAAAGCTGACTGTTAACAATTCAATGATAATTATTATTTTTTCTTCATTTTCATATCGATAACCATACGACCACGAATTTTACCCGCTTTCATTTCATCAATCATATTATTGATATCTTCAAATGGGCGTTTTTCAACTATTGGCACAACTTTACCTTCAGCACTAAAACGAAATGCTTCGGCTAAATCTTCACGTGTACCAACTAGCGAACCTAAAACTTGAATACCATCTAAAACTGTCTTAGGAATACTTAAATCCATTGTTTCAGAAGGAAGACCTAATGCAACAACACGACCTAATGGACGAACAGAACCTATAGCCTGATTAAATGCAGTTTTAGTAACTGAAGTTACAACTGCACCATGAACACCACCACCTGTATGCTCTTTAATATAGGCACCAACATCTTCCACCTTTTTAGGATTAACAACTAAATCAGCACCAAGTTTTTTACACAATTCTAACTGGCTATCACTGTTACTAATAGCAACAACTTTGTTATTAAAAACATTCTTACCATATTCAATAGCCAACGTTCCAAGACCACCAATTCCAAATACTGCGAGCCATTGACCTGGTTTAGTATCAGCTACCTTAATTCCTTTATAAGTGGTAACCCCCGCACAAGTTACACTTGTTGCTTGAGCTGGATCTAATCCATCAGGGACTTTTACCGCATAATCAGCTTTAACAATACATTGCTCAGCCATACCGCCATCAACAGTATAACCAGAATTTAATGCACTACGACAAAATGTTTCGTTACCGGAAATACAATATTCACAAGTACCACAACCTGCATGGAACCATGCAATACTGACACGATCACCAACTTTCAAGCTTTTTACATCAGGCGCAATTTTAGTCACGATACCGACACCTTCATGACCAATTACACGACCAGGTTTTTTACCGAAATCTCCAGCTGCAACATGAAGATCGGTATGACAAAGTCCACAATATTCAACCTCAACTAAAGCTTCCCCTGCTTCTAAAGGGCGTACAGGGATATCTTTAATTTCAACTTGACCATCGCACTCTTGTCTAATAACTGCAGCTTTCATTTGTTTCTCCTAGATAATTACAATTTAAAAACATAACTGCTTTTATTTTAGCCTATTTATTTAGAAAAAATATGCGCTATTTCACAATTATCAATAAAAATGAGAATTATTTTTAATTTATTGTGTATATGCGATATTTATCCTAAACATCTAAAAAAACTGGTGATCATAAAAATTCTACAAGTTAGCCTCGCGAGTAAATATATAACTAAAAGTAATATAAATATGCGATATCGGCATTTCTCAAATTTACTAAAAATTTTTATAGTTAAATCCTAAAAATTTTCATTGTTATAAATACCGAAAATATGGTGACAACAAGGAGCATACATGAAATTATTCAATATTAAACAAATATTTATTATAGGACTACTGTCAATTTTGTTGCCATTTTATTCGGTGGCGGATGAAAAAACACCACAACGAGGTGGAACACTAGTTGTCCATTATTCTGGAGAACAAAGGGTTCTTAACCCTGCTTTACGTGCATCAACGGGTGTATATGAAGTATCAGGAAAAGTAGTTGAATCATTAGTTGATCTCGATGCAGATGGCCAAATTGTTCCTGTTCTTGCTACATCATGGACTTCCTCACCAGATGGAAAAACAATAACATTCAAATTACGCGAAGGTGTCAAATGGCACGATGGTAAACCCTTTACATCACAAGATGTAAAATATAACGCATTAGAATTTTGGAAAAAAAGATTAAATTTCTCAACTGCATTACAACTTAATTTAACCTCTGTCGATACACCTGATGACCATACAGTGGTATTCAATTATTCTCGTCCAATGCCATTAGATTTACTATTAAGAGCTTTAGTTGATCTTGGCTATGTTGTTCCCAAACATTTGTACGAAGGTACCGATGTATTAAATAATCCTTATAACACCGCACCCGTAGGGACTGGGCCATTCAAGTTCGTTGAATATCAACGAGGACAACATATTATTGTTGAACGCAATCCTGATTATTGGCGAAAAGGATATCCTTATTTAGATAAAATAATCTGGCGCATTATTAACGATAACTCTTCAGCATCAGCTGCACTTGAAAGTGGACAAATTGATTTAAGTGCATACTCAAAATTAAGCCTTGCTGATATTAATCGATTCAAACAAAACTCAAAATTTGAGGTTTTAACAAAAGGTTCTCAAGCAAATATTTTCAATAATACTTTAGAATTTAACTTCCGCAATCCGATCATTGCTAACCTAAACGTTCGCAAAGCAATTGTTCAATCACTCGATATTCCTTTCTTCATCGATGACTTTTTATACGGATTTGGTAAGCCTGCAACCGGTATTATTCCATCATCAAACGTTTTTTACCCTAAAGACAGTAAAATTGTTTACCCTTTTGATAGAGAAAAAGCTGAACAATTATTAGATGAAGCGGGTTATCCACGAAAAGCTGACGGCACTCGTTTTACCTTAAAATTAGTCCATATTAATAATGGTGAAGATGTTCCACTTTTTGCAACATTTATCCAACAATCTTTAGCTGAAATCGGCATTAATGTGGTTATCGTTAATCTCGACACTGCTGGCGCTTTAAATGCCGTTTATAAACTCCACGATTTTGATATTGCTACAGGGTGGCACCAATATAGAGGCGATCCAGCAGTTTCGACAACTGTTTGGTTACGTTCTGGCAGTCCTGAAGGAGCACCTTGGACAAATCAATATGGCTGGAAATCAGATGCTGTCGACCAATTAATCGATAGTGCCGCAACTGAAATAGATCCAGTCAAACGTAAAGCACTTTATGGTCAACTAGTTGATGTCGTGAATACTGAACTACCACTCTGGTTCGCAACAGAACGTGAATTCATCTCAGTGATTAATAACAAAGTACACAATCATCATAATACAGCACGTTGGCCATCAAGTAGTTGGTTTGATGTATGGATAGAACACTAAGTTAAGGTGAAATGATGACGCATATACTGACTTTAGCACTTAGACGATTATTAACCACGATTCCAGCACTGGTTATCATACTAATTGCGCTATTTTTATTATTACAATTGGCGCCTGGCGATACAGTGGATGCTTTACTTGCCCAAATTGGTGGTGCCGAGTCAAGCGTTATTGATGAAATGCGTCATCAATATGAACTTGACCAATCAACAAGTTCACGATTAATCAACTATTTATGGCGATTAGTTCATTTAGATTTGGGGCAATCTGCAATATATAATAAGCCAGTTAGCCATATGATCTTAGAACGTTTACCGGCTACATTACTATTGATGGTTTGCGCAATGTTCTTAGCGTTTACCTTCGGTACAATCCTTGGCATTTTATCCGCTCAAAAAGTGAACCGCTGGCAAGATACATTAATTTCAATATTGGGACTAATATTTTATTCAACACCTTCATTTTGGTTAGCTCTCATGGGAATTGTCTTCTTCTCAATTTATTTGAATTGGTTACCACCTAGTGGGTTTGGCAGTATCGGCGAATCATTAACGGGTATTTCAGCATTTTTTGATATTGCATGGTATTTAATCTTGCCAACTACCACCCTAGCTTTAGTTTATCTAGCAATCTATTTACGCATTATGCGCGCTTCATTACTTGAAGTATCGACCTTAGACTTTGTTAAAACTTCTAAAGCAAAAGGATTAAGTAGCCGCCAGATACTGGTTAATCACATACTACGTAACGCCATGTTACCAATGATAACACTAATCGGTCTACAAGCAGGCACCATGTTAGGCGGTTCGGTGGTTATTGAAACCATTTTTGCCATTCCTGGATTAGGACGACTTGCCTATGATTCTGTAGTACAAAGAGATCTAAACACTTTACTTGGCGTAGTATTTGTTTCAGCAATACTCGTTATCATTATTAATTTTATTGTCGATATGCTTTACGCAAAGCTCGATCCACGCATTACAGGACATTAATGATGGCGATATTAAAAGACTATTTCCGTAGCCCAATTGCTAGAATTGGTACAATTTTACTGTTATTAATTATCATTATTGCATTAAGCGCAGATTGGTTTTTTCCTGGAAATCCGCTTCGCTTAGCTGGCCGCCCCTTACAATGGCCTTTTACAAATCCTAAATTTATCCTGGGAACAGATCAGGCAGGAAGAAATATCGCTGCCCAGCTTTTTCATGGTGCAAAAGTATCACTGATTATCGGACTCATCTCAACATTCATAGCAATTATTATTGGTGTGGTTATTGGTGCTATTTCAGGATTCTACGGAAGATGGGTTGACGACATACTGATGCGCCTTACAGAAGCATTCCAGATTTTACCTAACTTTTTACTATTACTCGTTGCTGTTGCGGTATTTGGTTCAACAATCAATATTGTGGTGATTGCAATTGGTGTTGTTTCTTGGCCACCCGTTGCAAGGTTAACTCGAGCAGAATTTTTATCATTACGCAATCGTGAATTTGTGCAGGCGGGAAAAACCATAGGCATGAGCTCAACTAGACTCATGTTTAAAGAGATTTTACCAAACGCATTACCGCCAGTAATTATGTATGCCAGTGTTATTTTATCAACCGCGATATTAATGGAAAGTGCGCTAGCCTTTTTAAGCCTTTCCGATCCCAATATCTCATCATGGGGAAATCTGGTCGGTAATGGACGACTAGTATTACGTCAACAATGGTATGTTTCAGCTATTCCTGGCATTGCAATATTGCTAACCGTTTTATCTGCATCATTAGTTGGACAAGGAATAAATGATGCACTCAATCCAAGGTTAAAAAAACGATGAATCAAAAAAGACTATCAATTAAAAATTTAACCCTAGATTTGCCTCATGGTTCGGATCGAAAATATGCGGTTAATGATGTGTCACTCGATCTTTATGCTAACGAAATCCTATGTATTGTTGGTGAAAGTGGTTCGGGTAAATCTTTATTATCCAATGCAATCATGGGATTATTACCTGACGGTATTATTGCTTCTCAAGGTGAGATTGATTACGACGGAAACAACTTACTCACTTACCATGATGAACAAATGCGTAAAATTCGTGGTGCGCATATTGGTATGGTTTTCCAAGACCCGATGACTGCGCTAAATCCATTAAAAACCATCGCTAATCAAATTAGTGAAATGTTCACTATCCACACTAAGTTAAATAAACAAGAGATTAATCAGAAAGTTATCCAATTATTAACGGATGTGCAAATGCCCAATCCGCAGTCTGTTGCTAAAGCTTATCCACATCAACTTTCTGGTGGCCAGCGTCAACGTGCCATGATTGCTATGGCATTAGCATTAGAACCCGCTATTTTGATTGCTGATGAACCAACAACAGCTTTAGATGTCACAACTCAAGCATGCATATTAGAATTAATTCGCGAACTACAATCACGCAAAGGTACCGCAGTATTATTCATTACTCATGATTTTGGTGTAGTTGCTGATATTGCAACTCGTATTGCGGTTATGCAGAAAGGACAACTCGTTGAGCAAGGCTTAGCGACTGACGTATTAAATTCACCAACACATCCTTATACACAAGCGTTAATAGCCGCTGTCCCTCCCCTTACTCCTGGGGATGTTCGACGTATTAATAAAGAGATTATTCTTGAAGTGAACAACCTATCAAAAACGTATCACAATCATAGCTTTTTTAAGCAAAACCGACGTACAACCTATGCGGTTAATAATGTTAGCTTTAAGTTACATAAAGGTAGTACTTTAGGCGTTGTGGGAGAAAGCGGCTCAGGTAAATCAACGTTAGCCAGATGCATTATTAAATTATTAGAAATAGACAGCGGTCAAATCAACTTTGAAGATGTAGATATTGCCAATTTAAAAGGGAAAAAACTTAAACAATATTCACGCCATATTCAGATGGTCTTTCAAGATCCCTATGCGTCATTAAATCCACGTCGAAAAGTCGGCGATCAAGTTACGATTGGACCAATACTTCACGGAACAAACAAACACGAAGCCATCAAAAGAGCAAAAGCGTTATTCAACATGGTGGGATTGGAAAGCGAGGCATTAAACCGTTATCCTCATGAATTTTCAGGAGGACAAAGGCAACGAATAGGCCTTGCTCGAGCATTAGCATTAGAGCCGAAAATATTGATTGCTGATGAACCGGTATCGGCGCTTGATGTTTCAGTTCAGGCACAAGTTCTTGAACTATTAACGCAATTACAAAAAAAGCTGGATTTAACGGTTCTATTTATCACCCATGACCTGCGAGTTGCTGCACAAATTTGTGATCATATTATTGTAATGAAATCAGGAAACATCGTCGAGCAAGGTATCGCATCACAAGTCTTTCTAAATCCGACAGCATCTTATACCAAAGATCTACTTGATGCGGTTCCTGGTAAAGGATGGAATCCACATCGATTAATTGATATGTCTCCCGCTATTCATATTTAAGGAGTGAATATAATGACAACACTTAGTCCACAAATTGATCATGTTGTAATCACCGTATCAGATCAGCTCGATCAAGCAAATTCTCAATATCAAAAACTGGGATTCACAACAACCCCAAGGGGCCACCATTCACTAGGAACAAGTAACAATTTAGCGATATTTACGACCACATATCTTGAGCTTTTAGGTTTTGAACCTCAAAATGCGGGTAAAGTAGATAAAAGTTGGTGTTTTGCTGACGGGCTAACTGGGTTGGTTTTCAAAACCAAAGATGCCAACAAACTTTATCATCAACTAGTTAGCCAAGGTATAAAAGTTGAGGGTGACGGTCCTAAATCCTTTTTTAGACCTGTCGAATTAAATGATGGCACTAAACCTGAGGCGCGTTTTAAAACCGTCAGATTAGACCCTTCCTATACACCAAATGGACAGATCTTTTTTTGCGACCAACTGACCCCGGAACTCGTTTGGCGTAAAGAGTGGCAAACGCACCCAAATGGTGTAATAAATATTAATCAAATCATTATTGAAGCTCAAAAACCCCGTTCCTCAATTAACTTGCTTGAAAAAACTTTCCCTTCAGCAAACATTATCGAAATTGACGGAGGCGTACGTCTAAAAGCTGAAGATAAATTTATTGATTACCTTACACCAAATGCAATACAGCATCTTTTTGGCTCGTCAGTAAGTAAAGCGAATAACGACCAAGATCGTAAAGTTGCTTTAGGCTTCACAACAAAATCATTAGCGCAAACCCAACAAGCACTAGAAAATGGGGAAGTTAAATACAATTTACAGAATGATACGATTATCGTACCTGCCAGTGAAACTTATGGTGTTGTAATGATCTTTAGCCAATTATAAATAGGAACTATCAGTATGAGTAAAATTTTATTTGTCGGTAGTGGCCATATGTCTGAAGCGATTATTAGCGCTTTGATAAAAAATAAAACATATGAACCCCAAAATATATTAGTGAACGATATTGTTAAATCTCGCTTAGACTATTTACATTCAACTTATGGCGTTACCCCAACTGGCAAAATCGTCAATGCAGATATTATTGTATTGGGTGTTAGACCTCAAGATGCATGGAGTAAGATAGTTCAACAATTGGATGTTAAAGAGACTGTTATCATTTCAATCATTGCTGGAGTAACAATTGCCCAAATAAAACAATCCTTAAAAGTTGATCTTCCTGTTATTAGAACGATTCCAAATACACTTACCGATACAGGTTTTGGTTATTCAGGTATTGCTACCGACGAGAATGATCAGGCTGTTGCAAAACAAAAGTCCGTCACCCAATTCTTCAAAAGTTTTGGTAAACTTGAATATATTGACGAATCACTGCTTGATATTTTTACTGGCTATGCTGTTGCAGGACCGAATTATATTTATTATTTTTATGAATCGTTAGTTGATGCTGGAGTTTTAGTTGGATTGCCCCGAGATATGGCCAAACGTATTGCGATCGAAAATTTACACGGCGCAGCCTCAATGCTTCAATTAAGTCAAAAACATCCAAGACAATTACTGGATATTAATAACTCGCCAGCCGGAGTTGGAATACATAGTTTGTATGAACTAAATAATAGTGATTTTGCAGCAGGGTTACAACGAAGCGTGAAAGCTGGAGTCATTCGAACTATTGAGCTGGGAAAAAGCAGTAAAATAAGCTAAATATAACTGTTGAGGAACTTAAAAAACCCCGCTCCTCAACTTTTTTTATTATCTATTAAATGTTAAGAGATATCTTTTGCTATATATTTTTGGCTATTATTATTGACTAATAAAAATAGCCCGATCAATGCACCTAACACAAATAATCCAACAACATAAATAGCGGGCGCCATTTTACTCACAAAATCACTAAAAAATGAGATTAGTAATGGCGTTAAGCCACCAGCTATGGCATAAGCCATATTAAATGAGAACGACACACCGCTATAACGCACCTGAGTTGGAAACACTTTAACCATAAAATAAGCAAAAGAACCGACAATTCCAACACTAAAACCTGCTAATGAATAAGTGATAAATAGAAGATTCGGATTATCTAGTGATAGATAAAATATAGCAATCATGATAGCAGCCAGGATACAACCAACAACAAGTACTTTGCCCATCGAAAACTTATCCATCATCATACCGTAAAACGTACAACTGATAATCAGTCCGATGATAGCCAATATATTCCCTTGCAAAGCTTCAATTGCTGAATAACCAAATTGCTTTTGTAACAAAATTGGCGTCATTAACATTATCACCATAATACCCGCTGACAACACCCAAGTAAGTAGCATCGATAAAATTGTTTGGGGTAAATATTGGGTAATCACAGTAATTACTGGCAACTTTCTTGATAATTCTTGATTTTTACGCTTTTGAATTTCAAGAAAAATCGGCGTTTCTTTTAGCCAACGACGTAGATACATAGCGATTAAACCGAAAATACCGCCGATAATAAATGGAATTCGCCATCCCCACTCATTCATTTGTTCTACCGAGATACTTTTACTCATTATTGTCGATACCAGTGAACCAAGCAGGATACCTAAACTTAATCCACTAGTTAAAATACCACACGCTAGACCTATTTTATTTTTAGGAACATGTTCGGCAACAAATGTCCATGCTCCAGGAACTTCACCACCAACGGCAAGTCCTTGGCATAATCGCATCATTAACAGTAATAATGGCGCAAAAATACCGATATTGGCATAAGTTGGTAGACAGCCAATAAATAATGTTGGTAAAGCCATTAATAGGATGCTAAGTGTAAACATTCTTTTGCGGCCAAATATATCACCAAAATGAGCCATCACAATACCACCAAAAGGGCGAATCAAATAGCCAGCAGCAAAAATACCAAAAGTCTGAACTTGGCTTAACCATGTAGGCATATTAATCGGAAAAAATAAATGGCTAATCGTTATTGAGAAAAAAACAAAAATAATAAAATCATAAAACTCTAATGCGCCACCTAATGCTGAAAGTGCTAGGGTTTTATAATCCTGATTATTTAATGTTCTCACATTTTGGGAAATTGCAGAATTTGACATAATCATCCTTGTAAATAATTGTTTACAATCAGTCTAGTAAATTGTACTACTATACAAGAACTAACTGTTATTTAAAAGAAAATATCTAAAAGTGAACAAAAATCAAAACTAGCACTAAATGATTAATAGTTAGTCATACAAATACCTACAATAACAAAATCTTAACAAATGGAGAGTTCTAAAATGGCAACAAAACGCATTTCTCGTGGAAAATTCAACCGTATGCAACAATTATCTAACCAAGATGGCGTAATTGCAGCATTAGCAATCGATCAGCGTGGTTCAATGGTAAAAATGATGCAAAATGCCGTTGGTCAAGAGCGTTATCACATTGACATGGTTTATGAATTTAAAGAGCTTGTTTCTCAGGAATTAACCAAATATGTTAGTGCCATTTTGCTTGATGAAGAACTTGGTTTCAAAGGTATGGCTGCTAAAAATAAAAATGCAGGCTTAATCATGTCTTATGAAAAAACTGGTTATGATGCCAATACTCCTGGTCGTTTACCTGATATTTTGCCTGAAGATTCACTGCAACGTTTATTGAAAAAAGGTGCGGATGCAGCAAAAGTCCTTGTTTATTATAATCCGGATGACCCTCAAGATATCTTAGATAAAAAACATGCCTTTTTAGAACGTTTAGGCAATGAAGCGAGAGCCGCTGATATTCCGGTATTTGTCGAACCAATTGTCTATGATAATGTGGTGACTGATGATAAAAGCCCTGAATTTGCCAAAATCAAACCTCAAAAAGTGATCAAAACTATTAAGGAATTTACTAAAGATCACTATTACATCGATATCTTAAAAGTAGAAGTGCCAGTTCTATTTAAAAATGTTGAAGGGTTTAACGACAATAATCCTGTGGTATATTCCCAAAAACAAGCGGCTGAATATTTTAAACAAGCAAGTGACGCTGCTACACGCCCATTTATCTACTTAAGTGCTGGTGTACCAACCAAGACTTTCCATGAAGAGCTTATTTTTGCTGGCGAACATGGCGCTAAATACAGTGGTATTTTAGGCGGTCGTGCAACTTGGTTTGAAGGCGTAGCAGCATATGCTAACGGCGGTAAAGATGGATTAAAACGTTGGCTAGATACAACTGGTCGTGAAAATGTTGAACACCTTAACAAAATCTTAAAACAATACGCAACACCTTGGTATGATGTGTATGGTGGCAAAGATAAGATTGAAATTATTGATCCTGTATTAAGCAATTAATTGATTATTTTTTTAAAATTTATAACGAAGATTTAATACAAAAAAGAGTACAAGTTTTCTTCCAACTTGTACTCTTATAATTAACAATAAATTAGCTAATTACTTTTTAATACTCCTGCAAATATCTCCAATTAGATAGCTTTATCAAAAAATAAATTTACTTTACTTTTTTTAGACATAGATTCTAAATATTCTCTAATTTTAGTCGGAAATTTAAGTCCTTTAACACATGTCAAATTGCGTAATATTGGGAACAAACAAATATCATCCCAAGATAACGAGCCATTACATGCATTAGGCGATGCGATTAAGGATTCAAGTTGAGTGAATAAATCAGCAACCTTAGCGATTAACGAATCAGTTTGAGCAAGGCATTCATCAAACGATCCCATCTTTTTACTCTTATTTGTGACAAAATTATCAATAGCATCTTGAGTAGCAAATTCAGCTAAACCAAGTTTGATATAACGCGGACACTCTAACTTATAGTCATATTGTTGAAGTTGTTTTATCAATGCTTCAATTTTTGGATTTTTAGGTCCTGTTAAAATAGGGCTACCGCCATAATTGCTATCGATATAAGCAACAATATCCAAACTTTCTGGCATATAGCTACCATCTTCTTTTTGTAAGATGGGTACCATTTTTTCGCCAATCATGCTTTCTGGTGATTTAGCATCATTACTTAGAAAAACATGCTGCTCAACCGGAATATTTTTCAAGCCAAAAATCATTCTTGCACGTACACAAAAAGGACAGTGTTCATAAATAAATAATTTCATATTCGTCTCCTAAAACAATCAATGCCCCATAATAAAAAAGCCAAGACTAAAAACAGCACAAAAACCAATCCAGAGGAATAAAGCGCTTTAGCGTAACCAACCTTCACTACATTAATAAAAGGATAGGGATATTGATTAGTAAAATAACCTCTTGTGAAGATATAAATACCATAAATTAGCATTGACAAAAACGAGCCAACGATAACCTTGAAATGAATTCGTCGAAATGGTCCCCATATTAACCAACTTAATACTCCAGCAATAGGTAAAACGACATGTAAACTCTCATTAGTAAATTGTAATAATGTACTCGGTGGTTTATGAATACTTCTTAATATTAGATTATAGACAATAGCCGTTATAATTACTCCGATTAAACCATTTAATCGAATCACTTTAAAAAAATATCGATTGCAGTTTGGATTAAAGGCTAACCACAAACAGCTAAATGCCAACATGAGATTAGACAACACGGTAAAAAAACTGTAATAAAAAACCATTCTCCCGATAGGTGTTCCTGGTTGCCAAGGACGAAGTCGTGTATGCCAATAAATATAAGTTTCAAGACCTATTACCAAAAAAGCATATAGCACAATAAAAAGATTAATATTTCGTTTCAGCATAACTTATTATAAAAAATAACCGATAGTGCAGTATATCGTAGGCTAAAGAAAAGATACAAAAGATTCTTCCAACATAAACTAAAGTGAATAGTTATTAGCAGTTAGTATATAATAGGAAAAATCGTCGAAAAAAGAGTTGGCTTTTAATGTCTGATAAAGAGATATCATCACAAAATAAAATATTAATTGAACAATTTTTAGACTCAATTTGGTTGGAACGAAATCTTTCTGAAAATACTATCGAATCTTATAAACTCGACCTGTTTGCTTTAAGCCAATCACTGCAATCACAGCAAGTTAATTTCATCACTGCGCAATCAATTAATTTGCAGGAATTTTTATTGCAACGCGTTAAAGATGGTTATAAAGCAAGTAGTTCAGCTCGTTTACTTAGTGCGACTAAACGTTTTTTTCAATATTTATATCAAGAAAATTATCGTACGGATGATCCATCAGCTATATTATCATCACCCAAATTACCCAAAAAGTTACCCAAAGATCTAACTGAATTACAGGTTGATGCTCTTCTTGAATCACCAAGTATTGATGATCCAATAGAATTGCGAGATAAAGCGATGTTAGAAGTGCTTTATGCAACAGGGCTACGCGTTTCGGAGTTAGTGAATCTGGAGATTAGCGATGTAAGCCTTAGACAAGGAGTAGTTAGAGTCGTTGGTAAAGGAAATAAAGAGCGTTTAGTTCCATTGGGTGAAGAGGCTATTTATTGGCTTGAATACTATTTCAAATATGCGCGCAACGATCTTTTAAAAAATGGCCCTGTTGATGTTCTTTTTCCAAGTCGATTGGGTAAAAAAATGACACGACAGACTTTCTGGCATAGGATAAAATATTATGCCATACTAACGGGCATTAATATAGAAGCCCTTTCGCCTCATGTACTTAGACACGCTTTTGCAACGCATTTGCTTAATCATGGTGCCGATTTGCGTGTTGTACAAATGTTACTTGGGCATAGTAGTTTATCAACTACACAGATTTATACACATGTTGCAACAGAAAGATTAAAACAGTTGCACAGCAAACATCATCCTCGCGCATAGCGGTTCAATAAACTAAGGATAATTGAATGAAAAAATTAGTAATCAGTTTAGGTTTAGCATTGATCTCAACTTCAGTATTAGCCTCTAACGCCGATATTACAAAAACAATGGAAAAGTTAGGTTTTTCTAGTAAAGAAATTACAATCGAAAATAATCCAATACAAGGGCTAAAAAGTGTTACCACACCAGATGGTATCTTTTATGTTACTGATGATGGTAAATTCTTAACTCAAGGGCCAATCTATAATCTTGAAGGCAGTGAACCAGTAAATATTGCCAACAGCAATAACTTAAAATTAATGAAATCAATTGAAAAAGATGCCATTGTTTATCAAGCTCCAAATGAACAATATGTTATCTCAGTTTTTACCGATTACACATGCCACTACTGTAAATTATTACACGAAAATATTGAGCAATATTTAAATGCAGGCATCTCTGTTCACTATTTTGCTTTTCCACGAGCAGGAGCAGATAGTGAAGTAGGTAAAAATATGCAATCCATTTGGAGTGTAGTTGATCGCAAAGCCGCTTTTGAAAATGCATATAAAGGTAATAAAATTTCACCTGCTAATAGCATGATCCCTTATGTAACACAGCAATTTAACGTTGGTAAAAAACTAGGTATTAGTGGAACACCAGCAATAGTATTACCTGATGGACAACTTGTCTCTGGTTACGTTCCGGCTGATAAATTAATCGAAATTTTAAAAAAGAAATCTAATAACTAGTACTGTATAATTTATAACCTTTAAATTATAGAATACAAAAAATTGTTAGCGCATACGCGCTAACATTCATCATATGAAAGCAGATAAATTAATACATCGTAAGTTACCCGAAACGCTACCAGAATTATCAAATGACATTCCGTTATTGTTGCAGCGAGTATATGCATTGCGCGGAATAACGTCTATGCAAGAACTAGACTATACCACTCGTAATCTATGTAACTACGACAATCTAGATGGTACCAATAAAGCTGTTGACATTCTTTATTCTGCAATGAAAAACAATGAGCGAATAATGATTGTTGGAGACTTTGATACCGATGGCGCAACCAGTACCGCATTAACGGTAAAAGCGTTAAAAAAAATGGGGTGTCAATTTGTCGATTATATTATTCCAAATCGTTTTGATGATGGATATGGCTTAAGTATTAACGTCGTAAAGAAAGCAATTTTACAAAAAGCGGATCTTATTATTACTGTTGATAACGGTGTTTCTGCTGTTGAGGCGGTCGAATTTGCAAAACAGTCGAATTTAACCGTCATTATTACCGATCACCACTTATGTCCAGAAAAACTACCTCCTGCGGATGCAATTATCAATCCTAATTTACCAAATTGCACTTTTCCTTCAAAACATTTAGCAGGTGTTGGTGTAGCTTTTTATTTTATGTTGGCATTACGGTCAAAATTACGCAAGGAAAACTGGTTCACCACACATAAGTTAGAAGAATTTAATATTGCTAGCTTATTAGACTTAGTTGCCCTTGGCACTATTGCCGATGTGGTAAAACTCGACCTAAATAACCGAATACTAGTCCATCAAGGTGTTAGCCGTATCCGAGCAGGCTATTGTTGTGAAGGAATTAAAGCATTATTAAATATTTCCAGACGAGATCCCCTTACGTTCACCTCAACAGATCTTGCTTATTATATAGCCCCGAGACTAAATGCTGCTGGACGAATGGATAATATGTCTCTGAGCGTAGAATTATTGCTATGTGAAGACTATGATAGTGCAGTCAATCAAGCAGCCGATCTTGATACGCTTAATAGTGATCGAAAATTAATTGAGCAAACGATGTATCAAGAAGCTTTATCCCACGTTGAACAGATACATAAACCTTCTTTACCTAATTCAATAGTGGTACATCATCCTGAGTGGCATCAAGGTGTTATTGGTATAGTCTCAGCACGATTGAAAGACAAATATTATCGTCCTGTGATATGTTTCGCTTCGACAGAAGATGGATTATTGAAAGGTTCTGGAAGATCAATAGATGGTATTCACTTACAAAATGTACTCTATGAATTGAATCAAAGATATCCAGATATTTTGGTTAGCTTTGGTGGTCATGCCATGGCTGCTGGATTAAGTATTCAAGAAAAAGATTTAGATAAATTTAGGGATCTTTTAGAAACAGTGATAACTGAGCAACTTGATTTGAAGGTACTTGAACAAACGATTGAAACCGATGGCGAGATAAATAACGAAGATTTTAATTATTCAATTGCAAAACTACTAAAAGACTCTGGTCCATGGGGTGAAGGATTTATCGAACCTACATTTGATGGCGAATTTATTATTCATCAGCAACGCATATTTGCTGAAAAACACCTTAAATTAGTATTAGAACCCAAAAATGGGGGACCAATAATTGAAGGGATCTGTTTTAATGTTAATTTAACAAAGTGGCCAGACCAAACGATAAAAGAAGCAAAAATTGTTTATCACTTAGATGTAAATGAGTTTCGAGGAAATCAAACCCTAAAATTAATGATAAGACATATTTGGCCTATCGCATAAGCGATTAAGATCGACTATAATTACTAGATTCTGTAAAATCAGATCAGTTAATCATAAAAATAAAATTAGCAATACAATAGTTTTATCATTAGTACATTTTATACAACATTAAGGACAAAAAATGCATATTCATATTCTTGGGATTTGTGGCACATTTATGGGCGGTATTGCATTAATAGCTCGTTCATTAGGTCACAAAGTAACAGGATCAGATAAAAATGTTTACCCACCAATGAGTACGCTGTTACAAAAAGAGCATATTGATATTATTGAAGGAGACGATCCATCACAATTAACACCAACTCCTGATCTAGTTATCATTGGCAATGCTCTATCAAGAGGAAATCCTTGTGTTGAATACATTTTGGACAATAACATTCCTTACGTCTCTGCACCACAATGGTTACATGATAATGTACTAAAAGACCGTTGGGTTATTGCTGTGGCAGGTACACACGGCAAAACAACAACGGCTGGAATGGTTAACTGGATTTTAGAAAAACAAGGCTATAAACAGGGTTTTGTTATTGGTGGTGTTCCGGGTAATTTTGAAGTATCAGCAAGATTAGGTGAAGGTAACTTTTTTGTTATTGAAGCGGATGAGTATGACTGTTCATTTTTCGATAAACGCTCTAAATTTATGCATTATTGTCCCAAAACACTGATTATGAATAATTTGGAATTTGATCATGCAGATATTTTTGATGATCTTAGTTCTATCCAAAAACAGTTCCATCATCTAGTTCGTTTAGTACCAAGTAAAGGATTGATAATTT
The DNA here is from genome assembly GCF_019469165.1 of Gilliamella sp. ESL0443. Lineage (NCBI taxonomy): Bacteria > Pseudomonadati > Pseudomonadota > Gammaproteobacteria > Orbales > Orbaceae > Gilliamella > Gilliamella sp. ESL0443. The sequence continues at coordinate 207,983 of NZ_CP048263.1, read as the reverse complement.
CTCCTCAAGAAGATGTCAATTTAAAACAAGTATTAGCAAAAGGTTGTTGGAGTAAACAATCTTTTACCGAATCTGAAGACGGTTGGTTAGCGAAAAAGATTGCTAATGATGCCAGCCAGTTTGATGTTTATTACAACAACAAAAAGATGGGTACAGTTAACTATTCTTTAGTTGGTGAACACAATATGCATAATGCCTTAATGGCAATTGCCGCTGCACACAATGTTGGTATAGATCCAGCAGATGCTTGTTTAGCGTTAGGTTCATTTTTAAATGCTAAAAGACGCTTGGAGCTATATGGTGAGGTCAATAACATTGAAATTTATGATGATTTTGCTCATCATCCAACGGCAATTTTAGCAACATTAGAAGCATTACGCAGCAAAATTGGTGCAAATCGACGAATTTTAGCAGTATTAGAGCCTCGTTCTAACACAATGAAGTTAGGGATTTCAAAAGATGAACTCGCTCCATCATTAGGTCGCGCTGATGAAATATATATGTTCCAACCAGAACAACTACCTTGGTTAGTTGCTGATGTAGTCGATGCCTGTATCCAACCGGCTTATTGGACAGCTGATATTGACTTATTAGTTGAAATGATAACAAAATCAGCCAAACCAACCGATGCCATTTTGATTATGAGTAATGGTGGTTTTAGTGGAATTCATAACAAGATTTTAGAAAGCTTAAAAAAACAACAATTAAGAAAACAATTAGATGCATAACGATTAATCGCACTAAATAATTAATTTTCCTAAATGCATCTGCATATTAAAAGATGCAAAAAAGATTGTTGTAATACTTAAATATGCCACTCTTATTTATAATCAGATAATAGTGGCATCGAGTAATAGTGGTAATGTTTTAACAGTGATTATGGTAAGACTTATAACTTAACATTTATCACTCACTAAAGTAACTTCGGTGAGTGATTACTTACATTGTACAGCAAAAAGCTCACATAATTAACTCTTCATTATTAACTACAGTGAACAGTAATTGCTAACCCACCACGTGAAGTCTCTCGGTATTTTGCATTCATATCCTTTCCGGTTTCGTACATAGTTTCAATCACCTTATCAAGCGAAACGATAGCTGCAGTAGTGCGCCTTAATGCCATGCGTGTCGCATTAATTGCTTTAACTGCAGCAATCGCATTACGTTCAATACAAGGAACTTGTACTTGACCATCAACAGGATCACAGGTTAAACCTAAATTATGTTCCATACCAATTTCGGCTGCCATACAAACTTGCTGAGGATTACCCCCCAACAATTCAGCCAGACCAGCAGCCGCCATTGAACAAGCAACACCGACCTCACCCTGACAACCAACTTCAGCACCTGAAATAGATGCATTTTTTTGATAAAGTAAACCAATGGCTCCACAAGTTAAAAAATAGCGAATAAAAATATCGGGCGAGACCGGATCGATAAACTTATCATAATAGGCAAGAACGGCTGGTATTATGCCGCAAGCGCCATTGGTAGGAGCCGTCACTACCCTTCCCCCTGCGGCATTTTCTTCACTGACTGCTAACGCAAACATATTTATCCAATCAATAATAATCATTGGATCATTATTATTTTTGCTAGTCAATAATTGGCGATAAAGTGCATTTGCTCGACGAGGAACCTTAAGCGCACCAGGTAATAATCCTTCAGTATTCATGCCGCGTTTAATACAATTAAGCATTGTTTGTCCAACTAAAGAAAAATAATTTACAACATCATCATAACTATGCAGTTGTAACTCATTTTTTAACACAATACTCGATACCGACAACGAATTATCATCACAATGCTTCAATAATTGCGCTGCTGTTGAAAAAGGATAAGGCACATCAACAGAATTCTGCTGTTGTTGTCCAAACTGCTCCTCTTCAACAATTTTTCCTCCACCCACTGAATAATAGGTTTTCTGGACGATGAGTTCATTATCATGATAAGCGCTTAACGTCATACCATTTTCATGTAATGGTAAAAAAGTTGAATGAAAAATAATGCTTTCGTTTGAAAAATCAATTTGGTATTTACCATTATATATCGGTAATTTACCACATTGGTTCATGGTTTGAATAAAATGGGGAATTTGGTCAATATTAACGGTATCAGGCTTTTCGCCAGATAATCCAAGAATAATTGCAACATCAGTATGATGCCCCTTGCCGGTCAGTGATAAAGAACCATAAACATCTGCCACAATTTTTGTCACTAATGGCATTTGCCCATTATCAATCAGTTGATCAATAAACGCCTTACCCGCTCGCATTGGACCAACTGTATGTGAACTAGAAGGACCTATACCAATTTTAAATATCTCAAAAACTGAACCCATTTTATCCCTTTTATAATCTTTGACATGCACGTAGTTATGAATAAAAAATGACTTATATAATGCTATATTATGGTGATAAGTATTAGCTAATCAAGCTAATAATTGAGATTAAATTTTTATCCTTAAATAAATTAAAAAAAAGTTGAGGAGCGGGGTTTTTGACACCTAATTTTGGTTTAAAAACATATCAAAGTGATTATATAGAATCATAGTAACAATTTTATAATACCCGTAATTTTAATCCATAACAGAGTCGAAGTAACAAATTAACCCCGTATCTATATGTTCAATTTTTAATGTTCCCCCTGTATAAAGCTCCGTTTGAAAATAGCTTGGTTTTTCTATCAAAGTCACCTTACCATAGAGTTCATTATCCAAGAACATGTATCCTTCGTTGTTAATGTAAAAACCATCATCCGGTTCGATTAATCCACCACACGGGCAATCATTACTGCTTACTAAAGCATCATCTTTAGTTTTGCAAGTATCAAAGTGCCAACCGACATTTGAAATTTCATCATAACTCATATCCATTAAATAATATTTGGTAATTTTGAATGGATAGTAAAATAGAACCATGCAAAACAGAATAAGAGCAATACGAGATAAAAATTTCAAAAATATTCAACCTTATTATTTTTCTAATCTTATAATTATCTAAATTTACTCTATATTTTTAATCATAACAACAATAACCAATAAAATTACTTTAGTGTTACGTTAGGTACTGCTAAACTAGCTCACATTTTAGTATATTCATTAGTACATTATTTTTTTCAGGATAAATTTATGCGAACCAGTAAATATCTTCTATCTACATTAAAAGAGACACCCGCTGATGCTGAAGTGATAAGCCATCAATTAATGTTACGTGCCGGCATGATCCGTAAAGTTGCCGCTGGACTATATACTTGGCTACCCACTGGCTATCGTGTACTTAAAAAAGTTGAAAATATTGTTCGGGAAGAGATGAATAAAGCCGGTGCAATTGAAGTATTAATGCCTGTTGTACAGCCTGCTGATATTTGGCAAGAGAGTGGTCGTTGGGAACAATATGGTCCAGAGCTATTACGTATTAAAGACCGTGGTGACCGTGATTTTGTATTAGGCCCAACCCATGAGGAAGTGATCACTGACTTACTTCGTAATGAAGTCAGTTCCTATAAACAATTACCGCTTAATGTTTATCAAATTCAAACCAAATTCCGCGACGAAGTCCGCCCACGATTTGGGGTAATGCGTTCGCGTGAATTTATTATGAAAGATGCTTATTCGTTTCATACTTCACAAGAATCTTTACAAGAAACCTATGATGATATGTATAAGGCTTACAGTGCGGTATTTACTCGTGCAGGCTTAAATTTTAGAGCAGTGCGTGCTGATACGGGTTCTATTGGTGGCAACTGGTCGCATGAGTTCCAAGTATTAGCCGATAGTGGTGAAGATGATATTGTCTTTTCAACTGAATCTGACTACGCTGCTAATATTGAGATGGCACAAGCATTAGCACCAACGCAAAGCCGATCAGCACCAACTAAGGCAATGGAACTGGTTGATACACCTGATGCCAAAACAATTGATGAATTAGTTGCACAATTCAATTTACCGATTGAAAAAACAGTTAAAACACTCATGGTCAAGGCGACTAAAGAGAGTGGGCACCAACTTGTAGCTTTATTAGTTCGTGGTGATCACACGTTGAATGAAATCAAAGCGGAAAAAATTGATATTGTGGCATCACCGCTTGAATTTGCAACTGAAGAAGAAATTCGCGCGGTAGTGAATGCAGGACCTGGCTCTTTAGGACCAGTAAACCTTAATATGCCAATCATCATTGACCGTGATGTGGCAGTAATGAGTGATTTTAGTGCTGGCGCCAACATTGATCATAAACATTATTTCAATATCAATTGGGAAAGAGATGTCGCTTTACCTCGCATTGAAGATATTCGTAATGTGGTTGAAGGCGATATTAGCCCAGATGGTAAAGGGACATTACAAATTAAACGTGGTATTGAAGTTGGGCATATTTTCCAACTTGGTACTAAGTATTCAGAAGCAATGAAAGCAACTGTCCAAGGTGAAGATGGACAAAACCATGTGATGATCATGGGCTGTTATGGAATTGGGGTTAGCCGAATTGTTGCAGCTGCAATTGAACAATGCCATGACGATCGAGGGATTATTTGGCCAGAAGCGATTGCACCATTTAGTGTTGTCATTATTCCAATGAATATGCATAAATCAGAAAAAGTACAAGCCACTGCTGAAAAACTTTATGCCGATCTCCAAGCTCTGGGTATTGAAGTATTATTTGATGATCGTAAAGAGCGTCCTGGTGTTATGTTTGCAGATGCCGAACTTATTGGTATTCCTCATACTATCGTTATTGGTGAACGTAACCTTGATAATGGTGAAGTGGAATACAAACATCGTGCGGGTGGCGATAAAGAATTAATTAAAGTTGATGATATCGTTGAATTTATTAAAAAACGTCAACAATAAATTTAAGAATTAGATTTTAATATTGGAGCACAAATGGCCTGTAATAAAATATCCAAAATAACTAATATTTTCTTATTGTGTTACTTGTGCTTTATTATTAGTGGTTGCCAATCTAATATCAATTCTTTACATCTCCCTGATAATTTTTATCAAGTTTCTAATGATGTCTATCGCTCTGAGCAACCCAATGTAGAGCAGATAGCGCAGCTTGATAAACTTGGCTTTAAAACCATTATAAATTTACGGCTATTTCACAGCGATCGAGAGTTAGTCGAAAATACACAGATGTCAGAAGTTTGGATTCGAATGCGAGCAGGTGATATTACTGATGAGAAAATGATCCAAGTAATGAAAGCAATTCATAGCTCCCCTAAACCGATATTAATCCATTGTTGGCAAGGTAGTGATCGTACCGGCGTCACTATTGCTATGTACCGTTTGGTTTTTGAAAATTGGACTAAATCTCAAGCAATTAATGAGTTAATGCAAACTGAATTTGGTCATCACTACAATGTTTATCCTAACATACGAAAATACATTGAAAACGTTGATGTAGAATATATTCGCCATGCTGTATTTGAATAATTTCATTATTTAATTTAATAAACTAAATAGTCTTTATCAAATAAATAGCTCAATTTGATAAAAAATTCAAAGTGATATTGTCTTTTTTTTAAGCTAAAATGTTTCATAATCAAATTTTTTTATGAGTCATAAATATGTTAAAAAAAGCAATCGCATTGGTACTATCAACATCACTATTCTTACAAAATACACCTATTGTTTATGCAGCAGATAATATAACACTACCTGAGATGGGAACCGCAGCTGCAACCACATTAAGCATCGGGCAAGAAAAAGAGATGGGTGATTATTATGTGCGATTGTTACGAGGCAGTGCTCCTATAGCCAATGACCCTGTCTTAAATCAATATATTAATAATTTAGGGAAAAAATTAGTTTCTAAATCTGAATCAGTTCAAACCCCTTTCCATTTTTATATAATGAAAAGTAATGTGCTCAATGCCTTTGCTTTTTTTGGCGGTAATGTTGTCATTCATTCAAGAATAATTATGGATACTGATAATGAAAGCCAATTAGCTTCGGTTATGGCTCACGAAATTGGGCATGTTACTCAACGCCATTTAGCTCGCGCTATGGAGGCTCAAAATAAAAATAGTCCTTATGTTTGGGGAGGAGCCTTAGGTTCATTACTATTAACATTAGCTAATCCAGAAGCGGGTATGGCGGCAATGACAACCACTATGGCAAGTTCGACACAGAGTATGATTAGTTTTACTCAATCAAATGAACAAGAAGCCGATAGAGTTGGGCTTAGAACCATAGCGAAAGCCGGATTTGATCCTCATGCATCTTCTGAATTTTTACAAAAGCTGGCTGATCAAAGTCGCTTCAGTAGTAAACCGCCTGAAATTTTAATGACTCACCCATTACCGAATAGCCGTTTATCGGATATGCGCAATCGCTCTTTGCAATATTCTAAAAAAAATGTACCTTCCTCATTAAGTTATTATTTAGCTAAGGCCCGAATAGCAATACTTATGGGAAATAATAATACTGCTAAACTATTACTTGATAATTATCGCAAATTGAATACCGATCAGGGTAAAAAGGCGCTAACCTATGCCGTCGCACTAAGTAATTACAAAAGTAAAAATCTTGTTCAAGCAAAAATTCAATTGCAACCGTTATTAGATAATGATCCAGATAATATTTGGTACATTGATTTAATGACAGATATCAATTTAGAAAGTAATAATAATAAAGAAGCCATAGCTCGTTTACAATCTGCCTTAAAACGATCACCGGATAATGCTGTATTACAATTAAATCTTGCTAATGCTTATATAAAAGATGGCCAATATCAGCAAGCGGTGAGTTTATTGCATCGTTATACATTTGATCACAATGATGATACTAATGGTTGGGATTTACTGGTTACCGCTTATGGGGGAATAAAATCGAGAGCTCAAGAAATGAGTGCAAGGGCAGAATCAATCGCGCTTGAAGGACGTTTCCCAGAAGCAATTCAATTATTAACCAATGCTAGAGCTCAAGCTAAAGGTAATCAAACATTAATTTCAAAAATTGACGCAAGAATAAATCAATTAAAACAATTACAAAAACGTTACACTGCTTATAGCAGAAGGTAGTCTGAATATTACTCGGCTAATAACTTAATTAGCCGAGTATACATGACAAAATTAACGGTAATTAATTGTTTAAATGATCGACATTATTATAAAACTTAACTGAAAATTCCCCTTCAGGCTTATCATCAGTTTGCTTATAGTTAACTACACTTATACTGGTATTTAACACTCGTGGGAAATAATCTTCATCACGATGTCTACGCCAATCTCCACCATTTAAAACACAAAGTAATATTCTTAAAACCGTACCATGTGATACAACTAAAATATTACCTTCATCTTGCGGTGCATTTTTTACGATAACATTTAAAGCTTCTTTCATACGAGAAAGTATATCAAGGTAGTTTTCACCTTGGTTAATAGATGAGTCAAAGTTTTCAGGATCGGTTAAATAAGTCGTGAATTCAGGTATTTCTTTTTTTAATGAAGGAACATGTTTGCCTTCCCAAAGACCAAAATCCATTTCTCTTAGATTATCAAGTTCAAAAGTCGGAATGACATTGTCATTTTCATGAATGATATAATCTCGAGTTTCTTTAGCCCGTTGTTGTGGGCTTGAGTAGGCTTGTATAAAAGGTATATTTTTCAGATGCTTTCCTGTGATTTGAGCGCCTAAAACACCATTTTCTGTCAAAGGCGAATTTTTCGATCCTTGCATTTGATCTTTAATATTCCATTCGGTTTGACCATGTCTAATTAAATATAAATTAAGATCTTTCATTATTGTTGATTACCTTCTCATTTAAATCATTGTTGATATTTATCATTTCTAATCTGGATTAAACAGTTTTGCAATATATTATCCATCGGGGCATGTAATTGCATCTCTTGTAAAGTTTTTGGATGAATAAATTTCACATTAGCTGCATGTAAAAATAATCGATTAAGTTTGCTTTTAGCTAATAATTCATCAAATTGGCTATCTCCGTAACGATCATCAAATGCTATTGGATGATTAACATATTGAGTGTGTACACGAATTTGATGCGTTCGTCCGGTTACGGGGCTAGCTTTTATTAATGTTGCAAAACCAAAGCGTTCTTCCACTTTGAATCGTGTTTCAGATGGCTTACCTTCTGCATTTACCTTAACCACGCGTTCACCACTTTTGAGTACATTTTTTAATAGTGGTGCTTGTACAACTTTACATTCAGAAGGCCAATTACCTTTCACTAAAGCTAAATAATTTTTTTGCATCTGTTTTAAACGAAGTTGTTCATGTAATGCTTTTAGTGCAGAACGTTTCTTAGCAATAAGTAAAACACCAGATGTTTCACGATCGATACGATGTACTAATTCTAAAAATTTGGCTTCAGGTCTTAATGCTCTTAATCCTTCAATAACGCCAAAACTTAAGCCACTTCCACCATGTACGGCAATGCCAGATGGTTTATTAATCGCAAGAATCACATCATCTTCATAAATAATTGATTTTTCTAAATCAGCAACTTTATTCAGTTTTTTTGAAATTTCAGGAACTGTTTTTTCTGAAACACGAATAGGTGGAATTCGAACCTCATCACCAATGGTTAATTTATATTCTGGCTTAATCCGCTTTTTGTTGACACGCACTTCCCCTTTTCTAAGTATGCGATAAATCATACTTTTAGGCACACCTTTAAGGTATGTTATTAAAAAGTTGTCAATTCGTTGTGTCACATTTTCTTCAGTGATTGTGACAAATGAGACTTGTAATTTTGTTTGTTGAACGTTTGAGTCCATAAGAAAAGATTAATCCACCCTTAATAAATAAAAGTCGTTTTACATTACTTAAAAATAAACTACACTAATGGTAATAAGAATAAGATTGGTTAATTTTAATAACCTTAATATAAAATGATTATAGCGGAATATGGAGGAATAAAATAGTATGTTGTATTTACTCAACCAATACTCTCGAGGAAGATTTGCTTGGTTTTTATTGTTTCTTTCCACCGCTATTTTTGAATTGACCGCTCTCTATTTTCAACATGGTTTAGGCCTAGCTCCTTGTACTTTATGTATTTATCAGCGATGTGCAATTTACGGTATTATGTTTGGCAGCATCGTTGGACTTATCAACCCTAAAAAATTAATATTTAGACTAGCTGGCATATTAATCTGGCTATTTAGCGCTTTTAAGGGGTTTGAATTAGCAACTTTTCATGCCCATTTGCAGTTCGAACCAGATTTAAGTGATACCTGTGCAATTAATGTCCAATTCCCTTCTTGGTTACCATTAAATGAATGGTTACCAAGCATGTTTAATGCTTATGGTTCTTGTTCAGAAAAAATCTGGTCGTTCTTAACTATTGAAATGTCGCAATGGATGATAATCATTTTTGCTTGCTATCTTTTTGTTAGTTTAATCATACTATTTTGCCAATTGTTTTCAGCTAATAAAAAGTCAATCTGGAGTAAATAAGTTTATTTCAACTGGCACTTTTTACCGAGTTTGTTAGAATGTGTGACAATTTAATTTGACAAATTATCACACTAAATGCTTTTGGAATATCATCCCCCCATTGATCCTTGGTTAACTATTTTATATCAAGATGATCATATTGTTGTGGTTAACAAACAACCTGGTATTTTGTCGGTATCAGGAAATAAACCACAATTTATAGATAGTATTATTCATCGTTTACAACAAAAATATAGTTATGTTGAATCAGTCCATCGTCTAGATATGGCTACGAGTGGCATTATGGTTGCTGCTTTATCTAAATTAGCAGATAGAGAAATTAAAAAGCAGTTTAGAGAGCGTATACCTAAAAAAACATATATTGCTGTGGTCCACGGTCACCTTAAGGATGACGCAGGCCAAGTCGAACTCCCATTAATTTGTGATTGGCCTAATCGCCCAAGACAGATGGTAGATCATGAAAATGGCAAATATGCATTAACACATTATCAAGTTATTTCACGCAATAATGATAATACAACTCGGGTGGCATTGTTTCCATTTACAGGGCGCTCTCATCAATTAAGAGTGCATATGCAAGCTATAGGGCATCCTATTTTAGGCGATAAATTTTATGCTCATCCTGAAGCATTTTCAATGTCAAAAAGGTTATTGTTACATGCTCAACATCTAACAATAAATCATCCTAAAACCGGTGAAACTCTGACATTCCGTTGTGAGCCTGATTTTTAAAATTTAAGCGTACATCTACTTGCTATACTTAATTAACTAATTACGATATAAAACTAATATCATGGAGTCATTAAATGCAGAAAATTGTTTTAGCCACTAATAACCAAGGAAAGGTCAATGAATTACAAACGCTTTTAGCCGATGCTGGATTTGATGTTATAGCCCAAAATAGCTTCAATGTTCCTGATATAGAAGAAACAGGCCTAACATTTATTGAAAATGCCATCTTAAAAGCAAGACATACCGCAAAAGTGACTCAACTACCGGCGATAGCAGATGATTCAGGTTTAGTTGTTCAAGCACTAAACGGGCAACCTGGTATCTATTCAGCTCGTTATGCGGGAGAACATGGTAATGACAAAAGCAATAATGAAAAGCTGTTACTTGAATTAAAAGATGTGCCTAAAGAAAAAAGGACAGCATACTTTTATTGTGCACTCGCTTTTATGCGACACGAAAATGATCCTACACCAATCATCTGTTTAGGGAAATGGAATGGATTAATTATGAATGAACCTCATGGAAGTGGTGGTTTTGGTTATGATCCATTATTCTATATTCCTGAGCTTAATTGCAGTGCAGCAGAGCTAACTAAAGAACATAAGAGCCAAATTTCTCATCGTGGACAGGCTTTAAAACAGTTAATAGCTAAAATAAAAACAGATTATTAGAGAATTTATTTAGCTTATTGTTTCTTTTCATGAATTGCACATGTTGAACTAAACAGTATATACTAGTGCACCAATTATTTTGGAGTCGATATTGTGATATTGTTGATAGTAAGTGGCCGTTCCGGTTCAGGAAAATCAATTGCATTACGCGCATTAGAAGATATGGGTTTTTATTGCGTTGATAATATTCCCGTCGCATTATTACCGCAACTTGCAGAATCATTAAAAGATAACAATACACCTGTTGCGGTTAGTATCGATATTCGCAATTTACCAGCTAACTTTAATTTTGATCATGATATTTTTCAGCGATTACCATCATCTGTTACTCCTGAAATAATCTTTTTTGATTGTAGTCGTAATACTCTGATCCGACGTTATAGCGAAACAAGACGAATACATCCACTAACCAATCAAAAATACTCTTTAGAAGAAGCCATTGATCTTGAAGAGAAGTATTTAGAGCCTTTAAAATCACACGCAAGTTTAGTTATTAATACTGATAATCTTTCAGTTCATGAGTTATCTAATATTCTTCGTTCACGGATTTTAGGAAAAAAAGAGCGGGAATTAACCATGATTTTTGAATCATTTGGCTTCAAACATGGTTTACCTGTCGATGCTGATTTCGTATTTGATGTAAGATTTTTACCTAACCCGCATTGGGATATATCATTACGTCCATTAACTGGCTTAGATGAGCCTGTTAAAAATTTCTTACTAAAACATGATGAAGTTACCAATTTCATTTATCAAACAGCCAATTATTTACAACAGTGGTTACCAATGTTAGAAAAAAATAATCGTAGCTATTTAACGATAGCCATCGGTTGTACAGGCGGGCAACACCGTTCTGTTTTTATTGCAGAACAATTAGCCGGGTTTTTTAAAGCGCAAAATAAACAAGTGCAAATTCGTCATCGAACACTTGAAAAAAAATAATTACTACTACTACTCTGAAAGTTCAAAATTTGGTAACTCCTCAAATCGTTTTTTATATTTTTCAAAAATATCTTTCAGAGTTAGCTTAGGTTTAGCCGGTTTAATTAATTCACTGACTTTAACTAATTCGATATTGTCAGGCAAATTAGCTAATTTTGCTCTTAAAACATTAACGGTTTGAGGATGTGGATGGCCAATGGCGATAGCATAACCATTTTTTTGCGCAATTTTAACTGCCAGATCAAACTGCTGACTAATAGCACTTTCTATCTGCTTATCATCTAAAAATACATCACGCCCAATTACAGTTATATTATAATCAGTTGCGGCATTTTTTACTTGAGTTTTACCTATCGTTTTACTATCCAAAAAAAACATTGAGTGATGACTTAATGCTTTCATAACATTGTGCATACCATTGAAATTTGATGTCATCAAACTGCCCATATGATTATTTACACCTATTGCATATGGAACTAGGGATACTGCATCATCAACAATTCTTTTTACTTCTGCTTCATCCATATAAGGAAATAGAGTATCTTTTTCTAGAGGTTGTTTACCCATAGGAGCCATAGGTAAGTGAATAATCACATCATTACCATGTTGATGAGCAAAGGTTGCGATATGTTTGGCATTTGGTGAATGAGGTAAAACAGCAATTGTAATGTTGGGTGAAAATAAAATAATCTGTTCTTCATTATGTTGACGATAACCAAAATCATCAATCACTAACGCTAGTTTCGCAGCATATGCACTATTTACATTTAATAATAATATCCCTATATATAATATACGTTTAATCATTTTAACCAACCACTAGGATCTAATGCTTTACCATCTCGGCGAATTTCAAAATAAAGTCCAGGAGTATTTTGACCTCCGCTTGAACCAACAATTGCAATCGGCTGATCTGTCCTAACATTATCACCGACTTCTACTAAAACACGTTGGTTATAGCCATATAAACTCATATCGCCTTTACCGTGCTCAAGCGCAACCACAAAACCATAACCTTGCAGCCAGCTGGCTAGGATAACTCGACCATCAGTAATTGCTTTGACTTGTGTGCCATCTTTGGCATTTATCACCATTCCCTTCCAACGAAGTTCACCTTGCAAAGCCTCACCAAATCGATGAGCAATACTACCATTTACAGGCCAAAGAAATTGATTCTGTGGTTTACCAATACCACTAACTCGAGCCATTAATGCACGTTCATCCGCATTAGGTGTATAATTTGTATTCTTTTGTTTTTCTTGGATATTTTTGGCTTGTCTTGCTTCTTCTTCCGCAATTCGACGGTTTTCTCTTTCTGCTTGAGCAATCTTAGCCTGTAATTTCGCTTCATTATCTTTAAGTTGAGCTAATTTTTGTTGATTTTTTTGCATTGATGATTCAAGAGAATTGATAGTTTTTTGGCGTTTTTGGTGATTTTTTTCTAAGGCTATTTGCTCTTGTTTTTGCTTGTTATGTAGTGTTTTTTGAATGGCTTGCTTTTTTTGTAAAGCATTTTTCTTTTCATTGAGTTGTAATTGCGTTTCACGAAGCTTATTTATTTGTTGTTGTCTTGCTTCATTAATATAACGAAAATAAGTAATAAGGCGTTCATTACGCTCACTTTGTTCGCTAGCAAAGATCAACTTAAAATTGGTATTTTTTCCTAATTTAAATGCGCTTTCTAGCTGTTTGGATAACTCATCTCGTTGTTGATTTTGTTTAATGGTTAATTCATCAATTTGCTTGATTAAATTAGTAATTTCCCCATCTAATTTTTTTAGCGTAAGACCATTTTTTTCAATCGATGTAAGTAAATTAGCAATTTCAGTTTCTTGGTTTTTAAGATCATTGACCAATTGAGTCCGTTCTTTTGTTTGTTCTGCTAGGCGCTTTTCATGCTCTTTAATTGAACGACGCAATGATTCTAATTGTTGATTATCATCAGCATACACAAAATGTGTATTCATTAATCCAATAAATAAAATAATCAATAGATTACGATAAATAGACATGGCCTTTTTATTTATGATTTATTACCAAGCAATAAAGATAACTTTACTATACCTACAAATGTGTAAAGATGCAAAATGAAAACTATATTATGTAACTTTATTAATAAAAGTAATTAGGCATTTCACAAGCACTAATAAAAAGTATAAAATGTAGCACTATTTAATTTGTAGTAAAAATTAATTTAACCACAAAGATAACATCATGCAAAAGTTTAATGTCAAAACCTTTCAGGGTTTAATACTTACGTTACAAGATTATTGGGCTAATCAAGGTTGTACAGTGATTCAGCCATTAGATATGGAAGTCGGCGCAGGTACTTCTCATCCAATGACCTGTTTAAGAGCACTTGGTCCTGAACCGATTAATGCTGCTTACGTTCAACCTTCTCGCCGCCCTACTGATGGTCGTTATGGTGAAAATCCTAATAGGTTACAACATTATTACCAATTCCAAGTTATCTTAAAACCATCACCAGATAATATCCAAGAACTTTACTTAGGATCACTAAAAGAGCTTGGTCTTGATCCAACTGTTAACGATATCCGTTTTGTAGAAGACAATTGGGAAAATCCAACATTAGGTGCATGGGGATTAGGTTGGGAAGTTTGGTTAAACGGTATGGAAGTGACCCAATTTACCTATTTCCAACAAGTTGGTGGTCTTGAGTGTAAACCGGTGACTGGCGAGATTACTTATGGTTTAGAACGCCTTGCTATGTATATTCAAGGCGTAGATAGCGTTTATGATTTAATCTGGAGTGATGGCGCATTTGGTAAAACCACTTATGGTGATGTTTTTCACCAAAACGAAGTTGAACAATCCACTTATAATTTCGAGTACGCTAATATTGATTTCTTATTTTATTGTTTTGAACAACATGAAAAAGAAGCAAAAATGTTACTTGAATTAGAAAAACCTCTACCGCTACCTGCTTATGAACGTATTTTAAAAGCAGCTCACTGCTTCAATTTACTTGATGCCCGCAAAGCTATTTCAGTAACTGAGCGACAACGTTACATATTGCGTATCAGAACATTAACAAAAATGGTTGCTGAAGCATATTACGCCTCTCGTGAAGCACTTGGATTTCCAATGTGCCAAAATAAACGTTCTAACCAAAATGCATCAAAGTAGGAATTGATATATTATGCAAAAAACATTTCTAGTAGAAATCGGTACTGAAGAGTTACCACCGAAATCACTCCGCACTTTGGCTGAAAGCTTTGCAGCTAATTTTATTGAACAACTTGATAATGCTAACTTAGAACATGGTGAGGTACTTTGGTTTGCATCGCCGCGCCGTTTAGCTTTAAAAGTATTGAATTTAAATGACACTCAACCAGATAGCCAAGTTGTTAAACGCGGTCCTGCGGTAAGTGCCGCATTTGATGCAAATGGTAAACCAACAAAAGCAGCAGAAGGCTGGGCTAGAGGGTGTGGCATCGATATCTCTCAAGCAGAGCGCATTCAAACAGATAAAGGCGAATGGTTATCTTATACTCATAATCAAAAAGGACAGCCTGTTGTTAATTTATTATGTGATATGGTTAAAAATGCATTAAATAAATTACCTATTCCTAAACCTATGCGCTGGGCAGCTCGCCAAGTTGAATTTATCAGACCAAGCCATACTGTAACTATGCTATATGGTGATCAACTCGTACCGGGCGTCATTTTAGACATTCAATCAGATCGTATTATTCGCGGACACCGCTTTATGGGTGAACAAGAATTTACCATTGATAATGCTGACCAATATCCTGAAATCCTTGAACAACGAGGCAAAGTTATTGCTGACTATAACAAGCGAAAATCAATCATTAAGCAGCAAGTTCAAGAAGCTGCTGAAAAACTTAATGGTAAAGCAGATTTAACTGAAAGCTTACTTGAGGAAGTTTCATCATTGGTTGAATGGCCTGTAGTATTAACAGCAAAATTTGAAGAAAGATTTTTAGAAGTTCCAGCTGAATCATTGGTATATACGATGAAAGGCGATCAAAAATATTTCCCTGTCTATGATAAACAAGGAAAACTATTACCAAACTTTATTTTCGTTGCCAATATTGAATCGAAAGATCCTCAAGTTGTTATTTCTGGTAATGAAAAAGTAGTTCGTCCACGCTTAGCTGATGCCGAATTTTTCTATAGAACAGACTTAAAACAACGTTTGGAAGATCGCCTTCCTCGCCTTGAGACGGTTTTATTTCAACAACAACTTGGTACAGTTAAAGATAAAGCACTTCGTATTGAGGCCTTATCTGGATTCATCGCTGAAAAAATTGGTGCTAACACTGAACAAGCCAAACGTGCAGGGAAATTAACTAAATGTGATTTAGTGACCAACACGGTGTTTGAATTTCCTGAAACACAAGGCATCATAGGTCGATATATAGCGATTAAAGATGGTGAAAGTATTGAAGTCGCTACCGCTATTGAAGAACAATATAAACCTCGTTTTTCAGGCGATGAACTACCAAGTACTCCTGTGTCTAGTGCGGTATCTATTGCCGAAAAAATGGATACATTAGCCGGTATTTTTGGTATTGGTCAACATCCTAAAGGTGATAAAGATCCATTTGCACTTCGCCGTGCAGCTATTG
Organism: Gilliamella sp. ESL0443; assembly: GCF_019469165.1. Taxonomy (NCBI): domain Bacteria; kingdom Pseudomonadati; phylum Pseudomonadota; class Gammaproteobacteria; order Orbales; family Orbaceae; genus Gilliamella; species Gilliamella sp. ESL0443. The sequence goes on along the minus strand of NZ_CP048263.1, from coordinate 191,601 downwards.
GTGTATTACGTATTATTGTTGAAAAAAGCTTACCTCTTGATTTAGTTGAGCTAGCAAGTTTTGCCACATCTTTATATGGAAATAAATTAACCAACAACAATGTTGTTATAGATATTGTTAATTTTATGCAAGGTCGATTCCGAGCATGGTATCAAGAAAAAGGATTTGCGATAGATACCATTCAGGCTGTCTTGGCAATTAATCCAACCAAGCCTGCAGATTTTGATACCCGCGTTAATGCGGTAACACATTTTAGAACGTTACCTGAAGCTTCTTCATTAGCAGAAGCAAATAAACGTGTATCAAATATTTTGTCTAAATCTGAAAACGCTATCCCTGAAAATATTAACGCTTCACTTCTTGAAACGGGAGCTGAAAGCGAATTAGCTATGCAAATAGCAATATTGACAGATAAGTTAGCACCTTACTTTACTGAAGGTCGATATCAAGATGCCTTAATTGAATTAGCATCACTTAAAGCACCTATTGATACATTTTTTGAGAAAGTAATGGTAATGGTTGATGACGAAAAAATTAAACTAAACCGATTGGCTCTTTTGAAAAAATTACAAAATTTATTTTTGAAGGTTGCCGATATTTCTATACTACAATCATAACTTTTGAATTAAATATAAAGACCGTGGTAATACTAGTATTACCACCCATAAGGAAAAACGATGGACTCACAAAACAATTTATCATTTTTAGTTACTTTTGAAAAAACAGTTAACTTTATTCGCAATAGATTCCCACTAATCGCAATCGCAAGCGTAGTGCTTGCATTAGCTAGTTCATTATTATCGTATCTTATTTTTGATCCAGCTGCTCTTGTAGCTAGCATGGTCTATTACTCAAATCCAGCTCAAGTTCTTGGTGCATTATTTGGAAGATTATTGCTTTTAACAATTGTCTTCATCTTTATTGGTGCCGTGGCAATTGGTATTATTTATAATTTAACTGCTAGTGACAAATTAGATACGAAATTAGTGTCACAACGCATATTACCTGCTTTTCTAAATCTTGCAGGATTTACCGCTATTTATTTTATTATATTTATTATAGCAGGAATTTTGCTTTCTTTAATTATGTGGATTATCGGAATGATATTACCCCAAAAGTTAGTTGTATTATTAACTATATTGATAGGTTTTGCTATATATCTTATCATAAGCATCATTGTGAATTACTTTTGTGCTTCATTAATAGTTCCAGATTCAATAGGATTTTTTCAAAGATTTGCTGGAAGCCATAAATTAGCTGTAACAAAATGGAAAGCACCTTTACTAATGGTATTAATTTCTTTTGGGATTACTATCGTTCTAGGGCTTATTAATTATTTATTGGGTAATAATATTATTGTAGCGACTATTACTTCAATAGTATCTATGTTTATTAGTTTCTTTGTATATAGCTTCTTCTATCGCTTATACAACGTATCTAATAATGTTGAATTACCGAAACTAGATGATAATAATCAAAACAATCAACAAATCATCTCTTAATTTTTTTATGTAGTATAGTTTAGTTTAATCCTAAAAATCCCTATTAATGGCAATTAATAGGGATCATCATTCTCACTTATAATAATTCTTACTATTATGACGCCAGCCATTAGATTGCTCAAAAAGCATAAAATTAAATTTAATATCCATCAATATCAACATGACGCACAACAAACCCATTATGGACAAGAAGCTGCGGATAAACTTGGATTAGAACTAAATGTTGTTTCAGGTCAGATATTTAAAACACTGATTGTATGCATAAATGGGGACAATAAATCATTAGCAGTCTGTGTATTACCGGTTGATTGTACATTGGATCTTAAACAAGCCGCTAAAATTCTTGATTGCAAAAAAGTAGCATTAGCTGACCCGAATCTAGCACAAAAAACAACAGGTTATTTAGTCGGTGGGATAAGTCCTCTCGGACAAAAAAAGCTATTACCTACACTCATTGATGATAGTGCTAAACAATATTCAATGATGATGGTATCAGGGGGTAAAAGAGGATTAGAAATCGAAATATCACCACAAGATTTAGCTGATCAATTAAATGCTAAATTTGCTAAATTAACGGTTTAGATAATAAGTAAAATCATTTCTAAAAACTCAAGAAAAAATAGATTAAAAAGTTGGAGTTAAAAATAAAGCCATAACGATGAGTTATGGCCTTAAAAAATTCTCTAATAGAAAGCAATAAAATTATTTGATTGCTTCTTTTAAGCTTTTACCAGAAACAAATGCTGGTACTTTGCTTGCTGCAATTTTGATTTCTTTACCAGTTTTTGGGTTACGACCAGTACGAGCTTTACGAGCATTAACTTTAAATGTACCGAAACCAACTAATTGAACTGGCTCACCAGATTTTAATGATTCAGTGATTGAAGCTAAAGTTGCTTCTAAAGCAGTTTTTGCTGCAACTTTAGTAATATTAGCTTTGCTAGCAATAGCATCTACAAGTTCTGTTTTATTCATGGAATATCCTTACATATTTATTTTATTGTTAAAGTTAACATTAATAAACAAAGTTAAAACCCAACTTTGCTTCTGTAAACTTGATTTAGATTACATTGTTGTTAAATGTAGTCTATATTTGCCTAATGTTAAAGAAAAATTTAATAAAAATTAAAAAAATCACGCTTTAACCGATTTAATTGCTCAAAAAAACACCAATATTGCTAGTTTCTGCAGACCGAATGTCCATTTTCAAGCCTTTAATCAAGTCTAACATTTCATTATTTTCATCACTCAATAAGCGAAAAATTTCCCACTGCAAATCAAATTCATCAATTACACTAGGCAAAGTTACTTGTTCATCTTCTGAAAGTTCAATATTATCTTTTGTCATTTCAAATTCAGCTACAGTAGTTGCGGAAATAGAGCTAACTTTGGCTGAGTGTTCATCTATTTCACCACTTATATAAGAGTGTAGAATTTCACTAAGACCCTGACAAGCATCAATAGCAGGGTAAACCATATATGGGCTATCTTCCTTGATGACTGGAATTAACGATTCAAGTTTCTCAAGTTGTAAATCAAAATTAATTTTCACATTCTCAACCAATAGTGATTCCCAAATAAGATCTAGAATTTTTTTATATCCTACTGCTGATTGTTCATCTTGTTGTAAATTGCAATAATAAATAAAGTTTGGATACATTCGTTCGCATAGACAAACCATAAATAAACGCTGCTTCCAAACTGGCAATTTTGCTATTCTTAATTGAATAGGATTTTTAATCATGAATGAAACCTTTTTGACCGTGTGTGTACTGATTCAACTAAATATTGTACATGCTCAATGGGAATATCTTGGTGAATACCATGTCCTAAATTAAAGACATGACCATTATGATAGCCAAATTCACATAGAACCGACTCAACGTTAGACTCAATCGTTTCCTTATTGGCATACAATATAGAAGGATCTAAATTACCTTGTATGGCAATCTTACCTTTTTGTTCTATCTGATTCAAATCCACTGTCCAATCAACACCGATGGCATCAGCCCCTGATTTAGAAATAGTATCGAGCCATAAACCACCACCTTTTGTAAATAGCGTCACAGGAACATAAGAAGTGATATTCTGGCTTTTCTTACCCCTTTTTAGTTGAGATAAGATAAGTTCCATATAATACAAAGAAAACGCTCGATAACTTTCATGGCTAAGCACCCCGCCCCAAGTATCAAATATCATAATCGATTGGGCGCCAGCTTCAATTTGAGCATTTAAATACAATATTACACTGTTAGCTAATTTTTCTAGCAGCAAATGTAATGCTTTAGGTGCACAATAAAGCATCTTTTTTATTTTAGTAAAGGTCTTACTACTACCGCCTTCAACCATATAAGTTGCTAAAGTCCATGGACTACCAGAAAAGCCAATTAATGGAACTTTGCCACCTAACTCTTTTTTCGTTAACCCAATAGCATCCATTACATATTTGAGAGATTGTCCTGGATCTGGTATAGGCAATTGTGCAATATCATCTAAACAAGAAATCGTTTTTTTAAATTTAGGCCCTTCGCCTGTTTCAAAATATAAACCAAGTCCCATTGCATCGGGAATGGTTAAAATATCTGAAAAAATAATAGCAGCATCAAGATCAAATCGCCGAATGGGTTGTAAAGTTGCTTCACAGGCAAGTTCTGGTGTTTGGCACATCGTCATAAAATCACCAGCTTTAGCCCTAAGCTGCCGATATTCAGGTAAGTATCGACCGGCTTGGCGCATCATCCAAATTGGCGTGTAATCCACAGGTAAACATTGTAATGCACGTAAATAACGATCGTTTTTCAATTGGCTCATCTTTTTAGCTCTATAAATTATGAGATAGGGTAAATGGGACAGTTCTACATTTAGCTCAAAATAGCTAATTTGACAATTATTTCCGATCTTGAGGCTGCGACAATATACGTTGAGCGTAACAAATCAATGTTTCAGAAATATTTTGCATCACGCTACTTTCTGGAGCAAAGCGATGCCAATACAGCATACGTCTTTGAAATAAGCCTTCCGTTAAATTAACCAATTCACCATTTTTTAACTCTTGTTCAACTTGTAACATTGGTATCATACAACATGCAGAACCTTGTTTAGCCAATTGGACAAAAGCTTCAGATGAACTAGTAATATGGCAAATAACACTACCTGGTGTAAGACTAAAATTTTCTTGCAAAAAGGCTTGGTGCATATCATCCAAATGGTCAAATGCCACTGCAGGCGCTTTTAAAAGCGATGAACGAGTAACACCATTAGGAAAGTATTTTTTAGCAAACTCAGGAGAAGCAACAAAAATATAATCCAATGCCCCTAATAAATCAGATAAACATCCCGGTAAAGGATTGGGTTGAATGCTAATTGCAGCAACGACAGTACCTAAGCGTAGAAGTTCTAACGTATGCTCTTCATCTTTGACTTGAATATCAAAGCGTAAAATATTTTTATCTAAAACTGGTTTTAAAGCGGGTAAAAACCAAGTTGCTAAAGAGTCAGCATTAATTGCAATTGATAATGACAATGGCGTAGTATTTTGCTCATTGTCACCTAACCATTGTTGTTCTAATAATTCAACTTGATGCAATAATCCTAAAAGATGCTCACCTTGTTTAGTCGCTTTTGGAGGAATCGTTCTTACTAATAGTTGCTGACCAAAAAAGCTTTCTAATTGCTTAATGCGTTGCGATACTGCTGGTTGCGTAATACACAATTTGTCAGCTGCTCGTTCAAATCCTCGTTCTTTTATCACTGCATCTAATGCTTGTAATGCTCTATAATCTGGACGCTTCATAATCTCTTTACTAATGATTTGATCTTCGCTTGGTCATTCAAGCTATTTTAATTTTGCAAAAAATTTGAAATAGATCTAAAACCTTATAGATTTTCTTAAAATACTAATGATTTTTGCTTCCCAATTGGGTACTATGCCATATCTTAAACAATTTTGCTTTTAAAATTTTAATTTTTTGATCAAAATTATATTTACACACGGTGATATCATGACACAAGATGAACTAAAAAAAGCAGTAGGTTGGTCAGCCCTTAAATTTGTTAAACCAGATTCATTAGTAGGCGTAGGCACAGGTTCTACTGCGGCTCACTTTATTGATGCTCTTGCAACAATAAAAGATCAGATAAAAGGAACTGTCTCTAGTTCAGAAGCGTCAACCCAAAAATTAAAAAGCTATGGTATTCCAGTTTTAGACTGTAATGACGTTGATAGCTTAGATATTTATGTCGATGGAGCAGATGAAATTAATCATAATATGCAAATGATTAAAGGCGGGGGAGCCGCGTTAACACGTGAAAAAATAGTATCGGCTCTGGCAAAACAATTTATCTGTATCGTTGATGAGTCAAAAGTGGTCGACGTTCTCGGGAAATTTCCACTTCCAGTAGAAGTCATTCCGATGGCCCGTTCTTATGTTGCTCGAGAATTATTCAAACTTGGCGGCAAACCTATCTACCGTCAAGGAGTGGTTACTGACAATGGCAATGTTATTTTAGATGTTCACGACCTTGTAATTGCAAAACCAATGGAATTAGAAGATAGGATTAATAGTATTGCCGGTGTCGTCACAGTAGGGTTATTCGCTAATAAAGGCGCTGATATCGCTTTGGTAGGCACGAGTTCTGGTGTGAAAGAAATAAAAAAATAATAAATTACTTTTTTTAATTAATAACTTTGCATGACAAATTGTTTTAAATATTAAAGATAGAGAGGAAGAAATGGTTGTTCAAGCGTTAACCAAAGATGAAAACAAGTTTCTGTTACTTGAAGGTGTCCACCCTAGCGCGATTGAAACACTTAAATCGGCAGGCTTTAACAACATTGAATATCATAAAGGTGCGCTATCCAAATCCGAACTTGAAGCGGCAATTAAAGATGCAAGATTTATTGGTATTCGCTCAAGAACACATTTAACAAAAGATATAATCGATGCTGCCCCAAAACTTGCAGGAATTGGTTGTTTCTGTATTGGAACCAATCAAGTTGAACTTGATGCTGCAACCGTTAAAGGAATTCCTGTTTTTAATGCACCGTTTTCTAATACGCGTTCTGTTGCAGAGCTAGTATTGGCTGAAGCGATTTTATTACTTCGCCGAGTACCTGAAGCTAATGCCAAAGCTCACCAGGGAAAATGGAACAAATTAGCCACAGGTTCTCATGAAGCGCGTGGTAAAAATTTAGGTATCATTGGTTATGGCCATATCGGTAGTCAATTAAGCGTATTGGCTGAATCATTAGGCATGAATGTTTATTTTTATGATATCGAAACTAAATTACCATTAGGCAATGCCAAACAAATTTCATCCATGAAAGAATTACTTGCCATGAGTGATATTGTAAGTATGCATGTTCCAGAAAACTCAACCACAATTAAAATGATTGGCAAATCAGAAATCGACATGATGAAATCAGGCTCTATATTGATTAATGCCTCTCGCGGTAGTGTGATTGATATTGAAGCCTTAACTCAAGCGTTGGAAAACAATAAACTTAGTGGTGCTGCTATTGACGTTTTCCCTAGTGAACCGGCAACTAATAGCGATCCATTCGAATCACCACTGTGTAAATTTGATAATGTCATTATTACCCCACATATCGGCGGTTCAACTACTGAAGCTCAAGAAAATATCGGTATTGAAGTTGCAACCAAGTTGGCAAAATATTCTGATACAGGCGCAACACTTTCAGCGGTTAACTTCCCTGAAGCATCATTACCGATTCCGGCAAAAGGATCTAGTCGATTTATTAATATTCATCACAATCAACCCGGCGTGTTGACTGCAATAAATACGCTATTTGCAGAACAAGGTCTAAACATTTCAGCTCAGTATTTACAGACTGATTCTAAAATTGGTTATGTTGTGATTGATATTGATAGAGTAGAACAAAATAAAGCAGAAGAGTTATTAGTTAAACTAAAAAATGTCGCTGGTACAATTCGAGCAAGATTATTGTTCTAATCCACTTTGCTAAGGCGTTCGGGCAATTATTTCCATGTCCGAACGCATAATATTAGGTTTAGAAATTATTCGAGTGTTTCAGATAGATCGTTAATATCAAACCAATTTTAATAAAATTACCACCATTATTAACGTCAAAAACCCCGTTCCTCAACTTTTTTTAGATTTTAATATCTTTTTACTTATCTAAAGGTTTTACTTTTATAACTTTAATACCTTTTTGAATTAATGCGTCGTAATATTTATCATCTAAATTATTGTCTGTAATAATCGTATCAACTGATTCTATATCACAAACGACATTTGGGCTACGTCGCCCAAATTTGGTTGAGTCAACGAGTAAAATCAATTTTGCAGCGGCTTTACTCATCGCCACACTACCATGATAGCTTTCGTTGAATGTTGTCACACCACCAACTACATCAACACCATCAGCACCCATAAATAATTTATCAAAAGTATAAGATTCAAAGGCCGCAATTGCTGATGCATGATTACTATGGAAGGAGGCTGATTTTCGGCGAAAAGTGCCACCTGTTAAAATAATGGTTTGATCGTTATCATTAGCTACCAGTTCATTAACCATATGTAAACTATTGGTCATAATAGTTAAATTATTAAACTGGGCTAACATTGGAATCATCTGTGCGACAGTACTGCCTGCATCGAAAATAATTGAATCACCTTCATGGATCAATTTAGCGGCTTCTTGAGCAATCGCTTTTTTAGCAGCAGTATTAATGTAGGTTTTATGATCAATAGCTCTGTCACCGATTTCTCGATTTAGCATTGCTCCACCATAAGTCCTTAAAACTAATCCACTCTCATTAAGTTGAGTAAGATCTTTCCTTATAGTGGTTCCAGTAGTCCGAAAATGTGCGACTAATTCATCTACACTAACCTGTCCATGATTTTGTAAATATTCTAAAATTGCGGTTTGCCTTTGTTTAACTTTCATGCCAAGATTCCATTATTTTCACAGTAAATAAGATCATTTACTTTGCAAGATAGTATACTTCAATATAAAAGAAAATACTTTTCAAAATAAAAGTTAAATACTATTTATTGCTCGCGGTTAACGCAACTGATAATGCACTTCGCGAAGCAGGATCGTTTGGGTAAATCGTTTCAGGTATAATCTCTTTTGCATTAAGTCCATGTAATTGAGGAATAGTCTTAGGTAATGCAAATACTGTAATGCCCTTCATTTTTACTGAATCAATTACATTTTGGTTTTCATCTAATGAGATAGCAATTAGGACTCTTGGCTTAAACCATTTAGTTTGACTACGACCAACCCCCAAATATCGCCCTTTTTTCATCGCTAAAAAGGCTTGATTAAATCGGCGAATTTGCAACCAACTAAATATGATTTGGACACACCAAGCCATAAGCGCAAAAATAATTAAAGTTGTCGTCATGTTCATGGCTATCTCCATTAATAATTTAGGCTAAATAAAAATGCGAAAGTGATAACAAACACTTTCGCACTTTATTTTAATTAGAACATTACTTGGCCACCAGTAATATTAATTGATTGTCCAGTACAATATGAAGCCTTATCACTTGCATAAAATAATAAGACATTAAGCACATCTTGATAATCACAACCACGTTTAAGTGGCACTTTATCAATATAAACTTGCTCAACTTCGTTTTCTGGAATACCTAATTTTTTAGCGTATTGAGGAATTAATGATTGGAACATTGGTGATTTTAATAAATTACCCAACATTAATGAATTTACAGTAATACCATAATCTGCAAGATCAAGTGCTAATGATTGAGTTAAACCAACACCACCAAATTTAGCAGCACTATAACCAGAATTATGTTTACTACCTACTTTACCTGATTTTGAATTTATTTGAATAATTCGTCCAGCCGTTTTATGTTTGAGCATTAATTTAGCAAACTCGCGAGCACACAAAAAGTAACCAGTAAGATTAACATTTACTGATAATTGAAAATCGCTTAAAGCAAAGTTTGTAATAGGAGCTGCTTTAGCAACACCTGCACTATAAACCATTAAATCAGCTCGGTTAAATGTATTATCAACATCTTGTGCAAGTTTAATCACACTCTCTTCATTTGTTGCATCAACACCAAAGCCTTTTGCGGTACCGGCTCCATGTTTCTGATTGATAGCATCTGCTACTTTATTTGCATTTTCAATATTTAAATCAGCAACAGCTACATTATAACCAGCATCAGCAATCCCTTTACATAAAAACTCACCTAAAGTTTGTCCTCCACCTACAACAACTGCAACTTTTTTCATTCTTTGTTCCTTAATTAGTTAAAATTTTAATTTCATCACCCACAAAAAGTTGATTTGGAATGTCACCTTTTACATGGATAGTTCCCGGTAATTCTGCTTGGCTACTGCCGTCAAACCTTAATGTGATATGCCCTAATTCACGAAAATTGGTGCTAGCAACATCGCCAACGGAGGTAATTTGAAAAGTATGTTTGCCAATTTGAAATACTTGCCCTACTTGTAGATCTTGTTTTAAATCATCATGACTATGTACAAAACAGTAATCAGCTAAGTCTGATGGCGCGCCATTTTTAAATAGTATTAGCATGCCATCAGCCAATGCATCTGGGGCAAACTCACCAATTTGATTAATTTTTGATTGATAGATAACATTCGACATCGTTAACCTTCTTTAATTTTTAGTTGAAGCGAAATTTTCAAATTTCACTGTTTGCTAAAGAGGGATGATGTTCATCCCTAAATACTTAAATATGTCTATTGATAGATAAATAATGACACTGCCCAAGCGATTAATACGGTTGGTGCACCAGTTAAAAATCGACTTACTAGAACCGAAGGAACACCTACACGAACAGTATCTTGTTTTGCTTCTGCTAGTGATAAACCGACAGGGATAAAGTCACATGCAGCTTGAGCATTTATGGCAAACAATGCTGGTAGTGCTAAATGAGGTGGAATATTACCTAACCCAATTTGTACACCAACTAATGTACCGATAACTTGCGCGATTACCGCGCCAGGACCTAAGAACGGTGAAAGTAATGGGAAAGAACAAATTAATGCTAATATCACTAAACCAAGTGGATTATCTGCTAAAGGGACTAATCCATGGGCAATGAAGTCACCTAATCCAGATGCAATAATGATCCCGATTAAGGCTGAAACAAATGCCATGAAAGGTAAAATCGTTTTGAGAACAGTATCAATAGTATCTCGGCCAGCTTGGAAAAAAACTGCTACACCAGACCCCATACCGATACCAATTTTGGCTAATAAGCCATCACTTTGTTCAGTGATTTTTTTACTACTGTCATAATCTTTAAATTCTGACGCTTTAGTTTTTGCTTGAACTGTTTCTCCTACAACATCACCTTCCTTTTCAATTAGTTTGATATTGTTTGGCTTAACAGCAGAAACATAAATGTCTTCGACAATATATTGTGCAAGTGGTCCTGATTTACCAGTTGCGTGGATGTTGATAGTTGGTATTCGATTTTTTGGATAAATACCACAACGGAGAGTACCACCACAGTCAATTACAGCAACGCCTATTTCGTCTTTTGGTGGTTCACCTTCTTTAAAACCATCAATTGCTTCCCAACCAGTTAGTTCAACTAAAGTATCGACTATTGCTGGTCTAGTACCAGCTGCAATGTAAACAATTTTTTTACCAGCAACGATTGGAAGCTCTAATGGACCACCCCAACCTGCTTCACCTTTTTCAATATGAATATATTTAGCCATTTTATTTTCCTTATATCGTGATAGATAATTGTTATAAATGAACTTTTCTATCTAGTTTAATTCCCATTTTTTTCTCAAAAATGGCTGTACAAAAGTCAGTAATCCAACCTCTAAAGAAGTTAGTAACTAAACCGACAAGGAAATAACTAACAGCTAATGGACCTAATGGTAAATTTAATGTAGTTAATCCAGCAGCAACCCCTAAATAAACAAAAAGTTCGCCAGGATTTACATGTGGAAATAAACCATTCATTGAGTGGCAGCTATAAGAGGATGCTGCATAATAGCTAGGTTTGTAAAACTCTGGCATAAAGCGACCTAAGCTTAGTGTCATCGGATTACAAAATACAAATGTACCAATTAAAGGAAGTAATAAATAACGTGAAACAGGGTTACCCGCACAAGCTTGAGCTAAACGTTCAATACGGTCTTGTCCAATAAATTTAATGACCGCATTCATAACTACTAACAATGAAATTAATAAAGGTAAAATCGAGGTGACCATCCCGACTAACACTTTACCGCCTTCTTGGAATAAACCGATAAACCACTCGGCTCCAAATGAAATTGTATCAATCATATTTTCTCCTATTGATTTAAATTGCAAAGAAATATTAACAATTATGAAATCAAAAAAACTTTAACTGGATCACAGTTTGAAACATTTTCTTTTATTTTGAAAGAAATATTTTAAACAATAGAAAAAAATGGGGTAATTAATCATTCATAGATAGTTGATATAGCAGTAATAGTTAAAAATAGCTCATTTTGATTGGACTTTAATAAAGAGTTGGCGTAATTTGGTGTTAGTTAAATAATCATTTAATTCACCTATAGGAGAATATTACATGGCTAAAAGTACTACAAAAAAAAGCACAACGGCTTCGAAATCATCAACATCTCCAAAAGTTTTAAAAAATGTAAGTTCTGCCAAAAGATTACAACAATCTGCAATTTTATTTCCAACTGATTTAGGCCAAAAAGCTTCAAAAGATATTTCTGGCGCAATGAACTCTGTATTAGCAGATGTGTTTGCTCTATATTTAAAAACTAAAAACTTCCACTGGCATGTCAGCGGTCCACATTTCCGTGATTATCATTTAATGTTAGATGACCATGGTGAAGAACTATTTGCAATGACAGATCCAATTGCTGAACGTGTACGTAAATTAGGTGGAACGACTTTACGTTCAATTGGTCATATTTCTAAATTACAAAGTATTTCAGACAACAATGCTGATTTTGTTGAACCATCAGATATGCTTGCTGAACTTTGTCAAGATAACATCAAACTTACAGAACGTATGCGCGTAGCACATGATATCTGTGACAAATATAACGATACCGCAACAGCTAGTTTAATTGAAGAGTGGATTGATCAAACTGAAAGACGCGCATGGTTCCTATTTGAAACAGGTCGTAGAATGGACTCATCAGGACACTAAAGCTCTGTGAAGTTCTGTAATTATCATAAATAAGAGACACTCATGGTGTCTCTTATTTTCAATTTAAGAGGAACCAAAAATGAGTAAAAAAATTGCAGTACTTGTTGGTAGTTTACGTAAAGATTCCTATAACTTAAAAGTAGCCAAAGTTTTTCAACAAATTGCGCCATCATCACTTTCACTAAATATCATTCAAATCGGTGATTTACCTTTATATAACGAAGATATTGATACTGATACACCGCCACAATCCTATAATCGTTTTCGCCAAGAAATTGCCAATTGTGATGGTGTGATTTTTGTTACACCAGAATACAATCGCGGATTACCCGCTGTCATAAAAAATGCACTTGATGTTGGATCACGCCCTTATGGTAAAAGTGTTTGGTCTAAAAAACCAGCTGCTGTGGTCTCTGTATCACAAGGCGCTATTGGTGGCTTTGGTGCAAATCATCATTTACGACAATCTTTAGTTTTTCTTGATATGCCTACCCTACAACAACCGGAAGCTTATATCGGTAATATTGGTACAGCTTTTGATGAAAGTGGCAATATTAACGAAAAAACCAAGTCTTTTCTTTCATCAATCATTGAAAGTTATGCTAAATGGGTTGAACAGCTAAGTTAATAATGATTTATTTTAATATCCACAACCAATATAATTGATTGTGGATATTATTAAATTTATTCGAAACAGATGCTAAACTTTTATCCTTCTAATGAACAAGAGTTATTGAATCGAGCAGAAATGGCCGCTGGCTATAGCTTTGCTGAGATAGCTAAATATGTCAATATTCCTATCCCTGCTAATCTTAATAAACAAAAAGGATGGGTAGGCAATCTGATTGAAACTTATCTTGGTGCGAATGCCGGCAGTAAAGCAGAACAAGACTTTTCTAATTTAGGCATTGAACTAAAAACAATTCCAGTCAATAAAGAAGGTAAACCATTAGAAACTACCTTTGTTAGTGTTATTCCTTTAATGGCAAATCACGGTGTGATTTGGGAAACCAGCCATGTTAAATACAAGCTTAGCAAAGTACTTTGGATCCCGATCGAAGGGGAAAGAAGTATACCTCTTGCAGAAAGAAAAGTTGGAAAACCAATACTTTGGACACCAACTTTAGAACAAGAGCAACAACTTAAGCAAGATTGGCAAGAATTAATGGATATGATAGCTCTTGGTCAAGTTGAAAAAATCACCGCGCGTTATGGCACCTATTTACAGATCAGACCTAAAGCTGCCAATGGAAAAGCTTTAACTGAAGCCATTGGTGAAAATGGCGAGATTATTTTAACTCGCCCAAGAGGGTTCTATCTTAAAAAGTCATTTACTTCACAAATCCTACAGAATTCCATTGATCATTTAAGTTAAGAAGAAATGATCATTTAATTTCGATCACCCTTATTTTTTTAGCCTTACAAAATACTCCTTTTTTCGTTAAGAAAAAAACCATTTCTTTTATTTTGCAAGAAAATCAAATCTACGTCACATTTTTGCACATTAGTGATTTACTTTGAGCATTTGTGCATATAAATTCATTTAAACATTTGTGAAGCAACAAGAGAATTTGTGAAAGAGGTGTGAGATGAACTTTATATTAGCGGGTCATGGAAACATTGCCGTGGAAATGAAAAATAGCATTGAAATGATAGCTGGTGAGTACCCAAATGTACGGGCTATCACTTTTCAATTAGGTGATGGTATTGAGACATTAAAAGACAAATATCTAAAAATTATGAATCAATCAACTGAGCAACCATTCATCATTATTACTGATATTTTTTCAGGTAGCCCTTATAACGCAGCGGCAATGTTGGCAATGCAATCAGAAAACATCGAAGTCATCAGTGGTTTATCTTTACCACTTTGTTTAGCGTTATTACATCTTGATTACTCTTCAATTAGCCTTGAAGAAACTTTTGAACAACTTAATGACATGAAATCCGATTTCATCAAATCTTTCAAAAAAATAGCTAAAAATATCGCTGAAGAAGAGGAACTTTAAATGATTATAAATTTAGTACGCATTGATGACCGTTTAATACATGGTCAAGTCACAACAGTTTGGACCAAAGAAGCAAAAGCAGAAAGAATCATTGTTGTTAGTGATGAAGTTGCTAATGACGAAATCCGAGCCACATTAGTTAAACAAGCTGCACCTCCTGGAATTAAAGTTTCTGTTGTGAGTATTGAAAAAGCGGCAGCGGTTTATAAAAACCCAAAATATGAAAACGATACCGTGTTTTATCTTTTTACCAATCCAACCGATATTCTGCGATTAATCGAACAAGGTGTACCAATTAAGAGTATCAATATTGGTGGTATGTCTTTCAAAGCAGGTAAAAAGCAGATTACTAAAGCGGTGTCAGTGGATGAAAACGATGTATCGGCATTTAGAAAGATGCATGAGATGGGAGTTGATCTTTGCTTAAAAGTGGTAATTACCGATCCTAACGTCGATTTTATCAAGCTACTTGAACAAGAATTCCCTATTAATTAATAGGAATAAACAAGGAGGCAAAAAATGGAAATTTCATTATTTCAAATTGTATTAATATTCATCTTCTCTTGTATAGCAGGTATGGGAAGTGTGCTTGATGAGTTTCAAACTCATCGCCCATTAATTGCCTGTACCGTCATAGGCTTAATATTAGGTGATATAAAAACAGGTATCATTTTAGGTGGTACGCTTGAATTGATTGCATTAGGCTGGATGAATATTGGTGCGGCACAATCACCTGATTCAGCACTGGCTAGTGTTATATCCGCGATATTAGTTGTAGTAGGTAAACAAGATATTCAAACTGGAATCGCAATCGCCCTCCCCGTTGCAGCAGCGGGTCAAGTTCTAACGGTATTTGCAAGAACAATCACGGTTGCCTTCCAACATGAAGCTGATAATGCCGCAGAAAAAGTTCAATTCAAAAAAATAGAACTTTTACATTATAGCGCGCTTTTTGTACAAGCTTTACGAGTAGCAATACCAGCAACATTGGTCGCCATTTATGTTGATGCCAATACCGTTAACACCTTATTAAGCATGTTGCCAGATATTGTTACTGGTGGTCTTGCTGTTGCAGGTGGATTTATTGTGGTAGTTGGTTATGCAATGGTATTAAACATGATGATGGTTAAATATTTAGCACCTTTCTTCTATTTAGGCTTTGTTCTTGGAGGTTACTTAAACTTCAGTTTACTCTCATTCGGTATTTTAGGCGTTATTTTTGCCACCATTTATGTCCAATTAAATTCAAAGTTTAACACGACTAAAAATAGCGAAAAAAGTATTGTGGCAAATTCAATCATTGCTGATGACGAGTTAGACGATTAATAAATAAGGATTCTATTATGAAAGAAATGTTAAATACCATTCAAAAGAAAGATATTGTTAGTACATTTATTCGATCTAATTTTCAACAAGCATCTTTCAACTATGAACGAATTCATGCCTTAGCTTTCTGTGTGGATATGATTCCTACAATCAAACGAGTATACAAAACCAAAGAGGAGCAACGTGAAGCATTAAAAAGACATCTAACGTTTTTCAATACGACTCCAGCAATGTGTGGACCCGTTATAGGCGTTACCATGGCAATGGAAGAAGCTCGAGCAAATGGTGCTGATATCTCTGATGGCACAATTAACAGTTTAAAAGTTGGTTTAATGGGACCGTTAGCGGGAGTGGGTGATCCATTAGTATGGGGAACCTTACGTCCAATAACTGCAGCACTTGGGGCATCACTAGCACTAACCGGAAATATAGCTGGGCCATTACTGTTTTTTGTCTTATTTAACTTAATTCGACTTGCCATGAAATGGTATGGATTAACGTATGGATTATCTAAAGGAATCGGAATTGTTAAAGATCTTTCAGGTAATATTCTTCCAAAATTAACAGAAGGCGCAACAATTTTAGGCCTATTTATCATGGGTGTCTTAGTCACAAAATGGACCTCCATAAATGTCCCACTTATTGTATCCCAAACGACCGGCATGAATGGAGAAGAGGTCATTATGACAGTACAAGGCATTCTCAATGACCTTGTACCAGGATTATTGCCATTAGCGTTAACACTTTTGATGATGAAATTGTTAAGGAAAAAAGTCAGTCCAATAATTTTAATCTTTGCATTATTTGCGGTAGGTATTATTGGCTATGGTTTAGGTATTCTTGCTTAAGGTTAAAGCGTTAAAGAAATAAAAAATTGATCGTTGAAAATGAATAAAAAGGTTTAAAGCAATTACCGAGAACTTTATTAATAGTAATTTGATTTTTTAAAATAAAAACGCTTTAAACCTTTTCCTAAATAAATTTAACCATATTAGAGAATTAGAGGAATATATGAAAACTCAAGCAGTTAGACTGTATGGAAAAAATGATTTGCGATTGGAGTCATTTCAACTTCCTGAAATTACTGATGATGAAATTCTAGTTACAGTCATTGTAGATAGTATGTGTATGTCTTCATTAAAATTAGTCAATCAAGGTGAAAATCATAAAAAAACGCCACCCGACTTAAAAAATAACCCCATTATTATTGGACACGAATGCTGCGGTGAAATTATACAAGTGGGTAAAAAATGGCAACATAAATTCAAACCAGGACAAAAATATGTCGTTCAGGCCAATTTACAACTTTCTGATAGCCCATATTGCGTAGGTTATTCTTATCCTTATACTGGTGGTTGTGCAACTTACATGATAATTAACCATGATGTACTAAAACAAGACTGTTTGATTCCTTATGATGGACAAACTTATTTCGAAGGTGCATTAATTGAACCATTGTCGTGTATCATTGGGGCATTCAATGCTAATTTTCATTTAAAGCCAAATAGTTATGAACATATTATGGGCATAAAGCCTAATGGTAATCTGATTATTTTAGGTGGTACGGGCCCTATGGGTATGCTAGCAATAGATTATGCATTAGGGGGACCCATCGCACCTAAAAAGGTTGTCGTAACTGGTCGTAGCAAAGAGAAAATAGAACATCTAAAAACCCTTTATCAATCTCGTAATGGTATTGAATTAGAATTTGTAGATATTTCTAATGTCGATGATCAAGCGAAATTATTAAAAGATAAATCCACCACAGGAAGTTTTGATGATGTTTTTGTTTTCTTACCGTCTCAAGAGTTAATTCAACTCGCCTCTCAACTATTAGCGATTGACGGTTGCCTTAACTTTTTTGCTGGCCCCCAAGATAAAAACTTTTCGGCTGAAATTAATTTTTACGATGTTCATTATAACTTTACCCATATCGTTGGCACTTCAGGCGGTAATACTAATGATATGCGAGAAGCGGTGAAACTAATCGAATCAGGTTCAGTAGACGTGGCAAAAATCGTATCTCATATTATGGGTATCGATCAAGCAAGTAAAGTCACCCAAATACAGGACCAAATTAAAGGTGGAAAAAAATTAGTTTATACCCACAAAAAATTTGATCTTAAATGCATAGAATCATTAGATAAAAATGCGGATGATATTACTTTACAAAAAATACTCTCTAAAAATAATGGTATTTGGTCAAAAGAAGCTGAAGATTATGTTTTAAATTATTTTCCTGATATTGATTCTTGATTTATACTTTATTCAAATCAAGATGACATTTATTTGTGACATCTTGATTTGAATAAAAATATGGAGTTTTTTAATAACTAAAGATAATAAGATAACGCTACTATGATTAATCAAAATTTTAGCAACGACGAGTTTGAACAGCATAAGATGTTAATTAAGATTGCTCAATTGTATTATGAAGAGAATAAAACACAGTCCGAAATAGCAAAAATAGTTAACATACATCGCTCAAGCATTAGTCGAATGTTAAAAACAATACGCGAGCTAGGCATTGTTTCAATTTCGATTAATTATAATCTGTTACCTGATATAGCGTTAGAAGAAAAAATTTGTAATAAATATCATTTAAAACAAGTCATTGTTGTACCCGTCAACACTGATATAGACAATGAAAGTAAAAATCAGATTGTTTGTAATGTGGCAGCAAGTGTCCTACTCAAAAATATTACCGATAATGATGTGATTGGTGTGTCCTGGGGGCGCTCGATCAATTATATTGTGAATAGTTTAAAAAATGATAATGCTACATTTGAAAATGTTACCATCGTACCAATGATTGGTGGCCCTTCTGGCAAGATCGAAACAAAATACCACGTAAATAATATAGCTTGTAAACTTTCCGATAAACTTAAAAGTAAAGCAATATTAATTGATTACCCCGCTATCGTTGATACCGCTAATTTAAAAACTGAAATTGAAAAAACTCAACACATGAAAGAACTCAATGATTGGTGGAATAAGATCACAGTTGCTTTATTTAGTATTGGTTGTCCAGCTATATCCAAAAGCTCAATTTGGTATGGTTTTTATGGTGAACTTTTTCAAAAAATTACTAACAGAAAAATTGTCGGCGACATTTTATCGCGATTTTATGACAAAAATGGTAAAGAATTACAAACGCCATTCCATGATCAAATTATTGGCGTGACGTTAGAAAATTTAAAAAAAATCCCTCTAAAAATATGTGCAAGTGGCGACGCTGAAAAACTTAACAGTTTAATCGCTGCATTAAATGCAAATTATATTGATGTATTAGTCATTAGTGATGAAATGGCAAATCAATTAGTTAATTGATCTCATAAAAAAGCTGACACTTGCGTAAATTAAAACGCCATTTCAATTTTTATAAATTATTTTTTAAATTTGTGACTCTATTAACAGATTCTTAGACTATTAACCTAGATAATCATTTTTATACTTCATCTTTTTTATTCTTCATTAAGGAAAAAACATGTATCGTTTAATTATAAAAAATGGATTATCTATTAGTTTACTCACGCTTACCGCTAGTTTCGCTGTTATAGCTTCACCACCATTTGTTCCAGTTACTTTGGATAAACTTAATATTCCTAATAAACAATGTAATGTTAGAGATTATGGCGCTACCAATTGATTATTTGCATATTTCATTTGTTAATTTGTGATCCAAAACACAATTTGGAACGCTGTTTTAATTATAATGATCTTCAGTTTTGTTATTAAATTTGGAGCAAAAACATGGATCTTTTTCTAAATATATTTGGTCAGCCTGCTATCATTATTGCATTAGTTGCGTTCATAGGATTGGTACTACAGAGAGCAAAACTTTCTAAAATTATTACTGGCACCCTACTTTCATTTATTGGTTTTGTGTTAATTAAAACGGGTGGAAAAATCTTAGGTGGCGTGTTAATTATGTTCAGTAACATGTTTACTCATGCATTTGGAATGCATGGGGTCGTACCAAGTAATGAAGCCATTACCGCATTGACGATGGAATCACTTGGTACTAGTGCCGCCTTTATCCTCTTTTTTGCGATGATAATTAATCTACTATTAGCAAGATTTACCCGCTTTAAATCGATTTATTTATCATTGCATTTAGTGCTATTCATGGCATTTTCATTTACCGCAGCTTTACAAGGTATGGGCTATAATGGCTATATCATTGTTGCAACTGGCGCAATGATTATTGGCCTTTATATGGCGATATTTCCAACTTTACTCTCTAAATTTAGCCGTACAATAATAGGGAATAATGATTATTGTATTGCCCATGCTGGTACAGTTTCATACTTATTAGGTTCCTATTTAGGTAAATGGCTAGGAAATAAAAAAAATGATATCGAAAAGATTAAAATAAATGATCGTTTTAGCTTTTTAAGGCAATCAGATGTTGCGACTTTTATTACCATGTTTGTTTTACTATGCTTATCCGGTGCTTTTTCATCCGCTGAGTATTTGAATGAGATACTTAAAAACAATACGTTTATTATTTTTGCGTTGGAACAATCAGCTATTTTTGCCGGAGGACTCTATATTGCCAAAAAAGGGGTCGCTATTTTTACTGAAGAAATCATCCCAGCTTTTAAAGGATTTGCCCAAGTTGTCGCACCTGGTTGTGTGCCGGCTGTCGATCCAATGGTGTTATTTGATAAAGCACCAAATTGTGTATTAGTTGGTTTTATTGTGAGTTTCTTTACTGAAATAGCTTGTGTGGTCGTTTTCCCTTTTATTGGTTTACCTATTATCATTCCCGGAATTATGGCAAGCTTCATCACTGGTGGAACAGCAGCAATATTTGGTAACTCAACAGGTGGAGCAAGAGGAGCGGTTATTGCCTCTTTCGTTAATGGTTTACTTTTATGTGTGTTGCCAGCCCTCGCATTACCTCTCTTCAAATTTTTAGGTGTTGAAGGTGTAACCTTTGCTGATCCTGATTTCACATCCTTATCGTTAATCACTGAATTTATTGTTAAGCTATTTAGTTAATCAAAAAGTCCGTTGCTATAACGGACTTTTTCTCGATAAATTTAAATTAAATCAAACATTAATATTTTTGAATTTCTTTGATAATTATAGAGTTGTTTCTTTTTAATCGGTAGATCATCCACTTCAGCTGGATTAAAACCTTTTTCACGAAACCAATGAATGCTTCGAGTGGTAAGCACAAAGATTTTTTCTAATCCTAAATTATTAGCACTTTCTGAAATTTTTTCTAATAATAAATCACCGCGTGATGAGTTTCTATATTGTGGATGAATCGCCAAACAAGCCATTTCACCCATTTTTTCTTCTGGATAAGGGTAAAGCGCAGCACAGCCAATTGTCATATTATCACGTTCAATAATAGTGAATTTATCAATTTCCATCTCTAATTGTTCTCGTGAACGTTTAACTAAGATACCCTGCTCTTCAAGTGGTCGAATCAGCTCCAATATCCCACCTATATCATTGATTGTTGCCAAGCGAACTTGCTCTGAATGTTCCATAGCAACTTGTGTACCAATACCATCACGAGAAAACAGTTCTTGCAAAATAGAGCCATCTACTAAATAGCTAACTAAATGGCTACGACGGACGCCATTACGACATGCTTTGGATGCCGCACGCAAAAAACGAGCCTCACTAGATAGGTGTTTACCACATTCTTCTTTGCGATTAACATAATTATCAGCATCCACTGGGAACAGATCAGTTATTACATGATTTTGTTCATCAAGTACACCTTGTTCTGCACAAAAACTGATTAGTTTATCGGCTTTAAGTCGAATAGCTACTTCGGCTGCAACATCTTCTGACGATAAATTGAAACTTTCACCTGTAACTGACACACCTACAGGACCTAATAGTACAATCGAACCACGATTTAATTGCTCATCTATTGCTTCGTTATTAATTCGACGTATTTTACCTGTATGGCAATAATCAACACCATCATCAACACCTAATGGTTGTGCTATAACAAAATTACCACTAACCACATTTATATGTGCGCCTTGCAAAGGTGTATTATTTAAGCTCATTGATAAGCTGGCGGTAATATTAAGTTGTAATAACCCTGTTACCTGTTTAACTACATCTAGAGTTGGGCCATCAGTGATCCGAGTATTTTTATGGTATTTAGGTTTAATATTATGATTTTTCAGTGATTCATCTATTTGGTTACGCGCACCATTAACAATGACCAGTTTAATACCCAAGCTATGCAATAAACCAATGTCACTAATGATACTTGCATAATTATTACTTTTTAAAACTGCACCAGTTAATAAAATAACGAATGTTTTTCCTTGATGTGCATTAATATAAGGTACTGAATGCCTTAAACCATCAACGAGTTCAGTTGTTCTTTCTTTCATCGCACCACCATCCAAAATGAATATTTATTCATATTTTTTGTATTTTTATTTATTTTTTATCCAATGGCAAGTCTTTTTTGAAAAATTCAAGAACATAAAATAGATAAAACTATTTTATAAAAATAGCTTAGCGAATAGTTAATGGAAGATAATGAAAGAAGTAGAGTTAATGATTTTTCAGTTTTTCAATCATTTGATTTAGAATTAAATTTTCATCTTGATCAACATCTACAATATGATGAGCAGCATCATGATATAAAGGTAAACGTTCAGCAAGAACTTTCTCCATTTCGTCAGAAATTGATAAACCCGTTAATGATGGTCGTTGAGCAATATTAGGATCTTTCATCAAACGAGCTGCTAATATTTCAGCAGGTGCAGATAGAAATATGACGACACCATTTTGCTTCATAAACTGTCGATTTTTCTCAGCTAATACCATACCACCACCAGTTGCAATAACGCGATTTGGTTTAGCAGTATCAATAAGGACTTGGCTTTCTCTAGCACGAAAACCTTCCCAACCTTCTTTTTCTACAATCTCAGCAACCGTTTTTTGCGTGGTTTCAAGTAAATGACAATCTGTATCGATAAAAGAAAATGATAACTCTTTGGCTAACATTTTACCCATTGTTGTTTTGCCAGCAGCTCTTGCGCCAACTAAAAAAATTATTTTTTTCATTTTGGGCCCTTCTTGATATACAGATCTTAAAATAAGTTATTTATGTATGCTAGTGATTCATTTTTATTTTTGCAATATTTTTTTACAATTTGATTTTATTATCCATATGATTTAATGCAATTTACCTAGCATTCTTTAAACATAATCTAGCGTTGAGCATAACAATCAACACAACTTTTCTAAACCTCTAAAATAAAGTTCAGTAGCAATCGATTGATGCAATCGCCATTGAATCACATCTAATTCAGGATTCACTTTTTTAAACTCTTGGTATGTCATGAAATATCGAATGGTATTACTTCCTACACGATCATTAATACTATTGATAATCAGTTTTATTTTTTCACTACGAAGACTTTTTAATTCTTTCATTGTAGTTGCGACATTTTCAGGAACAGGTAAAACTCCGTTTTCCCAATCATGCCAAGTTTTTACGTCCGTTTTACCGATATACTCACTTGCCTCTGATACTTTTAGCATCAGAAAACGGCGAAATGCTTGTAACTCTAAATTAGTCATAAATACTCCCTTTTAATCACATTTTAAATTTATTAATCACTTTAACAATCTTAGCCGATTTAATAAATTTTTAAGATGAAGATTAAATATTCAGTCACCATCCCAATTGAATGAGATGGTTAATTTTTAGCTTTTATTTACCTGATAAAGCATCAATCACAGCTTGTTTTGCCCTATCTGAAAGCTCTTTTCCTGTCCAAATTTTAAATTGAGCATTTGCTTGACCAATAAACATCTCACGCCCAGAAATCGATTCCCATCCTGCTTTTTCAGCTTCTTGTCTAAACTTCGTGTTATATGGTGTGTACACAATATCGTAAGCTATGCCTTTACCTTTAAACCATGCTTGTTCATAAGGCGTTTGATCTTCAAATTTACCTTGCATACCTAATGGAGTAGAGTTGACAATAATTTGTGCTTCAACTTTATCTCTATCTGCCCAAGCTACCGTTTTAAGATTAAATTCTTTAGCTAATGCTTGGGGTAAATCAGTGACAATATCGGTAACTGTTATATCACTATATCCAAGATCTTGTAATCCAACAACCGCCGCACGTGCTGCACCGCCCGCCCCAAGTATTAACACTTTTTTATATTCAGCTGGTAATTTTTTTTGCGCTAGTGGTTGCATAAAACCAATAATATCGGTGTTATCGCCACAAAGCTTATCACCATCCCAATAAACTAAATTAGCTGCACCCGCTTTTTTAACATGATCAGTGACTTCATCTAAATAAGGAATAATAGTTTGTTTGTGAGGGATCGTAACGCACAAACCACGGATATTTAGTAATCGTACTGATTTAAAAAGTGTCGCAATTTCCTCTGGTGGTGTAGGAAAAGGTACAAGTACGGCAGGAATACCATAATCTTGGAAAGATGTAGTATGAATAAGTGGGCTCATACTATGCCCCAAAGGATAACCGATAATGCCATAGATGCTATATGGCGTAAACTGACTCATACTATCTCCTTGAAAGTAAATAAATTCAGACTAATAGATGAAATTTAAAATCCATAGTATTAAAACACAATTATTATAAGATTAAATCGTTTTATATTGAACAAAAACAATCTAAATTATGAGATAATTATTTCGTCATCATAATCAATTTAGAATTATTAATCTTTTTCAATTAAAAACTTATTTTTAAGCTTAGATAAGATAATGCTTGAGAATTTACCTGTAAAAGCGTATACTTCGCTACCTCATTATTATGGGTGTAGTGTGAGAGGTTAGACTGCTTCTCAAATAGAACTGCAGCAAACTAAAAGCCTGACGAGGTTAATTCCATTAACATATTACGCCCAAGGCTTAAGCATAGAAATTTCGGAGAATTATTGACATGTCACGAGTATGCCAAGTAACAGGAAAAGGTCCTTTAGTGGGAAATAATCGTTCTCATGCGATGAATGCTACTAAACGTCGTTTTCTACCAAATCTTCAAACTCACCGTTTTTGGGTTGAGAGTGAAAAACGTTTTGTAAAATTACGTATATCTGCTAAAGGTATGCGAACTATCGATAAAAAGGGTATTGATGCAGTTTTAGCTGAACTTCGTGCCCGTGGTGAAAAGTACTAATAAGGAAACCATATCATGGCTAAAGGTGTACGTGAGAAAATTAGATTAGTTTCTTCTGCTGGTACCGGTCATTTTTATACCACTAGCAAAAATAAAAGAACAATGCCTGAAAAAATGGAGATCAAAAAATACGATCCTGTTGTTCGTCAGCACGTTGTTTATAAAGAAGCTAAAATTAAATAATTTTACTTTTAAATAAAAAACCCAGCTTAGCTGGGTTTTTTTATATCTATGATTGTGATAATTAGATTAAATTAATAAAAAAGCTCCAGTTTCAACTGAAGCCTTATAAATTAAATGATGTCTTATTTTAAATATTCTTGCTCATATGCTCTTGCTTTTTTATCATCAAAAGCATGTTCCCAGCGTGCAATAACAATAGCCGCTAAGGCATTACCAACCACATTAACCACAGTGCGTCCCATGTCTAATATACGCTCAACTCCCATGATATAGCCAATATAATCAAGCGGTATATCAATACTGCCCAAAGTCGCAGAAAGTACCAAAATTGAGGCACCTGGTACACCAGCAATCCCTTTTGACGCTATCATCAATGTTATAACGATGATAATTTGATTTAGAATGCTTAATTCCATACCACATAATTGCGCGAGAAAAATAACAGTTATACTTTGATATAATGTTGAACCATCAAGATTAAATGAATATCCAGTAGGAATAACAAAACTCGTAATTGCTTTCGGTGCACCATAAGCTTCCATTTTTTCAATGATCTTAGGCAAAGCTGTTTCAGAGCTTGCAGTTGAAAACGCAATGACGAGTTCTTCTTTCAATATTTTTAATAAGGTAAAAATATTAAATCGGCATAATTTACAAACTAAACCTAATATGACCAAAGTAAATATAATCATTGCTGAATAAACAGTTAAAATCAATTTCAGTAATGGCAATAATGAAGCGAATCCATATTTGGCAACAGTTACCGTGATTAATGCAAATACCCCAATAGGGGCGTAACGCATAATCATATTAGTGACTTTAAACATTGTATCTGATACCACTTTTAACAAGAATAAAAATGGATCACGCTGTTTATCCGGTAACGACATTAAGCCTAAGCCAAAAAAGACACAGAAGAAGATAACAGGTAAAACTGCACCATCAGACATTGCTTTAAAGATATTAGCTGGAATCATGTCTAAAATCATAACAATTAAACCGTGAGGTTTACCGCTAAGTTCTTCAGCTGCTTTAGTATATTTACTAATATCTGCTGAGGCTAACGTTGAAGAATCAATTCCCGCGCCAGGTGCAAAGAAATTTCCCCAAAAAAGACCTAATAAAATGGCAATAGTGGTAATAATTTCAAAATAAAGAATAGTTTTAAAACCAAGCATTCCTAAACGTTTTGAACCACCAATGCCTGCTATACCTAACGTTAAAGTACTAAGAATAATTGGTAATACAATCATCTTAATTAAGCGGATAAAGATATCACCTGCTGGTTGGAAAATATTAACAATTGCAAATTGATAATATGAATGTAATTCATGATTAGGATCAGCTAATTCATATAGAAAAGCACCTGCCACTACACCTAAGACCAAGGCAATTAAAATTTGCCAAGCAAGATTAGTTACAACTTTTTTTATAGAGAAAGACATGTAATTCTATTCCTTGTCGTGGTTTTCGAAAACAAAAAAGGATTAGTCTGTGTGGCTAATCCTTTTTTATAATTAAAAATTATTCTTCGGATTCTTGAGCGGAATCATCACTATCATAAGCCTCTTGGGACAATTCCGATTCATCATCATCTTCCGTTTCAGCAATTCGTTGTAATCCGACCACTTTTTCGTTTTCGGCTGTTCGAATTAAGGTTACCCCTTGAGTGTTTCGACCAACAATGCTTACTTCAGATACACGAGTACGTACTAAGGTACCCGCATCAGTAATAAGCATGATTTGGTCAGTTTCTTCAACTTGTACTGCACCAACTACTGCACCGTTTCGTTCACTCACTTTAATAGAGATAACCCCTTTTGTAGCGCGTGATTTAGTTGGATATAATTCTTGTTCAGTACGTTTTCCATAACCATTTTGAGTTGCAGTTAAGATTGCACCATTTCCTCGAGGAACAATTAGTGATACAACTTTATCATCACCTTCTAATTTAATACCTCGAACACCTGTCGCTGTTCGTCCCATGCAACGAACTTTATTCGCTGGGAATCGAACCACTTTACCATTAGCAGAGAATAACATAATGTCTTCGGTATTAGAAATTTGAGAGACTTCATCATCACTATCTGTCTCTTCAACAACCACATCATCGTTTAGTTCTTCATCATCAACGATATCAGATGTTTCATTACTTGTTAAATCAACACCAATAAGTTCATCATCATCACGTAAGTTAATAGCAATTATGCCACCGCTTCGAGGACGACTAAATTCAATTAGAGAGGTTTTCTTAACCGTACCTTGTGCTGTTGCCATGAATACACAATGTTCATCATCAAATTCACGAACAGGTAGAATTGCTGTAATGCGTTCATCAGCTTCTAGCGGTAATAAATTAATAATTGGACGACCTCGAGAACCTCGGCTGGCTTCTGGTAATTGATACACTTTCATCCAATATAAACGGCCACGGCTAGAGAAACAAAGTATAGTATCGTGAGTATTCGCAACTAATAACTTCTCAACAAAATCTTCTTCTTTAATTTTTGTTGCCGATTTACCTTTACCACCTCGACGTTGCGCTTCATAATCAGATAGCGGTTGATATTTCACATAACCTTGATGAGAAAGTGTAACTACAACATCTTCCTGAGCGATTAAATCTTCAATATTGATATCAGCGCTGCTTGCAGTAATTTCTGTTCTTCTTGCATCTTGGAATTGATCGCGAACCGCTTCAAGCTCTTCACGAATAACTTCCATTAATCTTTCAGGGCTTGCAAGAATATGGAGTAAACCACTAATTTGAATTAATAACTCTTTATATTCATCAAGAATTTTTTCGTGTTCAAGTCCGGTTAATCGATGTAAACGAAGATCTAAGATAGCTTGAGCTTGAGCTTCTGAAAGATAATAATGGCCATCTCGAATACCAAACTCTGGCGCTAAATCTTCCGGTCGAGCAGCATCATTACCAGCTTTTTCAAGCATTGCAGCAACATTACCTAGTTGCCAAGCTTGCGATAATAGTTTAGCTTTAGCTTCCGAAGGCGTAGCCGCGGCACGGATTAATTCAATTACAGGATCTATATTAGCTAATGCAATAGCTAAACCTTCCAATACATGCGCACGTTCACGAGCTTTACGAAGTTCATAAATAGTTCGACGCGTTACCACTTCACGGCGGTGAAGAACAAACGCTTCGATCATTTCTCTTAAATTTAATAGTTTTGGTTGGCCTTTATGTAAAGCCACCATATTAATACCAAAAGAAACTTGTAGTTGAGTTAATGAAAAAAGATTATTTAGAACAACTTCACCAACGGCATCGCGTTTAATCTCAATAACAATACGCATACCATCTTTGTCTGATTCATCACGCAGTGCTGAAATGCCTTCAATTTTTTTATCTTTGACTAACTCTGCAATCTTCTCGATTAATTTTTTCTTATTAACTTGATAAGGAATTTCATTAACAATAATCGTTTCACGACCAGTGTGATCATCAACTTCAACCGTTGCTTTAGAACGAATATAAATGATACCACGACCAGTTCGATAGGCATTTTCAATACCTTTACGCCCATTAATTAATGCTGCGGTAGGAAAATCTGGACCTTTAATATACTCCATTAAACCATCGACAGAGATATTTTCATCTTCAATGAATGCTAAGCAGCCATTAATCACTTCAGCTAAATTATGAGGAGGAATATTAGTTGCCATACCAACTGCAATACCCGATGAACCATTAATGAGTAAATTAGGAATTCGAGTTGGAAGGACATCAGGGATCATTTCTGATCCATCATAGTTTGGTGAGAAGTCTACGGTTTCTTTGTCAAGATCTGTCAACAATGCCCCTGCAAATTTTTGCATACGAATTTCGGTATAACGCATTGCAGCAGCAGAGTCGCCGTCAACAGAACCAAAGTTACCTTGACCATCAACAAGCATATAACGTAATGAGAATGGTTGTGCCATACGAACGATAGTGTCATAAACAGCAGAATCACCATGTGGATGATATTTACCGATTACATCCCCGACAACACGAGCAGATTTTCGGTAAGGTTTATTCCAGTCGTATCCAGCTTCATGCATAGCAAATAAAACTCGTCTGTGGACGGGTTTTAGTCCGTCACGTACATCAGGCAAAGCACGCCCGACGATAACAGACATAGCATAATCAAGATAAGAGGATTTTAATTCGTCTTCAATATTGACGGGAGTTATTTCTTTGGCTAGTTCGGTCATAACACCATGTTCTCTTATTAATTTAAATCTTAAAATAGCTTATAATTATAGCACAAAAATAGCTATTAATGCAGAACTAAACTGTTTTTATTTCAACTTATTCTGTATGAATAAACAAAGTATTTTCAATTAATTGGCATAAACAGTTCAAAATCATTGTGTGCATTTCGTAGGCCATCACCTTTTTGTAAGATGGAATTCTGATTTCAATATCATTCTGACCAAGCAAACCGATTACTTCACCTCCATCAAATGCGGTTAATGCAACAATTTTCATATCTTTTATCACAGCTTCTTGGACGGCACGAATAATTGAGCGACTATTACCTTCACAAGTGGATATAATCAAAATATCACCTTGTTGCCCTAAAGCTTGAATTTGCCGCGCATATATCTCTTCATGATTTGATATCGCACTTAACAAAACATTATCCGAAACTAAAGCAATAGCAGGAATACTTGGCCTTTCAATGTCAAGACTTGTAATTAAGCGTGAAGTAAAGCTTTGTACATTCGCTGCCGCAGCCCCATTACCACATCCCATAATTTTATTACCATTAAGTAATCCACCAACAATAATATTAGCTGCTTTTTCAATTGAAGAGCCTAGTGATTCCGCCATCACTATTTGAGTTTGAATACTTTCAGTAAAATAATTTTTTATTAAATCTTGCACGTTTTTCACCTAACCATTAAAACGCATTAACTATCCATTTTTGATCTTTGCCCGTTATGGCAAAAACATCAAATCTAAACTCTGTTTCTTCAATATTAAAGTTATTCTCTAACATCCAAAGTTGTGCAGCTTGTTTAATTTTAGATTGTTTATTAAACGATATTGTCATTTCAGCTTCACCAAAATGGGCATTTTTTCGATATCTAACTTCAATAAAGACCAAGCAGGTTTTGTCTCGCATAATTAAATCAATTTCACCAATTTGGTATAGGCTATTTTGTTCCAATAATACAAGTCCTTGCTTGGTTAAAAATTGGCAAGCTAATTGTTCATAATACTTACCAATTTTTTTACTATTCGCTTTGCTGTGAGGACTGATCAGATGCTTCATAAACATATTCTTGCCAAGAAAGTGATCGCGTTACTTCGCATTGATTACTTGTTGACAATTTACCGGTCATACCATCTAAAAAATTAGGTTGATAAGAATCCAATTGATTGAAACGATTAGCGAGTCTCCATGCATCAATACCCATAGCGTATAATCGAGTTAAAGAATAATCTTTTTGAATATTGCCAGGGATAAGGGAAGACGTTCTATCAGATGAATTGATAATCAATGGGATATCAGCATACTCAGTTTTATTCATATCATAATTAAAATCATTTGAAGCGTTTGCTACATGGCTTTTAGAACTAGAATAAAGCGTAACTGATGATGATCCATTACCAATAGTTTTGCCCGCTCCCAAATCAAGCATTGGTTTTATTAACGTTAATTCGTCATATGAGGCATAAACATAAATCGCGTCAAAACCAGCGGAACTTGATGATGTTGTAGCATTACCATCATCAAAAGAGACTGGTCGGCCAGTTAAACTTATTCCACTATTATGATTCATATTGCCCCTCAAAGTACCGATACTACCGACATATTGGACATAAGCTTGAGAACCATTAGCAATTTGTGACCATTGTTTAGCAAAACTTTTAGCAACTCGTCTACCTAAATCAGTTTGTGGAACAATTAACAGTGGTTTTTGCTTATTTTGAGCAAAAATATGGTCAGCCGCATCTTTTGCTTCATCTTCAGGAGATAATGCGAAGAAACACATCTTATTAGAGGAAACAGTACCGTCATCCACTTTATTTAATGCTAAAACAGGAATAGAAGGTGCTAACTGTTTTATTTTAATGACTTCTTCTTTCAACAATGGACCAACAATTAATTCAACATTTTGTGCTTGAGCTTGTTCAATTAAGCTTTCCATTGGTAATGATGTGGTATCTAAAACAACAACATTTTGTTGCGGTTCTTGTGGATAAAATTTAACAGCATCAACATAACCTTGACGAATTGTATTACCAAATATACGAGAAGAACCATTTAAAGGTAATAATAAAGCAACTGTTTTCGTATTTACATTATCAACAGAAAGCTTTTGGCCACCTACTAGCGCCGAAACAATCTCTTGGGCTGGATGATTTGGATATCTTGATGACCAATCTTCAATAGCTTGTTTTAATTGTGCACTTTGACTACTATTTGTTGCATCAACAACATCAGTACTATCACCTGACTGAGCTAATGCTTTTTTATTATTACTTTTATATGTATAACTTAAATCAATCCAACCCCTTAATATTACTTCATTATCAGCAGCAGAAATTTGACTTATTTGACTTGCAGATAGTTTGCTAAAGAATTTCCAAGTATTATTTAATATCTGCTTTTGATGTTTCTCTGGGGCAAATTTTTGTAAAGATAAATAATCATGAGCTTGTTCATTTATATTTCTAGCTTTGCGATCTAAAGCTAATTTTATTGAATAATAACGATATGATTGTGAATCATTTAATTTATCAGCAGATAGTTGATTAAGATTAAATGGCTGTCCTTTTCTGGCGGCTATTTCGCCTTGAGATAACAATTGGTCTTTTTGTTGTTCAGCATTAAGATTCGCAGGAAGCTCAGATAATAATTTGTTTGCTTGAGACAATTTATTCTCATTTATTAAAGCCCGCACAGCTAACAATTGCCAATCGATTTTGGCATTTCCTGAACTTGATTCAGCTTGCGACAAATAATAATTGGAATCTTTAGTCTCATCATATTTACCACTTTTCGATAAGCTGAGATTACAACCAATTAAAAGCGAAAATAATGCTAACATAACAATAGCATAAAAGGATTGTTTTAATTTCATACCCATTCTCTTATAAATTTTCATCCCCAAATTCGTTGCACATGAACAGTAACTTCCTCACGATCGTGATAAAGCTGCTTAGCCTGAATTTGTACATTGATTTGATTATTATTTAGTTCTTTTATTAGTAATTGTAAATTTTGTTTTACTTCTTCATAACGTTTTTTCATTGGCAACTTGAGATTAAAAATTGTCTCTCGGCACCAACCATTAATAAGCCACTTGGCAATTAATTCTGTTACTTTGGCTGGTTTTTCAACCATATCACACACTAGCCAATAAATATTATGCTTTTTAGGTATAAATTTGAAGCCATCTTCTCGATAATGTTTAACTTGCCCTGACTCCATAAGTTTTTCATTCATCGGACCATTATCTATAGCATATACCATCATGCTTCTTTTGACTAATTGATAAGTCCATCCTCCAGGACACGCACCTAAATCAACTGCATTTAAACCACCTTTTAGTCGTTCATCCCACTCTTCATAAGGAATAAAAATATGAAAAGCTTCTTCTAGTTTTAACGTGGAACGGCTTGGGGCATCAGCAGGAAATTTTAATCTTGGTATTCCCATATAAAAAGGCGAATTATTTTGACTTAAGGAATATCCTACATAACAACTATTATTGTTAATGAATAATAGATGAATTACTGGCCGTGATGGATTTTGAACTTTTAAAAGGATGCGCTTATTTCGTAAAGCTTGTCGAAGAGGAACTGTAAATTTCCGACAAAATCCTGCTAATTGTTTACCTTCATTCGTATCAGCAACTTCGACACGCAAATCACCTGCTTTATCAACAATACCAGATAATGCCTCGATTATAGGAGTGATACGATCTTCTGTTGGTAAATTATCTAATAAATCACCTGCAACAAACATTTGTCTGGCAAAAATCAGTGTTCGAAATGAAATTTCTTTAATCAATAATTGAGCATCACCATCTTGGTAACATTCAAATATTATATAACCACTATTTTCTTTAACTTTCGCAAATCCAAATATCTCTTTTTGTGCGGACCTATCAGTTATTTCTGCCGCACATTCTTTTTCGAATCCAGGCCGGCAATACAAAATTATTTTATTTAGTTTTTGCATATCGTATCTTATCGTTTTTCACAATCGAATTTATTAAATTAATCTGATTGAACTTTATCAGTATATAAAGGTGCATCCCCTTTGGGACGAGTTTTAAATCGTCGATGCAACCACATATATTGTTCTGGTGCTTTAAGAATTTCTTGTTCAATTGCTTTATTCATAAACGTGGCCGCTTGAACATCATCATCGATAGGATATCCCTTAAGTTCAGGAGTCACATAAACGGTATAATGACCTTTTGTTTCACGTTTAGGGGTGAAAGGTATAATTGCTGGTTGGCCTAATTTAACTAAAATTCGAGTCCCTATTGTGGTTGCGGCTTTTTCGACAGCAAAAAGTGGAGCAAATACACTATTTTTAGGGCCATAATCATGATCAGGTGCATACCATAACAATTCACCATTTTTTAGTGCTCTAATCATGCCTTTAGTATTATAGCGATCCAACATATATTTGTTTGATTTTAAACGTCCTTTTAATTGAATATAATCCATAACCGGATTATCGTTTGGTCGATAGACACCAACACCAGGATGACTCATTCCTAAAATACGTGCACCTAGTTCTAACGTTAAAAAATGAATCCCAATTAATAGAACACCTTGTCCAGATTGTTGTATGCGAGTGATATGCGAATCACCTACAATTGAAGAGTGTTTAGCAAGTCTTTTATCTGACCAAAACCAAGCCATACCCGTTTCAAATATAGCAAGTCCAGTTGAAATAAAATTATCTCTTAATATTTTATCGCGTTCTTGATCAGTTTTTTCAGGAAAACATAGTTTCAAGTTCTGTTTTGCGGTTTCTTTACGCTTACCGATTAACTTCATTGAAAGCAATCCTAAGCCTTTTCCTATTTGATAAATTATTGGATATGGCAACAATACGATTAGATATAAAATACTAATACCAAACCACGTTAACCAGTAACGAGGATGTAATAACCGTTTTGTAAAAGTAGGATGAATTTCTTGACTCATATTAAGATTAAATAACAATTTAAACAAAGTGAATTATTATATACCAATCTTGAATTAAGCGGCAGAAAAATAAAATAATTAAGCATGATGGAACATCATTTTATTAATAGATTTTTTTGTAAAGATAATGTTTTAAAAAAGATGTTAGGGATTAAATTGATTAATCCCTATTCTATAATTTTTAGTAATTGTTAAATTGAAACATGCTCAAAAAGGCCGCTCCTCAACTTTTTTTAATTTTAAATAGCTACTGGCGCTTTAATTGCAGGATAAGGGTCATAGCCAACAATTTCGAAATCTTCAAACTCATAATCAAAAATTGTAGGTGGCTTACGTTTAATAACCAGTTTAGGCAATGGTTTCGGCTCACGACTTAATTGTAAATGGGTCTGTTCCATATGGTTAGAATAGAGATGTGTGTCACCACCAGTCCAAACAAAATCACCAACTTCTAAATCACACTGCTGAGCAATCATATGAACCAATAATGAATAACTGGCAATGTTAAATGGTAATCCTAAAAATACATCACATGAACGCTGGTAGAGTTGACACGAGAGTTTACCTTGAGCAACATAAAACTGAAAAAAAGCATGACATGGCGCTAATGCCATCTGATCAAGTTCGCCAACATTCCATGCAGACACGATCATTCGTCTTGAATCAGGATCATGTTTAATTTGTTCAATTACTTGAGAGATTTGATCTATCTGACGACCATCAGCGGTTCCCCAAGCACGCCATTGTTTACCATAAACTGGGCCAAGATCACCATTTTCATCCGCCCATTCATCCCATATCGTTACTTTATTATCTTTTAAATAATTAATATTGGTATCCCCTTTAAGAAACCAAAGCAATTCATAGATAATTGAACGTAAATGACATTTTTTTGTTGTTACCAACGGAAAGCCATCTTGCAAATTAAATCGCATTTGATGACCAAAGATTGATAATGTACCTGTCCCTGTTCGATCTGATTTAGGTGTTCCCTCATCTAAAATTTTTTGCATTAATGCTAAATATTGTTTCATTTTGAGATAACCTTATTGTTAAATCTATATGCATATAAAAGGATCAAAATTCCACCGATAATCATTGGTAGACAGAGAATTTGCCCCATACTAATAAAATTCAAAAATAATCCTAGCTGTTCATCTGGTTGTCTGAAGAACTCTATGATGAATCTGAATATTCCATAGCAAACCAAAAATAGCCCTGACACAGCACCTGTTGGACGTGGTTTACGGATAAAAAGGTTCAAAATAATAAATAAGACTATGCCTTCAAATACCATTTCATAAAGTTGTGATGGGTGTCTTGGTAAAACACCATTTAATTGGCTATATAAAGAAAACCATTCAGGATGTGATTGTACAAACATAAAATCAGCATGAGTCGACGTCGGAAATAACATACCAATTGATGAGTTAGTTACACGCCCCCAAAGTTCACCGTTAATAAAATTACCAAAACGACCAAACATCAAACCGATCGGAACTAACGGTGCAACAAAATCAGCTACTTGCATAAATGTTTTTTGGGTCTTTTTAGCAAATATAGCAATAACGCAAATTGCACCAATCAACCCACCATGGAAAGACATGCCTCCTTCCCAAACTCGAAATAAGATTGCAGGCTCATCGATAAAAGCATCAAAGTTATAAAATAATATATAGCCTAATCGTCCACCAATGAAGAGACCTAAAAATCCCCAGAATAGTAAATTTTCAACTTGTTGCGATGTCCAATTACTATTTGGTTTGTTAGCTCGACGCTTAGCTAAATATAAGGCGCCAAGTATGCCAAATAAATACATTGCACCATACCAGTGTAAGGAAATAGGTCCGATTGAAAAAGCAATTGGATTAAAATCGGGGAATTGTAAAAATTGGTTCATTTTTTAATACGCTGTTTATTTTTTCGTTTATGAGTAAAGAAGTTAAATCGTTTTTTCTTAGAAAGATTTGTTATAGGATCTTCTATGTCAGATTGTATAGTAAAAACTGGCAAAGAAAACTCTTTCATCGCCTTACGATATACATCACGCTTAAAAGCAATAACCTGCCTTATAGGATACCAATAACTTACCCACTTCCAATCATCAAATTCTGGAGTTGGTGAAATATTTAAGTTTATTACCGATGTATCAGAAATTAATTCTAATAAAAACCATTTCTGCTTTTGGCCGATACACACTGGCTGATTATCCCAACGAATCATTCGTTTAGGTAGTTTATACCTTAGCCAACCATTGGTAACCGACAAAACTCTTACATCTTTGGGTTGTAATCCTACTTCTTCATTAAGTTCACGAAACATTGCTTGTTCAGGCGTTTCGTTTTGTTTTATTCCGCCCTGAGGAAACTGCCAAGAATTTTGCCCGTATCGACGAGCCCAAAGTACTTGACCATACCTGTTACAAATAACGATTCCTACATTTGGACGGTAGCCATCATTATCGATCACTGACTACCTCAAAAATTTATTTTTTTATATAGTCGAATTGTTTCATACATACACTAATAAATAAATAGGAAAATGATATTAATCGACTAAATCTAATATTATATGCGAGATTTTTGGGATAATTTAATAATAGTAATAATATTAATTAGCGCAAATGTTATCTCTATTGCTAGGCTTCCTAAAGATCCTATCCATAAACTATAAATGATCCATAAAGCACTACTCAATAATATAAGTAATCGCATCTTTTGTTGTTCAAATCGAAATAGCGCAATGGTTACTAATGTCGTTCCAATAACCGAGAAATAATTAATGAATTGCTTCCAATCCGGCGTTGTAAAAAAATAAAATATCCACATCAATGCAATAAAGAAAAACATTGCTAAAAAATTCTTAGTATAAGTAGAAGTCACATTCCTAAAAATATTTACAATATTGAGTATAGCAGCAGGATAGGATTCAGGACCTAATAAATAAAAATGCAGCGTCATAATGACGTTAACAATTGTTAATTGCCATCGGAATGCATTATCATTACGTTGCAAAAAGGCACTAACACCGACAAGATAACCTAATATACCAATTAGTTGAGGAACTGTTGTGTATTTTTCAATAAAATCTGAACCCAAAAATTGATATAAAAAGTTTAAATTATCCACTGTTTACTCCTTAGACAAATGGATCTGAATAATAAATGATTCATGAATATACTTTTACTAATTGTAGAATGCAAAAAAGCCCAGCATTGCTGCTGGGCTCTCGCTCTAATTTAAAAGTCTGGCGGCACCCTACTCTCACATGGGTAATACCCACACTACCATCGGCACTACGGCGTTTCACTTCTGAGTTCGGCATGGGGTCAGGTGGGACCACCGCGCTATTACCGCCAGACATATTCTGTCTTCTCTTTCTTTCAACTGATGATGATTATCACATATCTTCACCAATCGCTCAATCCGGAACAAACTGTTTTATTAATCTTTAACCATCTTTCGATGATTTCTTACTCTCAACTTCGCGTAACCCAAAACAACTCCGAGTTGTAAGGTTAAGACTCTCGGTTCATTAGTATCAGTTAGCTCAATGTATCACTACACTTACACACCTGACCTATCTACGTCTTAGTCTCAAACGGACCTTACTGAATCTCTTCAGGGAAAACTCATCTCGAGGCTAGTTTCGTGCTTAGATGCTTTCAGCACTTATCTATTCCGCACGTAGCTACCGGGCAATGCAATTGGCATCACAACCCGAACACCAGCGGTGCGTTCACTTCGGTCCTCTCGTACTAGAAGCAAACCCTCTCAATTTTCCTACGCCCATGGCAGATAGGGACCGAACTGTCTCACGACGTTCTAAACCCAGCTCGCGTACCACTTTAAACGGCGAACAGCCGTACCCTTGGGACCTACTTCAGCCCCAGGATGTGATGAGCCGACATCGAGGTGCCAAACACCGCCGTCGATATGAACTCTTGGGCGGTATCAGCCTGTTATCCCCGGAGTACCTTTTATCCGTTGAGCGATGGCCCTTCCATTCAGAACCACCGGATCACTATGACCTACTTTCGTACCTGCTCGAGCCGTCACTCTCGCAGTCAAGCTAGCTTTTGCCATTGCACTAACCTCCTGATGTCCGACCAGGATTAGCTAACCTTCGTGCTCCTCCGTTACTCTTTGGGAGGAGACCGCCCCAGTCAAACTACCCACCAGACAGTGTCCCTTACCTCGATTCAGAAGTATAGGTTAGAACATCAAACATTAAAGGGTGGTATTTCAAGGATGACTCCATGCATACTGGCGTACACACTTCATAGTCTCCCACCTATCCTACACATTAAGGCTCAATGTTCACTGTCAAGCTATAGTAAAGGTTCACGGGGTCTTTCCGTCTTGCCACGGGTACACCGCATCTTCACGGCAATTTCAATTTCACTGAGTCTCGGGTGGAGACAGCCTGGCCATCATTACGCCATTCGTGCAGGTCGGAACTTACCCGACAAGGAATTTCGCTACCTTAGGACCGTTATAGTTACGGCCGCCGTTTACTGGGGCTTCGATCAAGAGCTTCTGCTTACGCATAACCCCATCAATTAACCTTCCAGCACCGGGCAGGCGTCACACCGTATACGTCCACTTTCGTGTTTGCACAGTGCTGTGTTTTTATTAAACAGTTGCAGCCAGCTGGTATCTTCGACTGATTTCACCTCCATCCGCGTGGGACTTCAATTAACATCAGCGTGCCTTCTCCCGAAGTTACGGCACCATTTTGCCTAGTTCCTTCACCCGAGTTCTCTCAAGCGCCTGAGTATTCTCTACCTGACCACCTGTGTCGGTTTCGGGTACGATTAACTATAACCTGAAGCTTAGAGGATTTTCCTGGAAGCAGGGCATCAATTACTTCACTACCTTAGTAGCTCGTCATCACGCCTCAGGGTCTCAGTGACCGGATTTGCCTAATCACACCCCTACACGCTTAACCCACCATCCAATAGGTGGTAAACCTAGCCTTCTTCGTCCCCCCATCGCAGTTATAGCCAGTACGGGAATATTAACCCGTTTCCCATCAGATACGCCCTTCGGCCTCTCCTTAGGGGTCGACTCACCCTGCCCCGATTAACGTTGGACAGGAACCCTTGGTCTTCCGGCGAGCGGGCTTTTCACCCGCTTTATCGTTACTTATGTCAGCATTCGCACTTCTGATACCTCCAGCATGCCTCACAACACACCTTCTACGGCTTACAGAACGCTCCCCTACCCAATACACTTACGTGCACTGCCGCAGCTTCGGTGCATAGTTTTAGCCCCGTTACATCTTCCGCGCAGGCCGACTCGACTAGTGAGCTATTACGCTTTCTTTAAATGATGGCTGCTTCTAAGCCAACATCCTAGCTGTCTAAGCCTTCCCACTTCGTTTCCCACTTAACTATGACTTTGGGACCTTAGCTGGCGGTCTGGGTTGTTTCCCTCTTCACGACGAACGTTAGCACCCGCCGTGTGTCTCCCATGATTGAACTTGTCAGTATTCGGAGTTTGCATCGGGTTGGTAAGCCGGGATGGCCCCCTAGCCGAAACAGTGCTCTACCCCCAACAGTTATACATGAGGCGCTACCTAAATAGCTTTCGGGGAGAACCAGCTATCTCCCGGTTTGATTGGCCTTTCACCCCCAGCCACAGGTCATCCGCTAATTTTTCAACATTAGTCGGTTCGGTCCTCCAGTTAGTGTTAACCAACCTTCAACCTGCCCATGGCTAGATCACCGGGTTTCGGGTCTATACCCTGCAACTTAACGCACAGTTAATACTCGGTTTCCCTTCGGCTCCCCTATTCGGTTAACCTTGCTACAGAATATAAGTCGCTGACCCATTATACAAAAGGTACGCAGTCACTATTACCCAACGGTAACAGCTCCCACTGATTGTACGTACACGGTTTCAGGGTCTATTTCACTCCCCTCCCGGGGTTCTTTTCGCCTTTCCCTCACGGTACTGGTTCACTATCGGTCAATCAGGAGTATTTAGCCTTGGAGGATGGTCCCCCCATCTTCAGACAGGATATCACGTGTCCCGCCCTACTCTATAAGCTTCCACATAATGCATTTTCATGTACGGGACTTTCACCCTCTATCGTGCGACTTTCCAGACGCTTCCACTAATACATTATGCTACCCGCTTGGGCTACTCCCATTTCGCTCGCCGCTACTTTGGGAATCTCGGTTGATTTCTTTTCCTCGGGGTACTTAGATGTTTCAGTTCTCCCGGTTCGCCTCATCTGACTATGTATTCATCAGATGATAGTGCAGTCGCCTGCACTGGGTTTCCCCATTCGGACATCAACGGTTATAGCGCCTTTTATCGGCTCACCGTCGCTTTTCGCAGATTAACACGTCCTTCATCGCCTCTGATTGCCTAGGCATCCACCGTGTACGCTTAATTTCTTAACCTTACAACTCACAGTTGTCTTGGTTTTAATTACGCTTTTTTCTCTTTTCTACTTCATTACATTCATATTTTCATACAAATGCCTTCCGTAAAAACGAGAACTCGTTTCTTTCAGCTTGTTCCTAATTGTTAAAGAGCTTTATCTTTCTATTCATTCGAATATTAAATAAATACAAAAATAATTTTATGATTTTTAAAAGAGGTATCTTTAATGGTGGAGCTAAGCGGGATCGAACCGCTGGCCTCCTGCGTGCAAGGCAGGCGCTCTCCCAGCTGAGCTATAGCCCCATTGTTTCACTTCATCAACTAATCAAGCCATCAGCTTAATTGTCGAATTGGTGGGTCTGAGTGGACTTGAACCACCGACCTCACCCTTATCAGGGGTGCGCTCTAACCACCTGAGCTACAGACCCAATAAAGTGACTCTTTCTAAACAAACAATCTGTGTGAACACTTACGAGCTCTTCGTAAGGAGGTGATCCAACCGCAGGTTCCCCTACGGTTACCTTGTTACGACTTCACCCCAGTCATGAATCACACCGTGGTAAACGCCCTCCCGAAGGTTAAGCTATCTACTTCTGGTGCAACCCACTCCCATGGTGTGACGGGCGGTGTGTACAAGGCCCGGGAACGTATTCACCGTGACATTCTGATTCACGATTACTAGCGATTCCGACTTCATGGAGTCGAGTTGCAGACTCCAATCCGGACTTAGACGTACTTTCTGAGGTCCGCTTGCTCTCGCGAGGTCGCCTCCCTTTGTATACGCCATTGTAGCACGTGTGTAGCCCTGGTCGTAAGGGCCATGATGACTTGACGTCGTCCCCACCTTCCTCCGCTTTATCAACGGCAGTCTCCTTTGAGTTCCCGACCGAATCGCTGGCAACAAAGGATAAGGGTTGCGCTCGTTGCGGGACTTAACCCAACATTTCACAACACGAGCTGACGACAGCCATGCAGCACCTGTCTCACAGTTCCCGAAGGCACTCTCGCATCTCTGCAAGATTCTGTGGATGTCAAGACCAGGTAAGGTTCTTCGCGTTGCATCGAATTAAACCACATGCTCCACCGCTTGTGCGGGCCCCCGTCAATTCATTTGAGTTTTAACCTTGCGGCCGTACTCCCCAGGCGGTCGATTTATCGCGTTAGCTTCGGAGCCCATCACTCTAGGCAACAAACTCCAAATCGACATCGTTTACAGCGTGGACTACCAGGGTATCTAATCCTGTTTGCTCCCCACGCTTTCGCATCTCAGCGTCAGTATCTGTCCAGAAGGCCGCCTTCGCCACCGGTATTCCTCCACATCTCTACGCATTTCACCGCTACACGTGGAATTCTACCTTCCTCTACAATACTCTAGTTAACCAGTTTTAAGTGCAATTCCTAGGTTGAGCCCAGGGCTTTCACACCTAACTTAATTATCCGCCTACATGCCCTTTACGCCCAGTCATTCCGATTAACGCTCGCACCCTCCGTATTACCGCGGCTGCTGGCACGGAGTTAGCCGGTGCTTCTTCTGTAATTAACGTCAATTGATGCACCTATTAGATACATCACCTTCCTCATTACCGAAAGTACTTTACAACCCGAAGGCCTTCTTCATACACGCGGCATGGCTGCATCAGGGTTTCCCCCATTGTGCAATATTCCCCACTGCTGCCTCCCGTAGGAGTCTGGACCGTGTCTCAGTTCCAGTGTGGCTGGTCATCCTCTCAGACCAGCTAGAGATCGTCGCCTTGGTAAGCCTTTACCTTACCAACTAGCTAATCCCATATGGGTTCATCAAATGGCGCATGGCCCGAAGGTCCCATGCTTTGGTCTCTCAACGTTATGCGGTATTAGCAGTCGTTTCCAACTGTTGTCCCCCTCCATTCGGCAGATCCCCATACTTTACTCACCCGTCCGCCACTCGTCATCAAGTGCAAGCACTCATGTTACCGTTCGACTTGCATGTGTTAAGCCTGCCGCCAGCGTTCAATCTGAGCCATGATCAAACTCTTCAATTTAAAGTTTGATGCTCAATAACTGTCTCTGACATATTCAAATGAATCTTCAGTGTCACTTATCAAGACTTAATTTTTGAGTCCGTAGACTTTTAATTTTTTGTCTCGTAAGTGCCCACACAGATTGTCTGTTTCTTCTTTTTAAAGAGCTGACAGCTTTAAGTTAACTTCTCAATTTCTTGCTTCAGTTTGCTGTCTCAAGGGCTGCGTATACTACGCTACACCTTTTTATTCGTCAAGATCTTTTTTTTAAAAATTTGATCTTGTTCACCAACTTCATTATCGTCTGCTTTCGCTGACGCCGTGTCAGTGGATGCGCATTATAGGCACTTCTTTTTTTTTGGCAAGTGAAAAACAGCAATTTATTAATCGTTCGAATAAGCTTTAATCATCTAATACACTAATTCTCTGATATTTATCAAGATTATATTTAGATAATTTTTCCATCAATTTTTTAACTTGTTGGTTACATAATGTGCTCAAGACAATATTGTCTGTTGAAGATTGTGCTGTAACATTCTTTAGATCAAATCGCTCATTAAGTAATGAATAAACTCGAGAAGCGATCGCATTTCCCGAAT
The DNA here is from genome assembly GCF_019469165.1 of Gilliamella sp. ESL0443. NCBI lineage: Bacteria > Pseudomonadati > Pseudomonadota > Gammaproteobacteria > Orbales > Orbaceae > Gilliamella > Gilliamella sp. ESL0443. The sequence continues at coordinate 148,076 of NZ_CP048263.1, read as the reverse complement.
CAATAAAAGTCGTATTAGGGAAAAGTAGTTTAAGTTCATCTTTAATAAATGGATAATGAGTACAACCAAGCACAATTGTATCAGGAATGACTGGTAGATTGAGCCATGGTTGCATTAGCATCTCAAGTTGCTGCATATCAACAGCAATGCCTTGTAATTTATTCTCTGCTATATAAGCTAATTCAGATAAACCAAGTAATTTAACATTACAATCAGGAGCAAACTCTTTAATTAAATTACTTGTATATGCTCTTTGAATTGTAGCTTTCGTCGCTAATAACCCAATACATTTATTTTTAGTAATTATGCTTGCAGGTTTAATTGCAGGTACGACACCGACAATAGGAAAAGAAAACTTTGAGCGTAAACTAGGTAAACAAATAGTACTTGCGGTATTACATGCAATGACGGCTAAATCAATTGAATATGATTCTATAATTGTATCTATTATATGACTTACTCGTTTAATTAAAAATTCAGAGGATTTGTCACCATAAGGAAACATCTCATTATCAAAGGCATAGATATACTGTAAATAAGGTATTTTATTGTAAATTTCATTATAAATAGATAACCCACCGATACCCGAATCAAAAACTAATACTGTTGGAGTTTTTTTTACAATATTCATATGCAGTTAACGAAGGTTAAAAAATTAATCGAGCCATATCCTAAATTGATTAAAATTTTATGCAAGCAATTTTGTTTAAGGTAGTACTGGCTTTTTACAGAATAAATCATTAAAATAGACGTCTAGATGGTAAAACTGCCAAACATAAGTATTTCATACGATTATATTTAGAGCATTGCTCTAAATAAGTTAAAGAAGGTAACACATGTCAGAATTTTTATTTACTTCAGAATCTGTATCAGAAGGTCATCCTGATAAAATAGCCGATCAAATATCTGATTCAGTTTTAGATGCTATCTTAGAGCAAGATCCTAAAGCTCGAGTGGCTTGTGAAACTTACGTAAAGACTGGTATGGCATTAGTTGGCGGAGAAATTACAACTTCTGCTTGGGTAGATATTGAAGAATTAACTAGAAAAACGATTAATGATATTGGTTATACCAGCTCAGAAATGGGGTTTGATGCTAATTCTTGTGCTGTTCTAAATGCTATTGGTAAACAATCACCAGATATTAATCAAGGTGTTGATCGGCAGAATCCATTGGAACAAGGTGCTGGTGACCAAGGTATCATGTTTGGTTATGCTACAAACGAAATGCCTAATTTAATGCCTGCAGCGATTAGTTATGCCCATGACCTTATGCAACGCCAAGCTGAAGTGAGAAAAAATGGTACCCTCCCTTGGTTAAGACCTGATGCAAAAAGCCAAGTTACTTTAATTTATCAAAATGGAAAAATCCAAGGTGTTGATACTGTGGTTTTATCAACCCAGCATTCAGAAGGTATTGAACAAAAAGCTTTACATGAAGCAGTCATGGAAGAAATCATTAAACCAACATTACCAACAGAATGGCTAACTTCAAGAACGAAATACTTTATCAATCCTACAGGACGTTTTGTAATTGGTGGTCCTATGGGAGATTGTGGTTTAACTGGCCGAAAAATTATTGTTGATACCTATGGCGGTGCAGCACGTCATGGTGGTGGTGCGTTCTCTGGAAAAGATCCTTCAAAAGTAGACCGTTCCGCTGCCTACGCAGCAAGATATGTTGCTAAAAATATTGTTGCAGCGGGACTTGCTGATAAATGCGAGCTACAAGTTTCTTATGCAATTGGTGTTGCTAACCCGACATCGATTTATGTCAATACTTTCGGTACTGAAAAAATTGAGCATAATAAAATCATATCGTTAATTAAAGAATTTTTTGATTTAAGACCATACGGATTAATTCAAATGCTAGATCTCATCCAACCAATCTATCAAAAAACTGCAACTTACGGCCATTTTGGTCGAGATATATTCCCATGGGAAAAAACAGATAAAGCAGCCATTCTTAGAGATGCAGCAGGATTATAAACGAATTCCAATTTATCTCCATAATCAAGTGTTGGCTTGTTTAAGAACTCACTTAACTCAAGCCAATAATATATTAAATACTCATTATAAAGAGCCCAAAGTCAGTTATAAACCTAAAGGTAGTGTTGCTGGATGCGCATTTTTAACTCGTTGGGAAATTCAACTCAATAGCATAATGCTCAATGAGAATGGAGAAAAATTTATTAATGAAGTTGTTCCTCATGAATTAGCACATCTCATTACCTTTCAAAAATTTGGAAAAGTAAAACCACATGGACAAGAATGGCAATATGTCATGTCCGAAATAATGAAAAAGGAACCTAAAGTTACTCATAATTTTAATATTAAACGTAACGAATATGTCTATATTTGTAATTGCCAAGAACATTATTTATCGCCAATACGACATAACAAAATTCGAAAGAATAAAACTAGTTATCAATGCCGTAAATGCGGTACTATACTAAGACTTAAAATATCTATTTAATGTTGAAATAAATCATGCCTAATTTTGATACACATTTTTACAAAAGTTCCATGATTATTGTGATTTTAAGCTTTTGTTTATATATAGCAGGTAACTTTTTCATTCCTTTGTATGGAAAATTGACAGTTAGCTTGGTCGAACATCTACAATCACTGTTCTTATTATTTATGTGCTGTTACACATATTATTATGCTAAAAAGGTCAAGAATCATGTAAATCTATACAAATTTTGGGTTTGGACAATTTTCTGGTGGTTTATGCTTTTTGGCAGGGGAATCAGCTGGGGGCGGGACTTTTTCCCTGAGGTACCCCGTTTCTACTATAAAATAATTGCTGGTATCTTAATTGGAATACCTTTTTTAACAATATTTTTACCGACAATCCGTCAAGAGATAGTTCGTCGTTATAAATATGAAAAAATTCCTGTTTGGCACATCTTTTTTGCTTTCCTCTTTTTAGGAATTGCTGATATTGCTGAACATCATCGTATTGGTCATCAATTTTTAGTCCTAAGTAGCGAAAGAAAAGATCTTATTGAAGAGTTAATGGAAATACCTTGTCTTTTAAGTCTTGCATTAATAACTTTTTATATGCAGAAAAATGAACAAAAGAGGTTAAACAAGCCATGTTAAGCTATCGTCATAGCTATCACGCAGGAAATCATGCCGATGTGTTAAAACACATTGTATTGACGTTATGTATTAATGCATTGAAAGAAAAAGAAAAACCTTTTTTATATTTAGATACACATTCTGGTGCTGGTCGCTATTTACTGCAAAGTGAACATGCTGAAAAAACTGGAGAGTTTTTATCAGGAATCAATTTAATTTGGCAACAATCTGATACGCCAGAACTACTTAACACCTATTTATCTGTCCTGAAGCGTTATAATCCTTTCGATAATTTAAAATATTATCTAGGCTCACCTTTAATTGCTAAGCAATTACTAAGAGAGCAAGACAAACTTAATCTTACTGAACTTCACCCAACTGACTATTCCTTATTAAGACAAGAATTTAGTAAAGATAAGCGAGCTAAAGTATTTAAAGAAGATGGATTTGCACAACTAAAATCAAAATTACCCCCTGAATCACGGCGAGGTATTATTTTGATAGATCCATCATATGAGATAAAAGATGATTATCAAAAAATCCCAAAAGCATTAATTGAAGCATATAAACGTTTTGCAACCGGGGTTTATTTAATTTGGTATCCAGTTGTCTCTAGAACTCAAACACAAAAGATGATTGAGCAAATTATTAATTCAGGTATTAAAAGAATTTCACAATTCGAATTGGCAGTAAAACCCGATAATAATCAGAAGGGAATGACAGCTTCAGGTATGATTGTGATTAATCCACCTTGGAAGTTAAACGAGCAAATGCAAACAATTATGCCTTGGCTAAAAAACATTCTTGATACAGAGAAAACAGGAAATTATCTTATCAAAGAACTTGTTAGTGAATAATTTAAGCTATTTTTAAGTTAAAAATGCGAGATTTTCTCGCATTTTTTTATTAAAATTTTAAAAATTTCTATTAAGGGAAGAAATGGCAAGCAAAGAGATAAATCCATAAAATTAAAGTCAAAAGTAATGAAAGAAAAACAGCCGCGGAGCCATAATCTTTTGCTCGACCAGATAATTCATGTCGCTCACTTCCAATTCTATCAACCACACATTCAATGGCACTATTAATCAGTTCAACTATCATCACAAAGCCTATTGAACCAACTAATAAAATTCGCTCATAAATAGAAAAATCAATAAGCATTACAATTATATAAGCAAGAATTAACAAAATTAATTCTTGTCGGAACGCTGCTTCATTTATAATAGCTGATTTAAATCCCTTTAATGAGTACTTCGTCGCATTGATAATACGTTGTAGTCCTGTTGCTTTTTTCACAATAACTTCCCAAATTTAAAATTATCTTACATAACCATAATTCATCAGACGCTGGAATCTTCTTTCAAGAAGCACAGGCAACTCCAAACTACCTAATTCATCAAGATCAGATAGTAATTGCTTTTTAAGTGAGGCTGCAACAGCACTATAATCCCGATGAGCGCCACCTAAAGGTTCAGGGATAACTGCATCAATAAGTTTTAGTTTTATCAATTTATCTGCAGTCATATTCATTGCTTCAGCTGCCACTGGCGCTTTATCTGCACTCTTCCAAAGAATAGACGCACAACCTTCAGGAGAAATAACAGAATAAGTGCTATATTGGAGCATATTAACTTTATCGGCCACACCTATTGCAAGTGCTCCGCCAGAACCACCTTCACCAATAACAGTACAAATTGTTGGTACATTTAAACGAGACATTTCACGTAAATTACGAGCAATCGCTTCAGCTTGCCCCCTTTCCTCTGCACCGATACCGGGATAAGCACCTGGTGTATCAATAAAGGTAATGATAGGTAATTTAAATCGCTCAGCCATTTGCATTAATCTCAATGCTTTACGATAACCTTCAGGAGCAGGCATACCAAAATTACGATAAATTTTTTGTTTAGTTTCACGACCTTTTTGGTGACCAATAACCATAACAGGTCGTTCATCAATACGAGCTATTCCACCAACAATTGCTTTGTCATCTGCGTAAGCTCTATCACCGGCCAGCTCATCAAAGTCGGTAAAAATTTCATTAATATAATCTAATGTATAAGGGCGATTAGGATGTCGGGCTAATTGAGCGACATCCCAAGGTGATAAATTTGAAAATATCTTTTTAGTCAATTCACGACTTTTTTGATTCAACTGTTTAATTTCTTTATCTAAATTGATATCCAATTCAACTTGTTGCGAATCAATATTCTTTAAGGAATTAATTTTTGCTTCTAATTCCGCTATCGGCTTTTCAAATTCCAAAAAATTATTCATAACGCTTATGATTGCCTCTTGTATTAATTGTATTTAGTTAAAATACATTACTAAATTTAGTATACTGACTATTTATTAAAATAAAATTAAGTCAATTTTACTATGTAATAATCATTGAAGTCACCAATATTTATTATTAATGAACATCAACATTCCAAATGGCACAGCTAGCTTTTAATAGGTTAACTGCAACCATTAAATAAAAAATCTGTTTTTTAATTAATCAAACTCAAAGTCCACTCGCTCATTTCCTAATAAAGTTTTCAACTCTATTATTAGCGCATCTTCAGGTACAATCCGCCAAGTTGTACCAAATTGAAGACGTACCACAGAATCTTCTCTATGATAATAGAGATTAATCGGGACACTACCATGTCGATAAGGTTCTATAATTTGTTGTAATCGTTGTAGAATTGGACGGTTAACTTCAACATCAGATAAGGTTACGGATAATCCTTTAACATACTTAGCCCTAGCATCTTTTAAGTCGACAATATCGCGAACCGACATTTTAAATCCGCCATTGAAATCATCATGGCTTACTTGACCTGAAACGATTAAAATTTTATCTTTTACTAATAAATGACCAAACTTTTCTAATGCATCAGAAAAAAGCAAACCATCAATTCGACCTGATCTATCATCTAAAGTAAACAATCCAATCTTATTACCTTTTTTAGTTATTCGAACCCTCGCATCCATAACAATACCGGCAAAAGTTGCCATTTTTCCCCATCCTGTCGGAGCTGCTTCACTTATTCTGACGCCTCCAGAGTATCGATTAAGTTCTTTTAAATATTGCGTAACTGGATGACCTGTTAAATATAACCCTAAAGCTTCACGTTCACCATCAAGTAATACTTGTTCGGGTAATTCAGGAACAGCAGCATAAGCATTTTCAACTTGTTCTGGCTCCTCAGCTAATACACCAAACATATCTTCTTGCCCAATGGTTTGAGCTCTAGCATACTGATCTGCTGCTTGCATGGCGTCATTGATACTATGCAAAATAGCCGCTCTATGAGGACCTAATTTATCAAAAGCTCCAGCCATAGTTAGTTTCTCTAACACGCGCCGATTGATTTTCTTCATATCTGTTCGAGCACAAAGCTCAAAGATATTTTTAAAATAACCACCACTATTACGTGCTTCGACAATAGCCTCAATTGGGCCCTCACCAACACCTTTTATTGCACCAATACCATATACAATTTCGCCTTTATCATTTACATGGAAATGATAAAGACCACTGTTAATATCAGGAGGATTTACTTGCAGCCCCATTCTTAAACACTCATCAACAAGACCCACAATTTTATCTGTATTATCCATATCAGCAGTCATTACGGCTGCCATAAATTCGGCTGGGTAATGCGTTTTCAACCATAATGTTTGATATGAAACAAGTGCATAAGCAGCTGAGTGAGATTTATTAAAACCATATCCGGCAAACTTCTCAACCAAATCAAAGATATGCATGGAAAGTTCACCATCAACGCCTTGTTTCTCAGCGCCTTCTTTGAAGACCGAACGCTGTTTAGCCATCTCTTCTGGTTTTTTCTTACCCATTGCTCTTCGAAGCAAATCGGCGCCACCAAGTGTATAACCAGATAGCGTCTGAGCAATCTGCATGACTTGTTCTTGATATAGGATGATACCATAGGTCGGTTCTAAGATTGGTTTAAGTGATTCATGCTGATGATTTATATCAGGATATGATACTTCCTCCCGACCATGTTTACGGTCAATAAAATTATCTACCATGCCTGATTGCAACGGGCCTGGTCGAAATAGAGCAACTAAAGCGATCATATCTTCAAAACAGTCAGGTTTTAAACGTCTGATCAAGTCTTTCATTCCACGCGATTCCAATTGGAATACAGCTGTTGTCTCAGCTTTTAATAATAATTGGAACGATTCTTCATCATCAAGTGGTATACGAGTAATATCAACTGGTGGTTTTCCATCTTTTAATCGGCGCTCATTAATCATTTTAATAGCCCAATCAATAATGGTTAAGGTCCGTAACCCTAAAAAGTCAAATTTAACAAGCCCTGCGTATTCAACGTCATTTTTATCAAATTGTGTTACTGGGTGATGACCTTCGGGATCGCAATAAATAGGAGAAAAATCGGTAATCTTAGTCGGAGATATTACTACACCACCGGCATGTTTACCTGCATTTCGAGTTACCCCTTCTAATTGTCTGGCGATATCAATGAGAGACTTAACTTCTTCGTTGTTATCATAAAGCTCTTGAAGTTGAGGCTCAACTTCAAATGCTTTAGCTAATGTCATACCCGGATCAAGTGGAATTAATTTTGAAATACGATCAACAAATCCATAAGGATGACCAAGAACTCGTCCTACATCGCGAATAACTGCTTTAGCAGCCATTGTACCAAATGTAATAATTTGAGATACTGCATCGCGACCATACATATCAGCAACGTGATCAATAACCATATCACGCTTTTCCATACAAAAATCAACATCGAAATCCGGCATTGAAACCCGTTCTGGATTTAGAAAACGTTCAAAAAGTAGGTCAAATGCTAATGGATCTAAATCAGTTATCTTTAGAGCATAAGCAACTAAAGAACCGGCTCCTGAACCACGTCCTGGGCCAACAGGAATATCATTATCTTTTGACCATTGAATAAACTCCATGACGATCAAAAAGTACCCAGGAAAGCCCATTTGGTTTATTACGTTTAATTCAGTTTCTAACCGCTCATCATACTCAGGGCGTCGCTGTTTTCGAACTTCTGGATCAGGAAAAAGAAACTCAAGCCGCTCTTCTAAACCTTCACGTGATTTATGCACCAAAAAATCTTCGGTTGACATATCACCCGTAGGAAACTGTGGTAAAAAATATTCGCCGAGTCGAATAGTCACATTACATCGTTTAGCTATTTCAACACTATTTTCCAATGCCTCTGGAATATCGGAAAACAATTTGCACATTTCTTGTTCCGATCGTAAGTATTGCTCGGATGAATAGTTTTTCGGCCTACTTGGATCTTCAAGTGTATTACCATCGTGGATAGCTACTCGAATTTCATGCGCTTCAAAATCAGAAGATGATAAGAAGCGCACATCATTAGTCGCCACAACCGGTAAGGAATATTGCTCAGCGAGTTTAATTGCGCTATGAATAAATAACTCTTCATTGGCGCGATTTGTACGGACTAATTCAAAATAGAAATGTTGATTAAAATTTTCTAAATAGTAAGTGATCGCCTCATCAATAATCGCTTGATTATCGCGAATAACACCAATACCAATATCACTTTCACGGCCAGCTAATATGATTAAACCTTCTCGATGGATAGTTAGCCATTCTTGATCAACAACAGGCATATCACCAATATAGCCTCGCTGATAAGCTTTTGAAATTAATAAGGTAAGATTTTGATAGCCTGTATTGTTAGCGGCTAATATTGTTAATCGATAAATATCATCACTTAGCTGTGAACTTTTAATTGCTAAGTCAGCACCAATAATGGGTTTAATGCCTTTTCCCATGGCTGATCCATAGAACTTAACTAGTCCACAGAGATTGGTAAAATCAGTAATTGCAAAAGCAGGCATTTGCAATTTACTTACTTCATTGACTAAAGCACCTACTTTAGCGATACCATCAACCATTGAAAAATCGCTATGCAAATGAAGATGAATAAACTTAGGTTCGGTCATATTTACCAAAAGTAATTACACAAAAAATTAGCCACAATTATAGCACAAACCAGACGAATATTCTTATTGCTTTATTTATCAAAAAATCGACTAATAAAACAATAAATAAAACTTCCGTTATAAAGAACGGAAGTTAATCAAATTAGTCTTAAAAATTATAAAAAGTTATTTGCGCCGTAAACCTTCAGCATTAGCTGCTTTTATTGCAGCAAATACTGTTTCTGGAGAAATTTCTGCAGGAGAATTATGAATTGATTCACCTTCAGCACAAGCTAAAATTGCCACTTGCATTAAATCATCATCGCTAACATTAGCTAATCCAATTTCTGCTAGCGTAGTTGGCAATCCAACCGACTCACAAAAATGATAAACAGTCTCGATCATTTCAGGATCGCTATCGATTAGCATTAACATAGCAAGCGTACCAAATGCTACTTTTTCACCATGCCAATAATTATGCGTTGCTTCTAATGCTGTAAATCCATTATGAATGGCATGGGCAGCTGAAAGCCCACCACTTTCAAATCCCAATCCGGAAAGAAGTGTATTAGCTTCAATTACATGTTCTAGAGCTGGAGTTACGACTTTTTGTTCACAAGAATTTTTAGCCTGAACACCATACTTAAGTAAAATCTCAAAACAAAATTTTGCTAACGCAAATGCAGTCATTGGACCTGATCGTCCACTCATATTCCCAGCTTTTGATTGTCTACAATCTTCGGCCTCAAACCAAGTTGCTAAAGCATCTCCCATACCGGCAACTAAAAATCTTACAGGCGCATTAGCGATAACTTTTGAATCAACTAATACTACATCAGGATTTCTGGGTAACACAAAATATCTTTTAAATTCACCAGTTGGTGTATAAATTACTGATAAAGCGCTACAAGGCGCATCTGTAGAGGCAAGCGTAGGGACCACAACACAAGGGTAGTTAATCGTTGCTGCAACCGCTTTCGCTGTATCAATAACCTTCCCGCCACCTATACCCACAATCACATCAATATTTTGAGATTTAGCTAACTCAATTATCCTTGCAATCTCTTCATCGCTACATTCTCGATTAAAAATATCTACGATACTTTCAATATTACCTGATAGTGATTTTTCGATAGTTTTAGATAAATTTTTATGTGCAGATGGACTTTCAAGTAATAATGCTTTTTTTCCAAGCCTTGCTAACTCTTGGCCTAGGCTATTTTCAATTGCATTAAAACCTTGAATGTAACGATTTGGAAAAAGTGCAGTAGTAATCATAATAACAGCTCCTAAAAAATAAAAAATCCTGCATAGATAAATCTTATTATTTTAAGAAATATTTCTATCTATATTTTTAGATTAAAACATACGCTTTTATTATTAATATACTACTAAATATTTTAAAAAATGAGGTGTATGCCACATTTTTTATTGTGAAATGTATTATTGAAAATGAAAAAAGGAAATAGTTGCTTCCCATCACCAAATCGTGATGGGAAAAATGGAGATTAAATCTTCTTGAATAAGACTGAACCGTTAGTACCACCAAAGCCAAATGAATTACAAAGAGCATATTCTAAGTTTTTCACTTGACGAGCTGTGTGTGGAACATAATCAAGATCACATCCCTCATCAGGATTATCTAAATTAATTGTTGGAGGAACAGCCTGATCGCGTAATGCAAGTACAGTAAAAATAGACTCAACCGCACCAGCTGCACCTAATAAGTGCCCAATCATTGATTTAGTTGAACTTACCATTACTTTGTTGGCATTTTCTTTAAAAATGCTTTTAACTGCTTGAGTCTCAGCTTTGTCGCCAGCAGGAGTTGATGTACCATGCGCATTAATATAACCAATATGTTCAGGTGTTATTCCTGCATCACGAATCGCGCATTTCATAGCTAATGCCGCTCCGCTACCATCTGCTGGAGGTGAAGTCATATGATAAGCATCACCACTCATACCAAAGCCAACTACTTCAGCATAAATCTTAGCACCACGCTTTTTAGCATGTTCATATTCTTCTAGGAACATGATACCTGCACCGTCACCAAGCACAAAACCATCACGATCTTTATCCCATGGTCGACTTGCAGCTTTTGGGTTGTCATTATTAGTTGACAATGCACGCGCAGCCCCAAAGCCACCGATACCAAGAGGAGTGCTCGCTTTTTCACCACCACCAGCTAACATCGCATCGGCATCACCATATGCAATCATACGCGCTGCATGACCAATATTATGTACGCCAGAAGAACAAGCGGTAGCAATAGTAATACTTGGACCTTTTAATCCATAAATAATTGATAAGTGACCAGCGATCATATTTACTATAGTCGATGGTACAAAGAAAGGACTAATTTTACGTGGTCCACCATTAACTAATGCACTATGATTTTCTTCAATTAATCCTAGTCCACCAATACCTGAACCGATAGCACAACCGATTCGCTCTGCATTTTCTTCCGTAATTTCAATACCCGCATCTTGCATTGCCTGCATACCTGCTGCAATACCGTATTGGATGAAATAATCCATTTTACGAGCATCTTTACGTGAAATATTATAATCTTCGCCATCAAAGTTTTTAACCATCGCTGCGAAGCGCGTTGCGAAAGGGGCTGTATCAAAGTGTTCTATAAGTTCTACACCACTTTGACCGGCTAATAAAGCTTGCCATGTGGATTCAACTGTATTACCTACTGGAGATATCATGCCCATTCCAGTAACAACAACTCTGCGTTTAGACACATTGTCCTCCAGAAAAGGATTGAAATGAAATTTGAATCATTGAAAATTTTTTATGAGTTTTCAAAATTAAATTGGAATCCACTCTATAAAAATAGAGATACAAATACAAACTAGGCGATCATTTGACCGCCTATTATGAAAACTCTGCTAACCTTATTGATTTGCAGTAATATAATCAATTGCTGATTGTACAGTTGTAATTTTTTCAGCTTCTTCATCAGGAATTTCAGTATCAAATTCTTCTTCTAAAGCCATAACTAATTCAACTGTATCAAGAGAGTCAGCGCCAAGATCTTCAACGAAAGAAGATTCATTTCTAACTTCATCCTCTTTAACACCAAGTTGCTCAACAATAATTTTCTTAACTCGCTCTTCAATAGTGCTCATACTCTTTTTTTTCCTATAAATATCGCCGAAAGTGGCGGTGAATGTAAGTTTATAAAATGTTGAAAAAGATGCCAATCATTTTTCAACCCAATTGCTTATTTTTTGTTCAAAATATGAAATTATTGACTCATTTTACACTATTCTGATCAATTACACCATATACATGCCGCCATTGACATGTAAAGTTTCACCCGTAATATAAGATGCCTCATCAGAAGCCAAGAACGCTACTGCATTAGCAATTTCAGCTGGTTCACCTAAACGCCCTGCTGGCACTTGCGCTAATGTTAACGCCTTTTGTTCATCAGTCAATGCTTCTGTCATATCTGTTGCAATGAACCCTGGTGCTACCACATTAACCGTAATACCTCGAGATGCAACTTCACGAGCTAATGATTTACTAAATCCAATCAATCCAGCTTTTGCCGCCGCATAGTTAGCTTGGCCTGCATTACCCATAGTACCAACAACAGATCCTATAGTAATAATTCTACCATAACGTTTTTTCATCATAGTACGCATTAATGCTTTTGATAAGCGGAATACAGACGTTAAATTAGTATCTAAAATATCTTGCCACTCGTCTTCTTTCATTCTCATTAATAAATTATCACGAGTGATACCTGCATTATTAACCAGAATATCAATATCGCCAAATTCCGTTTTAATTGTATTAATAACTGATTCAATAGATCCTTCATCGGTCACATTTAGTGCTAAACCTTTACCTTTAGTGCCTAAATATTCACTTATGGCTTGAGCACCTTTTTCGGTTGTTGCAGTTCCAATAACGGTTGCGCCACAAGCAACTAATTTTTCTGCAATTGCCTTCCCGATCCCACGGCTTGCACCAGTAACTAAAGCAATCTTTCCTGATAGGTTCATAACTACCCCTTTTACCTTCTATTTAGTATTTTCTATCGCAACATCTAATGATGCTTTATCATTAACAGCATAAGCCGATAATGAATCAACGATTCGTTTAGTTAAACCAGTTAAAACTTTGCCTGGTCCGATTTCAACTAACATTGTTACACCTTGTTTTGCCATATCCTCTACTGTTTCAGTCCAACGAACAGGGCTATATAGCTGAGCGATTAATGCTGTTTTGATTTTGTCTGCTGATGTTTCAACTTTAACATCAACATTATTAATTACTGCAAATTTAGGAGCATTGAATGTGATATTATTTAATGCTACCGCTAATTTATCAGCGGCTGGTTTCATCAAAGCACAATGTGAAGGCACGCTAACTGCCAGTGGTAATGCTCGTTTAGCTCCAGCCTCTTTACACAGAGCACCTGCTCGTTCAACCGCTTCTTTATTACCCGCAATAACAACTTGACCAGGTGAATTAAAATTAACTGGTGCAACGACTTGACCTTGAGCCGCTTCGTCACAAGCTTTACGGATCGAATCGTTATCTAAACCAATGATAGCAAACATTGCCCCTGTACCACTTGGTACAGCTTCTTGCATTAGTTTTCCACGTAGCTCAACTAATTTAATTGCATCTTTAAAATCAATTACGCCAGCACATACCAATGCTGAGTATTCGCCTAAACTATGGCCTGCCATAAATTCTGGTTGAGCGCCATTAATACTTTGCCAAACACGGTAAATAGCAACAGATGAAGCAAGTAATGCTGGTTGAGTTTGCCAAGTTTTATTTAATTCCTCAGCAGGACCATCTTGCACTAAAGCCCATAAATCATAACCTAACACTTGTGAAGCTTCATCAAAAGTTGACTTCACAATTGGATAGTTTTCAGCAAGATCTTTTAACATACCTACAGCTTGTGAGCCTTGTCCTGGAAATACCATTGCAAATTTGGTCATTTTGAAATCCTTGATTACTTAAAATAAGTTATAAATTAAAATTTAACGAGTGCAGAGCCCCAAACGAAACCACCGCCGAAAGCTTCTAACAATATTAACTGCCCTCGTTTAATACGGCCATCTCGCACACCTGCATCTAAAGCGCAAGGTACCGATGCAGCAGAAGTATTACCTTGTTTATCAAGCGTTACAATAACCTTACTCATATCCATATCAAGACGTTTAGCCGTAGCTGAAATAATTCGTAAATTAGCTTGATGAGGAACTAACCAATCTAAATCTGATTTATTAAATGCATTCTCAGATAATAGCTCATCGACTAAATTTGAAAGTTCTTTGACTGCAACTTTAAATACTTCATTCCCATGCATTGTCATATAAACTGGATCATTAAGTGAACGACGATCGACATATGGATATTTTAACAATTCACCATAACGACCATCAGCATGAAGATGAGAAGCAATAATTCCTGGTTCTTGTGAAGCACCCACTACAACAGCTCCTGCACCATCACCAAAAATAATAATTGTCCCGCGATCACTTGGATCAACACCACGAGTTAACATATCTGAGCCAACCACTAAGGCATATTTAATTGCACCACTCTTCACATATTTATCCGCAATATCAAGCGCATAAATAAATCCTGAACAAGCAGCTGATACATCAAATGCAATTACATCACCCAGATCCAATTTGGCCTGTAATTCAGTAGCTGAACTTGGAAAAGCATTAACCGATGTTGCTGTTGCAACAATAATCAAACCAATCTCTTGTTTATCGATTTTCGCCATTTCAATCGCATTAATCGCCGCTTCATAAGCCATACTAGTAACGGTTTCATCGGGTGCAGCAATGCGTCTTTCTTTAATACCAGTACGGGTAGTTATCCATTCATCACTAGTATCGACCATCTTTTCAAGATCGGCATTGGTTCTTATTTGTTTTGGAAGATAGCTTCCTGTTCCTAATATCTTTGTATACATCTAATTATTCGCTCTTAGGTAGTGCAGAAGAAAGACTATTGGCAATCTTCTCAGGTATATTCGTTTCGATAGCTAAAATAGCTTGCTCAATTGCTGCAAAAAATGATTTTTGATTGGCACTACCGTGACTTTTAATCACAATACTTTGAAGTCCAAGTAAACAGGCACCATTATATCGTCCAGGATCTAAATAACCAAAATTTTTTACTATTTTTCGTTGAAGCCATTTACTCAAAAATTTCATAATTAATGAGTTTTGCCCTAATAGCATTTTAAATGATGACATGAAAATTTTGATTAATCCTTCTACTGTTTTGAGCGTCACATTACCAACAAAACCATCACAAACAAGCACATCAGTTTTACCGGTCAACAGCTCATTGCCTTCTAAATAACCGATATAATTAATTTGATCATTGGCTTTCAAAATAGACGCCGCAGCACGAATTTTATCTAGCCCCTTAATATCTTCTTCACCAATATTAAGCAGAGCAACGCGCGGATTTTTAATATGAAGGACTGATTTTGCTAGTATTTCACCCATTATGGCAAACTGCACTAGCATATCACTATCGCATTCTGCATTAGCACCTAAATCAAGCACAACAGTATTTTGGTTATTTAACGCAGGAATGGTGGCAACTAATGCCGGGCGATCGATACCAGTTAAAGAATGCAACAACAGCTTAGATAGCCCCATCAACGCACCAGTATTACCGGAACTGACACAAGCCTGAGCCTTACTACTTTTCACTAACTCTAATGCAATCCTCATTGAGGAACCTTGGCTATGCCTAATTGCATATGATGGTTTCATATCGTTAGCGATGATCGCAGTAGATTCAGTTAACATCAAACGACCATTTTCTTGATATTGAGTAACCAGCTTTGCATTTTCTTTAGACAAAAAAAAGCCAACTTCCTTTAAATCACCGACAAGAAAGATAGAAAGGTTTGGATAATGGTGTAATGCTTGAATTGCAGCAGGAACAACAATACGAGGACCGAAGTCCCCGCTCATAGCATCTAACGCAATGGTTAGATTATCCAAAATGTCACCTGAAGATTTCTAGTTACTAAATAATTATTTAGAAATCACTTTACGACCGCGATAATAACCATCAGCGGTTACGTGATGACGTAAATGTGTTTTACCTGATTCATCAACTGAGATATTAGCAACAGTTAATGCATCATGAGAACGACGCATACCACGTTTTGCACGAGTTTTACGATTCTGTTGAACAGCCATGGATTTACCCCTTATTCTTTAAACTAACTAAAATTGCAAATGGATTTGGTTTTTCATTCTCCGCTGGAATTT
Organism: Gilliamella sp. ESL0443; assembly: GCF_019469165.1. NCBI lineage: Bacteria > Pseudomonadati > Pseudomonadota > Gammaproteobacteria > Orbales > Orbaceae > Gilliamella > Gilliamella sp. ESL0443. The sequence goes on along the minus strand of NZ_CP048263.1, from coordinate 131,743 downwards.
CACCAAATACCATATCTGCCTCTGACACTTCGCAGTGTTTACTATCATGCACCGGCGCAATTGGTAATGAGAGAATAATTTCGTCCTCAATTAACGCTAATATATCTACTTCACCAAACTCGTTAACTAAAACGGGTTCATAATGTTCCGGTAATGCCTCTGTTTGAGCATCGCTCTTAACAGGGCTGAATTTATTCATCACATGGACTTCAGTGATAAAAGGTTTAAAACAACGCTGACAAATCAACTCAAGCGTTATTTTTGCATCAATGGTGATAACGCAAAATCTTTGTTCATCATAATCAAAAGATAGATGACATTCGATATCACTTTTTGGACTTTCAATCCTCGTTGCACTTTTTGCTGGATAATATCCAACATAATCAAGTCTTTTTTGTGCTGCTTTGATTGGGTCAATTGTTAATGGTAATTTATTTTGCATAAGATATGCATGTCTACCTTAAAAATTATTAAGTGCAGCTAAAAACCACACAAAGCCATAAGGCGCGCATATTACCTTTAAATCACTGTTTCGTCAATGGGTAAGCACAAGATAATTTGTTTTCATTATTAATTATTCCTTTAATATTTATCATTTTTATTTCCTGACATTAGTATTAGAAAAAAAAGTTGAGGAGCGGGGTTTTTTAATATCCAAAATCGTTATTTATTTGATCATTGAAATTCTATTCACTTAATAGAAATCGCTTTCCCAATTTCAAATTTAAAGCAAATTAATTATGATAGCCGCCCAAAACTGTCTTTTACTATGGCTTGAAAATCATCGAAACTTCGACTATTTAGTAACCGCTTAGTTGATCTTTCTTTAACAAAATTAACCACTAAATTATAGATTCGCATCGCATCTTCATATTCATCTTTACTGATTGCTAATAAGAAAATGACATGCGCAATCTCATTTTTATTCCATTCAATACCTTGAGGAGCCAAAATAGTTGTTACCACTGTCTTTTTAGCCAACAACCCTACTGAATGGGGAATAGCAATATTTTCACCAATTAAGGTTGATACAATATTCTCTCGCTCCACCACCGATGAATGAAAATCTGATCCAACATATCCTGATTTCTCAAGGCGCTGACAAATTATCTGAAACAGTTCATTTTGTGTCATTGGCTTATCAATAATTAGGAAAAACTTTTCATTAAAAAAGCGCTCAATAATATATGGCATTGTGCGATCTACCATAGATAATCGCCCTAATTGTTCAAGTTGATAAGGTGTTGGAAATGGCGCTATTTTTACTATTTGCTTATCTTTTTCGGTCAAGCGAACGGTAGAGACAACAAAATCTTCCTCAATATGAGTTAACTGCTCGTATTCTCGATAAGAAAGCGTTCGTTTAATTAAAATATGAGGGAAATCTCGTTTAATCTTTGATTCAATCATACGCAAGGTGGCATTACCTAATTCACTAACGAGTAAAATTTGCACTAATCTTTCATATCCAGCACTATAGTTACGCTCTAATGCGACGCCTATATGAATTGCTAAATAACTAATTTCATCTTCAGTCATTTTAACATCAGTAAATTTATGAATATTCGCTAATGCTGATAAAGTAATATCATAGGCAAAAGGGTAATATTGCTTAATTTCATGTAGTAATGGATTGGAAGTATGAATTTTATACTTGATCCGAGATAGCATCGATGAAATATGGATTAACATATCTTGGCGAAGTTTCATGTCATCTTTCAAATTATAGTGATAAGAATCATTGATATAAGACAAGATATGTTCAAATAACTCTAGACTTTTAGCTTGATTAGGTGATTGCATAATAGTGCGCGACATAATCTGCACACATAAATAATTAAATTCAGCATCTGAAAGTGCACTGCCTAAAAAATAAGAAAAGCCTTCAGAGACCTCTCGTGCAGCTCCAATTACTGTAGAATCAATATGATCCACTTGATAGTCCAATAATTCATGACCTTGCGTAATTCTAGTTATCGAGACTGCACAACAATAGAGCAAATACCCTTGCCCTTCCGAAGTTAATTTCAATTCAAAACGTTCAAACTGGTCTTGTAATAGGCTTTCAAGATACTCTAAATCAATATCAGGCAATATTGCCTGTATTAAACGATTAACATTGATAGTATTGCCCGTTATATGGTGTTGCCATAAAATATCAGTTAAACAAGCTCGGATAGCTGATTCCTCTCCGACTAATCGCATACCAGAATAAGGACGATTATCGAGCGATAAATGGTATTTGTCTAAATACTGCTTAACTTCAATAACATCATTTTGCAATGTATTACGGCTTAAAAACCATTCACCAGCAATATCATCCAATTTTACAGATTTAGATTGTGTTAAAAATGCAATAAGTAAGGCGGAAACGCGTTCTTTATTAGTGCGAGGAACCCGTTCAATTTGCTGAACGATGGGTATTGTTGCATAAAGGTTAGAATCAACTATTACAAGGCGATAACCAATATTTTTAATATAATCAACCTGCGCACCATAAGTTTGTAACACATCATTTAAAGCAGAAATATCCGAACGAATAGTTCTTATCGATACTGAAAAACGATTTGCTAGCTCTTTTTGAGGTAGCAATTCATTTTTTATCGTATCAAAAATATAAGCTAATCGTTGATAAGGGAATAGCAATTTAGATGCCATTACTCATCCTGCTAATTTTTGCGTAATAGCTAAAAGTTGTTTAACATCTTCAGTTCTTGTCGCACCAGTTTCTTTATCAATAATTGACGTATAAATATGTGGAATCACTTTTTTTACACCTGCATCTAAAGCAATTTTCAAAATGGCTTCATAATTGTCTAAATCTATTCCCCCTGTAGGCTCTAGATAAAAATCATATTCAGCACAGCATTTAGCTACATATTCATATTCATTTACATGTTTTAAACCACCCATAGGAAAATATTTTATAGAGCTCCCTCCCATATCTTTTAATAACGCAATAGCGGTTTCAACAGGTACGATTGCAGCGGGTGATTTTGAACTTAATGGTCCGGTTGCGATATTAACTAAGCCCACTTTACCTGTTGGTGATACAAGTCCATTGATTACAGTTTCTTTTTGCCCTAACAAAGCGCGACTTGTTCCTACTCCAGTAAAAACTTGATTGACATGTTGAGGCTGAAGAACGGCTGATATTTCAGACACCATGTTAGATTGGTTTGGATCACCCGCGCCAAGACCAACTGAAATTGCATTATCAATGGCTAAAGCATATTTTTTCATATCAGTAATTGCTTGCTCATTATCTGGATAGTTTTTTGATAAGACGCCAACAACAACATAAGTTTGAGCAGCTTCATAAATAGCACGCGCATTATCAATTGAATTGGCTAGTACATTCAAACAGACACGGTCATTAAAATAATTTGGTGTTAATTGCATTATTTTACTCCTTGGATAATTTTTTTAATTTTGTTATAGATAATATCAAGCTGTTCGGCAGTTACACTGCGAACATCTGCATCTACTTTGCCTTCATTGGCCTTATATTCCCTAAAATAGACTGCAACTTCACCTTGCTTCATCAGCTCAATCATTTCAATTGCGGTTTTACCAATAACTTTTGAATCAAATGATATTTCTGCTCGAGCAATATCGCGCCCTGCACCATCCCAAACAACTTTTGCCGATATGCCATCAATTGAATTTAATTTTTCAATAAATGGTGTCATTTTAGAAACCATTTCTTGTCCAGTTTCTTGTTTTGGATCATTAATATATAATTCAATAGCCTTTGTTAAACCTAAAATACCTTCTTTCCCCACTTTCATTGGTCTTCCAATACCTTGAGACTGAAGTTTAAGCCACTCAATTGCTTGATGACGACCAATGACTAATCCACTAGTCGGCCCTTCAATAGCTTTTGCACCACTATAGATAACTAAATCCGCACCTTGTTGATAATAGGCTTGTAAATCCTCTTCTGCAGCGGCATCAACAATTAAAGGAATATTATATTTTTTGGCAATCGTGGCGGTTTGAGCTACGGATAACATACTTTTTTGCACGCAATGGTGTGATTTAACATATAAAATAGCTGCAGTATCAGGATTAATTAGTGATTCAATATGCTCTGGTTTACACTCATTCGCATACCCCGCCTCAACGACAAGCCCACCACCCAAAGACACCATCGTACCGATAGGAGCACCAAAATTAACGTTATGTCCTTTGGGAACAATAATTTCACGAGGTACATATTTATCAGAACTATGGAGATTAAATAGCAAATCACGATCATCTTTAACAATTAAACCCGCGACAGCTTGCGCAATTCCAGCAGAAGCACAGGACACAACTACAGCATTTTCTACATTAAGTAATTTAGCAATGTATTGACCTGTTTTATCAACAAGATCTTTTATTTCAAAATATTCATTCAAACCATGAGATACGGTATCTACCACTTCTGCTCTAGGGGTTGATACACCTAAAATAGTCATTCGCCCGGAAGCATTAATCACTTTTTTCAAATGGTATTTACTGTATATTTCTTTTTCAGTTTGAGATTCTGAGCTCATTTTCACTACCTTCTTGTATTATTTCAATAATATTATTAACGATAGAAGCCAAAGGAACAAACTGCTCATGACATTCACGCACATCACCTTCTGAATCAGTAAACAAAACAGTCTGCTTTCTTACATCAAAAATAGTCAAATCAGCATCATAGCCAATTGCTATTTCTCCTTTGTTTTTTAAATGCAATATTTGTGCCGCATTTTTCGTCACACTATCTATAATTCTAGTTTTGCTATAACCTAAACAAATTAATTTACTCATAACATTAGCCAAGCTAAATACTGGGCCTTGTAAGCGATTTTTAGAATAAATATCAGAACTGATAGTGTTAGGATAAACATCTAAACATTTAGCGCGCTCGGCAACAGCAAAACTAAAACTTTCACCGCCATGACCAATATCTAAAATGACGCCACGCTCAATAGCGCGTTTAATTGAATCTCGCAGATTATTTTGTTTATCGAATATTTGATTTGGTTTACCATTAAAACAGTGAGTAATAATGTCGCCTTTAGTTAATAAATCTGCAATTTCATCAAGTTCAGGAGGATTATTACCAACATGAATCATCAGTGGTAAACCAGTCTTTTTCTGCATCTCTTTCGCTTTGATTAATGGTAAAATACCATTGTCACCAACAACGCTACGGCTCATCCTAACTTTTATTCCAATAATAAAATGAGGATATTTAGCGAGTGATTTGTCAAATAACGCAACATCAACATCTTGCATATCAGCAAGCTCATTTTGCCTTATTAAGCCAATTTTTGAGATATTTAAAAAAGAATAAACATGAGTTTTAGCTTGCATAGCTAAATCATAAAACTCATCAATATCTAGGGCACCAACACTGCCGGCGTCAACAACTGTCGTCACCCCAGCCTTAACACCAATTAGATCGGGTTCATCATGATATATAGGTGATCGCGCAAAGCAGTGAGTGTGAGAATCTATCCAACCAGCACTGATATAGTGTTGACTTTTTAGATCCAACACCTGTTCAGATGGGGCTGTTATATCCTTGCCAATTTCAACAATTTTGCCATGGTTAATAGCGATATCAGTTACTGAATCATTAATAAGTTTGGCATTTTTTATAATTAAGTCATACATAATTTAATCCAACCCCTCCACCATGTTATAAATAGAGGGGAACATGACGTTATATAATTGGGAAGATACCACCAAAGATCATGGCACCCAAGATTGCACCACCAGTAATAGGTTTTTTCCACACATAAAATAGTAGTGCACCAAGCAGTGAACCTATACCGATTGGAATAGAAGCAACCATAGCTGATAAAATAATCATTGGACCAAGAAATCTACCTGAAGCATTCCCCGCGCCCATCATGACATCAGCCCCAAAGGTTGAACCACCGCCACTGTTAACGGTAAATTTACGTATCAGGATGATAATTAAGCCTATTGCTAAACCGAGAATTAAACCTGTTACTAATGCCACAAAAAAATTCTCAATTGGCAATGTATAGCCACCAGCTAATAACAGCGCAGGTACCCCTAAACCAATACCGGTTTGTAGTGCACCGCCGATATCAAGGATACCAACTAGCGATCCTTCAATAACACGTGCAAATAAAAAGCTCGCCCCAAAAGCTGCTACAGCGCCATAGTCGCCCGTTGTCATTCCTGATTTAAGCATTGCAACAAAGGCAATTTCATTAAAAGCGCCAATACCATATACATAGAAAGTATGCGTCCCAGCAAAAATACCAGCAGAGAGTAATCCACAAAGAATAGGGAAAGACCAATCTGCATACCAAAAACTTTTATTAATGGTTGTTTGAGTATTCATAATGTGTTGTTCCCTATATTATTTAAACCAATAAGACAAACCATCTCGAAATGAATTTATCATCTTCATATCAAAACCACGGAAATATCCGCTCATGACAAATAAGATGATTACTGCAACAAGCATGATTTTCATTACTCGATTCCAACCACTGTCATCTACACCTTTGCCAATCAAGATTCCCAGAACTAATCCTGGCACTGCATTACCCATAATTAATTGGGCAAGGCCACCAAACAATGTCCCCCAAAAACCACTTCTTCGACCAGCATCTAAGGCAGCTAACCAGAAAATAACTGGCATCACTGTAGCCACAAGCAAATTCGCAGCTGGAACTAGGACTTTTGTTGCAGTAATTTTTAATGAATCAGGAATAACTGATGTCGTTGTATTTAAAAATAACACAACAATCACACCGATAAATGCGCAAGCAAACGCCATTTTCTTAGGATCATGTAGCGTTTGAGCTAAATTTCGGTTCTTTATCATCAATAATGCAGCGCCCCAGTTTGGGATAATACGATGATCAACATCTTGCGTGAATGAACCCGCAGCAACTGATGAAGCCCATGCATTAAAAAAGAATCCTAAACCAAATGAAAAGTGAGCAGCTGGATCACCCTCACATGAATTGAGCTCACCTAGGGTACGAAATGCCCCCATACCTTGATAGGTTGGAGCATGAAACATTCGAGCGGCACCCGCTCCTACTCCAAATCCACACAGTCCACCAATTACAATAGACTTTAACGCTATAATTAGAATTTCCATGACTTTCCTTTTACGTTATTTAGAGATAAATTTAATATCGCTTAGATCGATAAACGTAACATTTACTGATACATCAAGAGTGATGTCATAAAATGCTTTTTTTCTAGGTAAAAAGATAAATAAAAAACGTTCTGTAGTTATCTTTTCTGTAGCAGAAACAACACTAATATCTAGGGGTTCAATTCGTAACATTATATTATTCGTATTTTTAAGCACCTGTTTCTGCACTTGGCTTAAGGCTATGGCAAATGCACGCTGCTTTGAATCCCCTTGCCCGGTTACTCTTACTTGTATCTGCTCAGTTTTTTTCATATTTCAAACCTATTTAAGAACGAGGGTATTTTTTTAAAAATGCTTGGGCGATACGCTGACCAAGCTCTACCGTATCCATAAAACCAAAACCAAGCACTTTACAACCATCATTAATGGCAGTTTCACCTTCTTCAATCGAACGCATACCATGTCGTTGTGAATAACCATACTTATTTTGGGCTGTTATCGCACCCGCGCCACCACTTCCACAAAACGAAAGCCCTAAATCCGCATTTTCTTGATTCATCACATCACCTAATTTCATATCGGCGGCCATACCTGGTATAACAATTGCGCGACATCCATCAATAGAATTGATTCCTTCTGCAATTTTTTGTCCTTTTCCCATTCTATCGCCGATTACGATGACTACTTCTGCCATAATTGTTCTCCTATTAATTATCGTTTTTTATATCTAGTAACTTGTTTAGTTGGCCATGGCCACCTCATAATGAACAGCCAATAAATAAACCTCTTCCATTGGAAGATTATTGAATAGTTCTACTGTTTTACGCGAAAGAGCTAAAGCTTGCTCTGATAATTCATCAAATATAGTGGGATCGACTTCGGGGAGTTTTTCTAAAGTTTTTGCTCTTTCTACCATCGCTTTAACATGTGATAACAGCATCGCTTTTTGCACATCATTTTGAGTGATTTGATGCTCAGCTAACCAATGATTAATGATTTTTATCGTTTGCTCAGTAACAACTTCGGGATCTAAATCATCTTCGACCATTCGGAATTGTGGCATAGTCATTATTATTCTCTTGTTTATTTATAAGATGACTTAGCCTAAATGAAATAACAATCAATGTGGAGAGAGACTTTTTCCTATTGCAAAAGGAAATTTATTGTCATGATGAGTGAGTTCTGTAACTAACAAGGATTGTCGTGTTGGATAAGTAATTGAGTAAATTGATTTCAAACTTAATCATTAAAAACGATTAAAAACGTCATTAACGCCCTAAATTAATATTAAAAAACCCCGTTCCTCAACTTTTTTTTGATGATCGGGGTTTTAATGTTAAAGCTGATTATTGTGGAGAAGATATATAACCAAGATCGTTTTATTAAAAATTACCAGCTACCGGAAGCGCCACCGCCACCGCTAGAACCTCCACCGCCGCCGCTAAAGTCGCCGCTATCGCTAAAACCACCGCTAGAATCACCAAAATCGTCACTTCCTCCGTGACTATTTCCTCCTCCGCCAGCTCCGGGAGTTAAAAAGTTGCTAACTAGGAGACTGAAACAAAATACGACAAACATTATAAAAAACAGAAAAAATGCTATCTCAAATATATATTCCACATGCCAAAGAGTGTATCCAGCAACAGATAATGCGTTAAATAAACCAGTACGAAAACATTGTTTGGTTTTATCTTTACGATACAATAATTTGGCAAGTATAAAACAAATAACGAATGACACCAGCGCATAATAAGCGAAGTTTTCTGTAAATAACTGTTCAATCCTAAGGCCTTGTTCATTATCTTCACATTTCGGGGTAGGATTATCGATTTTTTGTTTCAGCACAGATAAGGCATTATCAATACCTTGATAATAGTTATTTTGTCGAAATTCTGGCGCTAATTGCTCACGAATGATTTTACTGGCCACTAAGTCGGTAATAGTTCCTTCAAGCCCATAGCCAACCTCAATTCGCATGAGTTTATCATCTTTAACAATAACTAATAAAATACCATTGTCTTGTCCTTTTCGACCGATTTTCCATTGAATAAAGGCTCTATCTGCGTATTGTTCTACCGTTTCATCATCAAGTTTTGGGATCATTAAAACCGCAATCTGGGCGCCATCTGTTCGAGGCTTTTCAAAGCCAATTAGGCTTGATTCTAATGACTCTTTTTGAGAATCGGTTAAAGTTTGAGTCGTGTCGATAACACGATGTGCAAATTCCGGGATGTCTGTTAGCCCATAACAAAACCAACTGAATATTAACAATAAACTACTTAGAAAATATCTTTTCATTATATTTTCTGCCTCATGACTAACAACGCTAAATAAAACTATTATATAGTCAAATCAAAATCTTACTATTAAAACTTAATGAGTATGATCTTTGTTCATCTCATTACCAACGACCAGATGCACCGCCACCACCACTGCGGCCACCACCGCCACCACTAAATCCGCCACCTCGAGAACCACCGCTAGAACCACCAAAACCGCCACTTCCTCCGCGATTATTTCCTCCTCCGCCAGCTCCGGGAGTTAAAATGCCGCTAGCCATGGTACTTAAACAAAATACGACACACATTATAACAAACATCAAAAATGCTATCTCAAGTATATATTCCACATGCCAAAGAGTGTATCCAGCAACAGATAATGCGTTAAATAAACCAGTACGAAAACATTGTTTGGTTTTATCTTTACGATATAATAATTTGGCAAGTATAAAACAAATAACGAATGACACCAGCGCATAATAAGCGAAGTTTTCTGTAAATAACTGTTCAATCCTAAGGCCTTGTTCATTATCTTCACATTTCGGGGAAGGATTATCGATTTTTTGTTTCAGCACAGATAAGGCATTATCAATACCCTGATAATAGTTATTTTGTCGAAATTGTGGTGCTAATTGCTCACGAATAATTTTACTGGCCACTAAGTCGGTAATAGTTCCTTCAAGCCCATAGCCAACCTCAATTCGCATGAGTTTATCATCTTTTACAATAAGTAATAAAATACCATTGTCTTGTCCTTTTCGACCGATTTTCCATTGAATAAAGACTCTATCTGCGTATTGTTCTACCGTTTCATCATCCAGTTTGGAAATCATTAAAACCGCTATCTGGGCACCATCTGTTCGAGGCTTTTCAAAGCCAATTAGGCTTGATTCTAATGACTCTTTTTGAGAATCGGTTAAAGTTTGAGTCGTGTCGATAACACGATGTGCAAATTCCGGGATGTCTGTTAGCCCATAACAAAACCAACTGAATATTAACAATAAACTACTTAGAAAATATCTTTTCATTATATTTTCCGCCTCATGACTAACAACGCTAAATAAAACTATTATATAGTCAAATCAAAATCTTACTATTAAAACTTAAAGAGTATGATCTTTGTTCATCTCATGACCAACGACCAGATGCACCACCACTGCGGCCGCCACCTCCGCCTCGGCAAATTCTACTCGAATAGCTATATGAAGATCGACTGCTTCTGCCACTCCCGCTACGACTTCTTCTTATGCCGTTTTTACGACTGATAGCGATGAATAACAAGTTAGCAAACACATAATTTATACCAAAAATAAAAACGACATCGGTAAGATATAAGTAACTAAAACCGTGAACATACCAAGTTACAATAAGGAGAAACAAACTATTTGATAGTGATGTGATGATAATGCGTTTAAATTCACTTTTTTCGAATTTAACCGTGAAAACGAACAAACAAAAAAAGAAAACACTTTCCAGCTTTGTTGAATAATCCAGTTAAACATCATATCTAACATTTCACTTAACCCAATTCTATGATTATTCTGGGCTTGTTTCTCTGGATTAATTTCATTACCTATTATGACATCTTTTAATACCGAAATTGCATCATTAATACCCTGATAATAGTTCTTTTGCTTAAATTGTGTGGCTTACTGTTCCCTAATGATGTGGCTAGCGATTGTTGTAAAAAATAAACTGCTATTAATCGATATGATTAAGGCGCATATAGCGCCTTATTTTTTATCCTATTTACCAGCTACCGGAAGCGCCACCACCTCCACTGCGACCACCACCACCGCCGCTAAAGCCACCACCTCCGCCGAAGCCACCGCTAGAACCACCAAAACCGCCTCCTCCTCGATGATTTCCTCTTCCGCCGCCTGCTCCGGGAGTCACAATGCGGCTGGCAATGGTACTCAAAATAAATACCACAAACATGATAAATACTATAATAAATATATCGCGCATATGCCAAAGGGTAAATCCACCAACAGATAGTGCGTTAAATAAACCAGTAAGAAGACATTGATTGGTTTTATCTTTACGATACAATAATTTGGCAAGTATAAGACAAATAACGAATGACACCAGCGCATAATTACTCAACATGGAAGTAAAATCTTCTGATGATAACAAGTTAAAGCCTTGTTCGTTATCTTCACTTTTCGGGGCAGGATTATCGATTTTTTGTTTCAGTGCAGATAAGGCATTATCAATTCCTTGATAATAGTTATTTTGTCGAAATTCTGGCGCTAATTGTTCACGAATAATTTTACTGGCCACTAAGTCAGTAATAGTTCCTTCAAGCCCATAGCCAACCTCAATTCGCATACGTTTATCATCTTTTACAATAAGTAATAAAATACCATTGTCTTGTCCTTTTCGACCGATTTTCCATTGAATAAAGACTCTATCTGCGTATTGTTCTACCGTTTCATCATCCAGTTTGGGAATCATTAAAACCGCTATCTGGGCACCATCTGTTCGAGGCTTTTCAAAGCCAATTAGGCTTGATTCTAATGACTCTTTTTGAGAATCGGTTAAAGTATGAGTCGTGTCGATAACACGATGTGCAAATTCCGGGATGTCTGTTAGCCCATAACAAAACCAACTGAATATTAACAATAAACTACTTAGAAAATATCTTTTCATTGTATTTTTTGCCTTATGATTAACAACGCTAAATAAAATTTTACTTTTTACAACAAACAGTTAATTGCGATCCATTTAATAAAGCGTTTAGACAAGATATCATTGGTTAACTAAAACTAATATATAGCCGAATCATAATCTTACTATTAAAACTTAATGAGTATTATCTTTGTTCATCTCATTACCAACGACCAGATGCACCGCCACCACCACTGCGGCCGCCACCTCCGCCGGTTCGGGAACTTCTACTCGAATGGCTATATGAAGATCGGCTGCTACTGCCACTCCCGCTACGACTTCTTCTAGTGCCATTTTTAAAACTGATAGCGATGAATAACAAGTTAGCAACTACATAATTTATACCAAAAATAAAAACGACATCGATTAGATATAAGTAAGTAAAACCGTGAACACACCAAGTTACAATTAGGATAAATAAACTATTTGATAGTGATGTAATGATAATGCGTTTAAATACATTTTTTTCGAATTTAACCGTGAAGGCTAAACAAACAAAAAAGGAAAACACTTTCCAGCTTTGTTGAATAATCCAGTTAAACAACATATCTAACATTTCACTTAACCCAATTCTATGATTATTCTGGGTTTGTTTCTCTGGATGAATTTCATTACCTATTGTGACATCTTTTAATACCGAAATTGCATCATTAATACCTTGATAATAATTATTTTGCTTAAATTGTGGAGCTAACTGTTCCCGAATGATGTGGCTAGCAACTAAATCAGTAACAATGCCTTCAAGCCCATACCCCACTTCAATACGCATCTGTCGGTCATCTTTTACTACTAACAATAAAATACCATTATCCAGCCCTTTTCTTCCAATTTTCCATTGGTTAAAAACTCTCTGCGCGTACTGCTCTATGGTTTCGTTGTCGAGTTTTGCGATCATCAAAACCGCTATTTGCGCCCCATCAGTTTTCGAGTGTTCAAATTGAATTAGGCTTGATTCTAAAGACTTGACTTGCGATGCACTTAAAGTATTGGTTGTATCAATAATATGACTATTAAAAGCAGGAATTTCAGTCAAACCATAACTAAACCAACTAAGCATTAACAACATACTAAAGAAAACATATTTTTTCATTATATTTTGACCAAAATGACCTGCAATAGAATAATATTATTACTTTTAAAAAACGCATATCAAAAGCTAATCTACTCTATTTTAGGTTTAAGTAGTATAAGACATCAATAGGTAGAAATGACTATTATATAGCCAGATAACAATTTTGCTATTAACATCTGCTTTTTTTATCAAGTTTTGCCGTCATGGAAATTTGGCACTATTTATTTTGTATTGGGGAAACTTAATAGAGCTTTATTGTACAATATTTCTATGTGATCGAGTTAAGGTATGGTCATAACTCGATCTTAAAGGAAGAGAATTTCAGTTGATCGATACCAACTGATGATTAACAGCAAACTTAACACTCAATATTTTTTGAGCAATTATGTTTATTGAAAGTTAACTGCGGGTGCATTTGAAATTTCTTTTTCATTATCAACCGTAAATTGCTGTTTAGGTTCTACACCTATAAAGCCAGCAATCCACTTATTTGGTATTTTTCGGATATAAATATTAAACGATTGAACTGCTTGTATATATCGTCCTCTGGCAACTGCGATCCGATTTTCAGTGCCTTCTAACTGGCTCATAAGATCCTGAAAAAGTGAACTGGCTTTAAGATCTGGATAGTTTTCACTGACAGCAATTAAGTGGCTTAAGGCAGTACTTAATTCTGATTGCGCTTGTTGGAATTTAGCAAATAAAGCCGGATCGGTTAGCTGATCAGCGTTGATTTGAATTGAGCCAACTTTACTTCTTGCTTCGGTCACTTGAGTTAACACTTCTTTTTCGTGTGTAGTATAACCTTTAACCGTATTAACTAAACTTGGAGTTAAATCAGCCCGACGCTTATATTGGTTGACAACTTCTGACCATGCAGCTGCTACACCTTCGTCACGAGTTTGGATATCATTGTATCGACTAAAACAAAAAAATGCTCCAACAATAATTAATACCAAAACACATAATAGAAATTTTGATTTCATTGTATATTCCTATAAATAGTTGAATTTATGGATAGCTTAACAAATGAATACATCAAAAAATAGAATTAAAATAAGCTATCTGCGATTTTTAAACACTTATTTATACCTCAAGTTTAAATCTCACTAACAAATTTATACCGATATCTCGATAAAAAGAACAAGCTCTGAAAAAAACAAGGAATGTAAGTTATCAATCTGTGGACTCACTAATATTGAATTGGCTATATTGCAAATTAATGTCGCCTTAATCCACACTGTTTAAGATAATTTACTCAATATTATTATAGCCATTTTTATAATGCATGCTATGTATAATCCTAATTTACGCATAAAAAATATACCGCTTATTTTTATTCTTGATCATAAAACTTTTATTAATGATGATTTAGGTAGATTTTACCAATTTATAATAAGCGGTTTATTATTTGATAATTATTTATAATACACTTTCAAAGCATTCTAACTGTGCTGGCTCATAGTAAATATCGTTATTATTTGGTCTATTTCCGGTATTACGATGAGTATGTTTGAATTGTTCTGAGTTTACCCAAGCGTCGAAATCGGCTTTTGATTCCCACTCAGCAAATGATGAAAATAACGTATAATTTTCCTCAGTTTTCCCCTTTAAAAAATAAAAACGATTAAAGCCTTTCATCTCTTTTAAATGGGTATCACGATTACGCCATATTTCAATAAAAGCCTCTTCACTACCTCGTTTTACTTTAAATCGGTTCATGACAATATACATATCAAAACTCCTTTTTTTAAATACACATAAAAAAATAGCACGTGCTTACACGTGCTATTTTAATAACTTAGTCCTACTGACTATTGATTTTCTTCTGCAGAATTGAGTAATTCTGCTAAGTTAGCTGTTGCTTCTTCAGCTGAAACAGTTGGTTGAATTTCATCATCAATAGGCATTGTACGTTTACGCAAACGCTCTTTATGATAAGCATAACCAGTACCAGCTGGAATCAAGCGACCAACAATAACGTTTTCTTTCAAGCCACGAAGCTCATCATTTTTACCAGCAACTGCTGCTTCAGTTAATACGCGAGTCGTTTCTTGGAACGATGCCGCAGAAATAAATGATTCAGTAGTAAGTGATGCTTTAGTAATACCAAGCAAATCATGCAAGTAAACAATTGGCTCTTTACCTTGTGCCTCAAGCTCACGATTAATAATCTTCAAGCGTGAAACTTCAAGTTGTTCGCCGTCAAGTAAACGAGAACCACCCGGATGAATAACTGTCGCTTTACGTAACATCTGACGAACAATAACTTCAATATGTTTATCATTGATTTTTACACCTTGTAAGCGATAAACTTCTTGAACTTCGTTAACGATGTAACGTGTCACTGCATTAACACCACGTAAACGTAAAATGTCATGTGCAGATTCTGGACCGTCAGAAATCACATCACCACGTCCAACTTGTTCGCCTTCAAATACGTTGAGTTGACGCCATTTTGGAATCATCTCTTCATATGGATCACTACCATCTAGTGGAGTGATAATTAAGCGACGTTTACCCTTGGTTTCTTTACCAAACGAGATAATACCATCGATTTCAGCAAGAATTGCTGGCTCTTTAGGTTTACGTGCTTCAAATAAGTCAGCAACGCGTGGTAAACCACCGGTAATATCTTTAGTACCAACCGATGCTTGTGGAATACGTGCAAGTGTATCACCCACATTGATTTCAGCACCATCTTCTAATTGTACTAATGCTTTACCTGGTAAGAAATATTGAGCAAGCATCTCTGTACCTGCAACATAAATATCTTTACCTTTAGCATCAACAATCTTGATTGCTGGACGTAAATCTTTACCAACACCTGTTCGTTCAGCGACATCTAAAATAACAATTGATGATAAACCTGTTAATTCGTCGGTTTGACGTGTGATAGTTTGACCATCAACCATATCAACAAATTTAACAAAGCCTTTCGCTTCAGAGATAACTGGCATGGTATGTGGATCCCAGTTAGCAACTGTTTCACCGGCATCAACCGCTGCACCATTACCTTTAGTTAGAATCGAACCATAAGGAACTTTATAAGTTTCTTTCATTCGACCTAATTCATCGATAATCGTTAATTCAGCATTACGAGATGTAATAACCAGTTTCTTATCTGGGTTAGTTACAAATTTAGCATTAGATAATTTGATGCTACCTTTGTTTTTAACTTGAACACTTGATTCTGCTGCTGCTCGTGATGCCGCACCACCGATATGGAACGTACGCATGGTTAACTGTGTACCTGGCTCACCGATTGATTGAGCAGCGATAACACCGATTGCTTCACCTTTATTTACTAGGTGACCACGGGCTAAGTCACGACCATAACATTTCGCACAGACACCAAAGTCAGTATCACACGAAACAACTGAACGAACTTTAACGCTATCGACAGATTCTTCTTCAAGTAAATCACAATAGTTTTCATCAAGTAGTGTATTACGAGGAATTAAAATATCCGCACTACCTGGTTTCAATACATCTTCTGCTGTTACACGACCTAATACACGTTCACGAAGTGGCTCTTTAACATCTCCACCTTCGATAACTGGTGTCATCACTACGCCTTCTAACGTGCCACAGTCATCTTCAATAACGACTAGATCTTGAGCTACGTCAACTAAACGGCGAGTTAAGTAACCTGAGTTCGCAGTTTTTAATGCGGTATCGGCAAGACCTTTACGCGCACCATGGGTCGAGATAAAGTACTGAAGAACGTTTAACCCTTCACGGAAGTTTGCCGTAATTGGTGTTTCGATGATTGAACCATCCGGTTTTGCCATCAATCCACGCATACCAGCTAACTGACGAATCTGAGCTGCAGAACCCCGCGCACCAGAGTCGGCCATCATATAGATGCTGTTAAATGAAGATTGAACTTCTTCTTTACCTTCATGATTGATCACTTTTTCAGTTGATAAGTTATCCATCATCGCTTTAGCAACACGTTCATTGGCTGCTGCCCAGATATCGATAACTTTGTTATAGCGTTCACCAGCGGTAACTAAACCTGATTGGAACTGTTCTTGAATTTCAGCAACTTCAATTTCAGCTTCATTGATGATTTGTAATTTTTTAGCTGGAATTTCCATATCATCAATACCAACCGATACACCAGAACGTGCTGCATAAGCAAATCCGGTATACATTACTTGGTCAGCCAAGATAACAGTTTCTTTCATGCCTAATTGGCGATAACAAATATTTAAAATTCGTGAAATCGCCTTTTTACCAAGTGGTTGATTGATGACAGAGAAGCTCATACCTTTAGGCATAATTAACCATAAGATAGCACGACCAACTGTAGTATCAACCACAGAAGTTGTATCTTCCCACTCACCAATACTATTGCGGTGGCTTTCAGTAATACGTACTTTAACTTTAGCATGTAGCTCAACAAGACCTAAGCGATACAGTTTTTCTGCTTCTTTAGGTCCGGTTAAAATCATACCTTCACCTTTCGCATTAACTTTATCACGAGTCATGTAGTAAAGACCTAATACCACGTCCTGAGAAGGAACAATGATAGGTTCACCACTCGCAGGTGAAAGAATGTTGTTGGTTGACATCATTAACGCACGCGCTTCTAATTGCGCTTCTAACGTTAATGGTACATGAACCGCCATTTGGTCACCATCGAAGTCAGCATTGAATGCCGCACAAACTAATGGATGTAACTGAATCGCTTTACCTTCAATTAGGATAGGTTCAAATGCCTGAATACCTAATCGGTGAAGTGTTGGTGCACGGTTTAGTAATACCGGATGCTCACGGATAACTTCATCTAAGATATCCCAAACAATTGCATCTTCACGTTCAACCATTTTCTTGGCTGCTTTAATGGTAGTTGCATAACCACGACGCTCTAATTTACCGTAAATAAATGGTTTGAATAATTCAAGCGCCATTTTCTTCGGTAAACCACATTGATGTAATCGTAAGTATGGACCTACAGTGATTACTGAACGACCTGAGTAGTCAACACGTTTACCTAATAAGTTTTGACGGAAACGACCTTGCTTACCTTTAATCATATCGGCAAGTGATTTTAATGGACGTTTGTTAGAACCGGTAATTGCACGGCCACGACGACCATTATCAAGTAATGCGTCAACAGATTCTTGTAACATACGTTTTTCGTTACGTACGATAATATCTGGCGCTGCCAAATCTAATAAACGTTTTAAACGGTTATTACGGTTAATCACTCGACGATATAGATCGTTCAAATCTGATGTTGCAAAACGTCCGCCATCTAGTGGTACTAATGGGCGTAAATCGGGTGGCAACACAGGTAATACGTTTAAGATCATCCATTCTGGTTTATTTTCTGATTGAATGAATGCTTCAATAATCTTAATACGTTTAGTCAGTTTTTTACGCTTAGTTTCAGAATTGGTAGTTTCAAGCTCATCACGTAGTGCTTCACATTCAGCTTGCACATCGATATTACGTAGTAATTCTTGAATTGCTTCGGCACCCATACGAGCATCGAATTCATCACCAAACTCTTCTAACGCATCTAAATATTGTTCTTCTGTTAAAATTTGACCGCGTTCTAAGTTTGTCATTCCGCCGTCAAGAACCATAAATGATTCAAAATAAAGCACACGTTCAATGTCACGAAGTGGCATATCTAATAATAGACCAATACGTGATGGTAATGATTTTAAAAACCAGATATGTGCAGTAGGTGATGCAAGCTCAATATGCCCCATACGCTCACGACGTACTTTAGCTTGTGTGACTTCTACACCACATTTTTCACAAATTACACCACGGTGTTTTAAACGTTTATATTTTCCACATAAACATTCATAATCTTTTACTGGTCCAAAAATACGTGCACAAAACAATCCGTCACGTTCCGGTTTGAACGTACGATAGTTAATTGTTTCAGGTTTTTTAACTTCACCAAAAGACCATGAACGAATCATATCAGGAGAAGCAAGGCCTATCTTGATAGCATCAAAATCTTCAGTTTTAGTTTGTGCTTTTAGAAACTTTAGTAAGTCTTTCACAATTGACTCCTATGGAGTTAAACCAATTAGATAACTTATCATTGCTGATAAGTTATCCCTATAAATAGAAATCATTTCAGTTAGTTAAGATTACTCTTCATCTAACTCGATATTAATACCTAACGAACGAATCTCTTTTAATAATACATTAAATGATTCTGGAATCGCAGGCTCCATACGATGATCACCATCTACAATATTTTTATACATCTTAGTACGACCATTCACATCATCTGATTTAACAGTTAACATTTCTTGTAGAGTATAAGCAGCACCATATGCTTCAAGTGCCCATACTTCCATCTCACCGAAACGTTGACCACCAAATTGAGCTTTACCACCCAATGGTTGTTGTGTAACCAGACTATATGAACCTGTAGAACGCGCATGCATCTTATCATCAACTAAGTGATTCAATTTCAGCATATACATGTAACCTACAGTTACTGGACGTTCAAATTGCTCACCTGTACGACCATCAAACAATGTAATTTGACCTGAAGTTGGTAAATCACCCAGCTCAAGTAATGACTTGATTTCTTGCTCTTTTGCACCGTCAAACACTGGTGTAGCAAGTGGCATACCATTACGTAAGTTTTGTGCCAATGTCATCACTTCTTGGTCAGTAAATTCAGCAACATTGACTTTCTGTGCTGCCCCTAAACCAAGGTCATAAGCTTTCTGAATGAAATCACGTAATTTAGCTAACTCTTGCTGTTCTTTTAGCATTGCATCGATCTTCTGACCAATACCTTTTGCCGCCATACCTAAGTGAGTTTCTAAAATCTGACCGATGTTCATACGAGACGGAACACCAAGTGGATTCAATACGATATCAACTGGACGTCCTTTATCATCATATGGCATATCTTCAATTGGGTTGATTTTAGAGATAACCCCTTTGTTACCATGGCGACCCGCCATCTTATCACCAGGCTGAATTTGACGTTTAACTGCTAAGTAAACTTTAACAATTTTGAGAACTCCAGGTTGTAAATCATCACCTTGAGTAATCTTCATTCGTTTAGCTTCAAGCTTCTTATTAAATTCAGCTTTGATTTCATCATGTTGTTCAGCAAGTTGTTCTAATTGAGCTTGCTTACTTTCATTAGAAATACCAATGGTTAACCATTTTTCACGTGGTAAAGCATCTAATTTGTCTGCTTTAATACCACCAGAAATTAATACATCACGGATACGAGCAAACAATGCTGCTTCTAAAATTTTAAGTTCTTCAGTTAAGTCTTTTCTTACTTGCTTGAGTTGCATCTCTTCAATTTCAAGTGCACGTTTGTCTTTTTGTACACCATCACGAGTGAAGACTTGAACATCAATAACCGTACCTGAAACACCATTTGGTACACGTAATGAAGTATCTTTAACATCAGATGCTTTTTCACCGAAAATAGCACGTAGTAATTTCTCTTCTGGTGTTAATTGCGTTTCGCCTTTAGGCGTTACTTTACCAACAAGAATATCACCACCTTTTACTTCAGCGCCGATATAAACAATACCAGACTCATCAAGTTTAGAAAGTGCTGCTTCACCCACATTTGGAATATCAGCAGTAATTTCTTCAGCACCAAGTTTAGTATCACGAGATACACAAGATAGTTCTTGAATATGAATCGAAGTGAAACGATCATCTTGTACCACTTTTTCAGAGACTAAAATAGAATCCTCAAAGTTATAACCGTTCCATGGCATAAATGCCACGCGCATATTTTGACCAAGTGCTAACTCACCTAAATCCGTTGATGGGCCGTCTGCAAGTACATCACCACGCTCAACTTTTTCACCTAATTCCACGCATGGAATTTGGTTAATACAAGTATTTTGGTTAGAACGGGTATATTTAGTTAAGTTGTAAATATCAATACCTGTTTCACCGGCATACATTTCATCATCGTTAACGTTAATAACAATACGTGAAGCATCAACATATTGTACTGTACCGCCACGACGAGCAACCGCAGTTACACCTGAGTCAACCGCAACCGCACGTTCCATACCAGTACCAACAAAAGGTTTTTCTGCTTTTAATGTTGGTACAGCTTGACGTTGCATGTTCGCACCCATCAAGGCACGGTTCGCATCATCGTGCTCAAGGAATGGGATTAATGAAGCACCAACAGAAACGATTTGTTGTGTTGATACGTCCATATAATGAACTTGTTCCGGGCTATATAAACCAGATTCACCATTTAAACGGCAGGTCACTAAATCTTCTTTAAAGCGACCATCGTCATCAAGATTTGAGTTAGCCTGAGCTATAACAAACTCACTTTCATCGATTGCTGATAAATAGTTAATCTCATCAGTCACAACACCGTCAATCACTCGACGATATGGCGTTTCTAAGAATCCATACTCATTGGTACGTGAATAAACCGCTAATGAGTTAATTAAACCGATATTTGGACCTTCCGGCGTTTCAATCGGACATACACGACCATAATGTGTAGGATGTACGTCACGCACTTCAAAGCCTGCACGTTCACGAGTTAAACCACCTGGACCTAATGCAGAAATACGACGTTTGTGAGTAATTTCAGATAATGGATTGTTTTGATCCATAAACTGAGATAATTGGCTAGAACCAAAGAACTCACGAATTGCCGCTGAAATTGGTTTAGCATTGATCATATCTTGTGGCATTAATGAATCAAGATCACCTAAAGATAGACGCTCTTTTACAGCTCGTTCAACACGAACTAAACCAATACGGAATTGGTTTTCAGCCATTTCACCAACACTACGGATGCGACGATTGCCTAAGTGATCGATATCATCAACTTCACCATGACCATTACGGATGCTGATTAATTTCTTCATTACATCAACGATATCAGCTTTTGTTAAGACACTTTCGCCTTCAATATCGTCTCGTCCTAAAGAACGATTGAACTTCATACGACCTACCGCTGATAAGTCATAACGTTCGTCGGAGAAGAATAGATTATCAAATAACGCTTCGGCTGCTTCTTTTGTTGGTGGCTCGCCTGGACGCATCATTCGATAAATTTCAACTAATGCACCTAATCGATCACGTGTTGAATCAACATTTAATGTTTCAGAAATAAATGGTCCATGATCTAAATCATTAGTGAATAATGTTTCAATTTTCTTATAACCAGCATTAGTTAATTCAAGTAATAGTTCTAAAGAAATTGGTGTATTGGCAAAAGCAATAACCTCACCAGTTTCTTCATCAACATAATTTTTTGCTAAAACTTTATTTACAATATATTCAACTGGAACGTCGATTTTAGTTACTTTATCTTTTTCAAGCTCACGAATATGACGAGCTGTAATACGACGACCTTTTTCTGCGTAAACTTTGCCTTTAGATTCGATATCAAATAGCGCTGTTTCACCACGTAAACGCTCTGGCACAAGTTCCATTTTTAATTTTGATTTGCCTACTTCGAAAATAGTTTTTTCGAAGAACATATCTAAAATTTCTTCAGTTTCATAACCTAACGCACGTAAAATAATTGTTGCTGGAAGTTTACGACGACGGTCGATACGAGCAAAAAGATTATCTTTTGGATCAAATTCGAAATCAAGCCAAGAGCCACGATAAGGAATAATCCGAGCATTATATAAAACTTTACCAGAAGAGTGCGTTTTACCTTTATCACTGTCAAAGAACACACCTGGACTACGATGTAATTGTGAAACGATAACACGTTCAGTACCGTTAATCACAAAAGTACCATTGTCCGTCATTAAAGGGATTTCGCCCATATAGACGTCTTGCTCTTTAATATCTTTAACTGTTCCTTCTGGCGCATCTTTATCATAAATAACTAAACGTAATTTAACGCGCAATGGTGCTGAGTAAGTGATCCCTCTGATTTGACATTCTTTTACATCAAACACAGGTTCGCCCATTTTAAAGCTTACGTATTGTAACTCAGCGCTACCACTATAACTTTTTATCGGAAATATTGAACGGAATGCGGCTTCTAAGCCATATTGACCTTCTGGGTCTTGCTCAATAAACTTCTGGAACGAATCAAGTTGAATAGAAAGAAGATACGGTATATCCAAGACTTGTGGACGCTTACCAAAATTCTTACGAATTCGTTTTTTCTCGGTATAAGAGTAAACCATTAGTTCCTCAACTTGCTTATCTGCTATTTTAGCATGATTAAATATTCATCAGGGTACTACGAAATGATAACGCCTGACACCTCATCGAAAATATCTATAAATATCAATTGATTAGGCTTAATAAATATATTATTTCTTTATTACTTTTTATTGATAATCTTCAAATAAAATTATTTGACTTATTACAGCGCAAAAAGGCTGGAGGTATAAAACCCCCAGCCGTTTAGCTTGCTATTGATAAACTTACTTAAGTTCGACAACTGCACCAGATTCTTCAAGTGCCTTTTTAAGTTCATCTGCGTCAGCTTTGCTAACACCTTCTTTAACTGTTGCTGGAGCTGATTCAACAAGGTCTTTTGCTTCTTTTAAGCCTAAGCCTGTTGCACCACGAACTGCTTTGATAACAGCTACTTTGTTAGCGCCAACATCTTTTAAGATTACATCAAATTCAGATTTTTCTTCAGCTGATTCAGCTGGACCAGCTGCTGCAACTGCTACAGCTGCTGCTGCAGAAACGCCAAATTTTTCTTCCATCATTGATACAAGTTCAACAACATCCATTACAGACATTTCTGCAACTGCATCTAAAATTTGTTCTTTAGTGATAGACATAATATAGTTTCCCAAATTTACATTTTTTTTATTAATAAAATTCACAATCACAGCGCTATTAAGCAGCTTGTTTTTGATCGCGAACCGCTGCAAGAGTACGAACCAATTTGCCAGCTGCGGCTTCTTTCATGGTTGACATCAAGCGAGCTAATGCTTCTTCATAAGTAGGTAATGTTGCTAAGCGATCAATGTTCGCTGCAGTAATTAACTCACCTTCAAAGGCTGCGGCTTTAATCTCAAAATTATCATTTTCTTTTGCAAACGCTTTAAAAATACGCGCAGCAGCACCTGGGTGCTCATTTGAAAATGCAATTAGAGTTGGACCAACAAACGAATCTTTTAAGCACTCGTATTGAGTTCCCTCAACAACACGGCGTAATAAGGTGTTACGAACAACACGCATATAAACACCAGCTTCACGAGCAGATTTACGTAATGCAGTCATGTTTTCTACAGTTACGCCACGAGAGTCAGCTACAACTGCAGATAGCGCACCTTTGGCGATTTCATTAACTTCAGCAACAATTTCTTGTTTATTTTGAAGATTTAGTGCCATTGGTATTGCTCCTGGATTAAACTAGGCAAAGCCTAGAATTATTTAAACTAACTACAAATGTAATTAGCACAATCACGATGAGCAGAATGCCTGTATTATATCTTATCAGGTTCTGTCACCGTCTACGTAGGAAGATTAAGTAATTAAATATCAATTACACCTACGGTCTTGGACGGGGTCTGGTTAAGGCCAGACACCAACCGATTCTTTGTTTAACAATTAATTAAACAGATGCGTTTAAAGTTGCTTGGTCGATAGCAACACCAGCGCCCATTGTAGTAGAAAGACTAACTTTCTTCACAAATACACCTTTTGAAGATGCTGGTTTTGCACGTTTTAATGCAACAAGTAATGCTTCTAAATTCTCTTTAAGCTTATCTGCATCGAAATCAGCTTTACCGATAGTAGTATGGATAATACCATTTTTATCATTACGGTAACGGATTTGACCAGCTTTAGCGTTTTTCACTGCTTCAGCAACGTTAGGTGTTACAGTACCGACTTTAGGGTTTGGCATTAAACCACGTGGCCCTAAAATTTGACCTAATTGACCAACAACGCGCATCGCGTCTGGAGATGCAATAACAACATCAAAGTCCATTTCGCCTTTTTTGATTTGATCCGCTAGATCATCCATGCCAACTAATTCAGCACCAGCTTCTTTAGCGGCATCAGCGTTTGCACCTTGAGTAAATACTGCAACACGTACACTACGTCCGGTACCGTGAGGAAGAACGATAGCACCACGCACATTTTGATCTGATTTACGTGAATCAATACCTAAATTAACTGCAACATCAACGCTTTCAGTAAATTTAGCAGTAGCAAATTCTTTTAATAAAGCGATTGCTTCATTGATTTCATATTGTTTAGTCGCGTTTACTTTTTCGCGGATAAGTTTAGCTTTCTTAGATAATTTAGCCATGAATTAACCCTCCACTTCCAAGCCCATTGAACGAGCAGTACCTTCAATAGAACGCATCATCGTTTCAATAGTTGCACCATTCATATCAGCAGCTTTCAATTCAGCGATTTCACGAATTTGAGCGCTTGTTACTTTACCTACTTTTTTCTTATTAGGTTCACCAGAACCAGACTTGATTTTAGCTGCTTTCTTTAATAATACAGCCGCAGGAGGAGTCTTAGTTACAAAAGTAAATGAACGGTCAGAATATACTGTAATAACAACAGGAATAGGTAGACCTTTTTCCATGCTTTCTGTTTTAGCGTTAAATGCTTTACAGAATTCCATGATGTTAACACCATGTTGACCAAGTGCTGGACCAACTGGTGGACTAGGGTTTGCTGCACCAGCTGCAACTTGCAACTTGATGTAGGCTTGTACTTTTTTTGCCATTTTAGTTTCCTTTTTCTCGGGTGCAAACGCTTCTATTAATCAATAGACAGCTCCCCTAAGTTAAATGAGGGCGAAATTATCCTACAATTAATACAAAAATGCAAGACTTTTTATTAGCGGATAAAATAAAAGCAGGAATAACCCTGCTTTTATATAATAATGAATGATACTAAAGTACGTCGATCGCATTAAGTTCTTTAAATGCAAGTTCTAAACGAGCAACTAAAGATTCTTGACCTTTACGTAACCATACGCGTGGATCATAATATTTTTTATTTGGAGCATCAACGCCTTCAGGGTTACCTAATTGACCTTGAAGGTAAGCTTCATTTGCTTTGTAATATTCTAAAACACCAGCCCAGTTTGCCCATTGCGTATCAGTATCGATGTTCATTTTAACAACACCGTAACTTACTGCTTCTGCAATTTCTTCAGGAGTAGAACCAGAACCACCATGGAACACAAAGTTCAATGATTTAGCTGGTAAATTGAATTTCTCAGATACATATTTTTGAGAGTTATCTAAAATTTTTGGCGTTAATTTAACATTACCTGGTTTATAAACACCATGAACGTTACCGAATGAAGCTGCGATAGTGAAACGTGGACTAATTGCACTTAAACGTTCATAAGCATAAGCAACATCTTCAGGTTGAGTATAAAGTGCTGAACTATCCATATGGCTATTGTCAACACCATCTTCTTCACCACCAGTACAACCAAGCTCTAATTCTAATGTCATTTTCATTGCTGACATACGAGCAAGATATTGACAGCAAATATCAATATTATCTTTTAAAGATTCTTCTGAAAGATCGATCATGTGAGAAGAGAATAGAGGTTTACCCGTTTTAGCAAAGTGAGCTTCACCTGCGTCAAGTAATCCATCAACCCATGGAAGAAGTTTTTTAGCACAGTGGTCGGTATGAACGATAACTGGCACACCATATTTTTCAGCCATAAGGTGAACATGTTTAGCGCCAGAAATTGCACCTAAAACAGCAGTTTCTTGCCCATCTAATTTCAATCCTTTACCTGCGATGAATTGAGCACCACCATTAGAGAATTGAACGATAACAGCAGAACCAACTTTAGCCGCAGTTTCGATTACTGCATTAATTGTATTAGTGTCAACACAGTTAACAGCTGGTAATGCAAAATTATTTTCACGAGCAACTTGAAACACTTTTTGAACATCATCACCGGTTACAACACCAGGTTTAACGACATCAGAAATCTTTGTAGCCATTTTAATACCTATAGATTTATTTATATAAAAATTAAAGGATGAGTGATTGGCTCATCCTTCATATAGAAAACTATTACGCTTTTGCTCTCTCTTCTAGCATTGCAACAGCAGGAAGTTTTTTACCTTCTACAAACTCTAGGAAGGCACCACCACCAGTTGAAATATAAGAGATTTTATCTTCAATACCAAATAAATCAATTGCAGCTAATGTATCACCACCACCTGCGATTGAGAAACCTTGGCTGTCAGCAATTGCTTTAGCAACAATCTCGGTACCACGACGGAAATTAGGGAACTCAAATACGCCAACAGGGCCATTCCATAATATAGTTTTGGCTTTTTTGATAATGTCTGCTAATGCTTCAGCTGATTTATCACCTAAATCAAGAATTTGTTCATTCTCTTTTACATCGGCAACTGATTTTTCAGTCGCTGTTGCAGTTTCACTAAATTCTGTTGCTACACGAACATCAGTAGGAACTGGAATATGACAATTAGCCATTAATTTTTTTGCTTCAGGAATTAAATCAGCTTCATAAAGTGATTTACCAACATTATAGCCTTCAGCTGCGATAAATGTATTTGCAATACCACCACCAACAATAATTTGGTCAGCGATTTTTGATAAAGAATCAAGAACAGTCAATTTTGTTGATACTTTAGAACCGGCAACAATCGCAACCATTGGACGAGCTGGATTATCTAACGCTTTACCTAAAGCATCAAGTTCAGCTGCTAATAATGGACCAGCACAAGCTACTGGCGCAAATTTACCAGCACCATGAGTTGAAGCTTGAGCACGGTGAGCCGTACCAAATGCATCCATTACATAGATATCACAAAGTGCTGCATATTTTTTAGATAAAGTTTCATCATCTTTACCTTCGCCTACATTAAAACGTACGTTTTCAAGAACAACTAGTTCGCCTTCCTTAACGTCAACACCGTTAAGATAATCTTTTACTAGACGAACAGGGAAAGAAACATGTTCTTTTAAATAATCAACCACTGGTTGTAAAGAGAACTCAGGGTTATATTCGCCTTCAGTTGGACGGCCAATATGAGAAGTAACCATTACTTTAGCGCCTTTTTTAATGGCTTCTTCAATAGTCGGTAATGATGCTTTAATTCGAGCATCAGAAGTAACCTTACCATTTTTGACCGGCACATTAAGATCTGAGCGAATAAATAAACGTTTCCCTTTTAGATCAAGATCTTGCATTCTAATGATAGACATGAGACTTCCTCTTTTAAATATAAAAACAATAAAATTTTTGCTATTCTAACATAAAATTTCTTTTTAGGTTACATCCATTATCGGTTATATAGTAAACATTTAGTAGAAATTAGTTATTTATACTATATAGGAAATTTTTTTATGTAACAGCATTGACAATAGAAAGAAAATCAGGCATATTTCCCCGCCTTATTAATATGTATTTTTTATCTAAACTTGGGAGTTGACTTTGGCTAATATCAAATCAGCTAAGAAGCGTGCGGTTCAGTCCGAAAAACGCCGTAAACATAATGCTAGTAACCGTTCAATGATGCGTACTTATATTAAAAAAGTTTACGCAGCTGTAGCAGCTGGTGATAAACAAACAGCTGAAGTAGCATTCAAAGACATGCAAGCAGTTGTTGACCGTCAAGCGGCTCGTGGTCTAATCCACAAAAACAAAGCAGCACGTCATAAAGCGAATTTAATTAAACAGATTAAAGCATTAGCTTAATTTTCTAATCTGTTGACAATAGAGTTAAAGAAAATTGAAAAAAAGTGGTGTAAGCCACTTTTTTTATTTATATACTATTATTTAAATTTATGTGAATAAAAGAAAAGAGAGCGTATTGTGGTTCAGCGTGATTATGTAAGAAAAAAGAGCCAATCAAAAGGAAAAGCTAAAAAAAATAAGTCACGATTATTCCCATCTTTAATGATATTCCTTGCAATCATCATTATTATTTTGTTTTCTTCTATTCTATATTATCTTTCAACCAATTCTTCTGAAAAACCAGTTGAAAAACCAAAAGTCAAAACTGAATCACCAGCGATAACCCTACCGGAAAAACCACAAGAACGCTGGACTTACCTTAAAGAATTGGAAACACCAAATGCTAGTAGTAACTCAAATAAAGCGGCAAGCGAACGGCAACAAATATTAGATAGCTTTATGAATAACACCACGACCACATCGACTTTATCATCAAGTAATGATAATACTAAATGGTTACTACAATGTGGGGCTTTTAAAGATAAAACTAATGCAGATACATTAAAAGCATCTTTGGCAATGACCGGTATTAGTGGTAACATATCTTTAAGTCAGCAGTTATATCGAGTTACCGTTGGGCCTTATACAAATAAAGGTGATGTGCAAAAAGCATTAAACACTTTAAAAACGAATGGAATTAATAACTGTATTATTTCTAATTAAATAAGATATATTATGAATATACTTAAGCATATACAGACCTTTTTGGTAATGTTATGGTCTCGTATAAATCATGATCGTTTAACCTCTTCCTCGGCAGAACTAGCTTATACGACAATACTTGCATTAGTCCCATTAATAACTGTCGTGTTTTCTTTACTTTCTGCGTTTCCTATGTTTAATGAAGTTAGCCAATCCTTAAAACAGCTCATTTATAGCAATCTTGTCCCTACTGCAAGTGACACCATTCAAAATTACCTAGAACAATTTATTGCCAATACAAAAAAAATGACATTTATTGGAATTATCGGTTTAATAGTAACATCACTACTACTTATTAATTCTATTAATAATGCACTAAACCGTATCTGGCAAACCAAACGCAAACGTTCATTCATGTATAACTTAACCATGTATTGGACAATTTTAACATTAGGTCCTATTTTAGTTGGCTCAAGTGTTGCAGTAAGTTCTTATATATTTTCCCTAAAATGGCTATCGAATGCTGCTAGTGGTGATCTCCTACTAAGTACTTTACCATTTATCATATCGGTTGTTGGATTTTGGTTGCTTTACAGCATTATTCCAACTGAATCAATTCCATTTAAAGAAGCCGCAATTGGTGCGTTAGTTGCAGCAATATTATTCGAAATTGGTAAACGTGCTTTTGCACTGTATGTTACTTCTTTTCCGACTTATCAACTCATTTATGGGGTAGTTTCCTCAATTCCCATTATGTTAGTTTGGATCTACTGCTCTTGGTGTATTGTTTTGTTTGGTGCCGAATTTGCAGCAACACTCACTGACTATAATAAACAGCAAAAAGCGCTATTAAAGCCCCAATCTTAACTGGAATAATATAAATTATGATTGCCTTAATCCAACGCGTAAAACAAGCATCGGTTTGTGTTGATAATCAAATTATTGGTCAAATCGATCAGGGATTACTAGTTTTACTCGGTGTTGAACAAGATGACAACGAGCAAAAAGCGATACGCTTGAGTGAAAAAGTGCTCGGCTATCGTATTTTTAGTGATATTAATGACAAAATGAATCTCAATGTTCAGCAAATAAATGGAAAATTGTTGGTTGTTTCTCAATTCACCCTGGCTGCTGACACTCAAAAAGGTATGCGCCCAAGTTTCACAAAAGGTGCTCCACCTGATAAAGCTAATGAACTTTATCAATTTTTTGTTAGACAATGTCAGCAACAAATTGAGACACAAACTGGACAATTTGCCGCTGACATGCAGGTTTCTCTTATTAACGATGGACCCGTAACTTTTTGGCTACAAGTTTAAAAATTATTTTACTTTATTTAGCCATTCTAAAGATGCGTTATTATCAGTAAGACCTAGTTTACTCAGTTTATTTTCATAAAACTGTTTTACCTCGTCCCAACGGTAGTACGGATAATTATCGGTTTTCAATGGTAAATGCACTTCTCTTTCATTTAACATCATTTTGATTAATATGGGGTGATTAGGTTGATTATTTTGGTAAAAAATCCATTGAATATTAGCGCCCATAGGAATAATTTTTTCTGCTTGCCAAACAGATGGATAATCGGCCACTGAGTTAACGGTAGTATAAGTACCTTCAAGTTCAAGTAATGTTGCTAATGGCGAAATAGTTTCAGCATGAGCAAACCGTAAATTAGCATCAATATTTTTATCAGTTATTGCCTTATCAGCTGTTTTTAACATATCCAACAATAATGGTGCAGCAATTTTAATTTGGATACCATTGGCATCAAACGCTGGACCAATTTGTAAAAAACTTTTAGAAGTGACTACCGTGTCAAACCATAATAACTGATTTTTAGTGAAATAAAGGCTAAAATCAAGGTGATTATCAGCTAAAATTTCAGGAGAAAATGATAATAACTCCTGGTAAAGTTGATAAACTGCAATGACAAATTCTGTTGTTTTAATTGAAGATTTTTCCGATAAAGAAATCCCATTATTCAACTCATTACAAAAGCCTTGAGTAAATATCAAACTTGCAACATTTTGACTCAGCTCTACTGTTTTAGTCGAATTTTCTAGCGATTTTAAGGCATTTTTCACACTTTTACTCTTTTTATATTCTTTATAAGTCGGAGAATAGTCAAAAAAACGTAATAGTGTTTGTTGATCTTCTGGTTGTTGATAAATATTGATATCAGAATAGTTATTTTTAAATGTCTTAATAAAAATTTCTGCTGTTTCTTTAGCTCTTGGTGAGGTTGATGATAGCACTTCGATTTTTTGTCCTTTAAAAACCATTGGGTTATTGGCTAACATGCGTTGACTCATTAAACCAATATCTTTTCGTCCAAGATCAGTAAGATGTCCATAATGATTATTATTCAATGCTTTAATACGAATAATTTGCCTTAATAATGATTTTCCCATTTCGGTTAATTGATTATTTTTATCAGCTAAAATTAATACGTCATAAGCAATATCTTCATATTTAGGTTTACTAATATAACGTGAACCATGGCGGCCAATATGATCAATATAAAATGCTTGATATCCATCTGGTGCAGGAGTTTGTTGTTTATCATACTGATACGCGGTCTTTGAACCTGATGTTATCATTTCTGCAAAACTTAATGGTGAAAACATCAGTAAACTGATGACTAAGATTAAAAATTGGATAAAAAAAGATTGTTTTATAAAAGACATAATGACTCCTACCTAATAATATAAGAGCAAAATAACAAGAGCGTGCTTTTAAAGCATTTTATACCATTAATCACATAATTTAACTGAAAATCATACAATTATTTTTAGAATACTCTTTCAATTTTAAAAAAAAAGATTATCTTATTAGCTACTTTTTATAACTCATTTAACTGCTTTAAAACATAATGAAATTATATGGCCTTTCTGGTATTAAAATAAGCTGTGCGTTTATATCTGCATGCATAACTACACCTTACAACACAACTCGTTTTCTTAAAGATTTGATTGCCGGAATAACGGTTGGCATTATTGCTATCCCACTTGCTATGGCTTTAGCTATTGCAAGTGGTGTTGCCCCTCAACATGGCCTCTATACCGCAATTATAGCAGGCTTCGTGATAGCTCTCACTGGAGGGTCACGTTTTAGTGTTTCAGGCCCAACTGCAGCGTTTGTGGTAATTCTATATCCAGTTTCCATACAATTTGGCTTATCAGGCCTATTAATTGCCACTCTACTTTCAGGCATTTTTTTAATATTGATGGGTGTAATTCGTTTAGGTCGATTAATCGAATACATTCCTCTACCAGTAGTGCTAGGTTTTACTTCTGGTATTGCAATAACCATCGCCACCATGCAGATAAAAGATTTTTTTGGCTTAACACTAGAACACATGCCAGAAAATTATGTTAATAAAGTTATTGAACTAGTTAAAGCTTTTCCAACCATTAATATCGCAGATACCTTTGTTGGCTTAGTAACACTGATTGTTTTAATCATGTGGCCAAAATTTCGAGTAAAAATATCTGGCCATTTACCGGCTTTAATTGCTGGCATACTAACCATGTTAGTATTCAATCAATTTGGCTATCAAATCGAAACAATCGGTTCACGATTCACTTATACATTAGCCGATAACACTGTTGGTCATGGTATTCCGCCTGTTTTACCAGAATTTATCTTACCATGGGAACATGCAAGTTTCACATGGAATTGGTCAACAATAACCGCTTTAATTCCAATCTCATTAACAATGGCTATGTTATGTGCGATCGAATCACTACTATGTGCAGTTGTATTAGATGAAATGACCCATACCAAACATCATTCAAATAGCGAACTGATTGGCCAAGGTTTAGGAAATATCATTGCGCCATTTTTTGGTGGCATTTCAGCAACAGCGGCTATTGCGCGTTCAGCGGCAAATGTCAAAGCGGGCGCAACATCGCCAATTGCCGCCGTATTGCATTCATTAATCGTATTATTGGCACTTATCTGTTTTGCCCCACTTTTATCATTTATTCCATTATCAGCTATGGCAGCATTATTATTAATTGTTGCATGGAATATGAGTGCTATTCAACGCGTTATCTATATTATTAAATGCGCACCTAAAGACGATATCATGATCATGCTTATTTGCATGTCCCTTACCGTATTATTCGACATGGTAATCGCTATTACGCTTGGAATTGTATTAGCCTCAATCTTGTTTATGCGTCGTATTGCTAGTATGACTCGTTTGGTCGAATTGAACCAAAGCAATGAAAAGACGTTAGTTCTAAGAATTAATGGTCCATTATTCTTTGCGGCTGCTGAACGGACCTTTTTAGAGTTATACCAAAAAATCAATGGTTATCAACATATTGTTTTACAATGGGATGCAGTACCTATCCTAGATGCAGGAGGCTTAAATGCACTTATCCATTTTATTGATGAATTACCTGAACCAGTTGATCTATCTATTTGCGAATTGCAATTCCAACCATTAAAAACCTTAGCTCGGGCGAAAATTGTACCTAAATCAAATAAATTAATGTTTTACTCAACTTTAGATGAAGCACTGAAAGATAAAATTTAATATCAAAATTGATATTATTATATTGATTAAATATTATACTTAGTGAAAGTAAATCGTCCTAGTTTTCACTAAGTATTTTTTATCAGCTATGTACACTCCCCTTTTTCATATGAGTCAAGACTAGCTCAGAAAAATGGTGTTCATTTAATACATTACATTAACAATAGGAAATAAATATGATAGCTAATGAAAACACTATTCAAAGTTTTAAACAAAAATCCAATTGGTTTATTATTATTGGTATAGTTTTAATTATTCTCGGTTGCTTGGCATTGGGGTATCAATTCATGGCCACCGTTTTTTCAGTTTATTTTATCGGTTCACTCCTTTTTATCGCAGGGGTTATCCAAGTAATCCACTCTTTTAACATCAAAGGATTTGGCCAAACTGCTTTATGGGCAATCATGGGGATTTTATATATCTTCATTGGCGCTATGTCGTTTTTGCAACCGATCGCAGTCTCAAGTGCATTAACGTTATTAATTTCTTTATTATTGACGATTAGTGGATTTACTCAAATTTTTGCTGCAATGAGCAACCGCAACATACCTCGTTGGGGATGGGTCGTCTTTTCTGGGGTGATTAACATCATTTTAGGTCTTATGTTAATGGCAGGCTGGCCATATGATAGCGTTTGGGTATTAGGAATGTTTTTAGGTATAGATTTAGTTTTCCAAGGCTTTGCTTATATTGCAATTGGTTTTGCACTAAAAAATCATAGATCTTAAATTTCATTTTATTGCTCACAACATGGCTTGTGAGCAATAAGCCTCAACAGTTCAAAAATAAAACTTTCTAACCAAAAGCAACTATTTATAACTTTTATTGGTTTTCGCTTTGACTTCGCGCATTGACTGTAATATTCGATGATAATTATCTAACCTTGATGGTGCAATCGCACCTTGTGCAACAGCTTTCTGGAGTAAACATCCCGGTGTATCTAAGTGATTACAATCACGAAATTGGCAACCACCTAAATAATCATCAAATTCAACAAAACCAGCAATAACTTGCTCTGGCTCTAAATGCCATAAACCAAACTCACGAATTCCTGGCGAATCAATAATATCACCACCATTCGGTAAATGATAAAGCCGAGTTGAAGTTGTGGTATGTTGACCAAGCCCAGATATTTCAGATACTTCACCGGTTAGCGTAGCTTGGTTGTGAGGCAATAGTAAATTGATGATACTGGATTTACCAACACCTGATTGACCAACTAAAATAGAAATTTTACCATCTAAAACCTTCTGTAAAGGTTCAATACCTTGTTGTGACTGACATGAAACAAATAAAACCTGATAACCAATTTTGGTGTAAATAAGAAACTGTTGCTCAATTTCTTGTTTCTTTTGCTCATCAAGTAAATCAATTTTATTCAATACGATAATAGGTGTGATTTTGGTCGCCTCACAAGCGACTAAATACCGATCGATGATATTAAACGATAATTCAGGTAAAACGGCTGAAATAATAACAATTTGATCGACATTTGCTGCAACAGGCTTAACTCCATCATAAAAATCAGGCCGTACTAACTCGGAATGACGAGGATGAACTGCTTCAATAATACCATTAGTATTCGGTTCCAAACTCTCACGCCACAATACTTTATCTCCCGTCACTAATGACGGTAAAGTACGGCGAATACTACATCGATAAATAATCCCAGCATCATCTTCAACATCCGCAGATTTGCCAAACCGACTCACCACCACCCCATCACGAGGCGCAGAGAAATTTGATAGATTTTCATCCATCTTAGTTTCTAAACGTTGTTGATGCTTAGCGGCCATACGCCTTTTTTGATTTTTTGAAAGTTGATTTTTTGCCACGGTTACTAATTTTTTTGGTCAAACAGTTTAGCACTTATGCTACACTACTCAGCATTAAAAAGAAAATTTATACCACAAATTATGACTACTCTATCAAATAATCTGATATGGATTGATCTGGAGATGACAGGACTCAATCCGAATAGCGATCGCATTATTGAAATCGCAACTATTGTAACTGATTCTAATTTAAATATTCTCGCTGAAGGCCCAGTCATTGCCATTCATCAAACAGATGAACAACTTGCGCTTATGGATGATTGGAATCAAAAAACGCA
Organism: Gilliamella sp. ESL0443; assembly: GCF_019469165.1. NCBI lineage: Bacteria > Pseudomonadati > Pseudomonadota > Gammaproteobacteria > Orbales > Orbaceae > Gilliamella > Gilliamella sp. ESL0443. The sequence goes on along the minus strand of NZ_CP048263.1, from coordinate 95,595 downwards.
TGGCAAGTCAGGATTAATCGATCGTGTTCGTCAAAGTACGGTTACCGAACAACAAGCTGAACAACAAACTCTTGCGTTTTTAAAACAATGGGTTCCCGAAAACTGTTCACCAATCTGTGGTAATACGATTGGTCAAGACCGACGTTTTCTGTTTAATTATATGCCAAATCTAGAAAAGTATTTTCATTACCGTTATTTAGATGTCAGTACGATTAAAGAATTAGCCAGACGCTGGAAACCTGAAATATTAAAAGGTATCAATAAACAGAGTTCTCACCAAGCGTTAGATGATATTCGCGACTCAATCGCTGAATTACTTTATTACCGACAACACTTTTTCAATCTAACTAATGAGTAATCATGAATATTTTATATACGATTTTACTTTATTTAATCCAACCGCTTGTCTGGTTTAGACTGCTTTGGCGCAGTCGCAAAGCACCAGATTATCGTAAGCGTTGGTTAGAACGCTATGGATTTTGTAAAAATAAAGTCAAATCAGGTGGAATTTTAGTTCACGCGGTATCTGTCGGCGAAACACTCGCAGCAATTCCATTGATAAAAACACTTCAAAAACAATATCCGCAGTTACCAATTACCGTTACAACAATGACACCTACTGGCTCTAAACAAGTTAAGACGCTACTAAAAGATAGCGTTAGCCATGTCTATTTACCTTATGATTTACCCTGTTCAATACATCGTTTTCTAAAAGCAGTTAAACCTAAATTAGTCATAATCATGGAAACCGAACTTTGGCCAAACTTAATTAGCCAATGCCATAACAAAAAAATCCCATTAATTATTGCTAATGCGCGATTATCTGAACGTTCAGCCAATAGGTATCACAAATTAGGAAAAGCGATTAGTAAACTATTAACTAAAATCAGCACTGTCGCCGCTCAAAACGAACAAGATGGAGAGCGATTTTTATCGTTAGGTTTGCCAAAAGAGCATTTAACCGTAACCGGTAGTATTAAATTTGATATTGAACTAACTGATAAACAAAGTCTTGCGCAATTAAAACAGCAATGGCAATTAAATCGACCAGTTCTTATAGCAGCGAGCACACATTCAGGTGAAGATGAAATCATTTTATCAGCATTTCAACGACTACTAAAAAATCACTCTAACTTATTACTTATCTTAGTTCCGCGTCATCCAGAACGTTTTAAAACTGTTGAAGAATTAATTTCCGATAATAAGTTAAATTATATCAAACGAAGCACGAAGCAAATCCCAACAGATCAAACGCAAGTGATTTTGGGCGACACCATGGGAGAACTATTAGAACTTTATGGCTTAGCTAATATCGCTTTTGTTGGTGGTAGCTTAATTGAGCATGGTGGTCACAATCCATTAGAACCGGCACTACACCATATTCCAATTATTAGCGGTAAATACTTTTTTAACTTTAAAGTGATTTGTGAACAGTTAATTGAAGCTAATGGTATGTTGATATGTGACAGCACAGCTGATTCACTCTATTCAACTGTAAACAGCTTATTGAATGACGACAATCGTTGTCAGCAAATGGGCGAAAACGCATATCAAGTATTAAAAAGAAACCAAGGAGCACTAAATCGCCTACTTAAGGTTATCCATCACTATCTTGAACCATATAAGGATAACCTATGAAAAACAAACAGGGAGTATTAATTGTTAATTTAGGTACGCCAAGTGCTGCAACGCCAGAGGCAATTCGCTCTTACTTAACAGAGTTTTTACTCGATCGTCATGTTGTCGATCTTCCTGCTTTTATTTGGTATCCAATACTAAAATACCTAGTATTACCTAAACGCGTTCCCTACATCATTAACCATTATCAAAAAATATGGATAAATGAGGAATCACCATTACTCCATTACAGTAAACGCTTGATGAATCAATTACAACAAGCATTACCGGATATACAATGCGAATTAGCCATGACCTATGGTGAACCGAGCTTACAATCCGCACTAAATAATTTAAAATCATGTGAAAAAATAACACTATTACCGTTATTTCCACAATATTCTACAACTACAACTCAGGCGGTATTAGATAAAGTTAAGCAACTTATTCGTGATTGTGCGTTCAAGATTAACTATATTCGTGATTATGCAGATGACGAAAGTTATATCGATGCGCTTTATTCACAAGTGCAACAAGCTTTTTCAACGCAAGGACAACCTGATGTATTGCTTCTTTCCTATCATGGCATACCTCAACGCTATATTGATAAACGGCAAGATGACTATGTGCAAAGATGCCAGTTAACAACCAAGTTATTGATAAAAAAATGCCAAGATAATGGTATCGACTTACCAATCAAAATGGCTTATCAATCAAAATTTGGAAAAGGGAAATGGGTTGAACCAAACACCAGCGATATATTAGAAAACCTAGCTAAAACTAGGACCAAACATGTCCATGTTATCTGCCCGGGTTTTTCGGCGGATTGCATTGAAACACTTTATGAAATTGATGAGCAAAACAGAGAAATATTTTTAGATGCTGGTGGTAAACATTTTTATTACATTCCAGCCTTAAACGATACGCCATTACAGGTGGAATTAATCAAAAATATACTTCAAAAACCCCGTTCCTCAACTTTTTTGACTAATTAATATTTATTCTAACGATAATAAACTATCCAAAATTACATCAGCTGAACGTAAAATTGATTAAGATTAAAGCTAAATTACCAACTAATTTAACCAAGATGATAACCTGTGTTAGGATGGTAGTTAAAAATTATCTGCGCTCAAAGGAGAATTATCGATGAAAATAATCATCATTGGCGCTCAAGCAGCTGGAGCAAGTGCTGCTGCAAAAGCCAAAAGAAGGGACCCCAATGCGACAATCTGTATCTATGAAAAATCAGATATAGTTTCATTTGGAGCTTGTGGATTACCTTATTTTATTGGCAATCATTTTGGCGATGAAAATGAAATGATATCCAGAACACCAGAACAATTTGCTAAAGATGGCATTGAAATCAAAACATTACATGAAGTTATTGCTATTGATCCTCAATTAAAAAAAATCACCATCAAAGACATCAAAAACAATAATTGTTTTGAAGACGATTATGATAAGTTACTCATTGCCGTTGGGGCAACACCGATAATTCCACCTTTAAAAAATCTACAATTGGAAAATATTTTCACTTTACGTGATATGTATGATGGTCTGGCAATAAAAAAAGCTTTAAACCAAAATAGTAATGTCGTGGTCATTGGTGCCGGCTATATCGGGCTAGAAATCACTGAATCGTTAGTAAAATTGAATAAAAATGTAAAATTAATTCAATTAGATGATAGAGTATTGACCGATGCCTTCGATCCAGAACTTACTGAGATAATTGAAGAAAATCTAAAACGACATTGTGATTTACATCTACAAGAGCAAGTACAAGGTTTTGAAGGTGAACAAAAAGTTACTCATGTTATTACTAATAAAGCTAAATATCCCGCCGACATTGTCATTATTGCCACAGGAGTAAAGCCTAATAGCGAAGTTTATAAACACCTCAATATTGAAACTCTTAGTAATGGTGCAATTGTCGTTGATAATTATGGACAAACTAACATAGCTGATATTTATGCTGCAGGCGACTGTGTCGCGCTTCATCATCGCGTTAGCCAATCAATGACTTATATTCCATTAGCGACCGGAGCGAACAAATTAGGTAAAATTGTCGGTGACAATTTAGCAGGCGGTAACAATCAATTCCCAGGAACCCTTGGGACATCAGCATTAAGAGTATTTGATATCGAAGCCGGTCGAACAGGACTAACCGAACAACAAGCTATTAAAGCCAGTATCCCATACAAAACAGTAGTAGTTAAAGATAAAAATCATAGTAACTATGTTGAAGGGCAAACTAGCGTCACGGCTAAACTTATTTATCACGCCGAAACTCGTATTTTATTAGGTGGACAGATTGCTGGGGGCAGCGGTGCTGTATTAAGAACGAATAGTTTAGCCACCGCTATTTGGGCTAATATGAAAATTGATGAATTAGCCATGATGGACTTTTTATATGCACCACCTTTTTCAAGACCATGGGATATTTTAAATATCGCTGGGGGCATTGCTAAATAGTATTGAAATATTTCAAATATTTGCAAAATTATTAAAATTCAAAATATGTGGTTTGGTTTTAATCCAAACCATAAAAGATTATTAAAAATTAATTCAATTTTATCCAAAAGCTGGGGGTAAACATGTCAGATGCCATTTTTCAGGGCACTTTTTTCGAAAAGTTCTTATCCATCACCCATTATCAAACTATAATCGGGATTGGTTTATTACTGCTTTGCTTTTTTGCCGTCATGCGACCGATGCAAACCAAAAAAGTTAATTTTTCCATTAGAATGTTAGTCGGATTGGTGCTTGGTGCTGTTATTGGTTTAGGTATTCAAGCTGCAGCCGGTTTTCCAGAAAGTTCAACTGTTTGGATGCAAGAAACAGCAACATGGTATGGTTTGTTTGGTCGTGCCTTTATTGCCTTCATACGCATGTTAGTGATTCCATTAATTTTTGTCTCAATTGTAAAAGTGATTATTGATTTTTCTGGTAAAGACAATTTGCCGAAAATAGCATTCAGAGGAATTTTTTGGTTACTATTCACTACAGCCATCGCTTGTATTGTCGGTATTATTTTAGCAAATTTACTATCATTAGGTGAGTTGAGTTCAGCATCAACCAAAACGGCTACCGCCAAACAATATACCAATATTATTGATACTTTCGTGAATCTTATTCCAAGTAATATCATCGGCTCTATGGTAAAAGAGAATATTGTAGGCTTAGTTATCTTTTCAGCATTGATGGGACTTGCCGCAAACCGAATGGAAAAAAAGAATCCACAACCTATTGCTCTTTTTAAAACCTTTATTGAGGCGCTCTATAAAATTATCATGTCAATTGCCATGACGATTATTAAATATATGCCTTATGCGGTAATTGCTTTACTTGCTCGTACTATTATTTCAAACGGTATCCCAGCAATTATTGATGTATCAAGCTTTGTATTAGCAATTTACCTTGCAACCATAATAATGCTTGTTGTGCATATTGTGATTGTCATGCTTCATGGAATTTCACCTATCGTATTTATCAAAAAAGCACTTGGCACATGGTTACTTGCTTTCACTAGCCGCTCATCTGTTGGTACATTACCGATGACTATCTCAACATTGACCGTCAGAATGGGCGTCAATACAGGTACAGCGAATCTAGTTGGCTCACTCGGGAGTACAATGGGAATGAATGGCTGCGCTGGCTTTTTCCCAGCCTTACTCGCGGTTATGGTTGCTCATATGGTGGGTATTAATACTGATATTCAATTCTATATAATGCTAGTCATTGTGGTAGTTATCGGATCAATTGGTATCGCAGGTATTCCAGGCACTGCAACAGTCGCAGCGACTGTCGTACTTTCAGGCATGGGTATGGCTGAATACTTCCCATTAATTGGTATGGTGTTAGCCGTCGATCCAATCATTGATATGGCCAGAACGTTAGCTAATGTATCTGGATCAATGACCGCTGCAATAGCAACCGATCATGAAGTTGGATTAATGAATATGGATATTTATAATGATCCGAATGTGACTTTGGATAATGAACAGTCTGAAGTTTAACGATAAAGACAATTTTCAGTTTAATTTAATTAACAAAAAGACGCCAATTGGCGTCTTTTTATATCAGCGGTAAAATAAAATTAAATGGTTTTTAACCATGCTTTAACATCATCACCTAAACTTTTGTGGCGCATTGCGTATTGTACGAAAGTTTGTACATAACCCAATTTATTACCACAGTCGTGGCTTCGGCCTTTAATACAGTATGCGTCAACTGGATCTTCTTCTAATAACATTGCAATTGCATCAGTTAATTGAATTTCACCACCAGCACCTAAAGGTGTTTTCGCTAACAACGGCCAAATTTTCTCAGACAAAACATAACGACCAACAACTGATTGGTTAGATGGCGCTTCTTCTATTGACGGTTTTTCAACTACACTATACATTTGCGTTACATTACCTGCAGATAACTCTTCACCACGGCAGTCAACAATACCATAAGATGAAACAAGATCTTTTGGCACAGGTTCGACCATGATTTGGCTATGTTTAGTGTTATGATAATTATTAATCATCGCCGCTAAATTATCTTGAGTAAGATCACTATCATACTCATCAATAATCACATCTGGTAATACTACAGCAAAAGGCTCATCGCCAACTAAAGGATAAGCACAAAGTACCGCATGACCAAGTCCTTTTGCTAACCCTTGGCGAACACTAGTAATCGTCACGTTTTTTGGCAGAATCCCTTGTACTTCCTGCAAAAGTTGACGTTTAACGCGGGCCTCAAGCATAGCTTCAAGCTCAAAACTGGTGTCAAAGTGGTTTTCAATAGAATTTTTAGACGAGTGCGTTACAAAAATAATTTCAGTTATCCCTGCCGCAATACACTCTTTGACAACATATTGAATAAGTGGTTTATCAACCACAGGTAACATCTCTTTAGGAATCGCTTTGGTTGCAGGTAACATTCTTGTGCCAAGACCAGCAACAGGAATAACTGCTTTTTTAACTTTCCCTTTAACTGATGATTCAAAATTTAATGGCATTTTAATTCCTTAAAATAATAAAATGATAAATTAATTAATTATATTGTTATGACTTTTACATTGTCCTTCAACAAAGGTATTTGCAACTCGCTCTGATCTTAATATATAAGCAGCCCAAATACCGCTCCAAATAAGTTGTCTTACTATTTTAGCTATATCGCTTGTTTCAATCGGAAGTTTAACATAATGATAAGAAAAAAATTGATCCAAAAGAACAAAAGTACATGATGTTACTAGATAACCAATCATATAATAAGGAAATTTATAGTTTTTAGTAAAAAAAAGATAAAGCAAATAAAGGGCAAAAGGAATTAAAATCGCATTAAGACCTAATTCCAAAGGTAAAACCCAACTAAAATTAGGAATATAATATTCAGAAGCAGGATTGATAAACTCACCCCAATGGTCTTTGAAAATCATAACAATAAAACCGATACCGAATAGATTTACTACAATCGAAAATATGATACATATTGCAACAACTATAAGCCAGCCACCTAATCCCTTAAGTTTTGGATTATCCGTCATATAAAGATCCTTAGTTAATAATAGATAAATCATTAAATTTAATTAATGACGAATTATCACTGTCTTTAGCTAAAGAATCAATGGAAATATAAACAATTTGACACGTTTCTAACACAGCTTCTTTAACAACAAACTTTGCTTTACGATCGCGTTCTTCTTTCTGTTTGGCGCTAATGTAAAGATCATCATAACCATCATCATACATTGATGCTCTTTCAAATATATTAGTACTACGCCAAAAAGTCTCTTTTGGATAATCTCGCTCAAAAGTTTGACCCGTTAATTTGCCTTTTAAGCCAACATAACTTATGGGTAAGTGCCGACTAGCTCGACTTTGTGAAAGATAAATATGGGGATATTGTGTAAGGTTGGGTTCAAGTTGGTTTAACTTAAATTCAATACCAGAACGATTTTGATATTGGCAATTGTCCATGATTAAAGGTGCAGTTCGAAAGTTCAACGAACCACACCCTACAAGTAAAAATGCTAAAATAAATAGTCGATACATATGGTTTTGTTTGCTTTTAAGAAGCTATAAGCAAACCCATTTATTATTTACAATTTTTCACTAACATCTTCGGCAGTATTGGTAATTGCTTTACCGCCTGATTGCACGTCTTTACCAACACCTTTAACCGTGTTACAACCTACTACAAGTGTTGTCATCGCGATACTTATCAATAAAATAAATACTTTACGTAACATGTGATTCTCCTCTAGTTAGTCACATTATGATTTGATTGTGGCAAATGCTTCTGCTACACGATGTATATTATGGTGATTTAAACCCGCCACACACATTCTTCCGCTGCCCACCAAATAAACAGCGAAATCATCTTTTAGTTGTGCGACTTGCTCTTTAGAAAAACCGGTGTAACTAAACATACCTCTTTGTTTAAGTAGGTAGTCAAAATTCTGTTTAGGTGCTGCTGTTTTTAATAAATCGACTAATGTTGAGCGCATGCTAACAATACGATTGCGCATTGATTCAACTTCTTTAAACCATAATGCTTTAAGTTCAGCATTATTTAATACGTATGATACAAGTTGTGCACCGTAAGCGGCAGGACTAGAATAATTTCGACGAACCGTTGCTTGTAATTGACCAAACACTCGATTAGCCACTTGATTATTATCACATAAAACGGATAAACCGCCCACTCGCTCACCATAAAGTGAAAATGTTTTAGAAAACGAATTACTGATAAACCCACATAATCCTCGCTCAGCCACTTTTTTTATTGCATAGCTATCACTTTCGATACTTTCGCCAAAACCTTGGTAAGCGATATCCATAAATGGGATGAGATCTCGGTTTTGTAACACATCAATCACTTTGTCCCATTGTTGGTTTGTTAATTCTGCACCAGTTGGGTTATGGCAGCAAGGATGCAATAACACAATACTTTTAGCGGGTAAGGTATTAAGTGTTTCAAGCATCGCATCAAAATTCACGCCACAAGTCTGTGGATCAAAATAAGGATATTTATTTACCTTAAATCCTGCGCCATTAAAAATGGCAATATGATTCTCCCAAGTTGGATCACTAACCCAAACTTGAGAATTAGGGAAATAACGATATAAAAAGTCAGCACCGACTTTCAGCGCACCTGATCCTCCTAATGTCTGAACAGTGGCTATCCGCTTCGTTTGAAAAGCAGGATTATCTTCACCAAAAAGCAATGATTGGATTGCCTGACAATAACTCGGTAAGCCACTCATCGGCAAATAAAGTTGTGCGCCTTGTTGATGATGATAAATATAGTCACGAGCCGTTTTAATACACGATAATTGAGGAACCACACTATTTTCATCATAATAATAACCAATACTCAAATTGGTCTTGTTTTCGCGCTTATCATTATTGAATTCAGCAACTAATGATAATATTGGATCCCCTGCGTACGACTCTACTTTTTCAAACATTTTCCCAACCTAATTAAATCAGTAAATATCAATGGATGATTGTAGATTATTGCACCAACTTAATTGGCAATCAATCACTAAATAATAGTTTAAATATAAATAATTTTAGGATAATAAAATAGACCGTTTAAAAGACTGATTTGGATATAAAACGTTAGAATAGATGGTCAAAAACGGGATTTTAAATAAAAAAAACCTCAAAAACCCCGTTCCTCAACTTTTTTTTACTTCATTAGCACCTTTCGGTGCTAACAATTATAAGTCGCTTATTTAACCGCAATAACTTCAATTTCAACTTTTGCATCTTTAGGAATGCGAGCAACTTGTACACAAGAACGAGCAGGGAATGTTGCTTGATTCTCTGTAAAAAATGCCTCATAGACACTATTCACATCCGCAAAATCATTCATATCTGCTAAAAAAATTGTCGTTTTAACGATATTTTTAACTTGATATCCTGCCTCAGTAATAATTGCTTTTACATTCGCTAAACTTTGTTTAGCTTGCTCTTTGACACAACTTGGCATCTCACCTGTAGCTGGACTAATTGGAATTTGACCTGATGCAAATAACATGTTGCCCAAATCAACACCTTGAACATAAGGACCTATTGCTGCTGGTGCTTTGTTGGTATTAACAACTTTTACCATATATGATTTCTCCTTTCATCTTGTTATGCATCTCATTTCAACAGGAACCAATTTTAGTGTCAAGTCATGGTAAATTTATGATCATGGGACTTCTGCCAATTTTCTGATATGATAGTTGAAAATTTTTTCATTTGTTGAGAGTTAGCATGTTTGAGAATTTAACTGACCGTTTATCACAGACATTTCGCAATATTAGTGGGCGTGGACGCTTATCAGAAGATAATATCAAAGATGCCCTACGTGATGTCCGTATGGCATTACTTGAGGCTGATGTTGCCCTACCTGTGGTACGAGAATTTATTAACCAAGTTAAACAAAAAGCTGTTGGTTTAGATGTTAATAAAAGTCTAACACCAGGCCAAGAATTCATCAAAATCGTTCAAGCAGAACTTACTACAGCTATGGGTGAAGTTAATAGTTCACTTAACTTAGCCACCCAACCTCCAGCCGTCATTCTAATGGCAGGTTTGCAAGGTGCGGGTAAAACGACTAGCGTTGCAAAACTAGCAAAATTTTTAAAAGAAAAACAGAAAAAGAAAGTGTTAGTTGTCTCTGCTGATGTTTATCGCCCTGCGGCCATAAAACAGTTAGAAACACTCGCTAAAGCAATTGATGTGGAATTCTTCCCGTCAGATATCAATCAAAAACCTATTGATATTGTTAACAAAGCAATTTCACATGCTAAATTACAATTTTTTGATGTCCTTATTGTCGATACCGCTGGTCGATTACATGTCGATAGCGAGATGATGGATGAAATCAAAGCATTGCATGATGCAATCAATCCAATTGAAACGTTATTTGTGGTCGATGCCATGACCGGGCAAGATGCTGCTAATACGGCAAAAGCATTTAATGACGCATTACCTTTGACCGGGGTTATTTTAACTAAGGTGGATGGTGATGCTCGTGGCGGTGCGGCGTTATCGATTCGTCATATTACCGGTAAACCAATCAAATTTTTAGGGATGGGTGAAAAGACGGATGCATTAGAACCTTTTTATCCTGACCGTATCGCTTCACGCATTTTAGGGATGGGTGATGTACTCTCTTTAATTGAAGAGTTACAGAGTAATGTTGATCGTGAAAAGGCAGAGAAAATCGCCAAAAAACTTAAAAAAGGCGATAAGTTTGATTTTAATGACTTCCAAGATCAACTTCGACAAATGCGTAATATGGGTGGAATGGGCGCTATGCTGGCTAAACTACCTGGCGTTGGTCAACTTCCTGATCATATCAAAGCACAGATGGATGATAAAATCACCATCAAGATGGAAGCCATAATTGGTTCGATGACATTAAAAGAACGAGCCAACCCCGAAATCATCAAAGGCTCACGCAAACGCCGTATTGCTAATGGTTCAGGTACCCAAGTGCAAGATGTTAACAAGCTGCTTAAGCAGTTTGAAGATATGCAAAAAATGATGAAAAAGATGAAAGGTGGTGGCATGATGAAGATGATGCGCCAAATGAAAGGTCTAATGGGGGGAGGCATGGGCTTCCCACCTAGATAACATTTTACGTCGCTTTTCTTTCAATAAAATACTATCGTGCAAAGTTACACGATAGTATTTCAATAAACTCAATTTTCTCGATTTAGCGCTTTAATTTTAGTTGGACGCTGCATAGTTAATACAGTACCAATCGATGAAACTATAATAAATAGAATAGCAATCCATTGATAATGAGTTAACTGTTCGTGTAAAACAATTAATCCAGAAAACGCAGCAAATACAGGTGACAAGCTCATCAGAGTACTAAAAGTTTGTGCGGGTAATCGTGGCAAAGCGATCATATCCAGGCCATATGGAATAGCAGACGCCAATAATGAAACGACAAAAACGAGAGGCAACAGATCCATCGAAAACATGGTGCTACCACTGTGCCATACACCAATAGGAAAGAGTAATATTGAGGCAATAATCGAACCTACCGCAACACTTGAGGCACCATAAATTTCACCCGCTTTTCGCCCAAAAACAATATAACCAGCCCAACAGCTTCCTGCACATAAAGCTAGTAATATACCGATAGGATCCAAATCGTTAGAAGCCTGATGAATAGGAAGCAACATCACCAATCCAATGATCGCAATAGCTAACCAAACAAAATCAGTTAATCGGCGCCCAGAAAACATCGCAACCATAATTGGTCCAGTTAACTCTATTGCCACAGCAATTCCTATTGGGATTCGAGATATGGCATTATAAAAAGCCAAATTCATACATCCCATAGCGACACCATACAGAATAATATATTTAATGGCTGACTTAGTAATAGTTTTACGCCAAGGTTTAAAGATTATTACCAATAAAATCGCTGAGAAAAACAACCGCCATGCTGTCATCGCCTCAGGCCCTAGTACAGGAAACAAGTATTTAGCAAATGAAGCACTTGCTTGCACTGATATCATCGAAATAAAAATTAAAAAAACAGGCCAAGATCTTTTGAGCATAATGACTACCTAAATTAAAGTAATTGCATATTAAGGGAAGCAATTTGTTTATACAGCAACGTAAAATCAATTTTCGTATAAATAATATTTTTTAAATATCACATCACGTTTAGTTATCCCTTTTTACTGATAGTAAAGCCAGATCTTGTAGCGCTTTTTTATAAGGGGAATCAGGTAAGATTGAAATAACATTGAATGCTTTATTGGCCTCTTGTTGAGCCGTTTTTAAAGTAAATTCAAGAGATCCACACGACTGCATAACTTTTAAAATATGATCTAATAAATGCCTGCCATTACCTTGCTCGATAGCTTGACGGATTAATGTCGCATCTTCTGAATTAGCATGATGCATTGCATGCAATAATGGTAAGGTTGGTTTACCTTCATTGAGATCATCACCCAAATTTTTACCTAATTTTTGATTACTATCCGCACTATAATCTAATAAGTCATCAATAATTTGAAAGGCGGTTCCCAAGTATTTTCCATACTCTTGCAGTGCAAATTCTTGCTCTGGTGTTGCTCCTGCTAATACTGCTGCTGAATGCGATGTTGCTTCAAACAGTCTTGCTGTTTTGCGATAAATAACTTGTAGGTATTGCTCTTTAGTAATATCAGGATCATTACAATTTATCAGCTGTTGAACTTCACCTTCAGCAATAATATTTGTTGCTTCTGACATTATCTTCAATACTTTGAATGATTCTGTGCGTACCATCATTTGGAAAGATCTTGTGTAAATATAATCACCAACTAAGACACTTGCCGCATTACCAAATAGCGCATTAGCAGTTGATTTACCTCGCCGTAAATCAGATTCATCAACAACATCATCATGCAATAAAGTTGCAGTGTGAATAAATTCGATAAAAGCTGCGGTAATAATATGTTTATCACCCTGATAATTAAGCGCTTTAGCTATTAACAAAGCAATAACTGGGCGAATCCGTTTTCCACCACTACTAATGATGTAATTCCCTAATTGATTAATTAGTACAACATCAGAACTAAGTTCTGCTTGTATTGCTTCATTAACTTTAACTAAATCATCTTGCACTAGATCGAGTATTTGTTTTATCGATGGATTATTCATCAGTCTAACCACTACAAATGGGAGATATTTATTTACTATTATCTGATAAATATTTTTAAGCAACAAGTATTGCTAAATCATATTTAAAAAAATACTACAAATGATAAGCATTTTCATTTAGAATACACACCTTAAATGAACATTAATTACTGTTATGAAGATCAACTTTGATATAGATATCAACAACGAAAAAGAGCCGCAATCACCTGCTTCTAATAAGCAAAAGGATGCCTATATATATACATCGATCTCTGTAATATCACATTTATTTTTATTTGGATTATTGTTCAGCTCTGCACTGTTTGCAAATAATATCGTTGTTGATGAAGGTGATAATTCAATTAAAGCTGTTATGATTGACCTTACTCAGTTAGCAGCTCCGGAACAATCATTGGTTGAAGAAACACCTGAAATCAAAGGTGCTGAAAACAGTGAAATCATTGACAATAAACCAATTGAAGAACCAGTCGTAGAGCCAGAAGTCGTTGAAGAAAAGATTCCGGAACCTACACCTGAAATAGAACAAAAAAAACCAGCAACAGAGCCAGATAAACCAGTTATTGTTAAACCTAAACCAAATAAGAAAAAACCACCGACACAAAAATCATCTCGTCAACAAGTTAGACAAGATGTGATAAGTGATAATATAGCAAATACTTCAGTAGCTCCTAAAGTATCTGATAATCGACAATATTCTGGTAATCCCTCTCCAATTAGTCGTAATCGACCAGAATATCCTCGAAGAGCACTAGATATGCGCTTAGAAGGTTATGTTGTTGCTATGTTTGATGTAACTAGTGAGGGCCGTGTTGAAAATATTAGGATTATTGAAGCCCAACCTAATAATATTTTTAATCGCTCGGTTATCTCAGCAATGAAAATGTGGAAATATAAGCCGATTGCCGGAAAAGATCTCAAAATAAAAATTGTTTTCAATCGTGATAGTTCAATTAGCTTAGGAAGCAATTAATCACTCATTCCTCAATCAATAACTATTATTAAATAAAAAACTGTAAAAGCACTAATTTTATAATTCAATTAGTGCTTAGTTGATAAATAGTTTATCTATTCTTTTGCATTAAAAGTTCAATTTCCTGCGGTTGTTTAGGTACCGTTGAGGTTAAAATTTCGTTACCAGATTCGGTAACCAAAATATTATCTTCGATACGAATCCCAATACCTTTATAACATTCTGGCACATCAGCATCTTTATTAATATAAAGTCCAGGCTCAACGGTTAAGACCATACCCGGAGCGAGTATGCGATCACGATCACTGCCAACATCATGCACATCAATGCCTAACCAGTGACCTAATCCATGCATATAGAATGCTAAATAAGCTTTGTTAGTAATCAATGTTTCAACATCACCTTGCATAATTCCAAGCTTAACTAATCCTTCAACCATAATCCGAATAATTTTTTGATTAACTAATGATATTGAGGTGCCTGGTTTCAATAATTTGATAGCTGTACATTGCGCAGTTAACACAATGTTATATATTTCGAGTTGTGCTTGACTAAATTTACCATTAATCGGAAATGTTCGAGTAATATCACCTGCATAATAATGATATTCACAACCTGCATCAATTAAGACTAAATCGCCATCTTTGAGCGTGTCGCTATTATTTTCATAATGCAATATACAACCATTATTACCTCCGCCAACAATAGTATTATATGACGGCCATCGAGCGCCATGCCATGCAAACTCATGTAATATTTCAGCTTCTAATTGATATTCATACCAATTAGCCTGGCATTTTTGCATTGCCCGAATATGGGCTTGAGCACTGATTTCGCACGCTTTACGTAAAAGAGCCATTTCATATTCAGACTTAAACATTCGCATTTCATGAACAATTGGTCGCCAATCAATAACTGTACTCGGCGCAGAAAGTTTAAATCGAGCACCTTGCCGTAATGTATTGATTGCTTTCTTAATTATCTCGTCAGCATAATCATATAGCTGGTCTGCATAATAAATTGCTTTTTTTCCATTTATTAAATTTGGTAGAACACTCTCTATATCATCGAAAAGATAAGCCTCATCGACTAAAATCTTTGTTAATGCCTCTTGCTGGCCTAAGCGATAGCCAGTCCATGTTTCGGCTAAAGGATCTTTCTTGCGATTAAATAAAATATATCGTCCTTGACCGTCTTGTTGTTTAATTATTGCCAAAAGCGCTTCTGGCTCTGCAAAAAAAGTAAAATACCAAAAGTCACTATCTTGTCTATAAGGATAGTGGGTATCATTACTTCGTTTAACTTCTGGTGAAGCAAAAAATAAGGCAATGCTATTTGGCTCCATCTGAGCCAATAATTTATTTCGCCGATCTAGCAGTTCTGTCTTGGTCTGAATATCTATCATAGCGTTTACCTTGATAATCAGTAATATCGTATATTAGTGAAGTGTTGGTGTGATATCGGATTCATTAAATTCATCAAAACATAACATCGCCGTAATGCGAACGTACTCTTTGATCTCTTCAAATGCAAAGCCCAGCTCTTGCTGATCTTCATCTTCATCATAACCGAGTTTAGCTATTTGTCTTAGATCATATATTGCTTCACCCACATCACCTTTAACTCGATTAAGTTTAGGTTGAACTAAACCAATACCCAATAAAAAATGATTTACCCATCCCACTAAATCGTCAATTTGCGTAAACAAATCTTGCTCACCAAGTAGAAGTTGGAACTCAAAATCTTCATCAATAAATTGTTGTTTAGTTGTATGATATAATTCTTCCACTTCCTTATTTAAAGGTTCGGCTATTTTTTGCCCATCATTCAACATGTCTTGAACTAACACTCTCCAACTTTCGTCATGATTTCCTCCAGCTAATAAGCCAGATAAGAATCCATGTAATTCAGCTGCAGTTATGCCAACTTTATTTTGGATAAGTTGACGATTAAGCTCGTCATAAATCTTGGTATTAGTCATTAACTCCACCTTATTAGTTTATAATAATAGTGAAAATACATCCCTCTGCACTTTCACTCATTATTAGTATATAATTTGTGCCTAGCTGTAAATAATAAACAGGTTATTGTGCTTTATAAAGGAATTATTTTGAACATTTTTAGATTAATTTTAACATCACTGTATATAGTTATATCGTTAACTGCTTGTAGTTCATGGCTGAAAAATAAAGGTGTGATTGTTCTTGATGTACAGAATAATACCTATATAACCAGCCAAGACTTACCTAAAGATTATCAGTTAGGCAATGGAGAACAAGAACTTGATAAGTTTGAAGCTTTCTGCCGAGACGAGATCCGTGCCTCACAACTAGATGGTAGTGAAGAGATGGTATTTGAAAATATCAAACGAGGAATTCACGGTCAGGTTGAATTTAAAAAATGTAGTGATAGAGTCACTCGAATTTACCGATATTAATAAATATTTCAGCTTACTTTGTAAAGTATCGCTAATAAGATTGACTAATTGTCACATATCCGTGAAATCTTACTAGCCTTTCAAGCTGTTTTTATTTATATTGTCGCATGAACAAATATATTTTTGGGAGTAAAATAATTATGTACAAGCAAGATGTAACCATTACTGCATCGAACGGTCTTCACACCCGCCCTGCTGCACAATTTGTAAAGGAAGCTAAAAACTTCAATTCTGAAATTACTGTCACATCAAATGGAAAAAGTGCAAGTGCTAAAAGCTTATTCAAATTACAAACATTAGGCTTAACTCAAGGTACAACTATTACTATTTCAGCCGAAGGTGAAGATGAAAAAGAAGCAGTAACTCATTTAGTAAAATTAATTCCTGAATTGGAATAATACTCCCATGTTAGCGTTGAACGGTTTTAATATTAGATAAGGATTAAATGTTATGGTATCAGGTATACTTGTTTCCCCAGGTATCGCTTTTGCAAAAGCGCTATTATTAAAAGAAGAACCTATTGTTATAAATAATAGGCAAATTCTTGATAACAAAATTGACGCTGAAATTGATCGTTTTAAAGAAGCACGTGAAAAATCAAGCGAACAATTACATGCGATCATGGAACGAGCTAAAACCACTTTAGGTGAGGATAAAGCTGCTATTTTTGAAGGTCATATCATGCTTCTTGAAGATGAAGATCTTGAACAAGAAGTTATTTCACGCATCAAAAGTAAACACTCAAGTGCTGACGCAGCTGTCCAATCTGTATTTGAAACCCAAGCAAAAGAGTTAGAAAATCTAGATGATGAATATCTAAAAGAACGTGCTGCCGATATCCGTGATATTGGTAAACGACTGCTAAAAAATATTTTAGGCATCGAAATTGTTGATCTAAGTGCTATTAGCCAACCTTGTATTTTAGTTGCGACTGATTTAACACCGTCTGAAACTGCTCAATTAAATTTAGATATGGTGTTAGGTTTCATCACTGATGCGGGAGGGCGCACTTCACATACATCAATCATGGCCCGTTCATTAGAAATTCCAGCAATCGTGGGTACATCTAATGCAACACAAGAAATCAAACAAGGTGATTTTGTTATTTTAGATGCAATCAACAATGCTATCTACATTAATCCAGATCATGCAACTCAAGAAAAACTAAAACAAGTACAAACAAAATATCTTGCTGATAAAGAAGAGTTAGCAAAATTAAAAGATCTACCAGCTGTAACACTTGATGGTCATCAAGTTGAAATTTGTGCAAATATTGGTACTGTTCGTGATATTGCTGGTGCAGATCGTAATGGTTATGAAGGTGTTGGGCTTTATCGTACAGAATTCTTATTCATGGATCGTGAAGCTTATCCTAATGAAGATGAACAATTCAAAGCATATAAAGAAGTTGCTGAATCAACTAATGGCTTATCAGTTATTGTTCGTACAATGGATATCGGTGGTGACAAAGATGTACCATATATGCATTTACCAAAAGAAGAAAATCCATTCTTAGGTTGGCGTGCAATTCGTATCTGTTTAGATCGTAAAGAAATACTACATGCACAGTTACGAGCAATCTTACGCGCTTCTGCATTTGGTAAATTGCGTATTATGTTCCCAATGATTATTTCGGTAGAAGAAATTCGTATTCTAAAATCTGAAATTAATATCCTTAAAGAACAATTAACATCTGAAGGTAAAGCATTCGATAAAAGCATTGAAATTGGTGTGATGATCGAAACACCAGCCGCTGCGGTTATTGCTAGACATTTAGCTAAAGAAGTTGATTTCTTTAGTATTGGAACTAACGATTTAACCCAATATACACTTGCTGTTGACCGTGGTAATGAGCTTATTTCACATCTTTATAATCCACTTTCACCATCAGTATTAACATTGATTAAAAATGTAATCGATGCTTCTCACAAAGAAGGTAAATGGACAGGAATGTGTGGAGAGCTTGCTGGTGATGAAAGAGCAACAATTTTATTACTAGGTATGGGGCTTGATGAGTTCAGTATGAGTGCGGTATCAATTCCTAAAATCAAAAAATTAATTCGTAATACTAATTATGAAGAAGCGAAGAAATTTGCTGATACTGTTCTTGAAAAAGCAACAGCTAAAGAAATAACCGATTTAATTGAAAAATATACTGCTGAAAAGCAAATTTGTTAGGAGGCAATGATGGGTTTATTCGATAAAATAAAGCAATTTGTATCCGATGATAACAAAAACAGCATCGAAATTATTGCACCTCTTAGTGGTGAAATCGTTAAGATCGAAGATGTGCCAGATGTAGTTTTTGCAGAAAAAATCGTTGGTGATGGTGTTGCTATAAAACCTTCTGGTAATAAAATTGTAGCACCATTAAATGGTAAAATTGGTAAAATTTTTGAAACCAATCATGCATTTGCTATTGAATCAGATGAAGGTATCGAACTTTTTGTTCATTTCGGTATAGATACGGTGGAATTAAAAGGTGAAGGTTTTACACGAGTTGCCGAAGAAGGACAACAAGTTAAAATTGGAGATACTATCATCGAAATCGATCTGCCTTTACTTGAAAGTAAAGCCAAATCAGTGTTAACACCAGTTGTAATATCTAATATGGAAACTGTTGTTGAATTAACTAAGTTATCCGGCTCAGTTGAGGCAGGTAAAACACCAATTATGCGTGTTAAAAAATAACATCGCACAAAGTTACTACCCATAAAAAACCTTCAGTTTTCACTGAAGGTTTTTTATTGAGAATAATCAAACATAGAGTTCAAATAATTCGTTTAACGCCATTTTTTGTATTGATTAATCAAGCTGTTGGTTGATTCATCATGCGAGCTGACTGGTTTATCATCAGCAAGTTCAGGTAAAATACGACCAGCTAACTGTTTACCCAATTCAACCCCCCACTGATCGAAGCTAAAGATATTTAAAATAACACCTTGCGTGAAGATTTTGTGCTCATACATCGCCACTAATGCGCCTAAAGTGTACGGTGTAATTTTTTTCACTAAAATAGAGTTAGTCGGTTTATTGCCTTCAAAAACTTTAAATGGAACAATAGATTTAACTTCTTCAAGCTTTTTACCAGCAGCAAGAAACTCTTGTTCTACTTGTTGAGCAGTCTTACCAAAAGCTAAAGCTTCTGTTTGAGCAAAAAAGTTAGAAAGCAATTTAGGATGATGATCGCCAACTGGATTATGACTAATTGCCGGTGCAATAAAATCACAAGGAATAAGTTTAGTACCTTGGTGAATTAATTGATAAAACGCATGTTGACCATTTGTCCCTGGTTCACCCCAAATAATAGGACCTGTAGTATAAGTAGTCTTGTTGCCATTACGATCAACACTTTTACCATTTGATTCCATATTCCCTTGCTGAAAATAAGCTGCAAAGCGATGCATATATTGATCATAAGGTAGAATTGCCTCGGTTTCTGCACCATAGAAGTTATTGTACCAAATCCCAATTAAAGCAAGTAATGTTGGGATATTTTTTTCAATCGGTGTGCTTTGGAAATGTTTATCCATCGCATGTCCACCAGCTAAAAACTGTTTAAAGTTTTCAAAACCAATTGAAAGTACAATTGATAAGCCGATTGCAGACCAAGAAGAATAACGACCACCAACCCAATCCCAAAATTCAAACATATTGGCAGTATCAATACCAAATTTTTCTACTTCTTTGGCATTGGTTGATAAAGCTACAAAGTGAAGCGCAACAGCTTTATCATCTTTTGCAGCATCAAGTAACCATTGACGAGCGGTTTGTGCATTAGTCATAGTTTCTTGAGTTGTAAAGGTCTTCGATGCAACTAAAAATAGCGTTGTTTCTGGATTTAAACCTTTTAAAGCTTCAACAATGTGAGTACCATCGACATTAGAAACAAAGTGCATAGTTAGATGGTTTTTATAAGGGCGTAATGCTTCGGTAATCATCACTGGTCCTAAATCTGAACCTCCAATTCCGATATTAACTACATCAGTAATCGCTTTACCAGTATAGCCTTTCCATTCACCACTAATAATTTTTTTACTAAAGGATTCCATCTTAGCCAGCACAGCATTGACGTCATCCATAACATTTTTACCATCAACATAAATTGGTGAATTTGATACATTGCGAAGCGCAATATGTAAAACGGCTCGATTTTCGGTACGATTAATTTTTTCACCACTGTACATGGCATTAATAGCCCCGCTTAAATCACACTCGTCAGCAAGCTGATAAAGTTGCTTTAAGGTCTCCTCAGTAATGCGGTTTTTAGACAGATCAACCAAGAACTCATCTTCAAAAGGAATACTTAACTTTTCAACTCGTTTAGGTTCATCTTTTAAAATTTGAGCAATCGTCTTATCGCAATGCTTCTGATAACTAACTTGAAGGGACTTCCAAGCGGATGTAGTAGTTGGATCTATTGACTTTAACATAACTTATTCCTTAATTAATATAGCACTATTAGCCATGATATAACTATGGATAACATGATGCAAGATAAGGATTTATCCATTCAAATTAAGTTAGTTGAAAAATTCTATCTACTGGTAATTAATTAAACTTTTTTACCAGTAGGTATCTAGTTTATAAATTTATTTACTTTCCCATTTAATCAATTGTCAAATTGCGAGTTGTTAAATCAAATGGTGTTAATTGATAAACATAATAATTGAGCCAGTTACTAAATAATAAATAAGCATGGCTTCGCCATGTGGCTTTGGGCGTTAAATTTGGGTTATTTTCAGGAAAATAGTTGTAAGGAATTTCCGGATTTATTCCAGCTTTCAAATCTCGATTATATTCATTAGCTAAGGTGAAGGAGTCATATTCTGGATGCCCTGTTACAAAAGCCATACGTTTATCAGCAGTTGCCATCAAATATGGACCGGTTAAATCTGATTCAGCTAAAATCGTCAAATCAGTATAACTTTTAATTTTATCTATTGGAAAATCAGCATTACGTGAATGTGGCGCTAAAAAAGTATCGTCAAAACCTCGAGTTAAAAGTGCATTAGGTTGTATGATTTGATGTTGATAGACGCCTGACAATTTTTGTGAGCGAGTAAATTTTGGCATATCATAGAGTACATTTAATGCAGCTTGTACAGCCCAGCAAACAAACATTGTTGAAGTAACATGATCTTTAGCCCAAGTAATTATTTCAGCTAATTTTGGCCAATACACTACATCTGAAAATGCGACTTTACCTAATGGTGCGCCAGTTATGATAAGACCATCAAAATTCTGCTCACGAATATCTTCAAAATCACAATAAAAGCTATTTAAATGCTCTACAGGGGTATTTTTGGATTCACGTTGATCAATACGCAAGAGTTGAATATTGACTTGTAAAGATGAATTGGAAAGCAAACGTAAAAACTGATTTTCAGTTTCGATCTTTTTAGGCATTAAATTTAAGAAGAGAAGCTTTAGTGGACGAATTTCTTGAGTATTAGCACGAGTTGAAGTCATCACAAATACATTTTCATTACGTAACACATCTACTGCCGGTAATGAATCTGGAATACATATAGGCATATTAAAAGCTCCTATTAATTACTTTTTATAACATTTCAAATAGACGTCTAGAAATCCATATAGCTAAATATAGTGTTTTTTAGTAAGATTGTCGAGCGTTTTGTTAGAAAAAATAGATATAATATTTTAAACAAAATCAGAACAATAGCAGATTATATGAATTAACAAATAAGTGTGATGATAGTAATATAAATAGTAAAAATAAAATTTAAATGATTCGAGTATCGGTCCGCCAAGTATCTGCGGTTAAAGCCTCACCAAAATAGCTATTAATCAGTTTTTGTGTGATTTCGCTTAATGGCGAAGCTAAGACTTCAGCAGTATTACCATATTCAACTAAATCACCATTATGCATAACTAAAATTTGGTCACTGATATGTTTCATCATACCAATATCTTGTGTTACATAGACATAAGAAATATTCTGTTCTTCTTGTAAAGACAACATCAAATTAACAATCTGTGAACGCATTGAAATATCTAACGCAGCTAAAGCTTCATCGAGAATAATAACTTTGGGTTTCAGAATTAAGGCCCTAGCCAATGCGACGCGTTGTTTTTGCCCCGCTGCCATCACTGATGGATAATAAGAAGCATGTTCAGGCAGTAAGCCTACTTGTTTTAAAACATCACTAATCAATTTTTCTCGTTCAAGAGCGCTATAATTGCTATTGCGTTTAAGTGGAATTTCAAGTAATTGACCAATACGAAGTCTTGGGTCAAAAGAGCTTTCAACATGTTGAAATATCATTCTAATAAGTTGTGACCGATGGACAAAATCACCATATTCAACTTTATTACCGTCAATCCAAATATCCCCACTATCTGGTTTTATCATACCCACCAGCATTTTGGCTAGTGTCGATTTTCCTGAACCATTTTGTCCTATAATGGCGAGTGTTTTACCTTCGTTGAGCGAGAACGACAATGGTTTAACTGCATCAATTTGTAAATGACCAAAGAGCCCTTTAGGAATTTTAAATCGTTTTGATAAATTTCGGACTTTTAATATTGGGTTCATTAACTATTCCTATATTTACTCATCAGTATTTAATGGAAAATGGCAAGCCACAGAATGATCCTTTATCAGAGTAAGTTCAGGTGCTTGGATACATTTTTTTTGAGCATAAGGACAACGTGGCCCTAATCGACAACCAATAGGTAAATGCTCCAATGATGGGATAACCCCTGGTAACGTGTTCAATGGACTTTTATGTGGCATGGCTTTACCAAAATCAGGTATGGCATAAATCAATGCCTGAGTATAAGGATGATAAGGCGATTTTATTAAATCTTCACTATCCGCAACCTCAACGGTTTGTCCACAATAAAGGACATTGATACGATCTGTCCAGCGAGTAACCATTTGTAAATCATGACTAATAAGTAAAATAGTCGTCCCCATATTCTGATTCATACTCGCTAATAACCTGAAGATTTGCGCTTCAGTTGTTGCTTCCATAGCATTAGTTGGTTCATCTGCAATAAGTAATTTAGGTTGGTTTGCTAATGCAATTGCAATCATCACTTTTTGACATTCACCTTCCGTTAATTCAAAAGGATATGATTTAAGGATTTCTTTATGATCTTTAATTCCAACACGATGTAATAATTCAACAGCTCGATGTTTACGCCAAAATAGACGCTGCCACCAATGTCCTTTAAAGGTTCTTCGTGGGATAGCCTCGATTAACTGTTGCCCTATTTTCATTGAGGGATCCAAGCAGGACTGCGGTTCTTGGAAAATCATCGAAATATGGTCACTGATGACTTTTCGACGTTGTTTTGGTGTCAATTTAAGTAAATCGATATCATTAAAATGAAAACGATCAGCAGATATTTTCCAATTATGATTTGTCACACCTAATATAGCTTTAGCAATAAGGCTTTTACCAGAACCAGACTCGCCAACTAGACCTCGAATTTCGCCTTCAGACAGCTTCAAATTCACGCGATCAATTGCGCGTAAAAGGCCATCAGCAGTAATAAACTCAATAGTTAAATTACGAATGTCTAATAATGCCATAATTAATGTCCTACTCGCTGGCCAAATAATCCAAAATTGAATAAATAAACCAAAGTAATTGTAGTAGACACAGCAATACCCGGAGCTAAAAAAGCAAGCAAATTAACATCCATCATATCTTTCATCTTAAACATCATCATGCCTAAATCTGGCCGAGAAAAATCATTAGCAAAACCCAAAAAGGTAATTGTTGTTATCGCTAAAATAACTGAACCAAATAATGAAACAATTTCAGCCAAATAAACGGGTAAAATATTAGGGATAATATAATGATTTAAGATAGAAAATGAGGATAATCCATCGAGTCGATACGCAGTAATATAGGTTTTATTCCATTCCTTAATAACACGTTGATGGATATTATAAATGAAGCGCGGTGAATAGGATAAACCAATCACAATTAAAATATTGGTAATATCATCTTCCAATAACAAGCTAATAACAATTACACCAAGTAATGGCGGAACGACCATAAAAAATCTAAAAATAAATAAAATAAAAGGCCTAATAAATGAAACAAAAAACATTAAATAGTTAATCACTCCACCGATTATGATGACATAAAAAACCGCTTTTAAAGTCATTGAAATGGTTGACCGATAACCAATTAATAAGTAATCAAAAATATCTTGCCCTTGATCAGTTGTTCCTAATATGTGATTAATATCTCCATTAGGCCACCAAGCAGGAGGCAATGAAGTTGCATAGATAGGGTTCAAGTGAGCATGGAAAAGCCATTTGGTTGATAATGCAATAAAAGCAATTGCTAAAACCCCATAAAAACTTATGATCAGGTATAAATTGCTATGAAGTCTTTGGAAACATGAATTTATTCGCTTACCTAACAAAATTATCCTAGACATAATGTTCCTTATGACGTAATGGATAAATAGCGATAGCTGTTATCTCACCTAATAAAGTCAATAAACTAATTACTGTTCCACACGCAAGAATTGCTATCGCAATAATAAAATAATTATGGTTACGATAAGCCATCATCACCCATTGGCCTAAACCAACTCGATTGAATAAAATTTCAATAACCATAGTTAAAAATAATAAAGTCGTGGTGTTATATGTCAATTGTGGAATTGTTGCCGGAATTGAATTTGGTAATAAATGTCGACGTAACACTTTAAACGGTGAACGTTCCCGGATAATTGCCATTTTAATATAATTTTGTCTTGAAGTATTTTTGACATTTTCACTAACTAGTTGAATGGTCATAATACTTGGTTGAATAGCTAAAATAATTGTTGGCAAAAGTAAATAGTGAAGCTGATCTAACAATGCAGTGAATTTATCTGGCCTTGATGAAATTAAAATATCTAGCAAAGAACTACCGGTTACTGATGGTGCGATATCAAAGTTCATTGAAATCGGCATTGTCGAGGAAAGATAAAACATTACAATTGTTGCGAGCATAACAATCGGGCAAGAATAAAAGATTAAACAGCCTAAACGAATGGTAGTATTCAACCAATTTATATTACTTAAACCTAGAAAAATACCCAAAGGTAATCCAATAAGTAAAGCTACAAGCAATGCTAAAATACAAAGTTCAAACGTTGTTAATAAGGTATCTAAAAACGGTAAAGTTTCACCTGATGCTAACCTAAATTGACCTTGTAGTAATTGTTTAAAAAAAGCATTATAGGCATCAACAAAAGTTAAATCACTAAAAATAGATTGAGGATCGAAATAGACCAGACAGAAGCTGATCTGAGCAAGTACGCAGATAATAAATGAAAACGTCACAATTTTTTTTAAAATATAGATAATCATTGTTTATCTTTATTATGAGCAAAAACAACAGTGATATCCATCACTGTTGTTTTAGTTATCTGCTATTCAGGTATGACCGGTTTACTTGCTGCGGCATAAGCATGATCTTGAGCACTTAATCCACCAGCATTACCTTTACCGTCATAACGATAATCCAACTCTTCTCGTGTTTTTATTCCACTATCAGATTCCACATAGTCCGGAGCTGGAGCCTTAGTCATTATTGATGATGAATAACCCGCTGCAGGATCTGCTGTAGATTCTGTTGTTACCTGAGTTGTAGGTGATTTCTCAATATTTGCTTGAGTTGTGATATTTGATTGAGATTCACTAGCAACTACGTTTTTAGCGATGTCTACATCATCTTTAATTACGATTGGTAATAAAAGTGAAGGGATCACTGGAACAGCATTAAGCGATTCATCATGGCTAACTTGACTATAATCAACCGATACACGGCCTAATGCAAGCTCTAATGACGCAGCAGCAAATTGCAATGGCATTGCAGACTGTTTTAATTCGCTATTTTTACCGCGTCGTTTAGTCCGTGGTGTATTCATACGCAAATGACGAGATGTTCTTCGTTGACGCTTCGGTTGTGAATCGTTAGTTACAGCATTATCGCCTGTTTCAGGAACAATAATCGGCAATAATAAAGTAGGGATACACACTTTTTCAGCTTGAGCAGGTACATCACTATTTTTAACACGAACACTCTTCGTTAATGCACGCTGTTGACGTCTTGGTTTCGCTTCTTTTTGCTTAGGTGGTTGTGCCGCCTCATTAACGACTTTATCAGCTTTTATATTATTCGCAGCATTAGATGAATTATTATTTTGTTTTGTACGACGATTAGAGCGTGTAGTCTCTTTAACTTCATCAGTTGCAACATTATTATTTGCAGCTGAATTGTTACGATTATTACGCTGACGTCGATTATTTGAGCGTTGATTATCTCGTTTTTTATTTGATTGAGGCTTAACTTCTGGTTTAGGTTCTACCTTTTCTGAAACAAATAACTGACGAATTTTCTTAAATAAACCACCAAATAAGCCACTAGATTTTTCAACTTTTTTCGGTTCACTTTTCGCTTTAGATGCTTTACTCGCTTCTACTTTAGGACCTGATAATACAGCTTGCTCTACCACTAATTCAGCGACTTGATCTTCTTCTTCCTCTTCAAGCTCACGGATTAGTTTAGGTAAATTGTAGCTTAATACATCTGTCTCTTCACCACTACGTTTACGAATCACTTTATAAAGTGGTGTTTCCATTTC
Source organism: Gilliamella sp. ESL0443 (assembly GCF_019469165.1). Taxonomy (NCBI): domain Bacteria; kingdom Pseudomonadati; phylum Pseudomonadota; class Gammaproteobacteria; order Orbales; family Orbaceae; genus Gilliamella; species Gilliamella sp. ESL0443. Next base: position 68,279 of record NZ_CP048263.1, on the reverse strand, counting down.
TTCATCGCCAGCAATGACGATTTTAACATCCGGATGCATTCTTTCGATATTATTAATCGCACGACGCTTTTCGTTAAGCAAATAACTAGCAATTGGCACTGGCACAATCACATCAATTTGAACCGTATTATCTTTCATCGCCTCTTCTTGAATTAAGCGAAGAATTGAAAGTGATAATGAATTATTATCACGAACTGTACCTGTTCCTTGACAACGAGGACATATATGATGAGTTGCTTCACGTAGAGATGGGCTTAAACGTTGACGAGACATTTCAAGCAAACCAAAACGGGAAATACGAGTGGTTTGGATTCTTGCTCGATCGGTTTTCATCGCTTCTTTTAAGCGATTTTCCACTTCACGTTGATTACGAATTGGCGTCATATCAATAAAGTCGATGACAATCAAGCCACCTAAATCACGTAACCGCAATTGGCGAGCAATCTCTTCTGCCGCTTCAAGATTAGTATTAAATGCAGTCTCTTCAATATCGCTACCACGAATAGATTTAGCTGAGTTAATATCGATCGCAGTTAATGCTTCAGTTGCATCAATAACAATCGAACCACCAGATGGTAAGCGAACTTCCCGTTGGAATGCCGATTCAATCTGACCTTCGATTTGAAAATGATTAAATAATGGTACATCACCTTCATAAAGTTTAAGACGACTAACATACTCAACACGACCTAAATCAGCTAATCGTTTTTTTGCAATTTCAAGTACTTTAGGATTATCAATAAGAATATCACCCACATCATCACGTAAATAATCACGAAATGCTCGAGTAATAATGTCACTTTCTTTATGAATTAAGCTTGGTGCTGGATGATTTTTTGACTCATTTTGAATCGCTGTCCAATAATTAACTAACGCATTTAAATCCTGTTGTAACTCTTCTTGGCTTTTACCCACACCCGCTGTTCTAGCTATTACACCCATGCCCTTTGGTTTTTCTAGCGCATCGATAACTCTTTTTAGATCTGCACGCTCTTCTCCCTCAATACGGCGCGAAACCCCACCTGCTCTTGGGTCATTTGGCATTAATACTAAATAGCTACCGGCTAAACTAATATAAGTCGTTAAAGCAGCACCTTTTTTACCACGAATCTCTTTTTCAATTTGGATAAGGACTTCTTGGCCTTCTTGCAGATGTTTAATACTACGCCGGCCAGAAATATTTGAAGGGAAATAGCTTTCTGCGATCTCTTTTAATGGTAAAAAACCATCTCGCTCACCACCATATGAAACAAAAGCGGCTTCTAAACTAGGATTGATTTTAGTGATTTTGCCTTTATAAATATTGGCTTTTTTTTGTTCGTGACCAAGGCTTTCGATATCTAAATCATACAAGCGTTGGCCATCAACAAGGGCAACTCGCAGCTCTTCTTGCTGGGTTGCATTGATTAGCATTCTTTTCATTATTCTACACTCTTCATTAATCTAAATTAACTGTAGGTAGAATCTTATTATTAATAAATGCTTATTTTAACAATGATAAACAATAGTACTTAACTTAATATTTTGTATACAGTATTTCATTATTTTATTTATGTTATTTTTGTTATTATTTTATGTGAAATCCGTATATACAACATCAATACATTTTTAGAGGTAATATTACATTCAAAACACTTATATACTTTTTGAACACCACTAAACATACAATTATTGATATTATTTCAATGATGAGTTTGCAAATTTCTACAATTTAACAAACCACTAAATCTTTATATGATTGTTTAAAATAAACATATTAATTAATTATAATAATTCTACTTACGCTATTTTATTTTGACAAACTGTAATGTCTAACGCCATTGCTGCATTACAAGGATAAATTATCCTTGTCTATTATTCACGTTTCAGCAGAGGATAGCAAGTAAATTAAAGTGATTATTTTATAAACAATTAAGTATTAATTTTGAGCGCTCAATAAAATAGGTTAAAAGTATAATAAAATGCAGCATTAGTCGCTAGTTTTCTAAATTTGATTTTGTCTAAATTTTCTACATCATTACTGATGGATTTATGACCTATTTTAGTAATTTACAAACCTAACATTAACACAGGTGCATATCCCAATTTTATCCGTATAATATAATTTAGATTTGCTTACAAAATGAACGAATATTTATCTATGGAATTACCTGAAAAAATTGCCTTAACTGATTTTACCCATCGTTGGATTGCTCAATTTGATGGTGTACCCCAAAGTGAAGAGTTACATTCATTACCTTCTCCTTGTATTATAAAAACCGAAAATCTTACTGTTTATTGGCAGCCTTATTTACTTATTCCACCAAGAAATTTAACCATCGTTGAACAAGTAATTAATATAAAAATACATCAAAGCGCTCATATTTATTATGGGACACAATATGCGGCTAATATGGCTGCAAAGTTTGCCGATATTGATGTAATTTTACTTCAACCATGGAGTGATGACGACTTCTCTAATTTAGAGCAGAATTTAATTGCGCATTTATCACAGCAAAAAAAATTAAAACGCCATCCGACTCTTTTTATTGGCTCAACTAATAAGGACACTGAAATTATTGCAATAAATAATTTAACTGCTGAAATTGTTAAAGAAGATTTAATAACAGGACAATTAATCACATTAGCACCTGATTTAAAATCATTTCTTGAAAAACTTGAAATTGAAAGTTAACAATTTGTATTTGAAAACACTCATAGTGGTAAAATTATTGCTTCGAAGCCTGATTGTTAACGAAATTGTAACTTGCCAAACAATGTGTATATAATGCATTGAAGCTCAAAAAAAGAAATAGGTATATTATGTTTGAATATTTATTAGCAGCGCCTGCAGATCCCATTTTAGGTTTAGCGGATCTTTATAACAAGGATGAACGCACTAACAAAATCAATTTAAGTGTTGGTGTTTATAAAGACGAGACGACCAAAACACCTATTTTAGAAAGTGTAAAAAAAGCTGAGCATCTGATTTTAAATGATGAAATCACAAAAAGTTATTTACCAATTGATGGTCTTAACTCATTTAATAATGCTACCCAAATTCTACTATTTGGTACTGAAAATCAACGAGCTAGAACAGCGCAAGCACCTGGAGGCACTGGTGCATTACGAATTATGGCTGATTTTTTATCTCGACGTACCAAAGTAAAACGAGTATGGATAAGTAATCCATCTTGGCCTAATCATCGTAGCGTATTTCAAACAGCAGGCTTAGAAGTTCGTGAATACCGTTACTATAATCCATTAACGCGAGACCTAGATTTTGATGGTTTAATGACTGATTTAAGTCAAGTTGTCGCTGGTGATGCGGTGCTATTTCATGGCTGCTGCCACAATCCAACTGGTATCGATCCAACGCCTGAACAATGGCAAGCTATTTCGGAATTAGCGTTAAAAAACGGTTGGTTACCACTATTCGACTTAGCTTATCAAGGATTTGGACAAGGAATAGAAGAAGATGTATATGGACTTAGACTATTTGCCAATAACCAACCAGAACTCCTAATTGCTAGTTCTTACTCAAAAAACTTTGGACTTTATAATGAACGTGTTGGGGCATTTACTTTAATTGCTGCTGATAGCGAAATTGCCGATCGAGCATTTAGTCAAGTAAAAACTATTATTAGAGCCAATTACTCTAATCCACCCGCACATGGAGCTAAAATTGTCTCTTATATTTTAAATAATGATGAACTAAAAGAAGAATGGCTTGATGAATTAACCAGCATGCGCCAACGCATTCATCGTATGCGCCAGTTATTTGTAAAAACACTACAAGATAAAAGTGCTAACAAAGACTTCAGCTTTATTGCTAAACAAAATGGGATGTTTTCATTTAGTGGATTAAGTGAAGAACAGGTAATAAAATTGCGTGATGAGTATGGCATCTATATGGTCAATTCAGGTCGTATCAATGTTGCGGGAATGACTATCGATAATATGTCTAGACTTTGTGAATCAATTGTCGAAGTATTATAAACCTCAAGTTTAATAAAATATTTCTACTAATAGTCGAATACATTAGCAATTAATTTAAATTTTAATCACCAATGTATTCGATATATTAACAATAAGAATTTTTTTATACGCTCAATCTAAATTATGTTTTGCCCAGAATTGATATCCCAATCAACTATTTGAATATTATTAAATAATTTATATTATCAATCTAAAAAAGTCCCTCCTCAAAATTTTTTGCTAAATAACACTCTTTTTAAACTCGATAAAGAGTCGTGTCATTCATTCCATTATTCCTTTTAGTTATATATTTAGGAAAACTAGCTATTAGACGTTAAATCAATAATTAATAATAATTGCTATCAATTTATTGAATTTTCATTGAGGACGGTTTGTGGCATCACATATTTTAGATTTTTTAATTTTAGGCAATAATTTTGGCACTAGCGAAATGCGCCAAATATGGTCTGAACAAAATCGCTTAGAAAAGCAAGTAAAAGTAGAAGTAGCTTTAGCAAAAGCTCAAGGTGAATTAGGTGTAATTCCTGCTGACGTTGCTGATGCAATTATTGCCAAAGCTGATGCATCAAAATTATCACTTGAACAACTTGCTCAAGAAGCAGCCAAAGCGAAACATTCACTGATGTCAACAATCAACGCATTACAAAAACAAGTAGGTGATGCTGGTCAATACATTCATTATGGAGCAACCACCCAAGATATTGTCGATACCGCAACTGTTCTCCAGATACAACAGTCATTTGATATAATTGAACGGGATACCAAATTAATTGCGCATCAATTAAAACGGTTGGCTAAACAATATCAATATTTACCCATGGTAGGTCGCACCCATGGTATGCAAGCATTACCGACAACATTTGGTTTTAAATTAGCGGTTTGGTTAGACGAGTTTGTTCGTCATTTACAGCGTTTATCTGAAATAAAACAAAGAGTTTTAGTCGGTAATATTAGCGGAGCTATTTGCACTTATGCATCAATAGGTGAATTAGGTCCACAAGTGGAAAATCGTGCATTAACTTCACTTGGACTAAATACACCCAATATTGGTTGGCAATCTGCACGAGATCGTTTTTCTGAATACGCATCAGTTATTGCTCTTATTAGCGGTTCGCTTGGCAAAATTGGTAACGAATTTTACAACCTTATGCGAACGGAAATTAATGAAGTGGAAGAGCCATTTTCTGATGGTAAAATTGGTTCGACTACCATGCCTCATAAGCGTAATCCAGCCGCCTTAGAAGGTTTAGCGAGTCTTACCGCGCCTTTATTAAAAAGTGTGGCACTTATTCATGAATCAATGAAAGTTGAACATGAACGTGATGCCATGAGCTGGCGGGCAGAATGGATTGCCCTGCCAGAAATTAATCTTTATATTTCAGCACAACTTCAAACCGCTTTAGCTGTTTTAAAAGGATTAAAAGTCAATGCTGATCAAATGTTAGCTAATTTAAAAAAACAAAATGGCTTACTGTTATCAGAAAAAATAATGTTCGAAATTGGCAAGCGATTAGGAAAACAAACTGCTCACCATTTAATTTATGAAAATGCTATGCAAGCATTTGAACAAAACCGACCATTTAAATCCCTCCTATTGGATGATCCACGTTTAAGTGAACAATTTACCGAGTCTGAACTTGATAATTGGTTAAATCCAATTAATTATCTGGGGTCTGCACCACAAAAAGTCGACCAAGTAATCAAATATGCGGAACAAAGCGGAGTATTATTATGAATTTTCGCTTAATCAGCTGTTCCGATATTCCAGCATATCAACAATTATTGCACCGAGCATATCAAGCTACGTCACAGTTAGGCATTCATTTTGCAGCAGCTACTGTCGAACCTGAAGAAATAATTCATCATATTGATTCGAATGCAGTTTATATAATAGAAAAGGACAATAAATTAATATCAACCTTAAGCATACGTTTTCCATGGGGAAATAACCCAGGACCTTATGGATTACCACATTTAGGCTGGTTTGCAACAGATCCAATTTATAAAGGACAAGGCTATGGTAATGCTTTATGGGATTGGGTTGAAAAAGAAGTTTTAATTAACCAACTTAAGCTTCCCGCCGTAACTTTAGGTACAGCAGCCAATCATCCATGGCTAGCCAATATATATCGCAAAAAAGGATATCAACAAATAGGGCAAGTAAATTTAACCAGTGATCACACTACCCTTTATTTTGAAAAAATATTAAATCACAAAAACTATTCCGAATGGAAAAAGAGGAGTCATCAATAATGAAAAAAATAATAACATGGTTTTCTGCTATTTTATTAATTACCATGAGTGGTTGTGATAATCAATCAAACAATCAGGCGGCGGAACAAAACATTATAAAAGTAGGCTCAACCGGTCAAAGTTACCCGAATGGTTATAAACAAGATGGAAAGTTAGTTGGATTTGATGTCGAAGTCACAGAAGCAATTGCCAATGAGTTAGGTTTTAAAGTTGAATGGGTAATTGCTGAATTTGGTGGATTAATGGGCCAATTTGACTCAGGTCGTTTAGATACGGTAGCAAATGCGGTGGCAGTTACACCAACTCGTCAAGCTAAATATGATTTTTCTCAGCCGTATAGTTTTTATGGTAGTCAAATTGTTACACACAAAGATAATAACAATATTAATCAGTTAACTGATTTTAATGGTAAAACTATTGCAGGGGTACTTGGTTCAAACCATATTAATAATCTTAAAAAAGCATTTCCTAATAACGAAATTACGATCAAAACCTATGAAACTCGAGATGGTGCAATGCATGATACAGAATTTCAAAGAGTCGATGGTTATGTCAATTCAAAACCAATTTTATTGGCAGAAATTAAACGAAAAAATCTACCATTCAAATTAGTGGGCGAACCAATTACTATTGAACAAGTTGCCTTCCCATTTAGTAAGGATGAAAAAGGTAAAGCTTTACGAGAAAAATTTAACCAAGCCATCGAAAAATTACGTGTTAATGGAACATTAAAAAAACTTTCAATTAAATATTTTGGTGAAGATATTACCTCATGAATTTTAATATAAACTATTTCTTTAGTGTATTCCCGCAGATATTACCTTATCTGCCAGTTACACTTTTTATTGCCATTATATCATTTGTGTTTGCCACTATATTAGGGCTTGCTATTGCTTTGATTAGAAACAATAAAATTATTGTAATTGATTCTTTTTTGGCGCTGTTTATTTCTTTATTTCGTGGAATTCCATCTGTCGTTTTACTGTTTATTATTTACTATGGCCTACCACAAATATTTCCAATTATGAAACAGGTAGGCGCAACCACGGCGGCTATTATCTGTTTTAGTTTAAAATATTCAGCTTATTTAGCCGAGATATTTCGTGCTGGCTTAACTTCGGTTGATCTTGGACAAAAAGAAGCAGGATTAACCTCAGGATTAAGTACAATTCAGGTTTATCGAGGAATTATATTACCTCAAGCGATGATTAATGCTTTACCGAATGCGGGGAATATGTTTATTTCACTACTCAAAGACTCTTCTGTAGCATTTTTTGTCGGGGTACAAGAATTATTAGCAGCAGGAAAAATGTTAACTGCTAATTCTTTTCTCTATTTTGAAACTTACTTAGCCGTCGGTATTGTTTACTGGCTAACTGTTGTCGCCTATTCATGGTTACAAAAGCAGTTAGAACGTAAACTAACTAAACCATATCATCGTTAAGGAGAGCATGATGATTAGTGTATCTCATTTATCAAAACGATTTGGAAATAATGAAGTTTTAAAAGAAATAAATCTTAATATCAAAGAAGGTGAAGTCGTTGCCATTATTGGACCATCCGGATCGGGAAAATCAACCTTATTGCGTTGTCTTAATTTACTTGAAAAACCCAATACAGGAACGATTCGTATTGATAAAGTAATACTCAATAGTGAACATTACAACCATAAGCAAGAGACCAATTTACGCAAACAATCAGCAATGGTTTTTCAACACTACAATTTATTTAGAAATAAAACAGCTTTAGAAAACATTACTTATCCATTAATTGTTGCACAGAAAATGAAGAAAAGTGAGGCACAACAGTACGGAATATCATTGTTAGAGCGAGTTGGAATGTTAGCTTATGCTGATCAATATCCTGTAACATTATCGGGAGGGCAACAACAACGTGTTGCAATTGCTAGGGCATTAGCTGTAAGACCAAAAGTATTATTATTTGATGAACCAACTTCTGCGTTAGATCCCGAGAGAGTTCATGAAGTTTTACAAGTGATGCTGAAACTAGCCAAAGAAAAGATAACTATGCTAATCGTAACCCATGAAATGGAGTTTGCAAAGTATGTGGCCGACCGCATCATCTTTATGGCTAATGGTATTATTGTTGAGGAAGGGCCAGCAAAATCATTAATTGATAACCCACAACACGAGTTAACTCAACGCTTTTTACGGCAACTCAATGATGATATTGATTTTGAAATTTAAGCTTATATTTATAAAATAATTAACTGTTTATAGTAGATATCAAAGCATTTTCCAATGCGATATGAGTAATTGTTTAATATCCATACCATTGGCTAGAGCATAGATATCAGACAATAATTGTTGTGCTTTAATTTCATTTTGCAATGCTCCAAATAACTTAGCGGCCAATTCTTGTTGGCTATAAGGATTTTTAGGTGATCCTTTAGGAATATCCACTCGTTGGCTAATTTTTTGTCCATCATTTAATACTATTTCAATAACGACATAGCGCTTATTATATGCATCAGGATGAGGGGTTAATTGTATATCATAACTACGCTGCATTTTTTGGATTAATTGTAGGATATTGTCAGCTATTGGCTTTGAAGCAAATTGTTCAAAATCGATAGGTATACCAAGTAAAATCAATGCCAAAATATATTCTGCTGAAAAACGTCCTTGCTCAGCTAATAATGGCTTTTTATAGATCAGTGCTGCATCACTATTAATTGGTGCAAAGAAAAGAGTGATATAATCAATATTATCTACATTAAACTTAGGATGCTTATAAATTAACTTACCCGCATCAGCAATATATGAAGCGGCAGAACAATATGAATAAGTCTTAAACCATAACCCTGGTTCAACAATCTTCCATGGCTTAGCCCAGATAGTTAAATCTAAATTATCATTGCCTTGTCCATATATTGATAAAAAACCGAGGTTATCATCAAGAAAATCCTTATCTGCTGAAATCCCAGCTCTTAACCATTCAACCGATTGTATAGCATGTTGTGCAGCCAATCCCGCATGCAAAAATTTTATTGGTGTCCCCATCACTAATCGCAGACCTGACGCTTGCGTCGCAGCTAAAGTTAATGCTTGAGCAAGAAATGGTTCATCATATAAATAACAAATAGCAGCTGTTGCGGCAATACCACCTAAAGTGATTGTTGTATGCCAACCTTTTTCATAATGTTCAGGATTGACACATCGTCCCAATAAGGCCATAACTTCAATACCTATTACATAGGCAGTTAAAAAACGACGACCATCTAAACGCGTTAATGAATCATCTAAGCGGATACTAGAAAATAAGGCTGATAAGATAACCGCTGATGGATGACCACGTACATCAATATGTACATCATCATAATCTAAACAATGTGCTTGAAAACCATTAAATAATGCTGCTTGCCGGCTGGTTGCTAACTTTTTTTGACCAATTAGCCAAGCTCGATTGTTGCCACCTTCATCATTTATCCAGGCCAGTAATTGCTGAACATTAGTTTCATTAGATGCCTGTAAGCTACTCGCAAAATAATCAATAACACCATTAATTGCACATTCAAGGACTGATTGTTGCTCAATAATTGGCGTATTTTTTATTAACAAACTCAATTGTTGACCTAGATGCATTATAAACTCTCATACAAATCTCAATAAATATTGAGCAAATAGTGGATGCTAAATATGCGTTTAAAAGATTATATCGTTATATCTTAATAACTAGAAATAATCATTATTTAGCAATCTAGCTTGATAACACTTTATATGTGCTAAAATATCTCCACGCTTAAACATCACGAAAAAATACATCCAATTATGTCAATATGTTATATTGCCTTAGGCAGTAATCTTAACGATCCATTAGCTCAAGCTAATCAAGCTATTGCAGCCCTAAAACAATTACCCAATACCGTAGTTACTGACATTTCACCATTTTATCGCAGTAAACCGCTCGGTCCACAAGATCAAAATGATTACCTCAATGCAGTTATAAAGTTAACCACCTCACTTAAACCTATAGCTTTATTAGATGAACTACAAGCAATAGAAAAATCACAAGGTCGGGTACGCAAAAATAATCGATGGGGAGCAAGGACATTAGACTTAGATATATTATTATACGATGACTTAATAATAGACAACGATAGACTAACAATTCCTCATTATCATATGAAAAATAGAGAATTTGTACTCTATCCTTTATTTGATATTTCACCAGAACTCATCTTACCTGATAACGATAAGCTGTTTGATTTAATTAAAAAATGTCCTTTGAATAATTTAAAAAAATGGGATGAATAATTAATCTTATTAATAACATATAGTTGTAATATTCTGCACTTTTAGCACAAAAAAAATAGTAAAAAAAATTTGCCAAAGGCTAATTTATTGCTATAGTTTAGCGCTTGAAAATAATGTGTATTTAAGGGGATTGCTGTGAAAAAGGAACAAAAAGTAAATACATCTTCTCTTAGTCTGCTATCAATTGCTGGACTTGAGCCTTATAAAGAGGCGAAAGGTGAGGAGTACATGAATCCTAAGCAATTGAAACATTTTAAACTAATCTTAGAAGCATGGCTTTCACAATTACAAGGTGAAATGGGTAAAACTGTCTCTCATATGCAAGATGAGGCTGCTAATTTCCCAGATCCAGCTGACCGTGCAACTCAAGAAGAAGAGTTCAGTTTAGAACTAAGAGCGCGTGATAGAGAACGCAAACTTATCAAAAAAATTGAAAAAACATTAAAGAAAATTGAAACCGATGATTTTGGCTATTGTGAATCATGTGGTGTTGAAATTGGTATCCGTCGTTTAGAAGCAAGACCTACCGCTGATTTATGTATCGATTGTAAAACATTAGCTGAACTTCGTGAAAAACAAATGGGTATGTGATTCTCATTTAACTATTCTTTCTATCCTATACGCCCATGCAATATATTGGTCGTTTTGCTCCGTCACCTTCTGGACCATTACATTTTGGTTCGTTGGTGACAGCTCTCGGTAGCTACTTACAAGCCAAGGCCAGCAATGGTAAATGGCTTGTTCGTATTGAAGATATTGATCCTCCAAGGGAAGTCAAAGGCGCATCATCTTTAATATTAAAAACATTAGAAGCTTTTAATCTCTATTGGGATGATCAAGTTTTATATCAGTCTAACTGTAGTGAACGTTATCGATCAGTGTTAGCATCATTAATTTCTGAGCAAAAAGCTTACTATTGTGATTGTACCAGACAACGGATCCATAGCCTTAAAAACAATATTTATGATGGATTTTGTCGTGAGCGACATTTAACATTAAATAACGTTGCTATTCGTTTAAAGCAGAATCATCCGATTTTCTCTTTTAATGATAAAATTCGAGGTCAACAAAGCATTGATCATATCAATGCACTAGAAGATTTTATTATTCATCGAAAAGATGGATTATTTGCTTATAATCTAGTTGTTGTATTAGATGATAATTATCAAGGAATAACCGAAATTGTTCGTGGTGCAGATCTATTACCTGTGACCGCTAAACAGATTTCACTTTATCAATTATTTAATTTTACAATCCCAAATTACTGCCACTTACCATTAGCTTTAGATAGTCATGGTCATAAACTCTCGAAGCAAAATCATGCCTCTCCAATTGATATAAAAAAAACCAAATTATTAACGGTGCAAGCATTACAATTTTTAGGTCAACAAATACCCGAAAATTGGCAAGATGCCACACAGAAAGCGTTATTAGATTGGGCGATATCACACTGGGACATTAATCATATTCCCAAACAAGACTGTATGTTAACCACCAATATAAGATAAATTAGGTGTGATACCTAAATGGTGGGTATGTAATAAATGTTTTTCAGGTTTTATTAATAGTGAAGATAAAATTCTAGCTTTAAGTTGCGCTTTTTGCTCAGAGCTTTGTAGTAAATCCCGTAAATCAACCGCTGCATCACCAAACAAGCAATAATGTAATTTACCGATCGACGAGACACGTAATCGATTGCAACTTTTACAAAAATCCTTTGAATACGGCATAATCAGACCAATCTTACCTCGATAATCACTATGCGCGTAAACTTTAGCAGGTCCAGAGAACGCCTCTTTTGACTGTAATTGCCAACCTTGTTCAATAAGTTGTGATTCCATCACATGACCAGCTAAATGATAACGATTAAATAATTCACGGCTTTCTGTTGTTTCCATCAATTCTATAAAACGTAACTCAACTGAACGATCTTTAATCCAAGTTAAATAATCAGCCAGATGGTCGTTCATATTTTTCATCAAAACGGTATTAATTTTAACTTTCCTAATACCTACTTCTAATGATTTTTCAACGCCTTGAATCAGCTCACGTAATTTATCTTGGCCTGTTATTTGTTTAAAAATGTAAGGAGAAAAACTGTCAATACTAATATTAATAGCATTAAGTCCTGCTTGTTGCCAATAATGCACATTTTTTAATAACCGTGAACCATTGGTTGTGATAGCAAGTTGTTTGATGCTGGGATAAGCAGAAATTATTGACAAAATATCAATAAAGTCTCGACGCAAAGTCGGTTCACCGCCCGTTAGCCGAATTTTATGTACACCAAGTTCAGTAAACGTTGACACAACATTGTCAATTTCATTTAACGATAAAAAGCGATGATCTTTATTAGGTCGATAACCATTAGGTAAACAGTATTGGCACTGAAAATTACACTGCTCGGTAATCGACAAGCGTAGATATTGAAATCGACGCTGAAAATTATCCATTAATTGCATATCACAAACACCTTATCCAAATCGGGAAGCATAGCCATTTCTGCGCTATACCGCGGCTAGTCCACCATATGAAACTCACTTAGGTGAAAAAGCTTCAGAGTTTGTTTAAGTCTAGCATAGACACTATTTATTGACTACGGACAATTATCACTATTCGATGATTGATTAGATGATTCAATTTCATCATTATTCCTTTCAGTATGAATAACGGTGATGTAATTGGGTATAGTCGGCGCACAGCGATAAAGATAGACCCACTGCATACCATTTTGTTCAATTTTTATGTAATGCTTAATTAATTTGTCGCTTTCAGTATCGCTAGGCGATTGTTGATCTTTATATTGATCAAGAAATTCTTTTATTATTTCCTCACCATCGGTTAATGGACCTTTATAATTTGCTATATAATTTGCACTTAACTGCTCTAATTTCTTTAAGAATAATGCTTGCTCTTTTTCTATATTAAACTGCTTAGGATTATGATAGCCTAAAGTGGTATAAATCCTGTCTGCGATCGGTGAACCTGTGTTGACTTGTTTTTTTTTGCGACAAAATATATTTAAAGGGGGCAACAATATTATCCCAAAAATAAAGAGATACAATGTCGGCACCAATGAGATTTGCAAATAGAGCTGTATCAAGCCCCAAATACAACTTGAAATGCCGATCATCTCCAAGGCCTTTACAATCAGTGATTTGCGAGTTTTAGGATTTTCAACGCTCGCTTCTGTACCCTCTATAACATAAGGATGCATCCATATTATATGATCAGCAGGTCGACGTAGCGCATAGGCAAAATAGCTGCCACCGTCAATTGGGTCAACCACTACCTCAACATAATCACCGTCAGCAAAAGCGACACGACTACAAACCCCTTCAATTAGATTATCGCCTAATTTAAATCGGTAATATTGTTCAATATTTGGCGTATCGTTCTTGCCGGATGAATCCTGTGCAGCAATCATTTGATTGATTTTATACACCACAGCGAGATAACCGATTGAGTTTAAATCAATATCAGCACACCCAGCTAATTTACGGGCTTGAATAAAAGTCTCTCGTGACGGATAGACTGCTAAATCGGTGATATAACCAGTGATAATTTGATAATGTTCAATCGAGGTTGTCGTGCAAGATTTCATAAAATTCCTTCTCTATTGCTCATTGATGCTATCTAATCAATAGTTGGTAGTCAGTTAGGCAATGCTGGTGTTTTACAATAATTCGCCTTTATATTGTGCTAACAGTTTAAATTCGGCGTCTGCGGATCATTAAATATGTCACTCGTACCTGCAAGATATAATTTTTAATAAGTAAATAAAAATCCTTTCTCATTGATAACTCACTAACAATAAAATCCAGTCTATTTAACATTTTTTATTATAGAGTAATTATTATTCTGTCTCTAGAGATAATTTTTTATTCACCTAATTGGTTTATATTTAAGCTTATTTTCAGCTTTGCTTAGTATTCATCATATTTCAGTATATAATGATTTCCTTGTCGATAAAACCGTCAAATGGAGGTTGTGATGATTACCCATATAAGCCCGTTAGGATCAATGGATTTACTTGCGCAGGCTGAAGTTGATATTTTAAAAAAATCAGCAAATAGCGAACTTTATCAATTATTTAGAAATTGCTCATTAGCTACCCTTAATGCGGGTAGTAAAACGGATAACACTAAAGAATTACTAGATAGATTTAAATCATTCGAAATTAACGTTATCAGTAAAGAGCGTGGAGTTAAATTAGAGCTTATTGATGCACCTGAAAGTGCTTTTGTCGACAAACGCATTATTCGCTCCATACAAGCCAATCTGTTTGCGGTTTTACGTGATATTCTTTTTTTAAATGGCCAAATTACGGCAATTAAACACTTGGTACCTAACGAGAAGCTTGAAAAAGAACACTCCTATTACATCACCAATCTTGTTTTTTCTATTCTGCGTAATGCCAATGCCCTACACGTTGGCGAAGAGCCTAATCTAATTGTTTGTTGGGGTGGACATTCAATTAACGAAAGTGAATATTATTATGCTCGTCAAGTTGGTATGCAACTTGGATTACGAGAACTTAATATCTGTACAGGCTGCGGTCCGGGAATAATGGAAGCACCAATGAAAGGCGCTGCTGTTGGTCATGCACAACAACGTATAAAAGATAGTCGCTTTATTGGTATGACTGAGCCATCGATAATTGCAGCCGAACCACCAAATGCGTTAGTTAATGAACTTATCATTATGCCAGATATCGAAAAACGACTTGAAGCGTTTGTTCGAATGGCGCATGGTATAGTTATCTTTCCTGGCGGACCTGGTACTGCTGAAGAATTACTTTATATTTTGGGGATAATGCTCAATCCTGCTAATAAAAATCAGACTTTACCAATTATTTTAACAGGCCCAAAAGAGTGTGAAGATTATTTTGACGCGATTGATCAATTTATTCGTAATACTTTAGGCGAAGAAGCGACTAAATTGTATGAAATTATCATTGATTCACCTGAACAAGTTGCTCGCATAATGAAACATGGGGTAAAACAGGTTAAATCATCACGGTTAGCAACTGGTGATGCTTATGGGTTTAACTGGTTACTCAAAATTGATGAAGCATTACAGCACCCATTTGAACCAACCCATGAAAACATGGCATCACTTAATCTACATAAAGATCAGCCAGTTGAATTATTAGCTGCTGATTTACGCCGTGCTTTTTCTGGAATTGTTGCTGGTAATGTTAAAGAGTTTGGTATGAAGCAAATTGCTGAACATGGTCGCTATAAATTGCAAGGTGATCCTGAAATCATGAAGCAATTAGATAATTTACTGCTTAGCTATGTAAAACAAGATCGCATGAAGCTTCCTGGCGGTAGTGCCTATCAACCTTGTTATGAAATTTGTTATTAATTAACTTTAATATTAGCCAGTTATACTTCGCCGATACAAAAATCGGCGGAGTATTTAGCAATATTTGAACACTCTAAAGATCACTTAAAATATCTAACGCTTCCGACACTTTCTTAACAGCAAAGATCTGCATATTTTCTGGCTTTTTCTTTGGCATATTGGCTATAGGCACTATTGCCTTTTTGAAACCATGTTTAGCGGCTTCAGAAATACGCTCTTGACCACTTGGTACTGGTCGTATTTCTCCTCCTAGACCTATTTCTCCAAAAATAACCACATCTTGTGGTAAAGGTCGATTTCGAAAACTGGATACCAATGCAGCAATCAATGCTAAATCGGCACTAGTTTCGGTCACTTTTACTCCGCCAACAACGTTAACAAAAATATCCTGATCAGCCATTTGTAAACCACCATGGCGATGCAAAACCGCGAGTAAAAGTGCCAGCCGATTTTGATCAAGTCCGACAGTTACTCGCCTTGGATTGCCATATACAGAATGATCAACTAACGCTTGAATTTCAACCAGCAATGGGCGAGTACCTTCCCATAACACCATTACCGAACTGCCCGATAACATCTCTTCACCACGACTTAAAAAGATTGCAGATGGATTACTGACTTCTTTCAATCCTTGTTCAGTCATAGCAAACACACCTAACTCATTGACTGCGCCAAAACGATTTTTATGGCTACGTAAAGTTCGAAATCGAGAGTCAGCATCACCATCAAGTAAAATTGAGCAATCAATACAGTGTTCAAGTACTTTAGGGCCAGCTAGTGAGCCATCTTTAGTCACATGGCCAACCATAATAATGGCTATGCCTTTGGTTTTCGCAAAACGCGTTAAATAAGCTGCAGTTTCACGAACTTGAGCCACACTACCTGGCGAAGATTGAATATCAGCAAGATGCATAACTTGAATTGAGTCAATAACCATTAACTTTGGCTGTGACTGCTCAGCAAGTAAACAGATCTGCTCAATACTGGTTTCAGACAACATATTAATATTATCTGTCGGTAAACCTAAACGATGTGCACGCATCGCTACTTGTTGTAATGATTCCTCACCAGTAACATAAAGCGTATTCATTTGTGCTGACAGTTTACTCATGGTTTGCAGTAGCAAAGTACTTTTACCGGCACCGGGGTTACCACCAATTAAGATAGCACTACCTGGTACTACACCACCACCAAGTACACGGTCAAATTCAGAAAATCCAGTTGAAAATCTGGGTAAGGCTTCCAGACTAATTTCAGATAATTTTTGGATTTTAGTTTGCCCTGCACCACCGGCATAGCCGGTTAATCGGTCATTGCGTGATGAACTACTAGCTAACCTAACTTCAGTAATGGTATTCCATGCATGACAAGCGCTACATTGACCTTGCCAACGAGGATAGTCAGCACCACAATCATTACAGACATAAGCGCGCTTTACTGTTTTTGCCAAATTCTTCTCCTAGCCTTCACTTAATAAACTGGTAGATAAGATGCACCATAAACCGGTTAAATCAGCATAATTGATGCTGATTCTTGCTTTTTCAACGACTTTAGGCTTTCCATGATAAGCAACACCAAGCCCTGCAATTCTAATCATCATTAAATCATTTGCCCCATCACCAATCGCAACAGTTTGCTCAATAGGAATATCTAAAGAGGTGGCTAATTGTTGTAACATCCGCGCTTTATATTTAGCATCAACAATTTGCCCATTAACTTTACCTGTCAGCTTACCGTTTTTAATTTCTAATTCATTAGCGTGAGCATCAATTAATTTTAACTTCTTTTTTAAATGATTTGCAAAATAGGTAAATCCACCCGAAACAATGGCAACATGCCAATTTTTTTTATGCAACTCTTTAACTAAATAAGTTAATCCTGGTGTTAATGGTAGACTCTCTTTTACTTGTTCTAAAATATCTTGCTGTGCGCCTTTTAAGGTAGCAACTCGTTTACGTAAGCTGGTAGCAAAATCAAGTTCACCACGCATAGCAAGCTCAGTCACTGCAGCAACTTGTTCACCGACACCATGTAATTTTGCTAGTTCATCAATACACTCAATACCAATTGCAGTCGAGTCCATATCCATAACTAATAAACCTGGAGAATGCAATGTGGGTAAATTATCAATTGGTGAAACATCAATACCTAATGTTAGCGAAATCGATTTGGCTTTTTTCGGCATTACGCCAGCAATACGTACTATTTGATAGGTTTTAATTTTCCAAGATGAAACTACAACCATTGGCATTGCAAGTTGTCTTTGAAATTTTGAAAGCAGTGTTTTATTTAACTTTTTCCCATAAATAATCCAACCCGTTTTACCCGCATTGTAATCCAATGGAACAACTTCACAACCATTTAAAGACAAAGGTAAACCTTGCCAGTATTGAATATTTTCTGGGAGATCATTATAGGTTAATGTATAAGCCATATATCGAAAGTCTTAAAAATGTAAAACAGATTCGGAATTTACCATATCTACTAAAGATTGTCCAAGTAAGGATTATAAGAAGTTATTTCTTAAATTTTACGGCTCAAAAACCCTGTTCCTCAACTTTTTTTGCAAGAAATTTCATTGTTAATCAATATTAATTAGCTTCAGTTTAGAAATGAAGAAAGAATACTAAACAGATAGTCCCCACATACAAAGCTGTTCAAGTGCTGGGCCAATTTTTTCACCCAAAGGGGGTAATTTGTATAACACTTTAAGTGGTGTTTTTTCACCATATACACTACGAGTGATAAGTTCATCTTCCTCCAACTTTTTAAGCTGGATGCTCAGCGTTAATACATTAATCATTTTTAAACAGAGCTGGCATTGTAAAAATGTATTAACTACTTTTTTTTAAAACAGCATAGAAAAAGCCATCGCCGCCGTGTATAGTTGGTAAAAATTGTTTCGTATCACCCACAAGTTGGGCATTGCTGTTTTCTTTTAAAAAACGCTCAATTTGCAATCTGTTTTCATCAGGTAGGATTGAACAGGTAGCATAGACTAAAGTGCCACCTGTTTTTAAATAAGACCAAATATTGGTTAAGATCCCATGTTGCAATTCAGTGAGTTGCGCAATATCACTATCTCGCCGTAACCACTTGATATCAGGATGGCGACGAATTACGCCTGTTGCCGAGCATGGTGCGTCAAGCAAAATTCGGTCAAATTGTTTACCCAAGCACCATTTTTCCGGTGTAAGACCATCACCCACTTTAACTTCTGCTACTTGTTTTAGGCGAGCCAGATTTTCTTCAATACGTTTAGCACGACCTGCATCAACATCTACCGCTAATAAATTTGCTTTAGGTGCAATTTCTAAGATATGGGTTGTTTTTCCACCTGGAGCGGCACACATATCCAAAATTTTCTCACCATTTTGGGGTTCTAACAAATATGCAGCATATTGAGCAGACAAATCCTGTACGGTAACGGCTCCTTCAGCAAAATAAGGTAATTTCGTTACATTTACAGGCGATAATACCCTAATAGCACAAGGCAAATCAGCAAAAGCTTCTGATTCAATTTGCCGTTCAGTTAACAATTGTTGATACTCACTAACTGAATAGTGATTAAGATTAACGCGTAACCACATTGGTGGTTTTTGGTTATTGGCAGAAATGATTGCTTGCCATTTCTCGGGATAAGCTTGCTTAAGACGATTAACTAACCAACTTGGATGCAAAGTTTGAGGTGTTTTATCATCCTGTACAAATTTTCGTTGTAATGATTCTTGTTGGCGTAAAAATTCACGCAATACGCCATTTACTAATCCTTTGAGCGCTGATTTTTTTAAATCATTTACTGCATTAACTGTTTCACCTACAGCTGCATGTTCAGGTATTCTGGTATATAAAATTTGGTAAATACCCACTAACAATAAATAGTGTAGAACTCGATTTTTCCCGGTAAGAACTTTATTCATCAAAGTATGAATATAAAAATTAAGTTCAGGTAAAACACGCATCACACCAAAACAGATTTCTTGCATTAGCGCGCGATCTTTTTCTGCTACTTTATGGCTAAATAACGTTAAGGCCGTACTAAGCGATTGCCCCTCTTCAAGTACATTAAAAATCGCTTTAGCACAAATAGCTCGAATATTTGAGTGTGACTTTTTATTCATAACCAATAATGACCTTAACTCATCAATCTAAACATTTATAAAATTAATGATCCCACCCAACCAGCTATAAACAATGGAATATTAAAATGGGTAAAGGTTGGAATAACACTATCTCTTATATGATCATGCTGACCATCACTGTTTAAACCAGCAGATGTTGCTAAAATAGTATCTGAAGGAGGTGAACCTGCATCGCCAATCGCTCCTGACGCACCAATTAAACAAACGGTTGCTATTGGTGAAAAGCCCAACTGAACACATAAAGGAACATAGATAGCTGCAATAATTGGTACAGTAGAGAAAGATGAACCAATACCAAGTGTAATGATCAAGCCAACTAACATCATCATAAAAGATGCAACTACTTTATTCCCCGCAAATAATGAGGCACTATTAACAACTAATGGTTCTATTTCATGAGTCTGTTTTAATACTTCAGCAAAGCCTTGAGCTGATATCATCACAAAGCCGATCATCGCCATCATTTTGATACCATCGGTAAAGATTCCGTCTGCCTCACCCCATTTAATTGAGCCTGAAGCAATAAAGCAGATAAAGCCAATTAAAGCACCTAAAATCATCGATCCAGTATAAAGTTGGACAGTAAAAGAGAGAATAATTGCTAATAATGAGACGACAAGTGAACGAGTACTTACATTACTAAACTCTTCGGCATGGCTTTCTTCATGAATCAGTTTATATTGTCTCGGTTTACGATAACTAACGAAAATAGCCCAAAGTAGACCAACAAACATACCAAAAGCCGGAATAGCCATAGCATGCATAACATTAACATGGCTAACATCCATCCCCGATGAAATAATATTTTTTAATAAGATTTGATTTAAGAAAATATTACCGAATCCGACAGGTAAAAACATATATGGTGTAATCAAACCAAATGTCATGATACAAGCAATCATTCGTCTATCTAGTTGCAATCTCGACATCACATATAAAAGTGGCGGAATTAACAACGGTATAAAGGCGATATGAATTGGGATGATATTTTGTGAGGAAATACTAACTAACCCGATTATGATAATTAACAACCATTTAATTCGAGTTTTAGCATCATTAGTCGTTAACTGCTTAATGGCTTTGTCAGCTAACAATTCTGGTAATCCTGATTTTGAAATTGCTACTGCAAACGCACCAAGCATAGCATAAGAAAGCGCAATATTAGCCCCGTTGCTAATCCCAGTATTAAAAGCGTCAATTGTTTCTTTTAATGTTAAATGGCTACATAAACCACCGACAAAAGCACCAATGATTAAGCTAATAACCACATGAACACGGCAAAGCGAAAGGACTAACATTAAAATAACTGCAACAACCACTGCATTTACCGAGGAAAACAGCTCAAGAATAGTATTCATAAATAGATTCTTCGTAGCAAAATAAAGATAGTTATTCTAGGCGATAGATATATAAAGTGCAATTGTTAGTATACGCTTACTAGCGTAAATTATTTTTTAGGTAAGACTAAAGAAAACTTATAATAAATTTAATGCTAACATTGCAAATAAAGAATAACCGATTTGTATCCTTAATGAAAATTGTGTTAATAATTTGCTTTAATTAACGGTAATATTCAATTCATGCTGATATGGTGCTGATAGAAATAAACCTTTATAATACGTTGTCATTATTATAATGTAATCACTACAAGATTATGCAAATTTGCTATACTGTAACGCATATATACTTGGATTAATGTTTTTTATATTAGAGTAATCATATCAATTTACAGCTTAAACATTCATTATTAGGTTGGTAAATAAATAACTTAAAATGATTTAAGTATATAGTTAGCAACAAAGTATGAGGTTTATTTTTATGTTTTCTTGGTGGACAAAAATTTATTTTTCACTAATTCAAATTCCTGTTAAGCTTTTTGTTAAAAGTAAACCAATTCCTACCGATCCCATTACTGAACTGGACCTCGATATCCATCGTCCAATTTTGTATGTGCTTCCTTATAACTCTCAAATTGATTTAATGGTAGTTAGGTCGCTTTGTCTAAAATATCATTTACCAGATCCTTTATTAGGAATTGATATTAATGATAAAACTGTACCTGCTTATATTTATATCGATAAAGGCCCAGGAATTTTTGCTTCAAGTAAACAAAAAAATAAATCTATCGAAATTTTAAGGGAATACATTTCAGCCCATCAACAAAATGATGAACTTGATGTTCAAATGTTGCCTGTATCTGTAATGTTTGGTCGTAAACCAGATAAAGAAGGCAAAAAAATGCCTTCACTGCAAGTGTTAGGTGCTACCTATAAACTTTATAAAATCTTAATTTCTGGTCGTGACTGCTATACTCGATTTTCTCGAACCGTATCTTTTAAAGATATTAAAGTCGACGATAAACAAGATATTTCTGTTTTAGCACATAAACTTGCGCGTGTAGCACGTATTCACTTTGCTAAACAAAGAGCGGCTTCTGTTGGTCCTAAATTGCCTGTTAGACAGGAAATGCTTAATAAATTATTAACTAACCCAGCTCTTGCTGAAGCAATACAAGAAGAAGCTAAAAGTAAACATATTGGGCTAGATAAAGCCAAGAAAAATGCTTTATCACTTCTAAATGAAATCGCGGCTAATTTTTCTTACCGCATGCTAAGAGTGACTGACTCTGTTCTTACTTGGGCATGGAATAGACTTTATCAAGGTTTAAAAGTAACGAATGCTGACCCAGTTCGAGAGCTTGCTGAAAATGGACACGAAATCGTTTACGCACCATGTCATCGAAGTCATATGGACTATTTGTTATTGTCTTATGTACTTTATCGGCAAGGATTAGTTCCACCACATATTGCAGCTGGTATCAATTTAAATTTCTGGCCAGCAGGCCCTATTTTTAGGCGCTTAGGGGCATTTTTTATCCGCCGTTCATTTAAAGGTAACAAACTCTATACCGCCGTATTTAGAGAGTATTTAGCAGAGTTATTTATCCGGGGTTATGCCGTCGAATATTTCATTGAAGGTGGGCGCTCACGCACAGGAAGACTACTCGACCCTAAAACCGGAATGTTGTTGATGACAATCCAAACTTTATTACGGGGTGATACACGCCCAATCACAATTGTCCCGCTCTATATTGGTTATGAACATGTTTTAGAAGTTGCCACTTATGCTAACGAGCTGCGTGGCGCTAAAAAAGAAAAAGAAAGCTTGTGGAGCACAATTAAAGCCTTCTTAAAATTAAAAAAACTAGGCTTTGGCTACGTTAACTTTGGGAGCCCAATACCTTTAAATCAATTTTTAAATCAGCATATACCTGAATGGCGAGATGCTATTGATCCTACAGGAACACCGCGCCCTAATTGGTTAACACCAACAACTAATTTGCTTGCGAAACAAATTATGGAGCACATCAATTCTTCGGCTGCGATTAATGCTATGAATTTATGTTGTTCAATATTATTAGCCGCTGATCAATGCACATTAACAAAAGTAAAATTATTAGAGCATTTAGATTATCTTTTAAAATTATTAAAAAACATTCCTTACTCTGATTTGATTACCATTCCCGATCAAACTGCCGAAGAGATGTTTGAACATGCCAAAGAAATGGGTAAATTTGTCATTACTACTGATGAAGTTGGTGAAATGGTGGGGTTAACGACCGAACAAGCAGTATTGATGACCTATTATCGCAATAATATTCAGCATTTACTGATTATACCGGCAATTGTGGCTAGAATTTTACTTAAACATAATCGCATTTCAATTGATGAAGTACTTATGCAGGTTAAATTGCTCTTCCCTTTAATAAAATCAGAGCTATTTTTATATCATAATGAAGATCAATTAACTGAATACGTTAATAAAATTATTGCAACTTATGCTGATTTGAATCTAATAAGTTATTCACCTGATAAATTAACATTGAACTACTTAAAAATGTCAGGATTACAGTTGTTAGCGTCATCATCAAGAGATACATTACAACGCTATGTCATTGCATTTTCATTGTTACAAAAAGATCCAACAATTAGTCGTGCAACCTTAGAAAAAGAAGGACGTTTAATTGCAGAACGGCTTTCAATATTACATGGTATAAATGCTCCTGAATTTTTTGATAAAGGTGTTTTTTCAACACTAGTTGCTTCGCTTCGGGAACAAGGTTATTTAGATGATAAAGGTGATGCAAATTTACCGAAAATCGAAACCATGAATAATATACTTAAACCATTAATTACTAACCGTGTAATGCAAACAATTGATGAAATCAATCCTTAAAAATTAAATTATCTTGGGCTTACTTGATTATTTTGGGTAAGCCGAATAAACTTCAATCATTAAATAAAGTATCTTTTTTTATGCTTTATCACTGTTTTCTAAATAATTTTATTCTTTATAATCTTCATTAACTAATTTAATAAATAGCACCATTGTTTTTTTGATATATGTCAAACTTTTGTGAAAGTATACCTTTATTTCCATTCAATTAAATATTATCATTACAATTAGTAAGGATGTTTATAACATCGAAAAAATTAGATAATAAAATGTAATGTCAGCTTTTTAAGGAGTTCATATGCTATTTAACCGTAGACAGTTCTTTAAGATCTGTGCTGGTGGCATGGCAGGAACAACTGTCGCTACTTTAGGATTAATGCCGAATGTAGCGCTTGCACAAACTCGCCAATATAAATTGTTAAAATCAAAAGAAACGCGAAATAATTGTACTTACTGTTCTGTTGGATGTGGAATGCTCCTTTATAGCCGAGGAGATGGCGCTAAGAATGCCGAATCGTCTATTTTTCATATCGAAGGCGATCCTGACCATCCTGTTAGTCGCGGTTCACTTTGTCCGAAAGGTGCTGGCGTACTCGACTATATTAAAAGCGAACAACGAGTTAAATACCCTGAGTATCGTGCGCCAGGTTCTGACAAATGGCAACGAATCAGCTGGGATGAAGCAATTGACCGCATAGCTCGCTTAATGAAAGCTGACCGTGATAAAAATTTTCAAGAAAAAAATGAACAAGGAACGACGGTTAACCGCTGGACAACTACTGGCTGGCTAGTGACTTCTGCTGCGAGTAATGAAACGGGTTGGTTAGCATTTAAAGTTGCCCGTTCTTTAGGAATGCTAAGCCTTGAAACTCAAGCTAGAGTTTGCCATGGGCCTTCAGTATCTAGTTTAGGTGCTACCTTTGGTCGAGGCGCCATGACCAATAACTGGAACGATATTAAAAATGCTAATGTGGTTATTGTTATGGGCGGTAACGCAGCTGAAGCCCATCCAGTTGGTTTTAAATGGGCAATTGAAGCCAAAATTACTAACGGTGCAGAACTCATAGCGATTGATCCACGCTTTCATCGAACCGCTTCGGTAGCTGATCATTATGTACCTATTCGTGCAGGTTCAGATATCGCTTTTCTACTTGGTATCATTAATTACCTTATCACTAATAACGAAGTCAACTTTGAATATCTTATAACACACTCTAATGCTAGCTTAATTGTGCGTGACGATTTCAACTTTGATAATAATAGTGGATTGTTCAGTGGTTACGATGCAGAAAATCGTCAATACGATCAAACCAGTTGGGCATATCAAAAAGATGAAAATGGTTTTGCATTAAGAGATAAAACATTAAGTCACCCTCGCTGTGTTTGGAATTTACTAAAACAACATGTTAGTCGCTATACGCCAGAAATTGTAAATAAAATAACGGGTAGTCCTGTAGATGGCTTTTTACATGTTTGTCGTTCACTCGCCAGTACTAAAACCAATGATCGTGCGGCAACTTTCCTATATGCATTAGGTTGGACTCAACATACTTATGGTACACAAATCATCCGCACTGCAGCAATGATTCAACTGATTCTTGGTAATATTGGTGTCATGGGTGGTGGTATAAATGCTTTGCGTGGTCACTCAAATATTCAAGGATTAACTGATGTAGGTTTACTGTCTAATCGATTACCTGCTTATCTTGATCTACCAAAAGATTCTCAAACATCGCTTGAACAATACTTAGCAGAAAAAACACCAAAACCTCTTGGTCCAAATGAGGTTAATTTTTGGGGTAATTACCCTAAATTCTTTATTAGTTTTATGAAAGCAATGTATGGTGATAAGGCAACTGGGGATAATAATTGGGGATTTGATTGGTTACCAAAATGGGATAAAACCTATGATATTTTACGTTTTAGTAAAATGATGCGTGACGGGCAAGCTAATGGTTTTATTTGCCAAGGGTTTAACCCACTGGCAGCCTTACCTGATAAAAATAGTATTCGTGAGGGATTATCCAAACTCAAATTCTTGGTAAATATCGATCCATTGCCAACTGAAACAGCCGAGTTTTGGAAAAATCATGGTGAATCAAATGATGTTGATCCAAGTAAAATACAAACAGAAGTCTTTAGACTTCCGGCCAACTGTTTTGCTGAGGAAAATGGGACAATTGTTAACTCATCACGTTTATTACAATGGCATTGGGCAGCAGCTAGACCACCTTATGAATCACTTTACGACCCAGAGATTATTGCGCGAATCTATTTAAGAATTAAAGAGCTTTATGAAGAAGAAGGCGGCGCTTATCACGAACCAATTAATAATTTAACTTGGGATTATCAAGATCCTGAAGGTCCGGCAGCCGAAGAGTTAGCAAAAGAGTGTAATGGTCGAGCATTGGCTGACATAACGGACACTAATGGCAACATCATCCTTAAAAAAGGCCAACTATTAAGTGGTTTTTCTCAATTAAAAGCCGACGGAACGACCTCATCTGGAATTTGGATATTTTGTGGTTCTTGGACTGAACAAGGTAACCAAATGGCTCGCCGAGATCCTAGTGATCCATCAGGTAAGGGTATTCATGCTGGCTGGGCTTGGGCTTGGCCGATGAATCGACGTGTACTCTATAATCGTGCTTCTACTGATGAAAATGGAAAACCATGGGATCCAAATCGGATGTTAATCAAATGGAACGGAACAAGTTGGGTCGGCAATGACGTACCAGATTTTACTGCCACATTATCACCAGATTCTGGAGCGGGAGCCTTCATCATGAACAATGATGGATTAGGTGGGCTGTTCTGTTTGAATCGTTTAGTTGATGGACCATTTCCTGAACATTATGAACCATTTGAAACACCAATTTCAAATAACCCAATGCACCCTAAACAAGTAAATAGTCCAGTAGCTCGAGCATTTAAAGAAGATTTAGCTCGCTTAGGTAAAGCAGATGAATTTCCTTATGTTGGTACAACATACAGTATTACTGAGCACTTCCACTTTTGGACGCAACATGCAAGATTAGCTTCAATAACACAACCAGAACAATTTATTGAGCTCAGTGAAAATCTTGCGAATAAAAAAGGCATAAAATTGGGCGATACAGTGAAAGTAACTTCATATCGAGGTTATATCAAAGCCAAAGCAGTTGTGACAAAACGTTTACCTACTTTGACAGTTGATGGTAAAGAGATCGAAACCATAGGAATTCCAATTGTTTGGGGATTCACAGGTCAAACTAAAAAAGGCTTTTTGGTTAATGAATTAACACCGCATTTAGGTGATGCTAATTCACAAACCCCAGAATACAAGTCCTTCTTAGTCAACATCGAAAAAGTTACCACAGCGGCATAAGAAGGAGGATAGATTATGTCATTACAAACTCAAGATATTATTCGCCGCTCAGCAACTAATGCCCTAACACCTGCACCTAGGGCAAGAGATTATCAGCAGGAAGTAGCTAAATTAATTGACGTGACCACCTGTATCGGTTGTAAAGCTTGTCAGGTAGCTTGTAGCGAATGGAATGATCTGCGAGCAGAAGTAGGAAATACCGTCGGCGTTTATGATAATCCAGCTGACTTAGAACCAAAAGCATGGACCGTAATGCGTTATTCAGAAGTTGAAATCAATGGCAAATTCGAATGGCTTATACGTAAAGATGGTTGTATGCATTGTGCAGATCCTGGTTGCTTAAAAGCGTGCCCATCTGAAGGAGCAATCATTCAATATGCTAATGGGATTGTCGATTTCCAATCAGAACACTGTATTGGATGTGGTTATTGCGTCGCAGGATGTCCATTTAATATTCCACGTGTTAGCAAAGAAGATAACCACTCTTATAAATGCACATTATGTGTTGATCGAGTTGCTGTTGGTCAAGAACCTGCTTGCGTAAAAACCTGCCCTACTGGAGCAATTCATTTTGGCACCAAACAAGATATGATTCGCCATGCCGAACACCGAATTGTTGATTTAAAAAAACGTGGATTTGAAAACGCAGGACTCTACAATCCAGAAGGTGTCGGCGGTACTCATGTTATGTATGTACTACATCATGCTGATCAACCTGAACTTTACCATGGATTACCTAAAGATCCTCAAATTAGCGAAATCGTTAAATTCTGGAAAGGCGCATGGAAACCACTATCAGCTGCTGCTTTTGTTGCAACTTTTGGCGGATTACTCTTCCACTACATGGGGGTAGGTGCAGTTGAAGTCGATGAAGAAGATATTGAACACGAAAAAGAAGCGGACAAACAAGCAAGAAAACGTTTAGGACTACCTATTTTAGGTCGAAAAAATAGTCCTAATTCAACACAATCGGAGGCTCGTCATGAATAAGAAAGGAATGATATTAAGAACACCACTTATTGTACGCTTCTGTCATTGGTGTATGGTCTGTTTGTTTATATTAACCGCGTTATCAGGTTTATCTTTATTTTTTCCATCAATCAAGTTATTTGGATTATTTCTTGGCACACCACAATTGGTGAGAGCTTTACACCCTATAATTGGTTGTGTGGTATTCATTTTATTAATGTTCATGTTTATCAAATTAGCTCATCACAATATTCCAAATAAAAATGACCTTTTATGGATTAAAAACTTTAAAAACGTGATTATGGGAAAAGAAGAAGGTATCCCAATTGGTAAATATAATGTTGGCCAAAAGTTTTTATTCTGGTGCATTATGAGCTTAATCTTTGTGCTATTCGTTACGGGCTTGATAATGTGGCGCCGATATGTATCTGATTATTTTCCTATTCAAATAGTCCGAATCGCAATATTTTTCCACTCTTTTGCTGCTATTTGTCTTATTTTACTGGCTATTGGTCATGCTTATATGGCAATTTGGGTTAAAGGGTCTATAAAAGGAATGATAACTGGATATGTATCACGAGCGTGGGCATTTAAAAACCACTCCTCATGGTACGAAGAAGAAATGAAAAAAGTCTATCAGCAAGAACTTAAAGATAATCAAAAGAACGATATTGAGCCATCATCTCAAACAGAACAAAAACCTGCTTTATAAGAATAATTAATCTCCGCTGATATAAATCAGCGGAATTCTTAGCCTATTAGATTAATGATGGAAAAAATAACAAAATTGGTAATCAAGAATGAGTATAAAAATCATCCCACGAGAGCAGCTTGAACAACAAAACACCGTAATTAGACAGATTCCCTTACTCTTTTATCCATCACCGAAAACACTTTATATTCATCGCGCTGAGCGTTTAAAAACGCTAGCACGAAACAATTCTTTAAGCGATTATTTAAATTTCTGCGCTAAGATTGTCGAGCAACAGGCTATTTTAATCAAAAAACCTATTGATATCTCTCCATCACTTAATAATGATTTTCCGCCATTAAGTTTGGAAAACTTACCATTAAATGATATTTGGCAAGATTATTTATTAATATTATTAAATTCATTTTCAAATACAACCTATCAAATTCAATCTGTTATTGAACAATTAAAACAAAACGATTCTAATCAACTTCAAGAGAAAGCACGCAACTTACTCAATGGTAAATTTAATTTGGTTGACGGTAATGAATCCATATTTATTTGGTCAGCTTTATCAGTCTATTATTGCCAACTAGCTAGTCAAATTAAAGGCAAAGCCGTCGCTGAAAATACCAATGAAAGCTGGCTATGCCCAGTGTGTAATAGTATGCCAGCTGCGAGTATTATTCAGCTTGGTGCAAATAATGGATTAAGATACCTTCATTGTAGCTTATGTGAAAGCGAATGGTATGTACCACGAGTGAAATGTACTTGTTGTGATAATATGCAAGATATTCAATACTTCTCTTTAGATAAAGAATTAGCTGCAATAAAAACCGAGTGCTGTGATGCTTGCCATAGCTATTTGAAAATCTTAGACCAAGATAAAGATCCTCATATCGAAATCATTGCTGATGATATTGCCTCATTAATATTGGATATCAAGACTGAAGAAGAAGGATTTGCAAAAAGTGGGTTAAATCCTTTTGTCTTTGCCCAATAAGAAATTACAAAAGTTAAAAATATTACTTAACATTTTGTAATATTAAGATTAGAATCATATCACTGTACTAGTTTACGAGTTCTTTATGATGAAACGCGCTATAATTTTAATATTGATGTTAGTAATTACGCCATTTTTCTGTTTGGCTAATGCGGTAAAAAATGTTGCGATAACAGCAATTGTTGAACACCCTTCATTAGACCAAATCCGTGATGGAGTAAAAGATGAGTTAACAGCAAATGGATTTAAGTTAAACGATAATTTAAATGTCCAATATCGAAGTGCCCAAGGTAGTAGTGCAACAGCCGCACAAATTGCCAGACAGTTCGTTGCAGCTAAACCAGACGTCATCGTTGCAATTGCAACACCAAGTGCTCAAGCAACAGTTGCCGCAACTAAACAAATACCCGTTGTTTTTGCAGGAATTACTGATCCAATTGCAGCAAAATTAATTAAAAATTGGAATCCCTCTCATAACAATGTTACTGGCGTTTCAGACTACCAAGAAATAGGCCCTCAAATTGAATTTATGAAAAAAGTTGTGCCTAATGTAAAATCTGTTGGTTATATTTATAGTCCTAGCGAAATTAATTCAACTGTAGTGTTAAAAAATCTTCAAAATGAACTTAGCCAACAAAATATTTCATTGGTGGCGGTGCCTGCCCAACGTACAGCGGATATTTCAACAGCAGCCAATACATTGAAAGGAAAAGTTGATCTGATCTACACCACAACAGATAACAACGTTGTTTCAGCTTATGAATCATTAGTTAAATTTGCCAATGAAAATAAAATCCCACTGTTAGCATCGTTTCCTGATGCCATTGAGCGAGGGGCTGTTGCTGCTTATGGAATGAGCTATTACGATGTAGGTCGTCAATCAGGTAAGCTGGTGGTAAGAGTTTTAAATGGAGAAGATCCTGGCAATATTAAACCCGAAATCGGACAAACATTACGCCTTGTCGTCAATACTGATGCAGCCAAAAAACAAGGAATCTCTTTACCTCCTGACATTATCGAGTCTGCCTATAAAGTTATTGGTCAAAAATAAAATCATATATCTAAATAAAATCAATTCTTTGTCCATTTTAATGGGCAAAGAATGTTCAAAAACCCCGTTCCTCACCTCAAAATTTTTTAAAATATTATTGATAAGTCTATTCTATTCATAATTCCTTGCAATAAGGTGTATTAAAATATTTACACATATACTTTTTATTAAATCTAGAAAATTATCTGTTTTTGCTTTATAGTAAACGTATAATTAGGTTGGTTGTAAAATAAATATTACAGGAGCACCACATGCGGAATTTAATCATCAAGCTTTTTATGTTACTTAGTTTGTCTGTAGTAACATTTTTTTCATTAGCAGATAATAAATCTGAGCAAAAATATGTCGCGATAACAGCAATTGTAGAACATCCTGCATTAGATAATGTTCGCAAAGGTGTTGAAGATGAATTAAAAGATAATGGCTATATTGTTGGTCAAAATTTAAAATTACAGTTTGCTAGTGCTCAAGGTAGTAGCGCTAATGCTGCCCAAATAGCAAAACAATTTGTTGCTAATAAGCCCAATGTTATCGTTGGTATTGCAACACCTAGCACCCAAGCTTTAGTGGCAACAACCAAAACGATTCCTATTGTATTCACTGCTGTCACTGATCCCGTTGCTGCTAAATTAACACCTAGTTGGGAAGCTTCTAAAACCAATGTAACTGGTGTATCAGATGCATTATCTTTAGAATCACAAATCGTTATGATGTTAAAAATTAAACCTGATGCAAAAAATATTGGTTATGTTTATAGCCCAAGTGAAGTAAATTCCACAATTGTGCTTAAAGAATTACAAGTTGCACTTGGAAAACGCGGCATGAAAATTATTGCTGCACCAGCACAACGAACATCTGATATTTCAACCGCCGCAATAAGTTTAAAAGGAAAAGTTGATCTGATCTACACAACAACCGATAATAACGTCGTTTCAGCTTATGAAGCATTAGCAAAGGTTGCCAATGAAAACAAAATTCCTCTTCTTGCATCAGATCCTGATTCAGCTGAACGAGGTGCAATTGCTGCTTTGGGAATGAGTTATTATGACCTTGGTCGCCAAGCAGGTAAAATTGTTATTCGAATTCTTAATGGTGAAAAACCAGGTGATATTCCACCACAAGTTGGTAACATCACACAATTAACTATTAATAAAAAGGCTGCTGAACGCCAAGGTGTCACTCTATCTGAAGAGGTTTTAAAATCAGCAGCAAAAATTGTTGAAAAATAATTTATTAAACCGTTTTAATAACTAAACCGCCTACTTTGGCGGTTACTTTTTTTAGTGGATATTTTCATGTCATTTGAATTTTTATTAGGCTCAGTTGGAATAGGACTTATTTACGCATTAGTTAGCTTAGGCGTGTTTATATCGTTTCGACTACTTGACTTCCCCGATCTAACCGCTGATGCGAGTTTCCCACTTGGTGGGGCAGTATGTGGTTTGTGTATGTATGTCGGTATTGATCCATGGATTGCAACTTTTCTAGGTATGTTTGCAGGTTGTATTGCCGGTGCAATGACTGGACTGTTATATGTTAAACTTAACATATTACAATTACTATCAAGTATTATCGTGATGATAGGCCTTTATTCAATTAATCTAAGAATTTTAGGATTAGGACCTTATCTCATGGATGAAACACCAAGAATGGCTGGTTCGCCTAATCTATCTTTACTCGATGCAAAAACTATTTTCTCTCCATTTATTAATGAAGATTATAGTAATCAATATTTAGTGCAACCACTTATGGTTTTAGCTTTTGTTGTTGTATTTTGGTTGCTACTTAACCTATTTTTAAATACCCAAATCGGATTGGCTTTAAGAGCGACTGGTACTAACCAACGAATGGCTAAATCCCAAGGAATTCCAACAGGTGGTATCACTATTTTAGGTATGGCAATTTCAAACGGATTAATCGCACTTGGTGGTTCATTATTTGTTCAAACTCAAGGCGGTGCTGACATTACTATTGGGGTGGGGACTATTGTTATCGGCCTTGCATCAATCATTATAGGTGAAAGTATTTTCCCAACAAAACGCATTTGGGCGGTTATGATTGCTGTTATTTTCGGCGCTATCTTATACCGTTTATTTATTGCCTTTGCACTTAGCAATGAATTTTTACAAGAGATCGGTGTCGGTACAGAAGATTTAAATCTTATCACGGCAATATTGGTTGTTTTAGCTTTAGTCTTACCAAAACAACTGAAAAAATACTCAAAAAGAAGAGGGAAGTAAGCATGATCAATGTTGGGCAATTGCAATTGACGTTTAATCAAGGAACACCAATTGAAAATCATGTATTACGAGGTTTAAATCTCAATATCAGTGAAGGTGAGTTTGTTACTATAATCGGTAGTAATGGCGCAGGAAAGAGTTCTTTACTTAATGTGATTAGTGGTGATTTGATTGCTGATTCGGGACATGTGATTATTAATAATAAAGATGTGACTCGTTGGCCTGCTTGGAAAAGAGCCGGTATGGTTGCACGAGTATTCCAAGATCCTATGGTAGGGACATGTGAAAATCTTACTATTGAAGAAAACTTAGCGATTGCTTATAACCGAGGTAATAGTTTCACTTTACTACCAGCATTAAATCGCAAGCTGAGGGCCTTATTTAAAGAAAAACTAGCAACACTCAATTTAGGCCTTGAGAATCGCTTATCAGATATGATGGGATTATTATCAGGAGGACAAAGACAAGCAGTAAGTCTATTAATGTCGACATTACAACCATCTAAGATTTTATTACTTGATGAACACACTGCTGCACTTGATCCCAAAACAGCACAATTCGTTTTGGATCTCACTAATGAAATTGTTTTAAAAAATAAGTTAACCACAATGATGGTTACCCATTCAATGAAACAAGCTTTAGAATACGGCACTAGAACAGTCATGCTTCATCAAGGGCAAGTGGTGCTTGATGTTTCAGGGGAAAAGCGAGATAAATTAACCGTCAATGATTTATTAGAGATGTTCGAAAAAACTCGCGGTGAAAAAGTAACAGATGATGCCCTACTTTTAGGCTAATAATAAAAATTTAAAGCAATATTTATTTAATGAATATTGCTTTTTTCAATCTATTGTTCATTTATTCAATCTCCATTAACACTGAATCTAACACGCTTTTATCCCTCACTATTAATGGTTATTGATTTTGTGAGTATTCTCAAAATCCATATTTTATCTACCAAATTAACTTTGGTTTCATTTAAGCGTTATTCATCCAATCATCCAATCATGAAGTCATTAAACCCTTTAATTTTTAATTTAATAATTTTGTTAATTTAGATGTATTTAGTATTTTAGAAAAGATTACTTTTCCCCCAAATTATCTTGTTACTAAAGATAATATGAAAGAAATTATGATGTTTTTAAGTTATAGGTAAGTAGCATTTAACGCATTAATTATTTAAAGGAAGTGTTTTGTTCTATTCTTTGATTTTCGTCGATTATTAAGCTGCTAAAAATATCAGAGAGATATAGGAATTTATTTGCTCAATAGTATTAAAAATACTGATCCCTAAATGCAAAAAAGCCCAGCATTGCTGCTGGGCTTTCGCTCTAATTTAAAAGTCTGGCGGCACCCTACTCTCACATGGGTAATACCCACACTACCATCGGCACTACGGCGTTTCACTTCTGAGTTCGGCATGGGGTCAGGTGGGACCACCGCGCTATTACCGCCAGACATATTCTGTCTTCTCTTTCTTTCAACTGATGATGATTATCACATATCTTCACCAATCGCTCAATCCGGAACAAACTGTTTTATTAATCTTTAACCATCTTTCGATGATTTCTTACTCTCAACTTCGCGTAACCCAAAACAACTCCGAGTTGTAAGGTTAAGACTCTCGGTTCATTAGTATCAGTTAGCTCAATGTATCACTACACTTACACACCTGACCTATCTACGTCTTAGTCTCAAACGGACCTTACTGAATCTCTTCAGGGAAAACTCATCTCGAGGCTAGTTTCGTGCTTAGATGCTTTCAGCACTTATCTATTCCGCACGTAGCTACCGGGCAATGCAATTGGCATCACAACCCGAACACCAGCGGTGCGTTCACTTCGGTCCTCTCGTACTAGAAGCAAACCCTCTCAATTTTCCTACGCCCATGGCAGATAGGGACCGAACTGTCTCACGACGTTCTAAACCCAGCTCGCGTACCACTTTAAACGGCGAACAGCCGTACCCTTGGGACCTACTTCAGCCCCAGGATGTGATGAGCCGACATCGAGGTGCCAAACACCGCCGTCGATATGAACTCTTGGGCGGTATCAGCCTGTTATCCCCGGAGTACCTTTTATCCGTTGAGCGATGGCCCTTCCATTCAGAACCACCGGATCACTATGACCTACTTTCGTACCTGCTCGAGCCGTCACTCTCGCAGTCAAGCTAGCTTTTGCCATTGCACTAACCTCCTGATGTCCGACCAGGATTAGCTAACCTTCGTGCTCCTCCGTTACTCTTTGGGAGGAGACCGCCCCAGTCAAACTACCCACCAGACAGTGTCCCTTACCTCGATTCAGAAGTATAGGTTAGAACATCAAACATTAAAGGGTGGTATTTCAAGGATGACTCCATGCATACTGGCGTACACACTTCATAGTCTCCCACCTATCCTACACATTAAGGCTCAATGTTCACTGTCAAGCTATAGTAAAGGTTCACGGGGTCTTTCCGTCTTGCCACGGGTACACCGCATCTTCACGGCAATTTCAATTTCACTGAGTCTCGGGTGGAGACAGCCTGGCCATCATTACGCCATTCGTGCAGGTCGGAACTTACCCGACAAGGAATTTCGCTACCTTAGGACCGTTATAGTTACGGCCGCCGTTTACTGGGGCTTCGATCAAGAGCTTCTGCTTACGCATAACCCCATCAATTAACCTTCCAGCACCGGGCAGGCGTCACACCGTATACGTCCACTTTCGTGTTTGCACAGTGCTGTGTTTTTATTAAACAGTTGCAGCCAGCTGGTATCTTCGACTGATTTCACCTCCATCCGCGTGGGACTTCAATTAACATCAGCGTGCCTTCTCCCGAAGTTACGGCACCATTTTGCCTAGTTCCTTCACCCGAGTTCTCTCAAGCGCCTGAGTATTCTCTACCTGACCACCTGTGTCGGTTTCGGGTACGATTAACTATAACCTGAAGCTTAGAGGATTTTCCTGGAAGCAGGGCATCAATTACTTCACTACCTTAGTAGCTCGTCATCACGCCTCAGGGTCTCAGTGACCGGATTTGCCTAATCACACCCCTACACGCTTAACCCACCATCCAATAGGTGGTAAACCTAGCCTTCTTCGTCCCCCCATCGCAGTTATAGCCAGTACGGGAATATTAACCCGTTTCCCATCAGATACGCCCTTCGGCCTCTCCTTAGGGGTCGACTCACCCTGCCCCGATTAACGTTGGACAGGAACCCTTGGTCTTCCGGCGAGCGGGCTTTTCACCCGCTTTATCGTTACTTATGTCAGCATTCGCACTTCTGATACCTCCAGCATGCCTCACAACACACCTTCTACGGCTTACAGAACGCTCCCCTACCCAATACACTTACGTGCACTGCCGCAGCTTCGGTGCATAGTTTTAGCCCCGTTACATCTTCCGCGCAGGCCGACTCGACTAGTGAGCTATTACGCTTTCTTTAAATGATGGCTGCTTCTAAGCCAACATCCTAGCTGTCTAAGCCTTCCCACTTCGTTTCCCACTTAACTATGACTTTGGGACCTTAGCTGGCGGTCTGGGTTGTTTCCCTCTTCACGACGAACGTTAGCACCCGCCGTGTGTCTCCCATGATTGAACTTGTCAGTATTCGGAGTTTGCATCGGGTTGGTAAGCCGGGATGGCCCCCTAGCCGAAACAGTGCTCTACCCCCAACAGTTATACATGAGGCGCTACCTAAATAGCTTTCGGGGAGAACCAGCTATCTCCCGGTTTGATTGGCCTTTCACCCCCAGCCACAGGTCATCCGCTAATTTTTCAACATTAGTCGGTTCGGTCCTCCAGTTAGTGTTAACCAACCTTCAACCTGCCCATGGCTAGATCACCGGGTTTCGGGTCTATACCCTGCAACTTAACGCACAGTTAATACTCGGTTTCCCTTCGGCTCCCCTATTCGGTTAACCTTGCTACAGAATATAAGTCGCTGACCCATTATACAAAAGGTACGCAGTCACTATTACCCAACGGTAACAGCTCCCACTGATTGTACGTACACGGTTTCAGGGTCTATTTCACTCCCCTCCCGGGGTTCTTTTCGCCTTTCCCTCACGGTACTGGTTCACTATCGGTCAATCAGGAGTATTTAGCCTTGGAGGATGGTCCCCCCATCTTCAGACAGGATATCACGTGTCCCGCCCTACTCTATAAGCTTCCACATAATGCATTTTCATGTACGGGACTTTCACCCTCTATCGTGCGACTTTCCAGACGCTTCCACTAATACATTATGCTACCCGCTTGGGCTACTCCCATTTCGCTCGCCGCTACTTTGGGAATCTCGGTTGATTTCTTTTCCTCGGGGTACTTAGATGTTTCAGTTCTCCCGGTTCGCCTCATCTGACTATGTATTCATCAGATGATAGTGCAGTCGCCTGCACTGGGTTTCCCCATTCGGACATCAACGGTTATAGCGCCTTTTATCGGCTCACCGTCGCTTTTCGCAGATTAACACGTCCTTCATCGCCTCTGATTGCCTAGGCATCCACCGTGTACGCTTAATTTCTTAACCTTACAACTCACAGTTGTCTTGGTTTTAATTACGCTTTTTTCTCTTTTCTACTTCATTACATTCATATTTTCATACAAATGCCTTCCGTAAAAACGAGAACTCGTTTCTTTCAGCTTGTTCCTAATTGTTAAAGAGCTTTATCTTTCTATTCATTCGAATATCAAATAAATACAAAAATAATTTTATTTTAGAAATAATCTCATCTGATGGCGTCCCCTAGGGGATTCGAACCCCTGTTACCGCCGTGAAAGGGCGATGTCCTAGGCCTCTAGACGAAGGGGACTTAATTATTTCTTATTAAACAAACAATCTGTGTGAACACTTACGAGCACTTCGTAAGGAGGTGATCCAACCGCAGGTTCCCCTACGGTTACCTTGTTACGACTTCACCCCAGTCATGAATCACACCGTGGTAAACGCCCTCCCGAAGGTTAAGCTATCTACTTCTGGTGCAACCCACTCCCATGGTGTGACGGGCGGTGTGTACAAGGCCCGGGAACGTATTCACCGTGACATTCTGATTCACGATTACTAGCGATTCCGACTTCATGGAGTCGAGTTGCAGACTCCAATCCGGACTTAGACGTACTTTCTGAGGTCCGCTTGCTCTCGCGAGGTCGCCTCCCTTTGTATACGCCATTGTAGCACGTGTGTAGCCCTGGTCGTAAGGGCCATGATGACTTGACGTCGTCCCCACCTTCCTCCGCTTTATCAACGGCAGTCTCCTTTGAGTTCCCGACCGAATCGCTGGCAACAAAGGATAAGGGTTGCGCTCGTTGCGGGACTTAACCCAACATTTCACAACACGAGCTGACGACAGCCATGCAGCACCTGTCTCACAGTTCCCGAAGGCACTCTCGCATCTCTGCAAGATTCTGTGGATGTCAAGACCAGGTAAGGTTCTTCGCGTTGCATCGAATTAAACCACATGCTCCACCGCTTGTGCGGGCCCCCGTCAATTCATTTGAGTTTTAACCTTGCGGCCGTACTCCCCAGGCGGTCGATTTATCGCGTTAGCTTCGGAGCCCATCACTCTAGGCAACAAACTCCAAATCGACATCGTTTACAGCGTGGACTACCAGGGTATCTAA
The DNA here is from genome assembly GCF_019469165.1 of Gilliamella sp. ESL0443. Taxonomy (NCBI): domain Bacteria; kingdom Pseudomonadati; phylum Pseudomonadota; class Gammaproteobacteria; order Orbales; family Orbaceae; genus Gilliamella; species Gilliamella sp. ESL0443. Next base: position 29,101 of record NZ_CP048263.1, on the reverse strand, counting down.
TCCTGTTTGCTCCCCACGCTTTCGCATCTCAGCGTCAGTATCTGTCCAGAAGGCCGCCTTCGCCACCGGTATTCCTCCACATCTCTACGCATTTCACCGCTACACGTGGAATTCTACCTTCCTCTACAATACTCTAGTTAACCAGTTTTAAGTGCAATTCCTAGGTTGAGCCCAGGGCTTTCACACCTAACTTAATTATCCGCCTACATGCCCTTTACGCCCAGTCATTCCGATTAACGCTCGCACCCTCCGTATTACCGCGGCTGCTGGCACGGAGTTAGCCGGTGCTTCTTCTGTAATTAACGTCAATTGATGCACCTATTAGATACATCACCTTCCTCATTACCGAAAGTACTTTACAACCCGAAGGCCTTCTTCATACACGCGGCATGGCTGCATCAGGGTTTCCCCCATTGTGCAATATTCCCCACTGCTGCCTCCCGTAGGAGTCTGGACCGTGTCTCAGTTCCAGTGTGGCTGGTCATCCTCTCAGACCAGCTAGAGATCGTCGCCTTGGTAAGCCTTTACCTTACCAACTAGCTAATCCCATATGGGTTCATCAAATGGCGCATGGCCCGAAGGTCCCATGCTTTGGTCTCTCAACGTTATGCGGTATTAGCAGTCGTTTCCAACTGTTGTCCCCCTCCATTCGGCAGATCCCCATACTTTACTCACCCGTCCGCCACTCGTCATCAAGTGCAAGCACTCATGTTACCGTTCGACTTGCATGTGTTAAGCCTGCCGCCAGCGTTCAATCTGAGCCATGATCAAACTCTTCAATTTAAAGTTTGATGCTCAATAACTGTCTCTGACATATTCAAATGAATCTTCAGTGTCACTTATCAAGACTTAATTTTTTCAGTCCGTAGACTTTTAATTTTTTGTCTCGCAAGTGCCCACACAGATTGTCTGTTTCTTCTTTTTAAAGAGCTGACAGCTTTAAATTCAACTAAACATTTTGTTGTTTTAGTTTGCTGTCTCAAGGGTTGCGTATGTTACTCACTTCACATGTTTACGTCAACCCCTATTTTGCAAAATTTGCTTTTTTTGGATTAAGTGATTGCTTTTTACACAAAGCAACGTCTTATAGGGTTATTTTTAACTGTTTTACGATAGCATCGGCTTTATTTATTGCTTCTTCCACTGTTACAGCACTAGCAAGTGCAACCCCCATTCTACGGCAACCTTCAACTTGTGGTTTGCCAAATAAACGTAAATCAGTATTTGGTTGACTTAATGCGTTATCTAAATTTGTGAACGATACCTGTTTTGATTCACCTTCAACCATTATGACCACAGATGCACTAGCATGATATTGTTCAATAAGTGGAATAGGCAAGCCTAATATGGCTCTGGCATGTAAGGCAAACTCAGATAGATTCTGGGAAATTAAAGTTACCATTCCAGTATCATGAGGACGAGGCGATACTTCACTAAACCAAACTTTATCGCCTTTAACAAACAGTTCAACACCAAATAAACCGTGTCCTCCTAATGCTTGAGTTATTTTGGTTGCAATATCTTTTGCTTGCTCTAAAGCGTTACAAGACATTTGTTGAGGCTGCCAAGATTCCCGATAATCGCCTTTTTCCTGACGATGCCCAATCGGTTCACAATAAGAAACACCATTGATATGCCTAACTGTTAATAAGGTAATTTCGTAATCAAAGTCGATAAAACCTTCTATAATAACTTTACCGCCACCAGCTCGACCACCTTCTTGTGCATATTTCCAGGCTAATTGAAGATCAGCTTCACTGCGTAATAATGTTTGCCCTTTACCGGAAGAGCTCATCACTGGTTTAACTAAGCAGGGATAACCAATCTCTTTTACAGCATCTTTAAATTCTATTTCGGTTGAAGCAAACCGATAAGGTGAAGTTGGTAGATTTAGTTGCTCAGCAGCAAGGCGACGAATTCCTTCTCTATTCATGGTTAACGCGACTGCTTTTGCAGTAGGAATAACCGTAAATCCCTCTTGCTCTAACTCAACTAAAGTTTGCGTTGCAATGGCTTCAATTTCAGGAACAATAAAATCCGGTTTTTCCTGTTCAATAATTTTTCTCAGTTCATTACCATCTAGCATATTAATAATATGATAACGATGAGCAACTTGCATTGCTGGTGCATTAGCATAGCGATCAACAGCAATAACTTCACAACCAAACCTTTGTAGCTCTATCACAACTTCTTTAGCCAATTCACCTGCGCCACACAGCATAACTTTGGTTGAAGTGGGTGATAACGGCGTCCCTAATTTAGCCATAATGTCCTCATACTCAGTTAACTATTTTTAATATCCTAAAAATAAAAAATCGGGAAAACGCACCCGATTTTTTATTTACAATTACGCTTGATAAGGATCACGTAGAATCATGGTTTCGCTACGATCCGGACCTGTTGATATAATATCAATTGGTGTTTCGGTTAATTCTTCAATTCGTTTGATATAGGATTTGGCTGCTTGTGGTAAAGCATCATAACTTTTAATACCAAACGTTGACTCGCTCCAACCAGGCATAGACTCATATACAGGTTTTACTAAACTCCAATCTTCAGCAGCAGCTGGTGCATTTTTGATGACATCACCATTTGGTAATTGATAACCAACACAGATTTTGACTTCTTTAAGACCATCTAAAACATCAAGTTTAGTTAAACAGAAACCAGAAACTGAATTTAGTTGTACGGCTTTTCGTACAGCAACCGCATCAAGCCAACCAGTACGACGACGACGACCAGTTGTTGCACCAAATTCATTACCTTGTTTGCAAAGATATTCACCCACATCATCAAATAATTCAGTTGGGAAAGGGCCTGCACCGACACGAGTAGAGTAAGCTTTAACAATACCTAAAACATAACCAACATAACGAGGACCAAAGCCTGATCCTGTTGCTACACCGCCAGCAGTAGTATTTGAAGAGGTAACAAAGGGATAAGTACCATGATCAATATCAAGTAAAGTACCTTGCGCCCCTTCAAACATGATTCTTTCGCCTTTTTTCCGAGCATCTTCTAATAGTGTCGGAATATCTGCAATCATAGCCACTAAAATATCTGCAATCGCTAATGTGTCATCAAGGACTTTTTGATAATCAACCGCTTCAACTTTATAGTAATTTACTAATTGAAAGTTGTGGTATTCCATAACTTCTTTCAATTTTTCAGCAAATGCTTGGCGATCACGTAAATCACCTACACGCAATCCACGACGAGCGACTTTATCTTCATATGCAGGACCGATACCTCGACCTGTGGTGCCTATCGCTTTATTACCACGTGCTTTTTCTCGAGCTTGGTCTAATGCTATATGATAAGGCAATATTAAAGGACATGATTCTGAAATTAGAAGTCTCTCTTTAACAGGGATACCATTTTCCTCAAGCTCTTTCATCTCTTTCATAAGAGCATCAGGACAAAGCACAACGCCATTTGCGATGATGCTAATGACATCATTACGTAAAATACCTGATGGAATTAAATGTAATACTGTTTTTTCACCATTAATAACTAAGGTATGGCCAGCATTATGTCCGCCTTGATAACGTACCACATATTTTGCTTTTTCTGTGAGTAAATCAACAACTTTTCCTTTGCCTTCATCACCCCATTGTGTACCTAGCACAACAACATTATTACTCATAGTTTATTTACTCATTGTATTATTTGTTAGACTTTAGTTTCATATATTGGAAAAATTCACTATCAGGACTAATGACCATAACATCATTACCTGTAAAACTTTGTTCATAAGCTTTCAAACTACGAATAAAACTAAAAAATTCAATATCTTTACCAAAAGCTTCTGCATAAAGTTTAGCTGCATTTGCATCACCTTCACCACGAATAGATCGAGCTTGGCGCTCAGCTTCCGATATTATTTTAGTTTTTTCAAATGTAGCTTTCGCTCTTATTTCTTCAGCTTTTTTAACACCTTCATATCGTTTTTCACGCGCAATAATATCACGTTCAGCTCGCATGTTAGCATAAATTGATCCTGACACTTCAGCAGGGAAATTGATTTGTTTGATTCGAACATCAATCACAACTACCCCAAAGGACCTCAAACTGGCTTTACTATTTTCAGGATCTTTTTTCGCATCATTGACCAATTTATCGATTGGTAAATTTTCTTCAACATCTTGCGGTGAACCATTTAATGCATCTTTAACACTTGCCATTAATGAATTTCTTGATTTGGTATCAGCATTAGTATCATTAATGATATCTCGGTTACTTAATTTACCTATTTCAGAACGCAAACGACCGTTTAAACGAGCCAAGATTAAGTCATTAACATCATTACCACCAGCAATAGTTTCATAATAACGATTAAAATCTACAATTTTCCATTGCACAAAATAATCGACTATTAACTCTTTCTTATGAACGTTAAAAAAGCGCTTTTCGTTATTATTATTTGAGCTATTAGTGGTTTGTATTTTAGCGTCGATTATTTTAATGCTATCAACAAGAGGCATTTTAAAATGGAGACCCGGTTGAGATAACCCAATAATCTTATTAAAACGTAAAACCACACCACGCGTGCCTTCTTCAATCACATAAACACTTGAATAAAGCCCAACAATTAAAATTAAAACTATAGGAATCAATAATTTTCGCATTTTTCTCTCCTTATCGACCCATAGCTCGGTTACTTCGATTAATAGAACTATTATTTTGAGTTGCAGTGTTATGAGTGTTATCAGTTGTAGCGTTTTGTGCTTCATTGTTATTTTGAGAAGTACTATCAACTGTTTCTGAAGCTGCTGGCGGGTTGTTATTGCCATCACTACTTAAATTTGATAAGTTTGCTGATTCAGGTTCAATTTTATTTTTCATTAATTTTTCTAACGGCAATACCAATAAGTTACCACTCTTATCATTAACAATCACTTTTTGGGTTTTAGTTAATACTTTTTCCATTGTTTCAATATATAAACGATCTTTAGTAATTTCAGGCGCTGCTTTATATTGTGGTAATAATTTTTCAAACCGTGCAACATCACCAGCTGCTTCTAATTCAACTTGTACTTTATAAGCATTTGCATCTTCTAAAATAGTGGCAGAACGACCTTCCGCTTGCTGAATTAACTGCACTTTATATGCTTCAGCTTTTTTTATTTCCCGCTCACTATCATTTTGAGCTCGAATAGCATCAGCATAAGCATCTTGCACCTCGACAGGAGGACGCGCTACTTGGAAGTTAAGATCGACAATAGTAATACCCATATCATAATGAGAAATAACATTGATGAGTTCTTCTTTTGTACTGTTCTCTAGAACTGAGCGTCCATCTGAAATAATTGCATCAATATTAGAGCTCCCGATAGATGTTCTAAGCGCACTATCTGCTGCTTGACGTAAGCTATCTTCAACATTAGTTACATTAAATAAATATTTGATAGGATCACTAATTCGATATTGAACATTCATTTCAACAAAGACTAGATTTTCACCGTTATAACTAGTCGTTATAATATCACCCTGAACATTAAAGTTATAAGTTCCTTGGGTATCTACTTTATAAACTGTATCAATAAATGCTGGATTCCAATTTAAACCAGGTTGGATAATTTCAGGTTGAACTTGTCCAAAACGAGTTATTACACCTCGTTGGTTTTGGTTGATGGTATAAAAACCACTTACCCCCCAAATCAAAGCAAGCACTAAAATCATCGACATAATAATTTTAGAAGAACTCAAGTTAATATCTGAGGAACTTCGATTATTACTTGATCCACCTCTTTTTAAGAGATCTTTAATTTGATCAAATATTCCTCCCGACGAAGAATTGGAAGGTTTTTTGTTATTTCCCCATGGGTCGTTATCTTGTCCGTTATTGCCGGGCTGATTCCACGCCATATTTTATATGCTCCATTTAACAATTAGTTGTTATTTTGCGTATTGATTAAGTATAACAGATCTGGCTCTTGTTTACAGAGGCGATTCCATTCAATTAAAGGTATTCTTATATTTAGGTGAAAACTCCCATCATCTTCAATGACTTCATTCTCCACTGCATTTAATTTATATAGCCGACTTCTAAGTTTAGCTAAATAAGGAGGTAAGTTTAATTGGCAAACTTGAATTTGCCCAGAGAGCCTCTCTTTTAATGCGGTAAATAAAAGATCTAATCCTAAACTATTTTGAGCTGAAATCCAAACGCGAATTGGTACACCATTTTCGTCCCGATCAATACTCGGTTCCTTACCTTCTATTAAATCAATTTTATTCATCACTAACAAAGTAGGAATATCATGTGCATCAATTTCCAGTAATACCTCATCAACGGCATGAATATTATCTAATATATTAGGATCAGCTGCATCAACAACATGTAATAGTAGTGATGCTTCCTGTGTTTCTAATAAAGTTGCTTTAAAAGCAGCAATAAGATCATGCGGTAAATGACGTATAAATCCGACTGTATCAGCTAAAACAACCTCTCCAACATCTTCAACATTAATGCGTCTTAAAGTCGGATCTAGCGTTGCAAACAATTGATCGGCAGCATAAACTTCAGCATTAGTTAATGCATTAAAGAGAGTCGATTTACCAGCATTTGTATAACCAACTAATGATACCGTTGATAAATCTGCTTTACTTCTAGATTGACGATTTTGATTGCGCTGTTTTTCAACTTTAGCAAGTCTTGATAAAATTAATTGAATACGATGGCGAATTAATCTTCTATCAGTTTCTAACTGAGTTTCACCAGGTCCACGAAGGCCAATTCCACCTTTTTGGCGTTCTAAATGAGTCCAACCACGAACTAATCGAGTAGATAAATATTGCAATTGTGCTAATTCAACTTGTAATTTACCTTCATGTGTTCTAGCGCGCTGAGCAAAAATATCGAGAATTAATCCAGTTCTATCTACTACGCGACATTCACATAATTGCTCAAGATTGCGTTCTTGGGTCGGTGTTAAAGTATGATTAACTAAAATGACTGAAGCATTAAGTACTTTTACTTTATCGGCGATTTCTAATGCTTTTCCTTCACCAATAAAATATTTAGCTTGTGGGGACTTTTTTGAGGTTGTCACAATATCGAGAATTTCAATTTGAGCAGAAGAAACAAGCACTTCAAACTCTTTTAAATCCTCGATATCGCTTTCTTGAGGGAAGAATACATGGACTAATAAGGCAGATTCACCACCTTTATATCGCTCAAACAATCACATTCTCCACCCAACTAATTAGCTTTCGCTGTCCTCTTCAGGTTGTGATATCAATCCAGAAATTGGTCTTGATGGTACCACAGTTGAGATAGCGTGCTTATATACCATTTGGCTAACAGTATTTTTTAATAAAATAACAAACTGATCAAATGATTCAATTTGTCCTTGTAATTTAATACCGTTAACTAAATAAATAGATACAGGAATATGCTCGCGACGAAGCAAATTTAAATAAGGATCTTGTAATGACTGCCCTTTTGACATGAGTTTATCCTTTAAAATGAAATAAAAATATAAAGATAAAATAAGTTTACAATCAAAAATAATAATTTAGGTGATTGCAATATAAAGTACTTATGTAGTGCTTATCAAAATAACATAAAAAACTCAGCTCTTAAACTAATCAACAGTAATTTATGCACAAATAACTAAAAATTTAATATATTAACGAAATTTATACAAACAAGTAACCATAATCGTTAAGAAAAGTAGAAATTTTTTTAAGAAATGAAAAAATTTAGCGTATTATAATAACCAATAGAAAAAATACCAAAAACTATTACTACTATTTGTAACTTAAAAAATCTGATTAAGAACTGAATCTATATTATCATTATTTAACCATGTTATCGATTGTTTCCAACCTCTAAGCCATGTAATTTGCCTTTTTGCTAATTGGCGAGTAGCACAAATTCCTTTAAAAACCATTTCATCATAACTAGTATCGCCATTTAAATATTCCCACATTTGACGATACCCTACGCAACGTATAGAAGGTAGATTTAAATGAAGATCGGGGCGCTGCATAAGTTTTTTTACTTCATCTTCAAAGCCTTGATCTAGCATTTGTAAAAAGCGTTGTTCAATTCGTTGATGTAATTCTGCTCTATCTTCCGGCATGATAGCTAATTGCATAATATCATAAGGTAATGCATCACCACTTTCTTTAGTTAATTCAGTTAAACTTTTACCAGTAATAAGATAAACCTCTAATGCTCGATTAAGGCGTTGTGGATCATTGGGATGGATTCGCTGAGCTGATACAGGATCAACTTTTTTTAACTCCTCATGAATCGCTTGCCAACCTAATCGATTTGCTTTTTCCTCAATTTGATCGCGAATATCACTATTTGCCGCAGGAAGAGGAGAAAGTCCTTCAATTAACGCCTTAAAATACAACATTGTTCCACCAACTAATAATGGCGTTCGGCCATTACTTAATGATTTTTCAATTTCTACAATCGCATCATGCCTAAAGTTAGCAGCAGAATAACTTTCTGCAGGGTCACAAATATCAATAAGTTTATGTGGATATTTAAGTTGTTCTTCTTTAGTTGGTTTTGCACTGCCAATATCCATACCTCGATAAATAAGTGCGGAATCAACACTAATAATATCTATAGGATACTTGTCGTAAAGCGCCATGGCATAAGCAGTTTTACCCGATGCGGTTGGCCCCATTAACGAAATAATTTTTGGTTTATTCATGATAAAATTGATTGTGAAAAAGATTGAAGATCAATCGGATATAAAAAGCTATCTTGTTGTAATAAATTAATATCTATCTGTTCTAATTGTACTAACAACTCGATAGCTTTAGTTACATTCCAATTTTCAACAGAATCATCTCCACAATTTTCAACTAACCAAGCTATAATTTGCGTTGGATCAAGCACATCCTTACCGGATGATAAAAGAAACGAAATTAAAGTTGGTAATAATTTTTGCCAATTTGTAGTTCTTAACATTTTTGGCACATTATGCAAATGCAATTTTGCTTTATCAATATAAAAATCAAAGCCTAAAAACTTCAATTGTTCTTGATAATCATTTAATACTTTTTGTTCTTTCTTATTAATCAAAATTGTCAATGGAATGAGTAATCTTTCTGACTCGTTAGATAATAATTTAACTGAATTTACTTTCTGTTGAGCAACCGACAACTTCATTAACATGAACTTTTGTTGATTATTTTCTGATTTTTCAATTAAGGCTATATCTGGTTGAATAACCGTTAATACTTTACCAAATTGTACTAGTGAAGATCTATCAATTTGCTGATGTAGTGATTGCAAAGGTACATTTCGTTTAGGAAACAATCCCTCAATAACCGCTTGTTGTGGTGCAGTTATAGAACTATCATCATCCGATAATTCAAAAGATTTTAAGAGCGTTTTTTCTATTGCTCCTTTTAACTTAGTATCAACCAATTGCCCATATAGTCTATTTTCTTTAACATGATTAATAGCTTTTTTAGGTAATGCGCTAGTTGGTGAATAAGTTTTATTCTCAGTTTTATTATTAAAAATATTCTCACCAGCTGCTTGCCGATTCGGCATCATTAGCACATTTCCGTCATTGGCAAGTTGTTGGTTTGACTCAAGCGCCATGACAATAGCTTGATAAACAAAATCATGCACCAATCTTGCTTCATGAAAACGCACTTCATGCTTAGCAGGATGAACATTCACATCAATTTGTTTAGGGTCGATCTGTAAAAAAATGACATAACTCTGTTGTTCATTAGTCCGGCTACTATAAGCTTGACGCAAAGCATGATTAATTAATTTATCTTTTATTACTCGCCCATTAACATAAAAATATTGCAACTCACTCACTTCACTGCTACTTACCCATCCTTGGATGAATAAATCATTATGTTGCCAATCTAATTTTATCGCTTTTTGAACAAATGTACGTCCACAAACTAATTCAACACGTTTTTCAAGAAGTGATTCTCGATACTGTTTGACGAGTTTCCCATTGTGCTGCAAATTAAAAGTAATATCAGGTCTAGCAAGTGCAATTCGACGAACAAACTCCTCAATATGCATAAATTCTGTTTTATCAGTTTTAAGAAAGCGACGTCTAGCAGGCGTATTGTAAAACAGATCAAGAACTTCAACCGTCGTTCCAACAGGATGTGCAGCCGGTTTAATTGTTGGTTTCATTTCACGACCTTCAGCATAAACTTGCCATGCTTCAGACTGATCAGCTGTGCGTGAAGTTAAGGTTAACCGAGCAACAGAACTGATACTTGCCAACGCTTCACCACGAAACCCCAAACTCATTATGGTATCTAAATCATCCAACGTATTAATTTTGCTGGTTGCATGGCGAGCTAAAGCTAATGCCAATTCATCTTTAGCAATACCATTACCATTATCACGAATACGAATTAATTTACTGCCACCTTGTTCAATATCAATATCAATTTGAGTACTACCAGCATCAATACTGTTTTCAACTAACTCTTTGATCACCGATACTGGTCGTTCTACCACTTCTCCGGCAGCGATTTGGTTAGCTAATTGAGGTGATAATATATGAATAGCCATTAATGCTGTTTTCCAAATTTAGGGTTCTGTTTGACATAATTTTTTATACCTTGATAAATCAATTTAGCAATTTTATCTTGGTGGGCATTACTTGCTAACAAACTTTCTTCAGTTTCGTTAGTAATAAATCCAACTTCAATTAATATTGAAGGGATATCAGGTGAACGCAATACACCTAAACTTGCATGTTCAGGCCTATTCTTATGCAATTTAATAACACCTTTCATCTCTTTTAAAACCTGAGTGGCTAATTCATAGCCAACCCGCTGAGAATAAGAGAATTGTAAATCTAATACTGCTTGGCTTAAATTTTGGTCATGATCATCACTTAATGCGTCACCTGCACCACCTAATAATTGCGATTGTTTTTCATCTTGTTCAAGCCAGCGCCCCAATTCTGTATCGGCGCGTTTAGTAGATAATACCCAAACTGATGCACCAGACGCGCTACGATTAGGTGCAGCATCTGCATGAATAGAAATTAATAAGTTTGCTTTACTTTTACGGGCAATATCAGAACGTTGAGGTACAGAAATAAAATTGTCCGTGCTACGTGTTAATACGCCTTTGAAGTTAGGATCTTTATTCAATAAATTAGTTAATTTTTTTGCTATCGAAATGGTGACATTTTTTTCGTATAACTTATTTTTACCAACGGCACCAGAATCCTTACCACCATGACCAGCATCAACAGCAATAACGACTTGTGAAGCATAAACTGAGCCACAAAGCAGTAATAATATAAAAAAAGTGAGTATTTTTTTCATTTTTTTCGCTAATTTTATTGGTTAATAATAGCTTGCCCTTTTTCACTGTTTGCTTGCAAACAAACTGTGCGTTCAAACGCCAAATAAGCCAAATGAATTTCAATATCGGCTGGAGGTAAAATACCTTCAGCCTGCATAGGCCACTCAATTAAGCAAATTGATTTCGATGAAAAATATTCACGAATCCCCATAAACTCTAACTCTTCTGGATCAGCTAATCGATATAAGTCAAAGTGATATACTGAAAACATATCAAATTGATAAGGTTCAACAAGAGTATAAGTCGGACTTTTAACATTTCCGACATGTCCGAGCTGCTGCAAAAAGCCACGGCTAAACGTTGTTTTACCAGCACCGAGATCGCCTATCAGATAGATAACAATTGCACTATCATGATTAGACAAATATTTTAAACACTGCTCAGCCAATTGTTGACCAAACAAAATTGTTTCTTGTTCATTGGCTAAAATAATAGGTTTCATGACGAATTCTTTGCTCAATAAATAGTCCTTATTATATACTAATAAAGATGTACCAAGTAAAATTAACTCTAATTTATATCAAAAAAAGTTGAGGAACGGGGTTTTTGAAGGGTAATTTAAGGGTAACAAATGCTACATACCATCACAACAAATAACCAATCAACAATTGATCCAACGCTAATTTCAGCGCAAGATGCAGTACTTTTCTGGCAAAATGGCGTAATTATAGCTTGTCAAAATAATCCCATATTGAAGGCTATTTTACAAAATACCCAAAATTGTTTTGTGCTTGATAATGATATTAATGCTCGTAATTTAGCTTCACTAATAGATCCAAGAGTAGAAATAATCAGTATGCAGCAGGTTGTTGATTTAACTGTTAACTATTTCCCACAAATGAATTGGGAGTAATTTGACTAATTATCTTAAACCGGTATTTATCTTAATATCACTGCTACCATCTTCAATTTGCAAATAGGCTTACCTCAGTTTAATATAATTTTTAACAATAGTTGGTAAACATACAAAATTTAATGGCAAACTTATTAAGTCTTTTAGAAATCAATTCATTATTAAAAAAAGGTGAAGTGGTTGCTTATCCAACTGAAGCTGTTTTTGGTTTAGGTTGTGATCCCGATTGTGAATCAGCAGTTTTTAAATTGTTAAAATTAAAACAACGTTCAGTTGAAAAAGGTTTAATTTTAATTGCGAGTCACTATGAACAACTGATCCCTTATATTGATCAATCGGCTTTGACTCAAGTTCAAAAACAGATGGCTATTGATAGTTGGCCCGGTCCTAATACTTGGGTTTTTCCGAAAAATATTAATACACCAAATTTTTTGAGCGGAAAATATCATTCTATCGCCGTTCGCGTTACTGATCATCCATTAGTATGTAAACTTTGTGATTTATTTGGTAAGCCATTAGTTTCGACAAGTGCCAACCTTTCTGGTCATCAATCTTGTAAAACAGCAATAGAAGTTGCAAACCAATTTGGTCAATTTTTTCCAATTTTAGATGGTAAAACCGGTGAGCGTTCACAACCATCAATCATCCGGGATGTCCAAACTGGTACTATCATTCGACAAGGATAATATTATGCAAAATTTATACATTGGCGTAATGTCAGGTACCAGTATGGATGGTGTTGATATTGCATTAGTTGATATTACTGATGGGAATATTACTTCGATTGCTAGTGATTGCTACCCAATGCCAACTGAAATTAAAAGTCAATTATTAACGCTTTGTAATAGTAAGCAAACTACATTACAAGCGCTCGGTGAGCTTGATCACCAGCTTGGTATGCTTTACGCAATAAGCATTGATCAGTTTATAAAGCAAAATCATATTGATAAAAAACAAGTTAAAGCCATTGGTTGCCATGGGCAAACTATTTATCATTCTCCTAATAGCCAACATCCCTTTACTATGCAAATTGGTGATGCCAATATCATTGCTGCTAAAACAGGCATTACAACAATTGCTGATTTTCGTCGTAAAGATATGGCTTATGGTGGCCAAGGAGCACCATTAGTTCCGGCTTTTCACAAAGCGATATTCTTAAATCCGTCAATTAATTGTGTTGTTTTAAATATTGGTGGTATTAGCAATATTTCCGTTCTAATACCAGGCCAACCTGTAATTGGTTATGACACTGGGCCAGGCAATGTTTTACTTGATAGTTGGATAAATAAAAATCTAGGGAAAAACTATGATAAAGACGGCTTATGGGCTAAATTAGGAAAAGTTGATCAAAGTTTATTAAATACGTTATGTGATGAAAATTATTTTCAACTACCAGCCCCAAAAAGTACTGGTAGAGAATTATTTAACTTAACTTGGCTTAACCAAAAACTCAGTAACTTCAATCTAAACGCTCAAGATATTCAAGCAACACTCGTTGAATTTACTGCTACCACTGTTGCTCATGAGATTAATAAATTATTAATAAATGCTCATTTACCTTGTCAATTGCTAGTTTGTGGCGGAGGGGCAAAAAATCCTCTGATAATGAAACGATTTTCAGCATTATTACCAAAATGGGAAGTTTTGACCACAGATGTGAAAGGGGTAAACAGTGACGATATGGAAGCGATTGCTTTCGCTTGGCTTGCATATTGTAGGATGAATAATATTCCATCTAATATTCCAGAAGTAACTGGAGCAAACCAAGCGGTAAGCTTAGGAGTTATTTATCAATAATAACCTTTAATTTGATAATTTTGATTGCTTATTATAACCAATTAATTCAGATATTTTAGCGGCAGCTTGGCTAATTTCACCGACAAGTTTAGCTTCATCTTCTGCTGTATTACATCTAAAGATAGAGGTTGATAAACTTAAAGCTGCAATAATATTACCTAAACGATTATAAATTGGCACAGCAAAACAACGTAAACCAAGCTCTGATTCTTCATCATCTTTGCCATACCCTAAACGTTTAACTTCATCAAGTTCAGCAAAAAATGCCTCTTTACTGGTAATTGTTTTAGGTGTGTATCGAACAAAATTAATGCCGTTTACTAAGCTTTTTTTGCTTTCATCATCTAACCAAGCCAATAAAACCTTACCTAAACCACTGGCATGTACAGTTGCTTGATTACCAATTTTAGAAGTTAAACAAAGACTATATTGTTCTGATGCCACTTTATTAATATAAATAATTTGGTCACCTTCACGAACAGCTAAGTGGATCGTTTCTTTAGTTTTATCCCTTAGCTTTCTCATTTCTAAATCAGCAATAGCTAAAAAGTTTTGGTGATAAAGTACACGGTTGCCTAAATCAAGTAATTTTAAATTAAGAGAATATTTATCTGAATCTTCTTCTTGATTAACATAACCTAATGATTTCATGGTTTGTAAAAAACGGTAGGCAGTGCTTTTGGGCATCATTACTTTTTGCGATAATTCTGATATAGCAATGTCTTTAGATTCGGATAAAGCTTCTAAAATTCCGAAAACTTTTAAAACCGAAGCAACCGATTCTGGTGAGCTATCATTCATTATTAGCACATCTCCTTACTAAAAATTAGTCATTATTCTATTATTAAGTGATCAACTAGAACAAATCAAAATTATCGAAAGTATATCATAATTAATAATGAACTAGCTATTTTATAAAAAATCTAATCTTTGAGGAGTAAACATATCAAGCAAAACGCCAGCTTGTTTGCAAACACAACCATGTTCAATATTGGGTTTTTTATATAATGTATCACCAGCACGAACAATCTTAGTCTCATCACCGATAGTAAATTCAAATTCACCAGACAAAACATAGGTTAGTTGTTCATGTGGATGATGATGCATCGCACCAATTGCGCCAGTTTCAAAATGAACTTCAACCGCCATCATATTACCATCATGAGCTAAAATTTTACGTTTAACCCCATTTCCTAAATCAATTAATTCAATATCTGAATTAAAACAAAACATGACATTACTCCTAAATTTATAAAAAAAACAGAGATAATAAATAACATCCTTTTATTTTATTATCTCTTAAATTATCTAATTTTTAACCTTATTTTATTAAGGTTGTTTACCGATATAAGCTAAAATACCACCATCAACATAAAGAATATGGCCGTTCACAAAATTTGATGCTTCCGATGCTAAAAATACGGCTGCACCAGCTAAATCATCAGGAGTCCCCCATCGCCCTGCCGGTGTTTTAGCAATAATGAACTGATCAAATGGGTGACGAGAACCATCTGCTTGTTTTTCACGTAATGGCGCAGTTTGAGGAGTGGCAATATAACCTGGACCAATACCGTTACATTGAATATTGGCATGACCAAATTCAGAACAGATATTTTTGGTTAACATTTTTAAACCACCTTTAGCCGATGCATAACCAACAACCGTTTCACGACCAAGTTCACTCATCATTGAACAGATGTTGATAATTTTGCCACTTCCTTTTTTGATCATTGAAGGAAGGACTGCTTTTGCCATAATAAATTGACCTGTTAAGTCGATATCAATAATTTTACGATAATCAGCCGCACTTGTTTCAAGCATTGATTTGCGTTGAATAATACCAGCATTGTTGACTAAAATATCAATCACACCATGTTCTTTTTCAATTTGAGCAATCGATTTTTCAACAGCAGCTTCATCCGTAATATCAAATAGATAGCCATGGGCATCAATACCAGCTGCTTTATAAGCATCAAGTCCTTTTTGTAAATTTTCAGGCACGACATCATTAAATACGATTTTCGCTCCGGCACCGGCTAATGATTTTGCTATCTCAAAACCGATGCCATAAGAAGCGCCCGTTACCAGCGCTATTTTATTGTTGAGTGAAAATTTATTTAAAATCGACATAATTATATTCTCCGTTATAGTTATGATAGACAAAAGGTCTATCACATTTCTTCTAATATGTTAGCTGGCACTTTGGTTAAATAAAGTGCAGGTTCATCTTGTGCATCACATGAATATAAAACGTATTTATTATCAGGTGAAAATGATGGATGAGGGTGAGTAACTTGACGATCACCATCTAAAACTCGCCATGTACTATTATGCTTAACCAACTTATGAGCTGTTTTTGTTTTAGGTGCTAAAATATAAAGCCATGGATCATTTTCAATTTTATAGCCACTTGTATCAATTACATCTACAGGACTGCCTGTTCCATCACCAATATAAAGTGTGCCATCAAAATTACTCATTAAGTGCGAACAAGCTGGCATCTCCATGATTTCTTTATCTTCATCAGTTACCGGATTATAAAGACGAATATATCGTTCTTGTTGCCCTTTCATATAAGATACATAAGCTAATCCAGAACCATCTGGAACCCAAAATTCATGAGTGCAACTTTCACCAGGTAAATTATCATGCGCTTTTCTTTCATTTTTACCATCACGATCAACCAACCAAATTCTTGCATCAACTAAATCATGAGGACCTTCATGGCAAAATGCGATAGTTTTATCATCAAAAGGTCTAAAAATTGGGTGACCTAACCATACATTCTGATCAATAACTGTTTTAGCTACACCGGTTTCAATATCAATCTTGATTAAACGGCAGTGTGGATTTTTATCATAAAATGCTTTAAATATTGTCCAATCGGTAAGTGGCGTCCAATCTTTTTTATCAATTTCAATTCCAACAATTTCATTACAATCACTATTAGCAACCCATGTGCCGTAACCAACCCATTCATCGGGAACAGTATAAACATTTTTTTCTTCTAATGTTTCAAGATTAACTTGTTGTAAGTTACGTTCATTTTTAACATAGTATAAAAATTTGTCATCTGGTGATAAAAAACCGCCGAAAGTATTATCGCCAGGTCCTTCAGTAAGTTGTTTTGCTGTTTGTTTTTCAATATCGAGTAAATAATAGTTACGATGAGTATCAAATTCACCAGCAAAAAGTAATTTTTGACCATCATTGGTAAAACATTTTTGATAAAAATAATTACGGTGGCATAAAATACCTTCTGGCGTTAACCGAATAATTTCATTTTTTGAATCTTCATCTGTAAATGATGAATATGATAGCCTTACGATATTCCCCTTAGCCATATGAACTCCCTGAATATAAATATAATTAAATGTTTAAAAGACTTTCATTTATTAAATATAGTAATATAAAAATTAAGACGTTTTTGTGACTTTCATCACATTGCAATAAATTTATTAAAACATCGTTTTATTTTAGTTAAAAAAATTGATATATTTTTGGGTAGGATTATAATGAAAACGAAATGTACTAATATGCAATTAGTTATTATTTCTATCAAAATAGAGGAAAATCATGAAAATAGCACTAATGAACGAATTTAGCCAAGCTGCTAAAAATCCAATTATTTTAAATGAATTAAAAAACGCAACTGAGAAATACGGACATACTGTTTTTAACGTTGGCATGGATGGCGACAATGATAAAAAATTAACTTATGTTCATTTAGGTATTATTAGCGCTATTTTATTAAACAGTAAAGCCGTTGATTTTGTTATCACGGGATGTGGTACAGGGCAAGGCGCATTAATGGCGTTAAATGCATTCCCAGGTGTTAACTGTGGTTATTGTATTGAACCTACTGATGCTTATTTATTTGCACAAGTAAATAACGGTAATGCGTTATCACTTGCTTTTGCTAAAGGCTTTGGTTGGGGTGCAGAACTCAATGCTCGTTATATTTTTGAAAAAGCATTTGATGGCGAAAAAGGATTAGGTTATCCACCTGAGCGTCGTGAATCTCAAAATGCTAATGCTGTAATTTTAAATGATATGAAAAATGCAGCAGGAAAAAGTTTAATTGAAGCATTGAAGTCAATTGATCAATCATTACTTAAAGATGCGATCAGAGGTGAGCGTTTCCAAAAATGTTTATTTGAAAATAGTCAAGATCCTGAAATAACCAATTACATCAAAAGCTTACTAGCTTAATTTAGAGTTTACTACATCCTTCAATTTTGTGCCATTTCAACTTAACTGGTGAAATGGCTCAATTCACTATTTTTAATCGTTTCTAACTTAATAGAATAAATTCTAATGTATTTTTCATTAACAAATGATTAAACCGATTTAATTTAAAAATGGAGGAATGAGATTGCTGATTGAAAAGATTAAAAGTGCTAAATCTTACTAGACTAGCACTTTATTATTTTAATTATTTAACTTTATTTTTTTCGATTAGCGTTTTTAGCTCTTTTGGTAACACTATATTACCGTTTTTATCTCGAGTGATTTTAAAGTCACTATTTCCTTTCCATAATTGATTGCTGGTTACAGATTTAAAATCTTTACTTTTAATCTGTGGTCCAAATGAATCTTTTATCGCTGATTGCCAGCTATCACGAATAGAATAGTTGTGTTCAAAAATGACCACTGGTTTTATAAATTCATAAGGATTAGCGCGTAAAATATAATTATACCTCGCACTATTGATCGAAAGATTATTCTTCATGATATAAGAACCAGTATTAAAATTATCAGTAAAGCCATCCATATTATTATTTAAGGAAATTGAATTGATAATTTTATGATTTACCGGTTGACCTTCTGCTCCTAATTTAAAGCCATTACCTATACTTCCTTTAGCAATATTGGGTTTTGAAAAAGGAAAACCGTTTGAATATGTAACAGAACTATCAATTAATACCGGATCATTTGGGCCATCTTCAATCTTGTTATAAAGATCGAAACCATCATCAGTATTATTATGGGCAATACACCCTCTAAATACATTCCCTTTACCAACACCCAATTTAGCGGCAAAACCATCAGCATTTTTACCTGATTTATCCATATTATTATAAGAATCAGAGTTAAGAATTAGGTTATAAGATGGCCAATAAATTCGATTTTGATTTTTCTTTTTAGCTGAGATAGCCAAACCTGTATCACTATTATTACGTGTAATAACTTGATCAATTACATTATGACTGCCCGAAACTCTTAAATAAGCTGGTTTATTATCTTTATCATCAATATTTCCATCAAAGATAACCTGCTTAATAGCCCAATAGTTGCTATCTAAATTAAACGTAGTGTTAGTAAAAATCGCTTTATGCTTATTAATGGCTTGTATGGTTTTTAATTTACCGGGTAATCCACTTAATTGAGCCGGAAGAGTTATGCCGTCATAATAACCATCCATCAAATGAATAACACCGCCCGGTTCAACGCTATTAACAGCCGTTTCGAAATCAGCCGGTGATTGTTTGGTACCTTTATTATCCTTTTTACCTTCTGGCGAAACAATAATATTAGATAAATTTTCAATCGATGATTTATTTAGATTAATTGTAAAAATTTGAGTATTATTTTTAGCATTATCAGTAAACTCAACAGTAAAGGTATTAGTTCCATCTTTTAGCTGAGCTGGAAATTGTAATAACTTACCAACTTCCGCATTCAACGTTTTATTAATTTCTTTAACAAATACGGTACCTGAAGTATTTGGGAAAAATTGTAATGTATAATTTTTACTATATACATCATTCGGTGATGATAAAATTAACGTTGGTTTAACATCAACAATTACCTCAGGTTTAGCGGGTAATTTATCATAATCAACCGTTATATCACTGAGGGTTAATTTAGAATTTTTGAACTCAACTTTTGCGTTTCTAGAAGCAAAAAAGCCGACATAAATATTTTTGTTATCTTGTTGATTTAAGAATCCTGAATAATCATTGGTTGCCCACTGTTTCTCTTCACCAGTCGCATTATTTTTCATCGATAAGATAAATTGATCTGCCGTTCTGGTCATTGTTAAATGCATACTTTTAACATCAACATAATTAACATTTTCAACATAACCAACTTTCTCAATTGATATGCCTTCATTACCCCATGCTTTTTTTACACCATCACGTACTAAGCCGGTTACTTTTACTAAATTATCATTTTTTTGATTTTGAGTAATCAATGCATTCATTATTACATTTGAAGCATTTGGAAACTCCTCATAACCAGCCGGCTGAGGATCACTTCTAGCTACGCCAATAGTATCACGAGCAAATAAACCCACCGCTTCTTGAGCGGCAGGCGTTTTTCCATCCACTTCAGGTCCTATTTGCTCTAAGGTAACATCACTTTCTAAAGTAAAAGTTTGATTAACGGGTAATTGAGTATAAAAAACCACCATTCCATCATGCGAGTTAGCAATTTTACCGCCACGACTCTCTAAATAGAAATCTGACGGTAATTGATAAGGTTGATTTGGAACTAAATAATCTTTTTGACCAGCAATCCATGCATTATTAGTTCCCACTTTTTCAGGCTTGATAAGTGAGGCAAAATTTAAGTCAGTCGATTGGCCAAAAGCTATCGCTTTCCACTCTTGTGCAGAAGCTGCGCTAACATAAAGCGAAGACAGACAAAGTATTGAAGTTAATATTTTTTTCATTATGGGTCCTAACATTTTTGTTTATTTCAATAATTCTAAAGCTTTCCACTACCGACTAATCGTCCATAGTTTTTACTAAATTGCTTAATATCATCCACGCTATATTGATAAGGCACAGACCAATTCAAATTATCAACAAAACCACATGATGATAATTTCAACTTAGATTGATTAAATAGAGAATTATTATCCCGAAGGTTATCGCCTTTAAACTGTTTAGCTACTTTGCAGTTATCTTTTAAACCATCAATCATAAATTGATTATTTTCCGAAAGCACGCTGCCTTTGTAGCCTAAGCCAATAGAGTATTGATATGGGTATACAGTTTTAGATTTATTAACCGATCCTTTAAACAGGTTGTTATACATGTGGATTTTGCCAAACCTTACTCTTGGTGCGCGTTGAGTGATGTCTAAAAAAACATTATGATGAAGCGTGATATTTAACTTATTCTCATCCTGATCAGCATTTTTATCACTATGGCCAATTAACATAGTCTTATCATGGTTTTCAAATAGACAATAAGAGATAGTAATGAAATCACTACCACGCTTAATATCCAATAAACCATCATGTTGTACATATTTCCAGCCATCTTTTTCCTGGTACATATCATCGGTAAATTTACCATCAGTTAGAGTGACATGATCAATCCAAACATAAGTTGAGGTAATAATATTTATCCCATCCCATTCAGCATTCCATCCATCTCCCTCTTCAAATTTTGGCGCAACATCAATTGGTGCTTCAATTTTTAAATTTCGAATAATGACATTATTTACTTTAGACAACATAAGTGAACCATTGATAAAACCAGCATTATTACCAACACCAATTAATGTGGTATCACTAGGAATTTTGATCAACGAACGAGATTTTTGATCATCAAAGTCTTTATAAGGTTTGCCTTCACTAATATCTATAATCCCAGAGACTTGAATAATACGAGGCTGATTTTTATTGATCGCAATCGCATCTAAAAGATCTTTTTTGTTATTCACCATAAAGATCATTTTTTCATTTGCTTTAGCGCCACCGATCGTGCCCGTATTTGTCGCTAAATCATAACCACCAAAACCGTCTCTAGGTGCAACATCACGAGCTTCTCTAATTTTGATAGGAGACGGAGATAATGCATGACATGCAGCAATAGATGAATTAATTGCCAAAGGAACTAATAGCGCAATGATTAATTTTTTCATTTAACAAATACCTTTTTATTAGTTAATCTGAGTTTGATCGAAAGTGATTCCTTGCTGTAACCAAGGATCGTTGTTTATGGCATTAGCAATAATTTTGGCGATAGCTAATGCGCCTTTTTCTTGAAAATGCGTAGCATCAGGATTGTTAATCACGCCAGAAGTTTGATTTTTATAATAAGGATATTTAGGATCATTAGGATCTACAGCTAACCAGTAAGACTGCCAGTCATCTTTGTGTTGGTTCGCAAAATCAATACTAAATGACTCCAAATCAATTAAAGCAACTTGATTAACTTTTGCCGTATGTTTAATCGTATTCGAATAATCTCCCCAATAAGCAAAACCTGGTTTATTGGCGGTATAATGCGTATGACTAACAGGATTAGTATTTTGATAAGCAATGTTATTATTCTTATCTTTATAACGGGTGACTGGTGTCATTAAAATTGGCGTCATATCCAACGCTTTTGCCACAGCGAGATAACCTTCTAAAGAGGATTGGAATGACATATTTTCTTGCGTTGATGGATACTGTTTTTGGTTATTATCATCATTAGGATAAGTGCATAAATTAGCAACATCCACTTTACCTCGTTTCGGATTGTTACCGTTACATTTTTCATCATTATGTCCAAAAGCGATGATCATATAATCACCTTTTTTCATTAAAGGGATCAGTAAATCGAACCATCCTTCAGTTTTGAAACTACGGCTTGAACGGCCTGACTGTGCGCCATTGATGACAACCGTATCAGCCTTATCATCAATAAACTGATCAAAAACTTGGCCCCATCCCATTCTTGGATAAACTTTTTTATCATAGTTGGACGCAGTCGAATCACCTAAAATAAAAATACGTTGCTTAGCATTTATATTTCTTTCTTTTTGCTTAACTGCCTGATCATAATCAAAAGGTGAATCTTGGCTAATGGGTCTTAAACGCATATCAAACAATACAGTACCACTTACTTTACCAGTAGAAGAATCGTATCCACGATTAAAGTACATTACATTAAGTAGCTTGTTAATATCTGGATTTTCGGTGGTAAGTGGATCAAAAGAATTAGCAATAATACCTACTTGGCGTAATGCTTTATCAAACAGCAAATGATAATTTTTATAAGCATGGCTTAATGCAGCATCATCTATTGAAAAAGATAATTGATTATCAGTAAATTGTTCTGGGCCTAGAAGATTGATTTGTTTAGCTAGTTCACTAGTTAAAAAATCAGTTAATGGATTAATATTAACAGTATTTTTTTCATCTTTTTGTAAGGTATGAACGTATGAAACCAAACAATTACCGTTACACATTTGCCCTTCATCCGCTTTTCGGGCAAGTGAGTTTTCATTACTAAAAACAATTAGTGGTGGAGTCAGTTCAGAAACATCTTGTTGATAAAACCCATCGCTATTAGTCGCTGTTTTTAAAATTTTATTATTCACATCACGGACTATCACCGATGAAACAACTGGTTTATTAACATAAACATAACCTTGTATTACAGTACTTGCCAATACTTGATTGATTGAAGTGACAACCAATAAAAATCCGAAAAAAATTTTCTTTATCATTTTTTCACCACTAACTGTTTTTAACACTTTTATCGATTAAAACAAATAAGATAATCCTAGTGCTAACTTAGCTTCCCTTGCGTCAGAATGAACACTTTTTGCCACATCTTCTGCAGCAAAGTTAACTTGCCAAACTTTGGTTGCTTGCCAATTTATATCCAGTTCTTGTTGATAATCATGCTTTTTATCATTGTGTAATACATAGTTCCCTTTTAAGTATGAGAAGCGATAGCCAATGTTCCAATCAGGAGTTAGATTAATATCAGTACCTATATCAAAACGATTGCGCGCTCGATTATCGACATAACCTTGAACACTATCTTCGCGTTTACTTCTTGAAACTTTGCGATATTCAAATCGATATTGGCCATAAAAAGATAGATCATCACTTTGTAACCAAGTCAATTTTAAAGCGGGAGAATAACGAACACCTGGACGTTGTGAATCACTTACATCACCTAACTGATAATGGGGTAAGTTTTCTTTACTTTTAGCTTTATAACCACCACCTGAATAGAATCTAACTTCCATATTTGGTGTTAGTACCCAATTATCAGCTAAATAAAAATTGTAACCTCCATAAATTTGATAATGACTAGAAACAATATCATCAAAGAATAATCTATTTTTTAATTGGTTATAGGTATTTACACTTAGACCAACATAGCCTTTCTTATCAAAATCTGTATAAAGACCAAAACTATCACCATGGTAATGTGAAGTTAAACCATAATGATGCGCATATTTGAAATAGGTTTTATAAGCGAAATTAGAATCTTTGCTATTTGATTGACCGAATGCGTAATTGAAACCAACTTTAAACTTAGCTTGTCGAGTATTTGTGGTTTTATTTTTCGATACATCAGAAATGGAAAAATAAGGACGGAACAATTTTGAATAATTATAGGTAATTTTAAATTCTTGCTCATAATCAGTTTTTTTATTGTTATAAGCTTTATATTCATTTTTAGAAAAACCTTTTTTCAAGGCTTTATAAGAATTGTTAGTATAATCACCAATATAATAGTTAAAGGTATAGGCAAAATTAAATGCTTTTATACCAGAATACATTAATGCCCAATCTAAACGATTCCTTCCTGTATTACTACTAGCAACATATTTAACTTGTTTGCCAGCTATTTTGGCTCTTTTATAACGTTCAGCATGAGATATTTTTTTCCATTCATAACGATAGCGCAAACTTGTTGACCAATCACTATTAATTTTATAACTATATTTCAATCCTGGTTGATAAAGAGTTGAATCCTTGCTAAAACCTAATTCTAATGATGGAATAATCGATCCCCATCCATCATCAAGCGTAAATGTTTTTTGAATAACGACACCACCTGATCCACCTTGCATATCATCATATAAAACATCACGTTTGTTCCCGCCACCTTCAGTAACACCAAATTTAAATTCATATTGCCAATTATCGTCGGTTTTATGGATTAACTTAATTGTATCCCCATGAATCCTATCCATAGATTTCCAGTTATGTTCATATTGAAAAGTTGTTTGACCAGCAAAAGAATAAATAGGAAAGGTAGACAGAAACATTAAAAGCGGTATTTTTTTTAATTTAAATTGACTCATTATTGTTTTCCTAAATTTTTAAATTTATTTTTTGAAATACTGTTTTATATTTTTTATTATTTTATTAATTTTTTCTGTTAATAAGATCACAGTTTCAGAAAACAATTCAAAAAAAACAATAACTATATGATATATTTAATTTTTATTTAAAATAATATTAATATATATACCTTAAAAATCAAAATAATTTGTTACCAACGTCACATTTCTAAAAAAAAATTAAAATTAATTTGTATAAATTTAGTATTATTTCAATAATAATTTTAAAACAGTATTTCATAATTATTAAAGGAAATAGATTTATGGCTGATAATCAGAAAAAAATAACCACACTCACTCGATTTTCGTATGGTAGTGGTAATTTGATAGGAAGTGGTGCTCTAGCAATTAGTGCCGCTTGGTTACTATACTTTTATACAACATTTTGTGGACTTTCGGCATTTCAAGCAACGTTAATTTTTTCTATAGCTACCTATTTAGATGTAATTTTAAATCCACTAATGGGTTTTATTACTGATAACTTTAACCATACAAAACTTGGACGTCGATTTGGTCGCCGTCGATTCTTCATCCTATTTGCTATTCCATGTATGATTATTTACCCATTACTTTGGGTAGATGGGATGAATTTCTGGTACTACTTAACTACTTATATTTTATTTGAATTCATCTATACCATGATTATGATTCCATATAATACTTTACCGGTAGAGATGACTAAAAACTTCGATCAAAGAACTTACCTAGCAGGTTCCAAAGCGATGTTTGGTAAAGTAGCAAACTTCTTAGCTGCAGCTATTCCTGGTGTATTTTTCTATCTATTTGATGGTAAAGACTCTCCACTACCATTCTTATTAACAGGTATTACTTATGCATCTATTATGGCGATAGCACTAATTTTACTTTATTTTAATAGCTGGGAAAAATCAGTTGATGAAATTGAAGATGAAACAACTTCTGGCCTTTGGGAAAGTATTGTTAAATTATTTTCAGATGTTTTTTCAACTTTCCGTTTAAAAACTTTTAGAAACCATTTAGGTATGTATCTATTTGGCTTTGGTGCTGAATGGTTATTTGCGGCAACATTTACTTATTTCGTAGTATTTAACTTAGGCCAACCAAAAACCTTCGTTTCACAGATGAACAGTTTAAGTAGTATTTGCCAATTAATCTCAACTGCCTTTTTCATGGCTTGGTGTGTAAAACGTGGATTCAAAAGACCATTTGTTATTGCAATATTGATAGTAATATCTTCGGTAATCGGCTATATCGGTGTCTACTACTTTAATATGCCTCATGTTACATGGATTGTAATTGGTATTACTATTTGGTTTGGATTAGGAACGGGTGGTGTTTATTATATTCCTTGGAGTGTATACACATTTTTAGCAGATATCGATGAAGTACTAACAGGAAGACGTCGCGAAGGTATTTATGCTGGTGCTATGACCATGGCCGGTAAATTAATGCGTGCAACTATCGTCTTTGTCTTAGGTATTGTATTGAAATATTCTGGTTTTGTGTCTGGCGTAGATGCTGTTCAACCAGAGAGTGCCGTTACTGCAATTAACTTAGTATTAATCTTCGGTGTGTGTGGAATGGCACTATTAGGTATCTTCTTCACATATCGTATGAAATTAGATAAATCGACTCATGCACTTATTATTCAAGAACTTGATAGATTAAAAAATGGTGGCAAAAAACAAGATGCAACACCAGAAATAAGAAGTTTAGTTAAAGAGTTAACAGGCTTTGAGTATGACAACTGTTTTGGTAATAATAATGTAGGCTTTAAACAACACCACTAAACAAAAGTAATATAATTAAACTTAAAATCATCTAATCTAAACAATTAGATGATTTTTTTTATCTTAAATTAATCCAAACTTTTTCAATGCCTTCGCTATGCCATCATTATTATTGGTATCAGTGACATATTCAGCTTTTTCTTTTAGCTGATCAACCGCATTGCTCATTGCTACAGGATGGTCAACGGTTAGGAACATTTCAAAATCATTCATACCATCACCAAAGGCATAAGTAGGCACGTCATTAAAACCTTTAGTTTTTAATAATTCTTTAATGCCATTACCTTTAGAACCGCCATGATTAAAAACATCAACACAATAATGTGTATTACGGATAAACGTCAATTCAGGAAAAACTTCTCTATAAGGTGATTCGCTTTGTTCACAAAGCAGTAATAACATTTGAATCGGTTCTTTTAAGTAAATTTGATCATCAACAGGAGGTACTTGTTGTTTTAAAGAAGTATAGAATTTTTGAGCTGGAAGACTGTTTTCACTCACTCGCATAGTCTTATAGCTATAGAAAGATAATGGAATATTCATCTTTTCTCTTGAATATTCATATAATCGAGTAATGAGATTTTTATCAATATTGTTTGTGAAAACGACCTCTTTTTCATAAATAACTACTTGGCCATTCATACCAATAATTGAATCTATACCAGTATCCCTCATCAAATCAACCGCTTCAGGTGGTGTTCTACCAGTTGCAATTATTGGTACAATATTATTTTGTTTTAGTTTTCTAATTGCATCATAAGAACTAGGTAACACATCTATATCTTTATTAAATAAGGTTCCATCTAAATCGAAAAAAACAATAGCTTCAGGTTTCTTTTTCATTTCATAAATCCAAAATATGTTTAATAAAAGGAATGGTTAATTTGCGTTGTTGAGCTAACGTAGCTACTTCAAACTCTTCCATTAGAGAAAATAAAGTTCGCATATCGCGATTAACACGTTTTAACAAAAATAATCCAACTTCCGTTGATAGCTCAAATCCACTTAGCTTAGCCCTAAGTTGTAAAGCTTTTAATTTATCCTCATCACTTAACTCTTTTAACTGATAAACTTGCCCCCACGTTAACCTTGATACCAAATCAGGTAGTATAAAAGGAACTTGTTTTGGAGGGGCACTGGCAGTTATCAATAATTTACTAACGTTTTTTTCGGTTAAACGATTAAAAAGATCAAATATTGCTTCTTCCCAATCACGATGACCTGCTATCGCATCAATATCATCTAAACAAACCAAATCATAATTATCTAAACCTTGTAAAATCTCAGGTACAAGTAGAACATGCTGTTTTAAAGGAATATAGCTTGCTAACTTATTTTGACATGAAGCATGTAATAGATGAGTACGACCAGCGGCACTTGCTGACCATATATAAAAGACGTTGAAGCCTTCCTTATCAAGTAAGGTTTGCAAAGATTCAAACAATAATTGATTATTACCTACATAAAAACTATCAAATGTTTCGTTATTAGGTAATATAAAAGGTAAAGGCAACTGTGAAAGAGTAATAAAATAACCTCACAATAAAAATATAATCTTACTAAGTATAAATTTGCTTTTACAAAAATCAATCACTTTTACAGCAAACAAATAAGTTAACGAAAGTAACTATCAAAAATTAATATATCAATTCTAAAAAACTAAATAATAACCTAATTAAAAATTCATTTAGATATAGAAATTAACCCATTTTATTATTATCTAACACTTAAAAAAACATTTTAACCTTTTCCTAAATAGCTTTTAATAAGTACTATTATTTTAAGTGATGATGGTACTGCCACCTCACAGCACTTCCGAATTAAAAGAAACAAATATTTATAATCCTACTTTTAAACATTAGTTACATTAGCTTTCTACTAAAAACACCAATATCTTTTAGAAAAATCTCTTTTTCAGGTATTTTAAAAAATTAATAAAATGATAATTAATTACCCTATTCTTAGTTATTTTTAAAATTTAAATTAATAAAATAAATGTCGCTAAGTATGATCAAAGATCATATTTCGAACTTTATAATGATCATTAAAACTCATAATTACATTTTTATTGATCATAATATTTAAGATGTATAACTTTTTTAACCAAAATGATCTAAATAATTAAGATTAAATTATAGACAATAAAAGATAAAATTTAAGCAAACAAATTTATTTTTTGTGGATAACTCTGTGATAAACCCACTATATAAGCTGTTATAATCATATTAATAACCTTAAAAGGAAAAAAGGTTG